>JAZUDH010000086.1:0-49732 GCA_045639565.1 Lachnospiraceae bacterium
CGTTAAATTATTATTTACTTCATCGATAGCTGAGTTTACATCAGTAGCCGTTAAGCCAGAAGTAGTGTTATCGTAGTCTACATCTTCAGCCTGAATATCACTAGGAATCTTAGAGTTAACTTCTTTGATAGCATCTGCAGCATTCGTAGAACTTAAATCACTTCCGGTTCCATCAAAAGGCAAAGCGTTAGAATCTGTAATACCAACAACTTCTTTATTTCTAATAAGAACTGTAGACTTTTTAGAATTCTTATAGTTTACTGCTTTGTTTAAACCTTGTCCAGTGGTCACGTAAGTAGCTGCTTCAGCTTGCGTGAGAAAGATAGGAACATTATACGAAAATGATGTGTAACCATTTCTTTCATTGCTACCATCTCCTCCATTAGGAGTTCCTATAGTCCCAATGCCTGTGCCTGTTGAATTATCCCAACATACAACCAGATTTTTGTTCCTTATATTATGTCCATATGGATAAAATTGATTCATTCCTGCATTCGGTTCTGGGAATAATGCAATTCTTCCGCCATTATAGTTAGGATCGTAATTCGAAATGGCTATAAGACCATTATTAGTGGAAATAATACCTTGGGCATCAAAATATTCTTTTTGACTATGATAGCTTGTTTGTATGGAATAATAATCTACTACTACATGCGCTTTAATACCTGTTTTATACTCTTCTGCATCCGTTACGTAATATTCATCTGTAACTTTTCCATAATATTCTCGGCTACCAAAAGCCTTAGAATAAACAACCTTAATCTCTCCGTCAAAAGTATAGTCCTTTACTTCTCTTAAAGTACCATCAGTTTTCTGAGCTTCTGTAAGGGCATCGTACTGAGACTTTGTAAAGGTAGGTATCTGAGCGGCTTCGGCTTCAGTTTCCACACTATCTAACAATGTTTTAATTTCATCAATAGCATCCTGCACATTTTCTGATGTAAGAGCTGAAGAAGTATTATCATAAGTAACTTCATCCGCAATAACCATATCATCGCCAGAAGGAATGTGTGTCCATTCAGCGCCATTTGAAATAAACATATCGCCAACTTTTGCGTGGATTGACGGACCATATGTAATAGGCCCCCAATTACGATTAGATGCTTTATTGCCTGATGCCATTATTTCTCCAGCGTTATATATATTATTGTTGTAATGAACGCCATCAATTAATGACTTTACATAAACGTTTCCACCAAAAGAGCCAGTTGCATCTTTAGTTCCTACTTCTAACTTATTATCGTCAAATACAAATGCGACTCCATTGTATCTTGGAACTGCAACCGAAACAGAATCAACTATATTGCTAAAATCTGGATCCATAGATTTATCAGCGGAAACATTACCTGTACTTACTAAAAAAGCAACTCTATAATATACAGTATCAAGTATATAATCGTCTTCTGTCTTGACTTTGTAAACATGTCCTTCATTAGCTGGACTAGCAGTAGGTAATGAAGTTATAGTTCCGCCAGTTCCTAACGTTCCTTTATAGATCATAGGGTTTGGCTGTTCTTCGATTTTTTCATTTACTTCATCTATGGCATCCTGAACATTTTCTGAGGAGAGGCCAGAGGAAGTGCCATCATAAGTAACTGAGGAGGCAACTATAGGGTCTGAAGATCCACCAGATTCTCCTCCAAACAGCAATGCTGCGGCAATAGGATTCATATAATTACCTCCTTAATTTAAATTTCAAACCATGCGTTAGAAAACTTGTCATAAATCATTTTGACTTTAGTGTCCATCAAATATGCTATTGTTCCTGTCGCAAGTTTGTTTGCTACCATTGATTTAAAATCGTTGAAAAACGGAGAAGTTCCGTACCAACAAGATTGTGTTCCGGGGGTTCCTTCATAGCATTTAAATCCAGTTTCATCTTCAACATTGGACTGCAACACATTAAATTCTATAGTATCCATAATTTGTCCTTTCTACCATAGCTTTGTATCGCCAGGCTTTCTTTCTATTGGATTTTTGTAAAGAACCTCTTTTGAACCAAAGTGTATAGCGTCGTGCGTCTTTTTAGAAACACAAACTAAATTATTCGGATCTAATAAAGAAGGAGAACGATTAATAATGTCTTCTTTTGTAATGGCATTGAGATGGTGGACTAAAATTTTTCCACCTATAGGTCTAGACGCAATTCCTAAATCACATCCGTTATCTCTTATTATTACTTCGTCTCTAACTTTTCTCCAGGCATCTGATGTATAGAATGTCTGGTTTAATATCCTTGAATGGCCGAATGTTTCATCGCCTACTTTATCACCCAATTTCAAGTATTCGTATCTGGATTCGAAAGAATCTAATTCTTTTAAATCTTCATACGTCTTAATATCATTGGTACTCATCGTCATCGGCCTCCCCAGAATATTTTCTTAAAGCATTTATCGCATTGAGATATAAAGCTTCATTATCGGCTGTCTTATGGATAGCATCTATCTTTGCTTCAATAAGTTCTATTTCTTTTTCCAATTTTTTCTGCTTTAAATCTTCAACTGGCGATGCTAGCTTCAAATAAAATGTTGTTTCCTGCGATGTTGCGGTACCGTCCCTTAATCTTTGCTCTACTAAGTCCACTGCGAGCATCGCATTCTGCTTTTGTCTTCCATCTGGGGTTGTGGCAGGCCTTAGCTTTCTTTGGTTTTCAAGAGGTTTATTGACCTTTTGCGCCATAACCATCCTCCTAAATATACTTTTTATACTATTTTATCAAGCTTTAGTCATACTTTAAAAGCGCCATTTCAATCCAATAGGGGTTTTTGGCTTTTTACCGGGGACAGGCAAATCATTTTTACAATGGCGCTTTTGAAGTATGACTAAAATATCAAACTAAAAGTTTAAAAAGGTGTACCAAAAAATTCCCCCGGAGAAAATATCAAGACCCCGCCGATTAGGGGAGGGGGTGTAGTTCTTTCGACCCCCCACTATGCCTTTTCGGTATCCTTTACAGTGCTCTTTTGTTTGTTTTCAATAATTTTCTTTGAAAGTGAACATTTTCCATTTTCATTTTTCTGTATAACAAAACGTTTTTCAACTTGTGAATTTGTAAGTATCTGCTTTTGCATTTTAATTTTCCTTAATAACTTTAATGTATCTATTGCTTGGGTCCAAACTCACGATTTGATCAATTGCTGACTCTAAAGCTTCTGCTATTTCTTCGTCCGACATTGCTACATTTGTATTAGCGACTTTAGCCAAATACTCACAGCAAAAAGCTTCAGATTTTACATCGTATTGTCGCCATTGATCGAAATGTGTTAATGGATTCCAAGGATTATCGATTGTGCTCAAAGCTATTTTTCTATTTGTAGTTTTGTCCATATTTTTTAATCCTTTATTAAATACGTTATAGTGCTTAGTAATAGTATTCTGTTTACATACACATAGGTTATATACGGTATACTTTAGATAACGATAGAACTATTTTAACTAAAATGAATTAGTTATGCGAAACAAAAGCGCACAAAATAAAGATTTACTCTATAGGCGCTTTAAGGAAGTGAAATAATACAAAAATATTAAGGAGCTTTTAAACATGATCAATCAACACACACAAACACTTGTTATGAGCCAGTATAGTATACCCGTCCTGTACCTATACTGTATAAAAGAAGGATACTAATAGCTCTATCGTTATATAAAGCATACCATATATGCCTATGGTAAATATCAAAAATATAATTACGTATAATTAGAAACCGTCGTAGTAGATACATTCAAAGCTTCAGCTATTTCTGCTAATGTGTATCCTCTACTAGACATGCTCTTCATCATTGATTTCTTTCCTTCTGAAATATAATTCTGAGCTTTTGGCATTGCAAATTTCTTTACTTCTTCATCAGGAGTATAGCGAAGAATATCTTTTACTTTTGCAGAGCTAATGGCGTTGTTATTGATTGCGTCCCATTCTTTCTGTGTAAGTTTTATACTTCTTCCTTTTTCTCCAGACATTTTAGCTCCATATTGCTCTCTAGCAGACTGCAATGTACGGTTTGCAAGTTTGGCTTTATCATCTTTGTTATAATCAATGCCTTTATGGTCCTTTTTATACTTTTGCACTTCTGAAGCGGCTTTAATTTGAGCAGCTCTTTCTCTAGGTGCGTTCTTTTGAGCCTGCAGCAATTTACTTTCAAGAGAAGATATTTCCTCAGAATATAATTTCTTGATTTTGTCATCAGGCTTAACCGGTGTTATAGAAGCCGCTTCTTTTCTAGCTTGAATAGCTAATGATTTAAGAGCGTTTGCAAAATCTGCATAATACGATTCTACTTTAGATCCAGAAGAAAGCTCATAAGCATCTTTTACGTTTTCCATCTTAGAAATAGTAGTAGTCGCCTTTTTCTTTTCGGCTTTTAATATCACATTCTCTCCATTTTCATCTGTAGTATGAATATAATTAACGCCTTCTGCAGGTTTGCCTTCTTTCTTAACTTTCTTATAATCAGTATACTCTCTATTAGAATATACAGCTTCTTTTTCTCCAGTTTCTTTGTTTACTTTGTAATACTTTATTTCAGGAACTCTAATATCTCCGGAAGCTTTTGAGAGTAATGTACTTGCTCCGCCTCCGTGAACTTTTCCATTAGGATTTTGGTATTTATCTTTTAACGATTGAATATCATTGTCCAATTCTGACTGATAATAATTTAGTTTATGCTTACCAGTATCAATTATTACCATCGAATGCTTGGTAGCTCTTGCTAACTCATCGTCAGTAGCACCTTGTGCATACATATCAGTTATCAAATTGGATATCTGTCCCATTTGGTTTTGTTCCATATCAGAACCTTTTTCCCATCCCTTTTTCTGTCCTTCTTTATAAGGATATGCTTCCTGGGGATCGAAATCTTTTAATGCTTCAAGTTTGGATGTTTTTATCTTAACTTTATCATTTACAGGTATAACAATGGCAACGTCTCCATCAAAGTCAGCGCCAGAAAGTATAGACGCAGAAGCTTTGTTGATTCCTATAACATCAATAGCTTTATTGCCTATTAAGTTCTTTCCTTCTTTATTGCTATTGTTAACAACCAATCTTGGTATTTCGAAAGGACCAGCATGAGGATATCTAACGAGACACACTTCTTGGCCATCTGGTAAAGCCGGACAATAGCATTCGTTATCTTTCAAACTATTAATAGGAAGTAAAACTTTAGTAGACTGTCCAGGCAATGGAGCTGCTTTTAAATGAACAGCAGATGATTCCAAATCGTCAGCTAAAGAATATAAAAGCGATTGTTTAATTGCTGGATTATCGCATTGAAGAATATCATCCAATTCGCTTCTTCTATTACCCAAAGTCAAATCTAATTGCTTAGTTATCAATTCGGGATCTTGTTTTGCCAAGAACTGAGATGCTAAATTTTTACTATAATCTTCCCAATCGCTTTCTTCTTTTAACTTATTACATACGGAAAGTTTCTGCTCTCCATTTTCATCTGTATACCACGTTTGACCATTTGCTTTTATCAATGCGCCAAAAGGATTTTCTGGGTCATCTTTCATGGGTTTTAACGCTTTAGCAATTCCACCGTCTTTAGGTTTATTAGAATTGATTACAACATCGTACCCATCAGGAATATTATCATTATAGAATGCCATTCCTTTAGCGTAGTATTTATCATCTACACCCATTCTTATTTGAGCATATGATGAATTTCCTAATGAAATATCATCGACGCCAGGACGAAGTTCTATTGTTCCATCTCTATCCGCTCCGCCGTCTTCTAAATATCTTATTAGAACTCTGTCAGAAGATATTGATTTTGGAGAAACCAAAGGCTGGTAAGTGTCTCCTCCGTCAGGACTATACGCTTCTAACTGATGAATGCTATCCAAATTATAATACACGTCTTCCCATTTAGTATCGGGAGGAGCAAGTACACGAACTGTTGTAAACTTTCCTTTATTCGTTGCTTGTTCAACTTTTATATTATGAACAGCATAGCCTTCATCTTCAAGCATTTGTATAGCTGTATTCAGTTTTGTTTCTGAAATGCCTAACTCAAGGTTTACCCCTGCACCAATATCAATGACACCTTTTTCATTAACAGCATTCTTTAAAATATCAGCAGTGGCTTTAGCTCTTCCTACTTTTCCTTCCTGATTTTGCTTTATAGCGGCTCTAACAACAGATTCATTTATACCCATCTTTTCAGCGATAGCGGTATTTGATTCTCCGTGAGCTTTATACTGCATTATCAATGCATTACGCTCAAGCATTTCAGCTTCCTTAGCAGCAGAAACTTTAGCTCTGAGCTGTCCGGAAGTAAGTTTAAATTCTTTGCATAATTGCTGTTCAGAATATCCATCTGCTTTCAAAGATTTGTATCTTGTATAAAAACCTTTAGGATCATGCTGATAAGGATCTTCTCCGGAACCATAAGGCCATCTTCCGGAACGATACTTTTTACCATAATGCTCTAAATATAATTCAGAGTCTTCATCTAAGGTTTTACCCCATAGTTCGTCGGCCATAGTTTATACCTCTTCATGTTGGATTCTATCCATGATTTTATCAAATGTAACTATTTTGTCCATGATACTTTGTATGTCTTCACCGTCAGGAGTATGCTCAATTATTTCGTTTCCTTTATAAATTCTCAATTCTATGAGAATATCCATAGGATTTACTTTGTATTCTAAGCAGAACAGAGCAGCATATATCATTAGCTGTTCCATGTAAACTCTTGACACTCCGGTTTTTAAATCATGGATCTTTAATTTCTTATTTCTAAAACTTATAGCATCGGCTGTGCCGAAACAATTGTAAGAATAGAACAACGTTACTTCAGAATCCATTTTAAAATTAATAGCATCGTTTACAAAAGAATTAAATGTCTTACCATTCTCTTCCTGCAATATTCTATTCTTTATCAAACCTGAAGCAAGCTCATGTAGCTCTGTTCCTTTAGCTGCTGCTAATTCGTTTTTATATGTATCTTCTAATTTCTTCTCAGTGTAATTTATCCAAGAATGTTTAGAAGCCGATAAGAAAGCGTGTTTACCTTCTAATTCCAAATGCTTGTTGAATTTCATTAATTATGTCCCCCTCATTTTCAGGATATATAAATGCAGAGTAACCCATTTCGTTCATTTTATTGACATACCAATCTTGGTTAGGACGATGCGGTTCGTTTTTAGATTTCTTTACCTCTAATGTCGCCCATTTGTTTTTATAGAGTATGGTTAAATCTGCAATGCCTTGAATATCATTCGGGTCATTTTTCATAACGATACAGCCAGGAAGCTGCTCTCTTAAACGTTTCTTTAAACCCATTTGGTATTCATTCTCTCTCGCCATCAAATCACCCCTTTGCTTAAACAAAAGGAAAAGGAGTTGTCTAGACCGTTTTGGCCAATATAATATTTATCTCCCTTCCATATACAAGATGTTTTTATTGCGAATGCTGATTTTCGCAGAATTTTGTTTCGTTGAACTTCTTCTTACTGTTCAGTGCTCTTTGTATAGATATGTCTATAGAAGATGTAGTCTTTAAATGATAGTAATATAATTCTGTATACTTTGTATTCATTCTGTCTATTCTTCCAGAAGCCTGAACCATAATTTTATAGCTATAGTTATTCGAATAGAATATAATAGTATCGCATTTAATGCAGTTCCATGCTTCAGCTCCGGCATTGTATTGAACAAGGTACGCCCACTGAGAGGTATCTGGAATTGGTTGATGCTTTTGGCCATTCCATTCTGAATAATCATAACCAACGATATTATCCAAAACGTATTTAATTTCTTCTAGCTCATAATTAAAGTTGTAAAATATAATTACTTTCTTCCTAGCCGATACAAGCTCAGCAAGTTTTAAGTCTCTATCTTTACTTACATTACAAACTTTTCTTAAAGCAGCGCATACTTCAGAAGCTGTTTTATATGGCTCGTCTTTCTCATAATTAAATCGTTCTTTTAATATCTTTTTATACAATTCTTTGTCGTAACCACAAACAACATCAATGTGATGCTGCGTAGTTGTTCTTTCAAACTCCATATTTACAAGTATGGAATTTCTAAGTCTTATTAATCTACCGGTATTTAAATATCTTTCTATTTGAGGAAACTTTGAGAATCTCTTATAAACGATATGCTCATTTGAAAATTGTGTTTTATTCTCATAAAAGCCATTAGCTATAAACACTGGAATATAATCTTGCCATGTATCTCCTGGTGTGGCAGAACACAATATCCAATCATTATGCTTAGCTATTCTTAAAAAAGATTTTGTCCAGCTTCCGTAACCTACAACTCGTTGTTCATCAAATATAAAGAATGCGTTTTTAATATGCTCATATTTCTTTATGTTATTCCAAGAATCTACAGTCTTTAGATTAGAATATCTATTTGTTTCAGGACCCATGTTTATGAATTCCATTTCGTTATCCCAATCTTTGTCGTTTCTTTTTCTAGCGGTAGTAATAATATATAAATCTTTTGGGTTAATTAATTTAGATTTGCATTGGCCGTTTACTACGCGACCACCTTGGCAAATATAATAGTATGCTAAAGCTGTAATTGATTTACCAGAGCCAGTACCACCACAAAGGATACAGCCATTCTTCATAGAATATAATGCTTTTTCTTGGTAATCGCGTAAACGGTTCAATGTTAATCCTTCTTTCTTAACTTATTAATCGGCGTCGTCGAAACGATACTTATGCGCAAACGGATCTTCAACAATAGTTACATACATATTCTTAACATATGCTGAGATTCCAGATTTACCAGCTACTTCTTCATAGCAGTAAGGTCTTATGACCAAATCGACCTGCTTAATATCTGCAAAGTCAATATTTCCAACTGTTTCTTCGTTGAGTAATATCTTATTATTGTTTGTGCACATGTAAATCTGAGGAGGAACTTTACCATAAGTACACTTTACTTTGAGGTAAGGTCTTTCTTCCTCTTCTTCGTCTCTAGGCTTGGCATATTTAATAGGCCATCCTTCATCCTCTAAACTAGGAGCAATATCAGACGGAATCCAAACACAAAAAGTTCTTTTTCCGCCCTGAGGGTTAAACCTGTCGGGAGCTCCTGATAAGTTCTTTAAAAATATCTTACAATTTTCAAGCGCAATAGGTGCGGGTTGATTATTAGCCATTTTTTAATCCTCCTTTAAAACGGTAATGTTTTTGATTCTACATAGAAATCAGGGTCATTAATGAATTTTTCAACATTTCCATATTGAGACATATTCTCTACAGCTTTATTAAGCAAGTCTTTAAAATATCCATCCCAATCGATAATGTGTTCTATTTCAGACAAATCTTTTCCCATGAACTCTGTAGCATCTTTAAATAAATATCCATTAGTACCAGTAAGAGAAGCATACTTCTTTTCTCCAGTTTCTTTATTTACTGAACAGCGATATAATGCTCCGCCACCAAAACCTGGTTTTACCGGCAAGAATTTTCCTACCTTACCTATAAACTTATAGTTAGGTTCGGAACCATTTTTATCTGCGTTAATATCCATATAGATAGTTCCGCCTCCAGACACTGACTTTGTTGTGCATACATCGTCAAGTGTTAATTCCTCTTTACAGAAAAGAGTTTTGAAAATATAAGGGTCCTGGAATTGTGCTCCAGTAGCAGTCCAGTCGCTGCAAGGCTTTCCGTCTGCCTCCTTGTACTTTGCAATATAAACTGCATCATTCACCAAGCACATTCTATCATAGATGGCTTCTAGCTCAAAGTTATAACCATATTTCTTACCAAATTCCATAACGAAGTTAATAATATAATCGTCGGCATTAGGTATTTTAATACTATCGGTTTTTATGTGAGCTACAAAATATCCTTCTGACTCAACTGCTTCTTTCAAATCCACCATAAACAACGCCCCTCTTTTAGCGACGATGTTGTCTTTGTTTCTAGGGTCTCTGAAAGCATTAGCGAATGATGCTGCTGTCAAACCATAAACAGAATTGATTACAATCTTTAATGCGTGAGCCAATTCAGTAAGTTTCTGCTTATCGTTTTCCATATGCTCTTCCATGATAATATCATAGATAACGCCATTTAACAGAGTCTTTAATTTATCAAAGTCTCTATGTTTAACAGCGATACGAGCATCTTTAATTTCTTTAAATCGCTTTGTATAATAAGGACCGAATAATTCTTCAGCAATTGCCGAACTGGGATGCATAGAACCAATATCAAGCAACGCCAGAAAAGAATACATTCCCGGAACTGCTATTACCAATCCACCTTCGCCAAGTTCTATATTTTTGTAAGTACTTACATACTTCTTTTGCTCTTGGCTATACTTAAATTCGTATCCTGGAAAGTGCGGTTTACCCGGACAAGGTTCAGCTAAATTTCTGTAGTTAAATTCGCTTTGCGGTGTCTTATTGCCTTCAAATATAATTTGAGTGATCAACTTATTAGTTGTATCATTCATTTTAGCATTGCCACCTGCCATCTTAGCTAATTTAACCAACATCTTTCTTACAGCAAATTCTGTTGTAGTAGCATTAAATACTGCCTCTGTTGCATCAACATCATTACAGCAGTAATCTGTAACTTCTTCCCAGTGCTCTTCAGCCAAAGGCTGGTCCCAAGGATACTCATTTTCAATGTGGCTTATTCCGAGCTCTACTTCCCATTTCTTAAGACTCTTAAACTTCTCAGTAATGTTATAATATTCCATAACATCTGTATAGCTAAGGTCATATGCTCCACCAAATTTAGCAGATTGCTTTTCGGCAATGCTTAAATCCGGATTAGTGAGTTTTTGAGAAAGCTCAAACAATTGCTGATTAGTGTAATTTAAATATCCTCTAGCATAAAGCATATGATTATCATAATCTCTACAGTTGAAACCTACTAACCTTTCAGAGAAAAGCTTTTCGACTTCTGCAGCTGTAGGATTTATCATTCTATGCTTTTTCTTTTCGCCGTAATACTTCCAGCAAACGATAAAGACATTAGGAAATACCTCACAGTCAAATATCACAAGCTTATCGGAAGCATAATTTTCTGTTCCTTCATGCTCAGTTTCTGAAGAATAGTGCATCTTTTGAGCAAGATTTGCACAATATAATGCATGATTCGTAGAACTAAATGCAAAAGACACAATCTTAGGGCGAAGGTCTTCTATGTTGTAAGTAACTCCGGACTTATATGCATCTTCTACATTCTTAAATATCCAATCCATTTCAGATTTAGTTCCGCCAAGATTGTCACCTTTCTTCAAAGCTTTTAATATAATATTTCGAAGATGGTTGTCGTCTTCTATCTGAAATTTTTCAATCACTTTTTTACCCCCTTTCTTTTTGTAAGGGAGGTCTTTAAGCGTTGCTATTGGAATATCATTACACTTGCTTAATTTACGTCTTAAAGCGGTCTTGCCTTTGAATACTTTTATTTCAATATCTTTATTCTCAGTGCAAGAAGCTAATAATTCTGGGTCCCCTTCGTAAATATAATGGAGATGTACTCCTCCTCCCTTGCTTAATTCAGCATATGTAGCTGGCCATTTGGCTGCTTCTATTAAGTTTAACTCTGTACATTTCTTTCCAGACTCATCTTTAATATCAAAGTCAATCACTATATGGTTTAAAGGAACTCTTACATAGTGTAACTTAGAAGTGTTTAAGTCAGAAAGTTTTGTTGTCACTTCGTCCCAAGCAGAACTTGGAATATCATCCGAGGTTGCGTATTGAGCTTGACATTGTGCAAGTTCTTCGTCCAATAAAGATTTGCTACAATTTAATTCCAATCCTACTGCTTTACCATCTTCGGTTGAAATATAATTCTTAGGAGAAAGAAAGTTTGTTATAGAGAATCCTATAGCGTAGAACCCGCCTTTATTCTTATCGTAACCTGTTTCTTTGCAGTAGTTTCCAAATTGCTCTCTGAAGTCCGCAAACTTCAAAGGCTTTTCGTTATACGATTCTGCAAGAACTTTGTAGTTACCATAATAAGTGCTGAGTAATATTCTTCCATTGTTCAATTCGTCAGATATAATTCTTTCTTCGTTATCGAGCAAGTAGTTATACACTAAGTCACTTTTACTTAACTGTCTTTCTGTTCTGTAATACTTGTACTTTTCTTTATTAGACAAATAGACTTGTTCACAATGCCAAGCTATAGCGCCAAGTTCAAATTTCTTAATTGCAGAAATGGTAGACTTCCATTCTTTATTCGGCAAACCTCCATAAGTATTTATGTCGGTCTCAATATCAATTATTCTTCTAATTAATCCTGACGTTCCATTAACCTTTATGTATCTGTTGCTAGCCATCATCAATAGTGCATGAGGATAGACAGTTATCATGTCTTTACCTTTTACATCAGCTTTCATAGGTTGTCCCTGAATAATCTGATTAAGAATCTCAGGCCTATCGAGTTTCGATAAATCGGCATCGTCATTTCTAAGCATTAACGGATTGAGTTTAAAATATCCAGAAACAGCAAATCTATTCTTTGGGTCAGCTATGTCGTCAAATTTTATTGACTCGCAATAACCTCCTGCAGAAATGTCGCCTCCAACAACTGCCTGATAAATATCCATAACAGATGATTTACCAGAACCAGGAGGACCATATAGAACAAGCATTTTCTGAATATCACATTGTTCTCCAGCCATCAAAGCTCCAACACACCATTCTGCCTTCTCTATATCCTCATCAGATAAGATACTATGCATAAGCTTATTGTAATTATCAATAGGGCCTTCTACTTTGGCATGCTTGAGTTTCTTTGTAGCGAATGATTCTCTAGTCACTTCATTATTAGAAAATATAATTTTATTGTCAAGCGTTTTAGACTCGTCATAAGTTGATGGTAATTTATCAAGCATTTTACAAAGGATAAAGTAGTTGTCTTTTTCAGAACCTGTTGGTCTATTCGGCAAACCACCTTGAATTTCAATCGGAGCAGCTATACTCTTCTGAAGTTCTTTTCTATAATCGCAAATATCTTGTGTCATTGTATCTGCTATAAACTGTACAATGTTGCTAGAACCATCATCCTTAATCCATAGTCCTGTTTTAGGGTTATAAACTCCGTACGCTTTACCGTTTCGATTAATGTAATCTTTTGTATGAATATCATACCCCGGTACAATTAATAATTTTCCCTGTTTTCCTGGAGTAGCTGTTAACTTATACAAATCTAAAGAAGTTTGTGCTTCTTCCATTTGTAATCCTCCTTTTTGCCTAGGGGAGAGATTTTTTTTTTTTGTTCTCTTTTTTTCTTTAAAAATTCAATATATAAAGACAGAGTTTTTTCAAAAAAATCTCCCCTAACTTTAATTTTTTACCCAAAAACCGCTAAAATTGCCGAAAATTGGTCTTTTTTACCCATTTTTTATGCTTTTGGGCTATAAAATATCCAAATCGACAACAATTAGCGGTAGAAATTTTTTAGATTTTTTAATTTATTTGCTAATTTTTCTCTGGCTTTCCAGGCTTGGTGTGTTCAAATATCTCCAATTTTTGTTAAATTTTTCAGAATTTTTCTCCCACCACCAGTCCATTTGCATCCAATAGCAGCTTGTAAACCAAGATTTTGGCAGTTCTTCCACCGGTAAATTTAAGTAAAAAGGCGAATAATATCCATTATCTTCAAAATTTCTATTAAGAAATCTGTTGATTGTGGTGTAAATATCACGCTTATGGCAGTCAGAAATCTCCAATTCTTCGTCGTCAAGCGCCTTATATAACCTATCATTCGTGTAATCTAACAGACCTAAATTACCTAAAAGTTCCCAAAATATCTTAGCAGTAAGTAATCGTGCTTCCTCTTCGTCATTGACGTATACTCGAATATCCACATGTCTAGCAGCTATTCCGACCAATGCTTCAAGGACAGTGCACTCTCCAATCCGCTTCAAAGGTATCCTTTTTCTTAACCACAAATCTTGGGCGTAAGCTATCAAGTTAGCATCTATAGGGCAATTAGGAGCCGTAAATCTAAACGACTCCATAATCTTAAACAATTCAGAATATAATTCTACGTCATGCTCACAGTCATTAACGTAGGCTTTCATTTCATCATACATACATTAATCCTCGTCCTTGAATCCCTCATTAGCAATATCTTTAATGATAGCATTGAAACCGGTGTCTTCTCCTGATTCAGCCCACGTTGAATTCCAAGCAAGGTCTGTGTCTCTGAAGAAGTCGTCATATTCAATAGCTACACGTGCAATAATGCCTTCCGTGTCACCTACTCCGGGCTTGGTAAGAATATAAATCTCATCTTTATTAAATCTGTGCATGTCCGCTTCAGAGAAGCAATTAAGAATCTCCTCAGAATCAATAAATACCTTTACCGGTTCTTCACTCTGGTCGACAAGCAACGGACCTCTGCCGTCAGCATTAGGATACCAATGTAAATCTCTGTATACTGTCGCATTACCTTCGTAAGCATCCCATTCTGCTTCGCTAATCTCTTCAGCTACAGGCTTTTTCTTTCTTCCGCCTTTCTTTTTCTTTTCACTGAACTTACTATAATCAACGGCGTGAGCGTCAAAATTATCATTGCTACTATTAACGTCTCTAACAACGATCTTTCTAACAGATTTTCCTTCATCTTTTTCAGAACCTGCTTCAGTTCCAACTTCTTCTGATTCTTCTTTCTTACATTCTTCATTTACGGTCTTCTCCTTGTCCTTCAAAATATTATCAATTCTTGCTTCTGCAGCGTTTAACGCTTTATACTGTTTCTTTATTGATTCAATCTCGAGGTTAGCTTTCTTTTCAGCGAGCTTGGTGCCTACAAAATATCCACCTACGCCTCCGATAGCTGTTCCTAAGAGAGCCATGCCAAATCCAAATACTCTTGTGTTCATATTAATAATCCTCCTTAAATATAATGATGGGAATCCTCAAGGTCGAGAATATCACTCCATTCCCAACCCGGTTCTATTCCCATATCTCTTCAATCGATGCATGCCTGGATGTGATCCAACAATAATCCCATCGGTTCGATTCTGATGTACCAAGATTCTTCATCTCCCTTTCTTGCGGAGAAGTTTACAACATCATCAAGACCAAAACCTATAATTTTATCAAGTTCTGTGTCTGTCAAGATATGGCCACTGTCGTTCCAGAAGCCTACAAGCTGTCCATCTGCGGTGCATAATGAATCTTTACCAAGTTTCTTACGAATATCATTTACAGAGATGTATCCGCCAGGAAATCTGATTTCTTCAAAGCATTCCTTTTCGATTCTCTTTAATGTGTTATAGTTTACAATAGGATCCGGAACAAATTCATAAAGGTCTGCGGTTCTGCGATGAGAATATAATGCTTCTACCTCTTCGCCCCAAAACAAATCGTATCCGTTGCAATCGAGGTTCTCTTTTAAAATATCACCATACTTGTCCTTATCTACCTCAGAAGGATACTTTACAACCTTGTTTCCGTTCTCGTCTTCTACTATAACGCCAGATTTCATCAACTGGTCTTCTTCTACGCCGTACTTGGTGCGTACATTGTTCCTATACTTTTCAAACGCTTTGTCCAACGTTACGTAACTTGCGCATACAGCTGCCAAATCTCTACTCAATTTATCAATCTGAGCTGCCTGAAGTCTATTAGACAATACACAGCATCCGATAGACAAGCCTTCCAATGCAATAACGCCTGCTAAATCCTTTGTTACGTTCTTTGTCAGCTTAGTTCCGGCTTCTAAATATCCTTTAAACTTCATTTTTCCAAGTTCTTTAGGATCGTCACCGTGGTCTTCACGTACAATGTGTATACACTCGTTTACAAGAGCAAGGTCAAAATTGAATTCGTCAATATCATCTTCAACCTTACTTCCTTTCTTAACAGCCAAGGCAACAGCTCCTACAGAGCAACCAATGCCTGTGCACATTAAAACCTCTGGGGCAGACTTAATTGCCATTCTACCCACAGTATTTATCAAACTATTAAAGTTCATCTTGTTTTACCTCCTCGTTATTTCCATTAATATCATGTGACATTTCACAATTTGAACATTCGTTTAGTTCCCAATCGTTACAAATATTACATATTTCCGGATTTTCACAACCTGGGCATGTGCAATTCATACCCTACCTCCTCTTATAAATATCATCAAATTTACCGCTATGTACCATTTTAGAATACACAGTTTCAACCTGCTTATCGCTCATATTATTAACTTTTTCCACCCAGCCTCTGCTGCCATTGTACAGCTTCTTAAGCTCGTTTCTTTTATATGAAATATCCATATTTAGAAACCCTCCCTTCTTATTACAAATCCTCGATCCTAGGTAAACGAATAAAGAATCCGCCACCGGCTCTTTCAACACGAATACCATTCAAATTAGTCCAACCGTGCTGATTGTCCGTAAACTCAGAATCAATTTGTAATTGCAACTCGTTACTACAAATATCATAATAGTCTGCAACAGATACCGCATCGTACTTATTTAACGCTGCGATAAGGTCATCGACTATTACTTCCGCTTTTGCACGAGTGTTTATTGTAATATCTTTTATGCGATAGCCATTTGATGAAATGCGATTACCTACGCTTCCGCCTGACGTACCTCCACAAGATATCACACGCTGCGATCCTCTGTTTGATGAGAATCTTGTATAATTTGTATTTCCGGTTCTTGAGCCACTGCTTCTGCTTCCTCCAAATAGCATCATGTCTATTCCTCCTGATACCAAATCAGATATAGCATTCTTCGCTGCCGGAATCATTACATCGAATATCAAATACTCTTTTATGTCATGTAAATCTTCTGTTATAAACTCCGATAAAATTCTTTTTCCCTCAGAATCATTCTTTATAGATCCCTGAGGCTTATTTTGTTCGCTCATTTTTTGTCCTCCAAAATCATTAAAAAGAAAAAGAGCAGCGCCTGAATATAATTATTCAAGCACCACTCGTCTGCTGTGTAGATTATTCCTCTACTGTTTCTTCTGCCTCTTCTTCATCATTGTCTTCAAAATCTTCTACTTTCTGCAACTTTTTCATCTTCTTTGCCTTGAAAGATGCAATTACCTTCTTAGCTCCAAAGAAACCAGCAACTCCGATTCCTATACATCCGAATGCTGCCAATATCAAGACAATGATACCTACAATCTTTTCTTTTCCATTTCCATTCTGTACCATTTCCTGTGCCACTGCTTCGACTGTTTCCTCTGTAATCTCCTGTGCTGCTTCTTCGATTACCTCTGAATTTACAACTTCCTTAACGATTTCCTCTGTGATTTTTTCTGCGTTCATTTTTTATCCTCCTTATGAACAATGATTTTATTAGGCTTATGCCTTTCATATATAACTTGTTTTTATTGCGAATTGATTAATATCTGTGTCTGTATGACTCGTTAGGAGGGCAGCTATACTCTATTTCGAGCGCTGACCTTCCATCAGGTAATGCTACAGGTCTGTAAGAGATTGTTAAAGGCATATATCTATCGTCCCAACCTCTTTCGTCACCTCCACATACATGAATATACTCGTCTACATCTACAATATCAATCCATTCGTTAATAGAAACCATGCGCCATGAAAGCATTTTGTTGTTGAAAACGGTAATTGATTCCGCCAAATGCTCTCTTGTTGAGTAGAATCTCTGGCCGGTAGCCGAGTCTAAGAATAACTGAGGTTCTGCTGCATTCGCATAACGAATATCAGTGTACTTAGTGTCCTCTTGTACTCTCTTTTCTACTTCTTTCTGCTGCTCTTCTGTAAGAATATCTTTTGTATGCTTCTTATAGCTTTCAAGAGCTTCTCTAGACAGAGCTGCTGCCTCTAATGCTGCTATGCTGGTAGCCGTTGCTGCGTTTAACTTTTTAGTCTGTATAGCCATACCGCCAATGCCTGCTGCCGCAGATGCTATCTGTAACGCAAGTACAGGTCCATATAACGGTGTTAATTCTTTAAAATATAATACAGCAAGGTCTTTCTTATCGTAGTTATCGTACTTGGCGTCGCATCTAATCTCCTCGATAATATCACTGGCCTTTACAGAATTTATTCCGCAAAGTACCGTTGCTCCGGCTCCTGCTGTTACTGATACTCCAGTTAATATTTGCGGTGTATACTTCTTGAATATATCAATTGTTACTTTGCCTATTACGTTAGCTAAATCCATTTTTACGTCCTCCATTTTTAATAAAAGAATATGTGCTGAATCTTTTCTGCGTATTCCTGTCCGATAAGCTGCGTTACTTCGTCCACGCCTTTAGAACCTTCCGAAATATAATTGTTAATCTCATTGACCTTAATCTCAAACTTAATGTTGTGCGTAGCTTTTGTAATTGTCGTTATGAGAGTATTGTCAAATATCTTTGTAGATATAGACGCATCGATACATGATTTGAGACTTGAATGGACCTTTTTGCAGAATCCAACGTTTCTCTCAATTTCAGAGTCAAGACATGTGTTCTTGTGAGGACGGCTCTTCTTACCATCCGCCTTAATAATTTCAAATTTTGTTTCCATTAATAATTACCTCCATAAAATTATCAAAAAGCTAGAGGACTTGTTCGTCCTCAAATAGCTTATTTTCTTACTGCCGCTTTACCACATTCTCTAATTACCTGAGATGTTAATTCCTTTGTTAATGCTGCCGGTACTTCTCCGGTTGTCTGTGCCTGCCAAGACTGTGCAACCACATTTGTTAAAGCGTTATTATTGTTCTTATTAACTACGATAGCAACTACTGCTCCTGTCACTGTTCCAGCTAATGTTACTCCTAATCCAACCCATTTGAATATATTCTCTTTCTTCTGCTTTTCTTTTTCGAGCTCTGCTTCACGTTCTTCTTTCTCAAATATCTTTCCTGCTTCCGTTCTCTTCAGCTCTCTTTCTTCTTGTCTGCGTTCCTCATCAAGAATACTTTTTTCGAGTTCGATTGCTTTCTCCAATCTCTGGTCAGCAAACTTAAGAGTTTTCTGTGCTCCCTCGTTATCTCCCGCTTGTAACAAATCGTTTGCGACGTCTTTAAGGTCACTAACCTCCTCGTACATTACTTTAACTAAACTCTTTGCTTTTTCCATTTTTAAATCTCCTTTCATTTTTAAATATAAAGCGTTTCTATATATAACGTGTTTTAATTGCGAATACTACTGGAGAATATCTATAAGCAGCATGCCGTAGATGATCAGTAGAAAGAAAACCTTAATGTATTGATGGTCCTTTCCTTTAGGCTTTGCAACTTTACACGCTAAATGTATCGTCAGTAAGAATAATATTATTACAAAAATATCCATTTTTAATTTCCTTTCATTTTTGGATAGCTACCTGTTTCATCTCTTCCCAAATACTCTTCAGGAGTAAAATTAGTAGATTTATGATTACACATTTGTTGATAGCCGCAAAGATAACACGAGGCATATTTGTTCGCTTTCTTTTGTTTAAAACAAATATAATTCGCCTCACCCGTGCTTGGCGCGTCTTTAGTGTTACTCATCGTTTACCACCGTCAACCTTTCCCTGCATTATCCGCTTTACATATGCTATTTGCTCGCATTCGCTTAAAGAACGATCAACGACAAGAGAATAATCGTACTCTCTTAATAGAATATCATATGCCGTAGACATTAGGTATGTGTAAGAAGGATAGCCTGAAAACTGACACGATTCGCACTCATGCTTTTGTTCGAGCAATGATTTCTTCTTATGAGATAAATATAAGTCACATTTTACAAGCCAAGTACTTCCAGTTGTTATAAACTCGTCTTTTTTATTCATACGCCCTCCTTTCTAAAATTTACTGGATCTAACCGCGGAAGACGTCTTTATTCTTTCACGGCTTCTTCCGGCGATTCTTTTTGTAAATGGAATATAAATTTTAGTTTCTTTAAAAGAACTTTTCTGCAGCTTAAGCTCTTTATCTGTAAATACTGCCATAGCCTTTAGAACTAAGTCAGTTTCCCCTCCAAATATAATGTTACCGAATCTATCCAATGCTACTGCATATTTGTATAGGTAATTCTCCGGGTTTGCATCTTTACGATATAAATCGCAATGTTGACATGGAAAATCGCCTAATACGTAACTGCAACCATAGCAGTAACCTGAATATTCTTTTTTGCTATTGTCTTTACTCATTTTTGTTCCGGCCTTTCTTCATTAGTATCTGTTTCTTCTTTCATCTGATAGAATTTCAGCCCCACGCCTACCTCAGTATCAAGAATATTCCATAAATATCCATTGCTATCGGATGTAATCTGGTCAGCATCGTCTATTTTCTTAGCAGAAAGCAGTTCATCGACTTTAGAAAGACAAGCTCCGACCGAATGCTCTGGTAATATAATAATTTCGTCGGTATCTGCACCTTCGATTTTTTCAAAGTTTAAAATTACCTGCGTCCAACCCGGCTTATCGTCTATTTTTTTAATATCAATTCCGGTATACCAATAAACATTTCCGTCTTCATCACATGTAAGCAAAGGCTTTTTCTTGTCTTTTATAGCATTTAAGCACCATCTAAATTTTTTAATTATCATTTTTAGATTCCTCCATTCTTTCGAGTTCTATTAAAAACATTAAGTTGCAAGCGCAGTGCGATAAATGGCGCAAACCAGATTCTTTATCTCTTTTTTCTCCGCTCCTCCAAGCGTTGAAATGTCTCATAGCTGCAGCAATATAACGTTGCTTAGCATCCTCTATGTTTTTCCAATTATCTGGATCGTGGTATTTCTGAACGCCATAAGTTCGTATATATCCAACCTCTTCAATGAATGAAGGAAATACTAAATCTAATCTGTTTTTACCAGAATCTGCCATATTAAATCTCCTTTTCCATAAAATTTTTAATTATCATTTTTTAAATCCTCCTGCACATATGTGTCTATGTTATCGTATCCCAACACTACATTATTATGTGCAAATTCTAATATATTGTAATACGCGTCTTCTTTCCCCAATTTATACATCGAATATAATTCACAAAGTTTAGCTGTGTCTTTATTGAAATCACATCCGTTCTTTCCTATAGGACAAATATCATTTAGGCTACAGGGTTCTTTTAGGGATAAACAGCACGCCATCGAAATTACCTCCATCATTTACGACTTGTATTTCTGCAGTGAATATACGTTCGTTATTTATAAAGGAATCGAAGTCTTCTCTAGTGCTAAAAGCTATATTATCCTTTATACCTTCAACCAATCTACGAACCAGTTCCTTTTGAATAAACTCTAACGCTGCATCTTCGTCGTATAATAGTAATTCTCTGTTAACAGCTAATCTTGCTGCATAAGTGCTTATTTGTCTATGATGACCGTCAATTGTATGAACTACCGTAAAGTCGCGGTTAGAACAATTTTCGTCATCAACATCAACATAATGTTTCGTTCCGCAGTAATCGCACACAAGAGACTTGCCTCTAAATGCTAAATTTTCAAACCTAACAAGTGGCGCACCACAATTTTTACAATTAATTGCTTTAAGTTTTTGAATATCCATAACATTCACCTCATTAATCCATTACCATAAATATTTCAGCTTCAGAAATTCCAAAATTTATTGCTTCGCTATGTGTATCGAAGAAAATATCTATTCTATTTCCTTTAATTGCCCCTCCGCAATCTTCTGCTACGTATTCATTTCCATTTATCAATAAAGTTGTTCCGTAAGGTATGAGCTGCGGGTCTACTGCAACTGTGTGTCCTGCTGTAGCTATTTTACCTGTGGCCGTTATTCCGTCAGATTTTCCGCAACATTTTTCACAAGGGCAATATGCTGTAAGCTTAAATATCCCTAATGATTTCAATTCTGTTTTTGTTTCCTCTTCTGGAATGGCAATAATTTCGTATTCTTCAGGAATATCATTTGTGAATACCCCTTCTATAAGAACAGGCTCAGTTGTTTGTGCGTTAACTTTAGCTACTTCTTCGTTTTTTACGTGCTCGGGGTAAAACAATACAGAAATTAAAACTCCTAATAATGAACCTAAAAGAATATAATAAACATTTTTCGTATCTTTCATTTTTAAAATCCTCCATTTTTTAAATTATTAAAGCAATATAATTAATGCAGATATAGGCGCCATACAGCATTCTGTTACTGCCCACATTGCGACACCAAATCCACCAAATATTGTGATCAATCCGGCAATTACAGCAAATACCGGAAATGCTACAACAAGAATTGCTGCTATTATAATAATTACCATTGCAGGTGAAAGTTTCTTTTCTTTCTTCATAATTATTCCTCCTCTAAAGATATTAAACAAGTTTCCGGCATTTTAGCCAGTTCAAATGTTCCCTTTTTTAAAATATCAGTAGCAGTCGTCGTGTCTCCATCAGTTAACGCATTAAGAGCTCCTAAAAAATACTCATCAGCATTTACTGCCGCTCTCTGATAACCCTGACGATAAATTGCTGCATACTTTTTAAGATCTGGTTTTTTCTTTTTTTTAAATAACATATTACGCCTCCAAAAAATACAATAGGACTTGTGATTTAAACGACTTTTTTCTTCATATTCATCAATTCTTTTCGTATTCATCAAGTCCTATTCGTTCTTATTTAATCTTTCTTTTTCGTTTCTTTTGTAGCCGATTTAGCAACTACACAAATAGCTATAGCTGCCACTGTTCCGATAACAACTCCTGTTACGATTCCTTTGGATTTTCCTTTACTGAAACCCTCTTTGAATGCGTCCTTAGTAAGTTCACCTACCTCAGCGTTTACTGTAGCCTCCAATGTAGTTCTTTCAAACTGCTTCATAATCTGATCTACCATAATTTTTTCCTCCTTAATTTAGATTAAATGTTATATGTTTCTATATATAGACTGTTTTTTATGCGAATATCAATCTAATAACACGTTTTGTTCGTTGCTAGCATTCAATAAACATTTTTCTTCCGCAACGGCTCTGCCGCAAACATCCACTCTTATAGAATTATCTAAATCTAGTTTGTATTTTATTACGTTCTTTCCATTGCTCCTATATACGTTCATTTCCTCTACTGTAGCTTTAATAAAAACCTCGTCTCCAATATTAAATTTTGTTGTCATAATCAGCTCCTCCTTTGGTTGAAAGCTCATCTAATTTATCATTGACCCAGGCCAATTCTTCACTAGATATACTAGAGCACATAGAAACAATATCTTTTACGATACCAAGCACTCTTTGTCTTTCATATAATGCTGTTGTTTCTGCTTCATTAAGTTGTTCTTTCATTTTTTATCCTCCATTTTTGTCATGCTTTCGAGATCTTTGTCTCCCATAAACGTCATTTCAGCGAACGTAATTCCGAGTTCGTTTTTAATAGAAACGCCATATTTCATAGACGGTTCTCTATATGGACTAATATCAATTATTGTAAAATAATACGTATGACCATCGCCGTAATCAGCAACGTACTTGGCGCCTATTTTAGGTTTTTTCATTTTTACATTGCCTCCTCATTTTTCAAAAAGCTAGAGGACTTGTTCGTCCTCAAATAGCTTCTTATAATCCATATTTCTCCATTGCTTGTGCTACTGCGTCATCGACTTGAGCTTTGATCACCGCATCGTTGGCTGCCGCTACACCTTTTAATGTTTCTGCAGTTTTGTTCTTTGTGTCAAATATTCCTACTACTGCACCTACACCTGTAAGTACTGCCCCACCGATACCTAATGCTAAGCTAACTGTTCCTAATTTCATAGTACAATCCTCCTTATTAAATATAAATTTTCTTCTTATATAAGAGCTGTTATTTATGCGAATTACACTCCTTTAAGGATCTGCTGTAAATATCAAACAGCTCATCTATAGAAGCAGTCGTCGGATCAACAGACTTATCAGCACAACTAGAAAGAATCCATGCGCCGAACCCTTTACAGAGGTCTGCTTTCTCTTTTTCTTTAGCTACTAAAATTCTTTTCGAATCTCTTTCTTTAGCGCACTTAGCACATAATACAGGAAAGAATCTTTTATCTTTAAGCTGTCTTGTTCGATATTCCACTTCTCCGCAACCTGCACATTTGTATTTCCATTTCCATCTGTGCTCTGCATATAATGTAAAATTTCTATAAGGATTTTCATAAACTATTTCCGTAGGCTCTGTCGGATACGCTACGTTTGGAACCATTTCTTCTTTTGTTATCATTTTTGTTTTCCTTTCTTCATCTGAATATCTTCAATGAACGTCCTCCATCTTAAACCAAAGCATAAGAATTGTATTTCAGTATTGATTGACCAAGTTGATGGTTCTTCAAAATGCGCGAATCCAATTTTCCAAGTTTTGGTATTAATGCATAAAATCACTGTTGCGCTACGCGGAAAACTTTTACTTTTGTATGCTATTGGTAAATATCTTTCCATTTTATACCCTTTCTTTATCGTTAGTTTGTACATTTTCTTTTAAAATTTTCGCAAATCGGGCTATCTTCATTGAGTTTCAAGCCCCTTGCTAACGAGCAAGATGAATGTAAATCACCGTACTTGGTGCAATCTTTGCAAGTAATGCCGCTTTTCTTGTCTAACAACTCCTTAAGATATCCCTGCTGAGTTACAATTTTATACAGCTCTTCTGCTTCTTGGCCAACATATGCGGCTTTCACTTCTACAGCTTCTCTGCTTGCTCTCTTATGAATAAAACAAGCAATAGCCGGGTAATCTGGTTTATTATTGTCATAACTTACCGTAATTAAACTATTCATAAAATATCATTCTCCTTCTTTTACCAGCTTGCGTTATCTATAGCAGAGAATAGCTTCTCCACATCGTCCACACTATACAAAGTTGATTCTGAGCTAAAAGGCCCAATAATTTCTCTGTATCCTATTGTTCCGAATTTGCCTGCAGATACATCAACATAGACTTTGTCGCATCCTTCTAATAAATATATAACCAACGTGTTATCAAAAACAAAGAGCGCTGAATCAGGGGAGCCGCCATCGGAAGAAAGTTTGTATGTCCATTCTGGAAATCTTGTTTTTAATCCGTTTA
Source organism: Lachnospiraceae bacterium (assembly GCA_045639565.1). Lineage (GTDB taxonomy): Bacteria > Bacillota > Clostridia > Lachnospirales > Lachnospiraceae > UBA1258. The sequence continues at coordinate 24,886 of JAZUDH010000086.1, forward strand.
TAATTGCATTTTTTATTTCTTCAAACATTTAATTTTCTCCTTTAGTTTTTCATTTCTTCTATGCAATTCCATACATAAATAGGAATAGCATTTACCCCATGGTCCCAAATTCTTAATTTGTTTTCTAATTTATCTAGTACCATTGCTCGTTCATCTGCTCGGATTTTGTCATCGTGATCATCCATTCCGAAGCATTCAAGCATTTTACTTTCAGTACATGTTCTTAAATTATACATATTACCTCCATAAAATTATCAAAAAGCTAGAGGACTTGTTCGTCCTCAAATAGCTTTAAACTTCAATTTCTCCAGTTGTTTCTGGATTGCGTCTTTTTACCGCAATTAATCCTCGGTCCATTCTTCGACCTATTTCTGCATCATTTTGTACCATTTTTGGTACGTCCTTCAAATCGCACTCTACTCTGTACGATACTGATCTGTCTACTAATTTCCATATATGAATGGATTTTACTTTCTTTTGTCTTTCCTTAAACTTGGCGAGTTCTTCCTCGTCCCATAATGTTACTTTAAATTCTACGTAATAATTGTCCATTTTTAAATCCTCCTTATTAAATATAAATTTTCTTCTTATATAAGAGCTGTTATTTATGCGAATAAAATAGAGAAGTAGCTGTTAAATCCTTTTACTACTTCCCTTTTATTCTAGTTTTTCTGCATCATCTTTTTAACTATTTTTCTATTGTTTACCCAGTTCTGAAAAGCGGGAATATAAATGTATGCTGCAAGTAATAATCCTAATCCCGGAAATATTACTCCCACCAACCATAATCTCGTCTGCCTCATTAACTCAATAATAAATGTTTTCATAGTTAAATCCTCCTTAAAAAATATAATTTTCTTCTTATATAGGAGCTGTTAATTATGCGAAAAGACTAAGCACCAGTTTTAGATGCTTAGTAAATATTCATTTCAACATAGATAATGTCATCTGAATCTCTTCAGGTTTGCAGATAAGGTTTTCGCTTGCCCATTGGGTCTTTCCTCTACCTACAGTAGATTTTATTAAATATGCGGGTTTGTTTGAATCACCCCATAACTCACGTTTAACTACTATATGTATTGTTCTCCCTTTTTTAAGTCTAACCATATCTCCAATTTCAAATTTGTATTCTGCCATATGCATTACCTCCTATTTGTTCTTATATAGTGTATGCTATTTATGCGAATATCAAAAAGGGATACAAGCTGTTATACTTGCGCCCTTTTTATAATAATTACTTATCTTCTAACTGCAGGAAGCTGGACATTCTGAGTTAATAAAAGAACATCACTCATTCCTTTATCAGTGATCATATAATCAGCAGGGCCAACAACATTTGTTTTAACAGCCGATAAAGCCAAGGCAGTAATTCCAGCTCCTAAAATGGCGAGTTTGAGGCCATTGGAAACAACCTCATTCTTCTTAACATAGCTTTTGCCATATTTTTCATCTATCAGTCTTCTTTCTTCTCTATTCGCTTCTTTCCAACTTCTTTTATCAGCCATTGATTGCTTATAGCCTTTTGCTATGCCTTTTTCTCCAAAATTCTTTACGATATCTGTCATTCCGGCTTTTCCAGACCTTCTTTGATAACTATTTACGTCCTTTCTAAGTGCTCTTTGTTTATCAAAGAAGTTTTTGTAGCCTCCTTTAGGAGATTCTGATGTGCCTACTCCATAATGAATTCGTCCTTCGGGAGTTAAAGAACCATCTGCATTTTGCCATCTTCTCACGCCCCATTTTTGGCCTTCGATGCCGTGATGGGATAAATGATTGCTTCTTTCTACATAAATTGTTTCCATAATGTTATTCCTCCGTTTTTAATGTGATTTAATTGTATAAATATTTTTCGGATCTGGTACTTGTTTAGCTAAAATATCCATTTGTCGTTCTAACTCTTCTGCACGAGATTTGTTAATTCCTACTTGGCGTCTCTCCTCATATATTGGGACTTTTTTATCTTTAGCCTTTTGGCTAGCGGGAGTCTGAAACTGGATTTCGAACTGATAACCGCCTTTATCCATAAATATAGACTGAACCGCTTTATGTTTAACTTTACCTTTTTTGTACTCGTCAAAATAATTCTTGCATTTTACTTCTTCATAACCTTTTTTACTTAAAATATCTTTGAATGAATTATAATTTTTAACAAAATTGTTATCATCCGATATGGTTGTAAATCGTATTGCATCTTTAATATCTTTAGCAGCAAGTTCAGGCAGAATGTTATCTTCTATAGATTTTTTATCTATTTTTCTTCGTATACTAGATTCTGTTTTAAGTTTATTTTTTAAACCATACATCCTACTTCCAGATGCTTTTGCTGACGAAATAACGTCTGAAGATATCTTTTCTATCTTTTTTTCTGCATCTTTACGTACTGACCTAGCATACTTTGTCGATGAATATCTTAATTTTCCAGCGGGTGTAAGACTACCATCAATAGTTTGATAGCGTCTCACTCCCCACTTTTGTCCTTTTATACCATGATGAGCCAATTCGTTATGTTTAATATATCCATAAATGCTCATTGCTGTACCTATTTTAACCTTATTTTCTGATTAGGGTATATCAAGTCTGGATTTGTAATACCGGGATTTAATGCTAATACAGAAGACATGCTTACATGATTCTTTCCACAAATTATTGACAATCTATCGCCAGGCTTTACCGTATACCAGACCTCTTCCTGTTTAGCATCCAGTTTCTTTTTCTCTTTCTTGGGAATAAGAATCACCTGCTTGGGATAAATCAGATCAGGATTTGTAATTTGAGGATTTGCTTTAAGAATATCATCAAGAGTCAAACCATACTTGGCGCTTATCGATGAAAGCGAATCTCCTGCTTTAACAACATATGTGTCATACTCATTGTTATCTGAAGCTGGTTTTGCGGGTTCTTCCACGGGTTTAACCTCATTAATATCATTGTCATAATTCAAATACTTTGTAAGCAAACCATACTCTGACCATTTAGTCTTTCCGCTGGCACCCTTCCAAGCACTACGTTTTCCGTCCTGATCCACGTATGAATACGTAATACCATTCTGTCCAGAATATAAATTCTTAGTACATTCAATTACATTATAGATTTTATCGCCTTCCTGGAATTCACCAATGTAGATTCCAGAATGAGGTGATGACGTCATATATAAATACGTACCAGGAACAGAAATTTTGCTAAAATCTTTGCTCCTATTAGTGCAGGATTTTAACAATGTAGCGCCATCGCAATCTCCGGTTACTAATTTTGAAGGTGACAAATAACTACCTATGCCTCCTCCCGGCAACCAACCAGACAAACATACTTTAATTAAATTCCAGCAATCGAAAGAATATCGTGCCCCATCAAAATATCCAAGATTCTTAGGGAATTTATTGTTGTAGTAGTTTGGAACTGATTTAGCTATTTTTAAAATATCTATGAAATCTTTTGAATTCATAAGCATAAATTAATCCTCCTTAATCCAAATGCTGAGCTACTGATATACGCCATTCGAGCTCGTTTAATTGAGAGTTCATGCTGTTCAACACAGTCCCGTTTAAAGGTGGATCAAACATCAAACGAACTTTCATATACAACCACGTTTTTATGAGCTCAAGGTTTTTGGCATCGTCAATAATATCATCCCATGTGTCATTCTTGTCTTTTATAGAATAGCCGTCCTTGGGGCCTATTCCGAGCTGGCTAAGAATTGACAATGAAGAATTAATATCAATGATTATGTCTGTGTCAAATGTCGTATCTTCATCTACTAACCCAAGCATTTTCTTTGTTTCTGTTAATATGCTTCCTTCTACAATAGTTCCAGCCATAATAGCCTCCTTTGTTTAGAAGTTAATTATCAAGCGGCAAACCGCCATTCTGCTTTTCATATTTACTTGACGCAACCTTGATGAATACACCAAGAAATGTATCAATTGCAGTAATAGTTCCTACGATCTCTTCACCGTAAGGGAAACCCCAAATTCCTGCTAAAGCAAAATATAAAACTCCCAATGCGGGTAAATAATACAATGCTATAGCTTTAAGTGCATCATAAACTTTGTTTGAAATAATCATAACTAATACCTCCTTAATTAATCATATTCATATACTTTTCGTTTTCGCAGTTCTTCCTCGAAATCATTTTCCAAATATATCGAACCATTTTCTGTAGCAAAATTAATAATATCCAACATCTCAATTCCAAATGAATAGCTATTCGGATTTAGTTTAGAATATGACATATAATTATAGTCATCGTCGAATTTATACAGAAGTTCTTTAACTTCTTTATCTTTTAATGTACTGTTGTAAACTTTTGTATTGCCAATATCGCCTAACGAATGCTCGACATAGCTACTAAGCATCTCATTAGCTTTATCGACATTTTTATTATGGTCATCATAAGGATATACTATTCTTTTTTTCTTTAAGTAATCAGATACTGAACCAAATAAGCAATCCTTTAAATTTTCGTCGTCAAAGTATATCCACGCCTCACCGTTCTCTTCTCGATCCAAATAAGGCTCTAAAGCATCAGCGGCCTTGCTTAACATCGCGTCTTTGTCTTTTTTAGACATACTGGAAATGGCTTTATTGGCTTCTTTTCCGTACCACTCCAGTAAGGAATTGTTTTGTCTTATGCTTTTATCTATATCGCCATTAAAGTTGTTTACTTTCTCTTTTGTTAAGCCATAATGTATTCTGCCTTCGGGGGTTAAAGAACCATCGGGATTTTGCCATCTTCTAACCCCCCCATTTTTGGCCCATTATCCCGAAATGCATTAAATATCCATAGTTTGCCATATTCCCTCCTTATTTAATTAAAGTACTCCAGGCTATACTGGTACCAACTTTGTCGGTAGCTTGATTTTCACTTATGTATAAAAAGAAGGATTATATATTATAGATACCCAAAAGGCGCGGTGCTTTCGAATATCTGTAATACCAATATTTACTCGGTTTCCCAACTCATAAACTCTTCATGGATGCCATCCATTACTCCGTTTGCTCCGAGATTGTGATAGTTCTGCCATACGTTTTCGAAATTATCTTTTACGTATAGCGGAACTTTCTTAATATCTTTGTATTTGTTATACATATTTATTAGATCTGATCTAAGCATTGCTTGCATGCCCGATTTGATGGCCTTTTGTTCTGTGCTATAAATCTTAAATTTACTAACACAATAGGCCATTAATGCCCCAAACAATGCAGTTGGGACTCCGAATAATTTTAAAATATCAACTATTGTCATAGTTATCCTCTTTTCTTAACTGTTATTTGCAGCTTCAAGCGCTGCCACTTTAGTTTCTAAAGCAGAAACCCTATCGACAAATGATTGCGGTAAATATATAACTTTGTCTGTGCCATTAACTCCATAAGTAGCTAATGGAATACCGCTACTAGCAGAACTTTCCAAATCCGTTGCACAGTATGGAAAATAATTAGTAGAATTATTAGCTATCCAATTATCCCAATTGTTTAGGGCGTTTGCATCTATTTGAGTTCCGCCGCTTCTATAATTTTGCCAACCATTCGTGTATCTTTTATAAAAATTTTGAAATGTTTTTGCCATGTACGACCTCCTTTCTTAGTCATTACAATGCCAAAATATCGAACCAGAAAAATCAAATGCAAAAGGACAGCGTATAACTGGGCTAGCATTTGAGAATTCTGATGCTTCTGAATTATTCCAACCACGTATCATCCAAAACATAGCATCTGCATATCCAAACATGTATTCAGTAACATCTGGAATTGACGTCCTATTTACTTTACTAAGTTTTCCTGATTTTATTGGAAGCAAGCATTCAAATCGAACTGTGTCATTGGTTTTTATGTATTCATTCCAATCGTCTACACGGTCTAATCGTCCTATAGTACCAATTTCTGGATCTTCTTCCTCCGTAATAAAATGTGATTCAAAAGACCTAGTAAATGTGCGTCCAGTGAAACGTACTTTAAATGGATTTGTATAATTTCCACCATGAGTAGTTCTTGAATTGTATGTAACCGTTACTTCTTGTCCCGCTGCATATTCTTTTACCAAGGTAAGCGTTTCATCCTGCTCAAGTCTATAAAATCTAGTCTTGCCTTCAGTTGTTCCGTAACGAGCAAAACTATCGCTTGCCGATGGAATTTCGTACCAACCTAGATATGGAACCCCATGGAACTGATAAAATATAGGGTTTCTTTGAGAATAATTGACCCATCCATATTCTTCTCGCAAGTCTTCATACACGTATATCAATCCTGCATCGTCCATGGCGCCTATATAATCAAATATTCCAGTAACCCCAAAATTATTATAAACCAAATAGGCCGGTATTCGTATAGATGCAGATATTGCAGCTTCCTTTGAATAATCTGGCATATATCTATTTAAATCAGGATCCCATTTTTGTTGATACACTGGGGTAGCAGTTATTTCAAAATCGTATTTAGTATCTTCCATGGAATTTATCAATGCATCAGCCTCTTCCTGTGCAGAAAAAGCATCAGACACATATTTCAAATATGTAAACGTAAATACGAAATATCTATAATATTTCCCATATGCAGCAAAATCTAATGAGTCATTTCCACGATTGTCACTGCAATAGTAATCCATGTCTCTAAATATAACACCATTTAAAAGAGTAGTAGCTCTATTTACACTTATAGGAAAAGGATTAACCGATCCAGGAATAATATCATATGCGCCTTGTCTATATGTTCCGTCAACAAACTCATGCGGAAACGCAAAAGCTGGTATAAACTCATAATCTTCGAAAAATATAGAACAATATTTATCAATAAGATTCTGTATTCCGGCTTTTAGATTAACTTGATTTGGTATAGACAATTCTTTTAAAGTAATAATGGAACTATTATTACGGATTGGCTTCGATGGTTCTTCTGGCCAGTTAGAAAATCTTTTAGCCCAAGGTTCAAATATTGTATCACCAGGAGCTGATAATAGATTTACAGAAGTTCCTCCAGTAGTACATAGAACATTGCCATCTAATTTTGAAATCGCTCCGCCTAAATAATTAACTTTTAAAGGATAATTATCAACAGTACCCCTAGCTCTAGCGCTCATATTAGAATTTCTTCCTAAAAAGTAATCTTCATCGTTATAATCTATTGTGCGGACTAGGTTTAAACGATACTGGCCAGTTCCGAATGCATTGTATTCTTCTTTGTATATGTACAACTTACAATTTCTAGGATTAGTCGCATCTACGTTTCCTATTAAACCATAATAAATATTATTTTTATCTATTAGTATTGGTGTTTGCAATACTCCAGGTTCACCGTCAGGCAATGTTATGTTATTATCCGATGATGATTTGTCTATACCCTGATAATAATTTCCGTCAACATGAAGACCCATTGGCCCATATATGGTACTAACCATAGGTCTAACAGAAATACCTTGATCACCATAAGGATAAAAATCAAAACTGCTCAACGGAACGTCAAATCTTGAAAGACCGCCTCGTCTATTCGATGTAAAAATGTTATTAGATACGTAATTAGTTCCTTCAAATTTTCCTCTTTTTAAATAAGATTCAATCTGAATGCTTATGGTTCCTACCGCATGCTGAAACCATACGTCTTCCGAATCAATTATTATTGGATCGTGGAGTTTCATCCATTCATATCCATTCATATTCCAAGAAGGTTTATTCATCCATAATGCCTTGTGGTATTGTCCATCATACCAAATATCTTTATGGTCTTTTCCCTGATACCAAATTCTTGCAGATTGATAGCTAGGTCCTCTCCTTGTATTATTTGAATAACTATCTATTAAGCTAGCTATGTAATTAGAAATGGGTTCTTCGTATTCTCCCCCATTTTGAAGGTAACCTTCTATCGTATCTTCAATACCAGTCCTATCTCCGATAGCCATTCCTAAATTATTCTCAATATACCCCAATATTGTTTGAACTATATTAGATTGAGAAACTCCAGAAAGGAGCTCTTGCACTTGTGTTCTTATAGGATTATCCATTAGCAATAAGCTCCTTTCTATTTTTATACAACCAGCACTTCTCCTTGGATTAAATAAACTGATCCATAATCTGGATTTACAGGAAGCGATTCTACTGAATATACTGGTACTCCGCCACCACTTCCACCTGCTGTTCCGGAATAAAGTTGCCTTTCAATGTTAGACAATCTTGTTGAAGCACTGGCTACTGCTTGAAAGTTAGGATTACCGTCAATGTTTCCATCTGCAGAGATTTCATCTACCAATGTTTGCAATCCACTCAATGTTCTGTTTAATATAATTGTATCGAATCTAACGCTTGGCCTATTAGGTCTTTCCGCTGTAATAACTTCAATCCTATCTCCAGGATCCAAGCACGGATTTCCCATCATTTTAATCTTGCATGGACGGTATTCAATAATAGCCATGGCATTCAATAGCGCCTCACCATTAACTCTGCTATACCGTTCATCAAGTTCTCCAAACGTAGTCCAGTTATTTACCAAATTATAAGGATTCGTAACCTCTGACGGATCGCTAGGCAAATAACCGTATTCATTTTTTATATAATTCGATTTGTATAACTCATTCTTTTCATTATAAACAAATACAGAATCGCAGCCTTTTATTATATAATCTGCATATTCAACAGTTTCATAAATATCTGGCGTAACTTGCATAACAATATTATCAGGACCGCCTGGATATGTTTCTCTATAACCAGATACTGGTTCATCGTACTGCGTAGCATAGGGATAAATATCACCGGGATACAATCTATCAAGATTATAGTATTCTCCGTCTGCATATGACCAACCACCAATACGTACGAATTGCATTTCTCCGAATCTATTTATTATGCCAAATAAACCAGAAGATTCAAGCATATCACAAAGAATTGTAGAACCAAATATCTGTTGATTATTGCTTATAGAACGATAAACATTTGAATATGTTGGCGCATAGCTGCTGTCAAATATGGAAGGCGCCGTTCCTGGATAAAAGGTTCCCCAAGTGTATGTATATTCATAATGGCGTGCTTCAACACTATGCCTATTTGGTTTTTCATTAGGATCAGACCAATACCAATATCCATAAGTAGCCCCTTCGTAAGACGGCCCAGTCCACCATAAATCGAAATATCCTCTGTAGTTTCCTCCATTTTCATCAAATGTTTCGCTATGAGCGGGAGGGTCTCCAGCACTATAAGAACTATAATCAGACCATTCTTTTACCGTTATAGAATCCCAATTTGTGGTAAATACTATATAAACGTATTGTTTTCCTCCTTTATTGGATATGGTTATTCCAAATGCTCCAACAAAATCTTTTATGAATTGAACCCATGTTACGCCATATTCCGGATCGTACACATTATCCCAGTATTCGTTATACCATTGTGTGGCATCCGCATTTAAAACAGCATTCATATAATCATATGATACAACAGAACGTTTTGTTCTTTCAGCATCCCAGTCACATTCTGTAACTTCAAATACGCCAATAGGAAGCAAATCTTCTGTATCTCCGTCGAGTCCAAGCCATACGGCTATGGTTTTTCCAACAAGATTATCTGAATGAATCGTTTCAAACTTAAATTCTGCACTTTGGCACGTGCCAGGTTTGATTGCTGAATTGTCGGAAATTCCATTTGTATAGCTTATAGAGCCATCTACGAGGTCTTCATTTGTTAAAAACGTTTCGTCCTCTAATATTTCTATATACCAATCTTTATGTATTCCATCTTGCCAAAATAGATTGGATTTTGCCCATGCATACATAACGCTACCTCTCTTCTAACTCAATTTCAAAGCCTTCTGAATCGGCTGTTCCAAGTATTGGCTCCTCATTTTGAAGATTTCCGAGATCTAAATAAGCTTCTACATTTTCTATTACTTCTCTAGAATCATTAATGTATACGCTATCTATCATGTAGTAGCCGCCAGCATCAACAGCTGCGTTTCGTAATGATTGCAAAAGTCCTATATATGTTGAAGAATCAGGACACTTTACAGTGAACTTACCAATTATTTTCCATCTTATTACATTCCTTCTTTTCTTGTGATTACCATCAAACCATTCTTCGTAATCGGGTTCTAATTTGACGGCGTAAGAAGGAACCGTAATATACGGTGTCCAATCGAGTCCATCTACTACAATTAACGGGTTTGCCATATATACGGTCCTCCTTAAAAATATCTTAGCTAACGATAAAAGCCGAATGGCCATGCGCTAGCGTGTAACGTCTGTCTTCTTTCTGCATAACTTTCAGCATATTCTTAGCATCTCCTTCCAAGCTAACATTAACGTTAACCGGAACAGGATTTTGATTAGGCTTAATTGAATAAACCGTTCCTATAAGATTGCTATAATTGCTGTCTACAGAATTCATTAAATCTTGTATATTCGGCATTGCATCAATAGACGACCTAGCCGAAAATATAGCATTAACATTAGGTATATTATTAAACAATGAACCCATATCCCCAAGACCAGATTTAATATTGCTCAAATCTAATTCCGGAGTTATTACAGGATTAACATCGCCCATAAGTCCATTAAGAGAAGTCGATAATTGTTCTTTTAATGAACTTAAACCATTATTAGCAAGGTTGTCTATAGCGTCTATTACTCTTCCGCTATTTTCTCCAATGCCAAGTCCAAGCCCTTCCACAAAGAAAGCGCCTATCTTTTCTGCAACCGTCGAAGGGGAACGTATACCCCAACGCTTTCTAATTCCCTCATCGCCCTTACCGCCAATGAAGTCCATAGCATTTTTAATAACAGAGACAGCGGAAAAGCCGGTTAAACCTTTGGCCAAACCGTTGACAAACTGTACTCCTATGTTTTCAAGTTTTATAGAAGCTTTATTGCCAAGTACTACTGAAAGCATTACATCCAAAACCGTATCAACAACTGATGTCATAGAAGTTGAAATCTCATCTTTATTAGCTTCAAATGCTTTAGAGAACTCACTAAACCAGTCAACCAGAATATCAACGACTTCTGAAATTCTTTCTTTTCCTTTTCTCATCTCATCAAAGACGAAATCGACAATATTTGTTACAAATTCTGATAAGGTTTCTGTTATTTCACCCCATTTTGAATTTATCCAAGGTATTACAGTGTCTGTTATTAAGCTCCAAATCCTTGTGGCTATAGCTTGGCCCATTCCGTCAGGAAGCACGCTGTCTATTATTTGAGCAGCCCCTGCAAACATCGGTATTAATGCTAATGCTCCAGGCAAGAGCTGTATTCCTATAACTTTAGCTATCTCATATAAAACAGTCCATACATCGTCTAATATATTCGAGATATTAGTAGCTAAACCATTAAGTACTCCTGCCGCAAATTCTACTACCATTTCTCCAGTAGCTCTTCCAAGTGTTTTTAAGCTATCGGTGGTGCTCTTTAATTCTTCTGGAGTTAAACGTTTAGCAAAGTTAACGAGCTTCATAATTGCATTAACGAAATTTTCGAATGATTCTACGTATTTATCGATAGCTATACTAACTGCTAATGCTGCGACGCTTAATGTGGTAAGAGTCACGCTTAGACCTAGAAATCCAGCAGCCAAAGATATAAATAAACCAGCCAAAGATAGAATAGGTATCCAAGACATTTCCGAAATTGCTGGTAAACTTGTAACAATAACCATAGCTGTCAGTAATAAGCCTAAAACTCCAAGCACTATAGCCAACACTTTCATCGTTTTAGCAGCGGTTTCCATTTTTGCTGGATCCAATAACGATAATATAGATATGGCAGTAGCAAACGCAACTATAGCATTTGACATTCCGACTAATGCCATGAGTATTCCGGCGCCTAATGCAATTCCGGATAAAGCTCCCTGCCAATCTTTTACCATTGACATTGCTAAGCCGAATATCGCCGTTACAGCTATGGCTATCAAACCAAGCACCATACCGGCTGTGATTACCCCATTTTGATTTGGAAGTATTGACAAAGCTCCTATAGCTACTGCCATTGCGGACATTGAAAGCATAATAGCAGATACAGAAGCTCCAATTGCAGCTATTTCTAACGCTAAAGCTTTAGGATTGTCAGAAGCAAACTTGTTAGTAAATATCACAACAGCTGTTATTATTGCTCCGATTATTGTAACCAAGCCTGCTATTATTCCTGCTATAGCAGCAAACTTACCAACGCCATCAGATGGAACAGCTACGTTCAATATTGCCATGGCTACTGAAATTGCGGACATGCCTATAGCTACTGCAAATATTGCTCCGGCAATAGAACCCCATGGTCCTCCTAAACTTCCTGTGAAGTCGTTGATTTCAGAAGATCCAGGTATTCCAGCTGTTCCTCCAAATTGAGTTTGTTTTAGTTTCATTTTTCCGGTTTTCTTAAAACCTTTAATTGAAAACGCTTTAGTAGAAGCTAACGGTAAGAACTTATTTATCAAACCCTCAGCCAATAATAATAAAGCAAGAACTCCAGTTAAAACTCCAGCTACAATAGCAAAAGCCTTAACTCCGTTCATTAAATCGCCATTTTTAGAAACTTCAGAAATTACATATAATGCTGCAGCGAACGCCACCATTAACCAAGATATAGCTTTTATTAAACCTACAAGGTCTATACCATTCTTGAATATTGAGTTAGATGTTTTTTTCGCTGCTGTAGCTAAACCTATAACTTGTCCTATCTCTTTAGCATTCAGCAACGAGAATCCATTTAGTATATCTTCTATGGTTTCTTTAATTACTTTAAAGCCATCTTTTATAGTCATCAATAAGTCTTCTGTTGCTATTATTCCTGCTAATTCTGCACTAATTAAAGCGACGAGCCATATTAAAGCAATAATTACGTCTTTGACTATATTCGCTAAATCAACAATAGTATCGAGATGTGTTTTGTCAAGACCCATAAATGCATCTAAGATATATTCTATAAAATCTTTTATAGAATCGGCCATTGTTTTCGTAGGGTTTTTTGCATTCGGATTAATTTGTTTAATGCCTTCGATAGGATTAAGAAATAGCATAAAAATATAACCAAATTTATTTAACAATTCTTTAACATTATCTAAGAATTGAGATGTTTCTTCCGGATTTCCAGTGCCATCTTCCAAATGGAATAGACCTAAGAAGAAATCTTTTATCGGAGTAAAGTTTAACTCTTCGAGATCGAGTTCGGTTAAAGCTTCGTTTAATATCAATTCAAAGCTATCTACAAACGTGCTAATTTTAGTAAGCAATGTCGTACCGTCGTCTTCTCCGAAAAATATCTTATTAAACGACACATTAGCATCATCAAATACTTTAAATACTGTATTGAATATGCTCTTAATATTTTCCCATATGCTTTTTGCCAATTCGCTTTGTGTTACTACTTCCGTAACCCACTCGACTGCTTTTGCTAGGGAAGATACTATTCCAGTAATGTTATCAAATATATATGGAATTGAATTTTCTATTTTAGGCAATGCGTAATCTATAATAGCATATACAGATGTTGCAACATTTTTAATTGCTGTGAACAACGATTTAAATGTATCTGTTATGTTTTTAGAAGACTTATTTGTTAGGGTTAACGATTTTAACAGCTTTTCAAAAGTATCAAGTATTTTACCGCTTGCTTTTGCTAACGAATCTGTGTCTAACCCGAAAACTTCTTTTCCAACACCATAAATATCTTTTAACAAATCCAGTAATCTTTCGAACGGATGTGTAAAAATCCATGTATCATACGCATTAAATTGCAGCATATCTAGCATGTCTCTAACCATCATTGAAAGCTTATAAATATTGGGAATAATATTAGATTTATCAAATGTAGTTTCAAGTATTAACTTGACAGCATCTACTAATTTAATTAAATCTTTTATAGGAACAGACAAGCCATATATTATGTTGCTTATTATTCCACTATTTTCCAAATTATCATACAGATAATCTAGCAATTCTTTAGCAGACCTAAATAAAGCAGATACCGCATCTGAAACTTGGTATATTATTCTAGAACCATTTAATGATTCATTTAATTGTGTAAGAACTCTATTGACAAGATTGGAGAAACTGGCAATCATATCTCCAAAGTCAGTTCCTATTGTTGTTTCGACTAATGCCTCTTTTATAGCATTTATAGCAGTTCTTATACCATTTAATGTAGGAATAATGTTTTGTATATACGGAGTTGCAAAAACAGCACCTATTCTACTAAGGGCCGCATTAATATTAGCGCTTGCGCCTTCAAATGTAGAGTTAGCATCTTTAGCGTGTTCTCCAAACGCATCGTCCATTGCTTTAGCAAACTGTGCAAAACTTATTTGGCCTTTAGAAGCTAAATCTTTAACTTCCGTTTCAGTTTTTCCTAAAGCTTTTCCCAATTCTGCAGCAACGTTAAGACCTTTTTGAGAAAGATACGTTATTTCTCCTCCAGTAAGTCTTCCCATACCTGCAATCATAGTCCAATGGTATGCTATTTCTTCAAACGATTTGTTAGTCATCGCTGCAAAACCAGAGATACCTCTAAGCATGTATTTTAATTCTTCAAAAGTATCATACCCAGAAGCACCTAATTGAGCTGCTGCGGATACAGCGGCATCTAAAGAATATGCTGTTCCTGATACTGCATAATCGGCCGCATCCATAAACGTTTGTTCATCAAGACCTAAACCTTTTAACAAGAATTTAGCATTCTCGATTTTCATAGCTCTGCTCCAGCCGCCCGTTTTTATTTGCTGAAATGCTCCCGTTAAAGCTTCATTTACTTTATTAGGAATATATTCAACAAAATCTCCCAAATCATTTTTTAAACCCTCTAAGCCTTTCCTTAAAGCTATTATACCAGTGGTTCCTGCTCCTATTTTGAGGAGATCTTTAAAATCTAGTTTAGACATAACGTTGCCTAAGCCACTTCCAGCAACAGTAGTTAACTCTGTAAGCGCATCTTTCAGACGGCCTAGTGTTGTGGACGATTTTTTGGCTTGCGGTTCAAATTCGCTATTGTCAAACGTCATTTTTACTACACGTTCATCAATGTTGGCCATACGTAGCCACCTCCTCATATGCTTGATTAGCCATTAACTCAAACACTGGAGCTAATGCTGGATTTATGTAATCTATTCCTTGGAAATAACCACCACCTGCAGTGGCATGACCAAGTTGTAATATTAAAGCAACGTTCTGCCCGTTTTGTATGTTAGAATTACTGAATATTAATTCTACTGTTCCATCATAATCCCATTTAATATCGTAAGACCATGAACGAGATGTTAAACCTGTTCTCTTAGGTGTATACAATTCCAAATAGTCAACTCCCATTTGGCCATATTTATCTAATATACCATTTTTAAACACCTCAGCCCATTGTTCAAGAAACATTTCTGTAGAATCCCAACTTCCAATAGCGTCTATACCTATTATAGTTTTAGCCATACTTATCCTTTCGAATTCATTTGTGCTCTACGCATTTTATTCAATTGGTCGTTCTGCATCATTGTTTGCTTTACTGACATTTTCTTTTTATCTGGATTATTCTTTTCGGAACATACTCTAATCAAAGTGGTTAATTTGTTGATGTGCCATTTTTGACATTCAAAAGGTATACCGCAAGCTATCATCCAAGAATAAATAACTTCAGCGGTTACAATTTCTGTATGCATTCCTTTTACCCCATTTTGACTTCCATCTCCAAACCAAGTGGCTGTCATTGGGTCAGCTATATAGTTTTTAATCTCTTCTATATTTTCTATAGATAAGAAATCATACACTAAAGGATTTACGTTTTGAGTAATGGTCATGCATTTTATGTAATCCAAGATCATCTCTTCTGATAAGTTTTGATTGCCAATGAATGGTTTATGCCATTTTTCTTCCCACTTCGACAATGACAGCAACGAATGCTCTAGCACAATTTTAGTATCTTCAATTTCTATAATTTTAGAATTTACTTCGTCAAAAACCTCTCCGGCTTTTATTGTTATAGTAAGCATTCGTCGCCGCCCCTTTTTACTTTTATTTATTAACGCCCATTTTAGCGGCAACTTCTGTTGCAATCTTCTTAGGCATAATTTCCAAGATAAATGTAACCGGGTTAATTTCCTCGCTTACTAATTTAATGAAGAACTCTGAATACGCGTTGCTTGCTTTAAAACGATCTGTGTACTTCTGATTCTTTACAAAGAAACCTTCAGAATCCTTAACACCATAAGCTGTAAGAATAATTGTCTCAAGCGTTTTGAGCATAGCTTCAGTGTCTTTATTCTCTTCCATTTCTTTCAGAAGCTCTTCAAGTTTTCCGTTCTTTTCAAGGTTTAATTTAACCATATCACCCTGTGTAAGATTGAAGTATAACGATTTTGTTACTTCTTCCTCTACGCCTGCAGGGTCTACTTCTGTGCATGTAATTTTGTATGAAAACATATTAATAATCCTCCTTATAAATAAAAAAGGGACCGCAATTTATGCTCACGGCCCCATTTTGAAGTTAAAATGTAATTTACGATGAAGGCGTTCTGCTTCCTGTTGTAAGAAGAAGATATACTTCATCGGGTGTAGGAAGTTCAGCCGGAGTAACTACAGGTACATCATCATCCGTTACCGAACCATAGAGAATAGCCTCAAGAGCAGCAAGATAAGTCTTTGCGGTTCCAGAAGCAAACTTTGTAGAGTCGATCGTAATAATTGAAGTGGGCTTGAATTCCTTTATCTCATCATTAACCGTAATAGGCGAGATCGATACAGGAGTTGTTGTGATTTCCCACGACATATTATTTGCAGAAGGTGACTCATTTGTAGTCTGGTAGTTTCTAGGCGATACTGAAGCCTGGCAACCATATACAAGATGAAGCTTATAACCAGCATTATCGCCATCAATATCATCACCGATCTTTGTTCTATAGCAAAGGCCAAATGTTGATCTTGACTGCTGACCTACTGTCATACCATCTACCATATCTGCTGAACCGTCACACTCTTTCCACTCATCGGGGTATGTGTATGCTTCGATAGATGCTCCGAATTCCTCTGCAGAATATAAGTTAAGATACTTAATATTATCTGCATACATTTTTGTAGCGTCTGCGCCTGTAGGGTTTTCGTTAATAGAAACGATTCCATTCCAAGCAACGCCGTCTGTATACTTTAATACATTAGTTACCTTCTTAAGAAGATAAAGGACGCAATGGTCTACGCCAGTTTCAAATTTATGCGTTCCCTGGCCGTCCCATGAAAGAAGTCTTGTTGAACCCATTTTGATTTCCTCCTAATAATATAGTGTTAATGACCAATGCTGTAAATTATCGGCTTTATAAATACGACTGATTGCACATTTTTCGAAATGCTCAGCTATTGTTTCAGCTAAATCATAATCTACATCTTTACTGATTACTACCAGTTGCCATCTATTGGTCACTATGAATCTTTTATTGTCTGCCTTCCGAACGTCTGGAGGCTCTTGCGCATATACTATACAAGGGTATTCTAGTTTTAAAGATTCAGGAGGGTTATAGTATACATGATTACATAGTGATACTAATTCGCTATGTAACGACAGTCTATCTCTAGCCATTATACTGCCCTCCCAAATCTAATTCTAAACGAGGACGCAGCGGTTCTACAGAAGTAACTTTCCATTTAACATCTTCGTTTTTAAACCTTATGTACTTTATTGCATGGTAATGCTCATTTGCAAATGGATCAGCAACGATAGACAACTTTCCAGAAAATTTAATGTCATCGTTAGTGCTATCGCTGCTATTATTCCATCTGCTTATGGGGTTTATTAAATCTCCATAGTAAGGACGTTCGGTAATTGTTTGTTCCCATATGCCCGGTCTAGTCGAACTTTCTTCGCTAATTCCAAAGCCTACTAACGCGTAAATCTTTGCCATGTTAGATTCCCCCATTTTGAAGAAATATTATTTCTTAAGCTTAAGCATTCTCAAGCTAAGAACCTTTGTGATTACGTTGCTGCCAGATGTAGTTGTAATTGTGAGCTTCTCGTTCTTATCCGTTACTCTGATAAGTGCAAGATTGTCAGAATCTACAGTTACAGTTCTGTCTTTATATGTAAGAGTTGTTACAGCATCAGCGCCTGCGCCAACGATGGAAATAGGCAAATAGTTACCTTCCTGCTCAGCGGGAACTCCTGAATATCCTGTATAACCCGTTACATAATTCAATGTACCTTCAATAGAGTTGTCATTTACAACAACGCCGTAGCAAAGGTCTCCAGCATCCTTACCAAGCATGTCAGTTTCAGGATCTACAGGAGAGATTGTAAGCGTAACATCGATTGACTCTTCAAGAACGATTGCAGAGAAAGGCTTAACCAAAGCACCTGAGCAACGTGTCTCAATAAGGTACTTATTCTGGTTGAAGTCAATATCGAAGTCTTCGAACATCGAAATTTCTCCACCTTTGTCTGTACCAATGTTATAGTCGTCAAGGTTAACGATGATACCCATCAAGTTCTTTGTAACGTTGCCTACTCTTCTAGCAAGACCTTCCATTACAGGAACTGTTACGATTTCTCTAACACGAAGAGCTGTACGAAGCTTCTCTTCTGTATCGTAGATTACTCTACCCATACCATCCTCAATAAGAAGCATATCCGTAAGGAGCTCTTCTGTACAGTAAAGTGTAGGATTTCCGGAACCTCTGTAATCTTTTCTAGCTTTAATTGCTGTTCTGATGAACTGCTTAGCCTTTACATCAGCTGTAGCATTTGCAGCAACTGATACGGGAGCTTTGATTGAGAAGAGATCGTCATCTGTCCAAATAGGACGAATGTTGAGTTCGTCAATCTTATCGTCTGATGCCGATGAACGTCCATCACCTACAAGAGCTGCTCTTGCAATTTCCTCTTCAAGAAGACCGCGCATCTCGAGTTTCAACCAAGCTACTACATCAAAGTCTTTAATATCAATAATGTCCTGGCGATCGAGCTTCTGCTTCTTATAGATCATTGTAGGCTCTGTCTTTCTCTTAAGAAGTGTGAATACTTCATCCTTCTTGCGGTTGCCCTTGAAGTAACCCTTAGCACGAGCATCATCTTCAGTAATATCAGCAAAGATTGTCTTTACTCTTGACATGGGTGTCTTATGGAAAGCAGACATTACTTTCTGTACCCAACCATCAGGTCTCTTGATGAACTCAGGAGCGTTTGTGAAGTTCTGAGCATCCGGGAAAAGGTAATCAATATTATCAATACCGTAATCATCTGTATGAGCAAGAACCGATTCTTTAAGTGAGCCATTTCTCTTTGCGTCTTCGAAGATTTCTACGATATCGCTGTGGCTTAATACATTTACTTCGTCATAGCCGTATTCGCTATCAAAACAATTATGCTTCATGTTTTCATCTCCTCCATTGTTAGCTTTTTCATTTTTTGCCTGCTGTACAGCAGCACCGATCAACATTTTTACAGCCTCTTTCTGCAAGTCTGTCATACTATCATAAACTTCCTGTACGGTCTTTCCTTCAGGATTCAAAGAATTATTATTCTCTGCCATCTTATTTTTTTCCTCCTTATTGGGTTTTGCTGAATTGCCTACTTCCGGTTCTTCGTCTTCTGAATCAGCCGAATGCTTAAGCGGCTCTATGTCAATGACTTCGTCGTTATAAATAACGGCATCGTCATCGCAACGCTCTCCATGCATAAGAACATTATCGATGTACGCTCCGGGATTTGCTCCTGAAAGCACAAGGCTAACTTCTCTTATTACGCCATGGAACACAGAACCCTGCTTCTGCTTTAACTTATTAGCGTAAATAGACAATTTATTAATATCTCCGTGGAGAATCTGCTCTTTAGCTCTTCTACCTTCCGGAGTATCATTAAGAGAACAATAAGCGTAAACGCCTTCGTCTCTGTTTTCCAGCATAGCATGGCCTAGGACATTACTGGCATCGTTATGCTGGTGATTCCAGACAAGTGGAACTGTTTCTCCGTTTTGTTCTTTAAAAGCATTGCGTCGAATTGTTCTACCGTCTGAGCATTCGATATCATTTCTGGTTGCCCAGCCAGAAAAGTCATAATTATACCCCATTTTGACTCTCCTTTCTATTTTTACATAAACGCAATAACTACTTACCTATGTTGTATATGGCATTTTGCTCTTATACTATAAATCTTTAGAAATTGCAAATTTATTTAACCAAGTGGGGGTCCACTATTTGGTTGCTCATTAACTGTGACTTCGTCAGTTATGTTGTTTCCATCTACATCAACATGAACTTCGTCTTTCGAATCAGAAATATTTGCGTTGTTCAGTTCATCAGCTTTTGGATCTTTAGCAGGACGAACACCAATAGCTTGACGTATCTCATTTGCAGTAAGGATTCTATTTCTAGTAAACTTATCTGCTAATTCTGCCATCTGATTTACAGGCACAAGTTTAAACGGTTCTCTGAAGTATTTTATTGATTGTTTTTGAGAACGCGCAGTAGCTGTTAAGAACTTTCTTTCCATTTCTTCAGTCACAGCTGTAAGAATCGGTTCGATTGTTCTAGCCATATAATTATTCATTGTGTTTTCATCAGCAGTTCCATCCAGAATTCCAGCAGTTATGCCAAGTTGAGCAAATAACTGATTAGTTAAATACTCTATTTGTTGCAATAACTGATTCTCAAGAGGTCTATTGAGCTGAACTATCTTTTCTGTTCCGTCGGTATAAGCTATACCTCGTTTAGATTCCGATAATTGCTTTTCAATAGCGTCTCTTCTTTCTTCAGCCTGCTTTATTCTTCCTTCCGAACGCAATGTGTAAGGCAACTGAATAATTAAATCCAATCTGTCCGAACCCGTCTTTTCATCTACAATATCAAGCAACGACATTTTTCTTATTAATCTTTGCATAGTAGAGTTGGGTTCGTTCATAACAGAGTAATATGGATTTTCGACTATAGCCACAATCTCTTTTGGAAATACTACGTCTTTTTTACGCCCATCTCTTTCGTCATATAAACGAACTTTTACAGAATGGGCTCTCCATTCTACAATTTTTCCTGTGCGCAATGAATATATCTTATACGATTCTGTTGTAAACGGATTCCCTTTAGTAATCACAGGAACTACACCAACAACCCCTTCATCCAGCATGCTCATAACAATATCTTGTATTAAAGCCCTGCCTGTTTGATCGACGTTTGCTTCTGTCTTTAAACAATTGTTTAAAGTGCTGTCAATTTGTCCTGTAAATCTATCATTTTCGTCCAAGCGAACATGACGAATATCAACAGAAGCTGCATCTACCGCCATTCTATTAATGACGGAATTAATTATAGTTCTCTCATTCCCTCTGTTTAACTTAGGCCTGTCCGGTCTTGTATAATAGGAACCGCTTTCTGGAAACTTTAATTCATAAACAGTAGGATCTTTATTCATGAATGCATTCCAGGCATTTTGAAATCTTTCTTTAAAATCCGCCATTATTTTTGCTCCTTATAAGGTTACTATTTTAGCCTTCGATTTTTTAGAAGATTTCTTATCTTCTTTTACTTCTTCCACCGGCTCTTCTACCAGCTCTTCTGCGGCAACTTCGTTTGTTGTTTCTTCTACCTGTTTATTCTTTTTATTAGGCATAGCATTCTACCTCCTTTCTAATAAAAAGCATCTTTATTTAACTTATAAGCTACAAATGCATCCATTAAAGCTGCTACGTTATCAATTTTCTCATCGTAACGTTTTTTATAAAGCTTTCTGTTTCCATTTGTATCTTCAAGCACAATACAATTTCCCATAGTAAAAGTCATTAACTGTTCGTCAAATAATAATCGTCTTTCTTCTGATAGTTTCTTAATCTCTCCGAGAGGAACTGATTCTGTTTTAGAACCCTGAATGACTTTTTCAATTCCGAAAGGTCCGTTCTCTTTTTCCCATCTTTCAACAAAAGATCTCGCGTTATACGGGTCATATCCAAAGCAACGAATGTCATAATTAGATTGAATAATGTAGTCATCCAAATCGTCATATACATCCATCATATCCAACAGCGTTCCATTTAGTACTACCAACGAACCTTCTTTTATGAAATCTTTATACTTCATATACATAGCTGTTGGTAATTTATTTAAAGTGGATTCTGTTATGTAGCTTCTAACTTTTACACCGAAATCGCCATGGTCTAATGGGAATAGGAAAGTAAATGCGCAGAAGTCATCGCCTTGAGATAAATCGGCTCCCATAGAACAAGGCAATCCATAAAATTCTTTTTTCCTATGAGGTAAAGTTTCTTCATATGGAAAGTAATACGTCATACCTTCACATGGTATTCCAAATCTTTTTGCTAAAATATCATTCCTGGACGCCGGCGCTTTTTCAGCTCTTTCTACATCTAACTGATACGCATCATACTGAACTGTTATTCCTAAATTAGGATTAGCTTTCAGCCACATGTTAGGATCATTTACTTCATCTAAGCTATCGAGTCTATAATACCAAATAGAAACATGCGGTGCATTGTATTCTCCTTTTAGTATATCCATTAACTCCATTTTGATGGTATCACCTATGCCGTGTCGAATTGTACCTTCAGATGATGTAGCTATAATTAAATAATCGTCTGATTTAGAACCAGCTTGCTCCAAAGCTCCTATAACGTCTTCGTTTGTATCACAAGAAAGCCATTCGTCCAATGAAGATATGATAGCTCTTGAACCTTGAGCTTTTTCAATAGACATAGTTCTTGGTTGCAATAACGAATCTGTTAAGAAATTCTTTATACCGTCTTTTGTTGAGGCAAGTTTTGTTCTATCAGCTTTAGAGCCAGTTGTATTTTGCAATGAACCTTCTGTGAGAAATTTAAATAACGGCCCTCTTGCTCTTGTAATTGCAGTTCTCAAAGGAGACAATATTTCATCAGCTTGAACAAGAGTAGGGGCCATAGTTATTTGTTTTGTTGTTGACGTATCGACGGTTAAATAATAGGCATGTATAGAGGATGCGTACATTGACTTTGCAGCTCCTCTGGCTACTATTAAATACTGTTTCTTTGTCAACCTTTTCTTTACTTTTTTGTTTACGTATTTTCCAACTGTTCCTGTTACAGATGCTGGAACGTAAACCTTACGATCTTCGAAATAATACCAGCCAAATACATCTTCCGCCCACAATTTAAATGTATCCAAAAGTTCAAGGTCTTCGCCATTAGTTAATGTAAGTTCATTATTGCAAAAATCAACGTAACCTTTGATAGCATTTTCGTCATAGTAATAATGCGGATCTTTTATTCTTTGGTCTATACGATTCATCTGCATAGAGATTTCTTCGCATACTGGTATTTCTCCTCTTATTACGGCATCTCTAAATAGCCCGTAATAGTACGGAGTGGCTGTATTAGACAATGCCATAACTTAATACCCCCATTTTGAAATTAATAGCGTCTTTTCTTATTAGGCCTTCTATTATCGTAGTTATTATTACGATTTTGGTTCTGATTGTTCTGATCGTTCTGCTGGTTTTGCTGGTTTTTGTCGTTACCTTTTGCTTTAGATTTAACATAGCCATAAACGCCAGCGCCAGTAGCAACAGCACTTACTACAGAACCAATATCTCCTTTGATCGTATTTGTTGTTTTATTAACAGCTTTAAACGGAGCAGAAACTTTTCCAGTGACACCTGTTACCTTAGAAGAAGCTTGTTTAATCTTTCCGGTTAATCCTTCTGCTGATTCTTTCGAAATAGCATCTGAATTTAATTTATTAACGGTATTTCTCAAACGAGCTTTCTTAGCAACTACATCTGCGGCTATTCCTTTAGTCTTTTCTCCAGCTTCTCCCATACCTACAAGCATTGCTGCGGCTTTGGGATTCTTCATCACTTTCGAATTGTTAAGAAGACTCCTATATACATCAGGATTATTCTGCACATTATTTCTAAATGCGTCATTGTCAGATAGTATTTTCTCTACATAGCCTTTAGCTTTCTTTGTTTCTTCTCTATCGATTTTAGCTTCTGCAACGCTTTCGCTAATGCTCTTCCCTAATTTACTGCTGTTAAATTTATCAACTACGCTATCCCCTATGTTTTTTAAAGCTGCGTCTACGGTTTCTTTATTATTTGCGTAATAAACTCCGCCTATAGTAGCGCCCCCGACAATTGCGAGAGCGCCTGCAGCTATTCCAGCGCCAATTAAAAGTTTCTTTTTATCAATACCTTTTTTCTGTTCAGGTATGTCTGCATTTGGCGCTTCTTGTTTTTTCTTATCAGTGGCTTCTCCTCTATTTTGCTTTACGCCCTGAGTGTAAACACCATCATTGGCTCTTTTTTCAGCCGCAGAATGGTCTTCAGGTTCAAGAGGATAAGGAGGGCCATTTCTTTTTCCCCATTTTTGGCCTTCGATGCCGTGATGGGCTAAATATCCGTAATCAGACATATATTACCTCCATTTGCATTTTATTTCTTTTCTCATTTTTGTTCTCCTTACAGTCCTTATGCATAACTAGAGTGCTCGCTGTTTAATTAATACATATTGCAAGCACTCAGTCATATACTGTGATTGTTCGCTAAATGTTAATTTAACGCATATTTTAGACTTGCGAACAGCGTCCATAAATTTTCATGGGAATTGGGAAACCAACGGCGTAAATATTATCAAATTAGGCAAGTTAGTTATTATCTCTGGTGCTATCAGATACGGAACGACAACAGACGTAGGAGTAATAGCCGATAGTAACTTTTTCCCTAAAAGCGCAACTCTCGGTACAATCGTAGGGTACGGCGGTGGATTCACCACATACTTTCTTGTGTCCGCAACTGGGGCGCTTACAATAGGACTTGCACCAACTGTAAGCACCCAGTCATACGTTGTAAATGTTTGCTATATGACAAATTAACTATTCTTCCGCATTAGGGTTTCCCATTGCCAACGAACCAGATACAAAAGGTTTGAAAGTTACGCTTGTGCCT
>JAZUDH010000087.1:0-2201 GCA_045639565.1 Lachnospiraceae bacterium
TTACATGGGGAAAATATGAACAGGATGCAGCAGGCAGACTCATCATGCCAGTGACTATTCTGTGTCATCATGCCTTAGTGGATGGACGGCATCTTGGAGCATTCTTTGAACGATTATCCTTGGAATTACATACAATAACTGGATGATCATTTGAAACCTGCTTCTATATATCCTTCCTTAACATCATTATAGAAATACGTTAGAAAAAAATCTAACAAAAGGGGAAATAATAGTGATTATCAGAAATGCGAAGCAAAGCGATGTAATGCAGATATCAGAAATCATTCTGGAAGATTGGCAAATTGCTTACAGAGGGATTATTGATTCGGATTATCTTGATTCATTGAAAATTGAAGACAGGTACAACTTGGAGATAAACAGATATCAGAAATACATAGTCGCAGAATGTGACGGACAGGTTGTCGGATGTGCATGGTTGGAAAACACCAACGATAAAAATGCAGATTGTGAAGTGATTGCGTTATATGTAAGATGCGAAAGCAGAGGAAACGGAATCGGAAAAGCATTGCTTCAGCATGCGATGGAATACTTCAAAAACAATAACAAAAAAAGCATGATTATTTGGTGTTTGAAGGATAATGTTGAAGCACGGAAATTTTACGAGAAAATGGGCGGAAAAGAATTAACTTATGGTACTCATAGATGGGGCAGCAAAGATTAACGATATGGTCGCCTATCAATATGACTTACAGGTTTTCTAAATGCTAAATTTCAGTTTGTTGGGATGATAAAATTGAAGTTTTTATGTGCTACCGGGTTATATGGTAGTTACTATGATTTTGATAATACGGGCTATTGAGATACACCGGAGAATGAAGATAAATATGAAAAAATTTTCTTTGATATCAGTAGTTTCCTTGCTGTGGATGATTTTGCTGACAGGATGCTCGCCGATGATTACAGATATGGATAAGTTTTATAGTGTGGATGAAAACTATAAAAGTAATCAAGTCGTTAAAATCAGCAAGAAAGAACATAATGGTACAAGTTTAGACGTCGACTATAATGGTCAAAATGTTTCAAGCGTGAAAAATGTTAATAATCATCCGGATATACAGGGTGATTTGCTTCTTGATGCAGAGTATATATTTGGTGGAGGACCTAAACCACCGGAATTTAATTATTATCTGAAAAGATATGATGGTGGTTATTATAATATCTACAATGCTTTGGGCGAGACAAGTATCCGTATAGATGGGGACGACGTTGAATATACTAATTACTGCATTATTCCGTCTGGGAATAGTAATAATTATGACTATACAGTGAGCTTTGATATTTCTGGAAATTTTGAGGTGAGCAGTAATGATACAGAGGCGACACTATCATGTGAATTTTGGAGTTCTAGCTCTGGATGGATAAGTCTTAATGCACTCGGTGTAAATACTTCGATAGTCAATAACAATGGGGTTTTGAAGTTCATAAGTGAATTAAGTGGTGATGTAGTAGTAGAGATATATAAAAATCACGAGAATATTTCTGGAACTGTTAATATGACGGCAGGAGAAGTATATTTCATCAACTTAAACGATATGAGATTGTTGGATGTGAATGGCAACGAAATAGAAATTGATGATTAAGTAGATTATTTTGATCATACCGTTCAAGTATTCAAGTTTTTTATGTAAAAAGCACCCAAAATAAAGAAAATAGAGTATCAGACATATCTGTCTAGTAGAAACATGTCATTTTCTCACTTTCTGACGTTTTTTTTACGAGATAATTGCATGATAATCGGCAGTGAAAGGAGGAAATCGAAATGATAGACCAAGTAAAAATAGGAAACTTCTTAAAAGAGTTGCGAAAAGAAAATGGTAAGACGCAGGAAGAAATCGCAGAAATGTTTGGTGTATCATCACGTAGCGTTTCTCGTTGGGAAAACGGGAATACAATGCCAGATTTAGGGATTATTGTTGAACTGGCTGATTATTATGACATTGATCTTCGAGAATTGGTCAATGGAGAAAGCAGTGAGAATATGAATAGTGAAATAAAGGATGTTCTGAAATCAGCAGTATGTTATGCTGAACAGGAAAAGAAGCAGGTTGTAAGGAGAAAATGTATTGTTACATTTGTTGGCACACTATGTTTTGTATTGTGCGTTTTAATCGGATCAACATTGCTCCCCACATTTCCTGAGGCAATAAAAAATAATGTTGATAAGATATTTGTTGTACTTG
>JAZUDH010000088.1:0-3336 GCA_045639565.1 Lachnospiraceae bacterium
GGAGTAGAAGAATTGAAGGCGTTTCTTGGAGACGATCCCTACTCTATGAAGATTTTGTGGGAACAACTTAATTTTGTATGTACATATTCCTATGAGGAGTATGTGAAACGTGGCATATCAATGGAGATTTTTAAAGATACATTTGGATTTATAACGCGTTTTGTGGCAGGAACCAAGGATGCTGATAACAAATATAGGTATGATTGGGCATGGTGGTTTCAAAGACAGGTTACGCTTCAGGAATTTCGTATAGGTTCCTTGGAGTACGAATTTGTTGAAGAGGAAAATCATCGTACGATTGAAGTACATATTCCGGCTGATGCAGATATGGCTTTTGGGGCACTATGTAAATCGGTGAAGGATTTCATCATATTTGAAAGCAAATATATGCCTGAATGGTGTAGTGTGGATATAACTACAAACACATGGATGATTATGCCTGAACTCGAGGAGTTTTTACCTGCTGATTCCAAGATCCTTGGATTTAAGAGTTTATTTGATATTGACAGCGTTGATTATGAACAAACCTGGTATATGGGATGGATTTTTCCGGGATACTCGAAAATAGATCAGAACCTTCCGGAAAGAACTACACTCCATAGAAAATTAAAAGAGCATTTGTTGTCCGGCAAAAAATTTGGAATAGCATCCGGTCATCTTGTGATTGATAGAATAGATATTTGCATGTAATCATATGTTTCACAAAAATGGATAGATAATGTTATGCGTTTCGGATATGGTTTGGCCAGTCCATCCTTGCCATATAGTTCCTGGATTTCACAGAGAAATGACCATAGTTATTCAAGAGATAGCTACTCCCTCTATGGAGCGCCGCCCAGGCAGCTATCGCTAATAAGTAGGGAGATCGCTTAACTAACAGTTAAGAAAACTACTAAAAACATAATATGCTCCCCGAAACTGTAATGGTTTTGGGGAGTTATTTTTTTGTGGCGAAAGTGGTCAGAAATCCATGAAACTAAAGGACGGAGTGGTAAAAAAGCAATCGCTAGTAGCTGGAAAATCTTATTAATGAAGCATTTTGTTGACAGAAAGAATAATCCATGTCACTATAATAGTAAGTGATACAAAATAGAAATGAGGCAATTTGAAATGATGAAGATTAGTCAGAATATAATTAGTTTAATAGAGATTGCCTCGG
Source organism: Lachnospiraceae bacterium (assembly GCA_045639565.1). Lineage (GTDB taxonomy): Bacteria > Bacillota > Clostridia > Lachnospirales > Lachnospiraceae > UBA1258. The sequence continues at coordinate 1,160 of JAZUDH010000088.1, forward strand.
TTGGTATATGTATATAGTAGTTAACGATAGTGTTTTTAGATATTTTATATAAGTATATTTTAAGCCGTGGCATGAGCCGCGGCTTTTTTGAATTAAAAGGAGAGAACAATATGAGTATTAATAGAATCTTCAACTTATAGTAGAAAAATAAGGATTGGAGAACTATGAAAATGATAAAAAAATCAATTGAATATAGAAATATAATTATGAGATGCGATCAGATTAATAAGATAGCATACAGAGAACTAGATGATTTAGTGTGTATTGAAAAATACAAAGTAGGTATGGAAGCAGTGTGGATGAAAGTACAAAAATCTGCGGGAGAATTTTCGGAAGAATCGGATGAGAAAGTGAAAGAGTATTTTCTGCATAGATTTAATCAAGAAAAATTAGAGGAAAGTAGCGTTGAGTAATATAAATTATACAGATGAAGAGAAAATAACTGAATTATGTAAAAACTATGATTTAGGTGATTTAGTAAGAAGCCCAGAAATTGTGGCAGGTGGATTGTTACATATGATGTATCATGTGAGTACGGACCAAGGTGAGTATGCAATTAAATTATTAAATCCTGATATTATGAAAAGAACAGAAGCATTACAAAATATGATTAATTCGGAAATGATATCAAATGCGTTGGTAAATGTGATTCCTTTAGTAGCTGCAAAAAGCTTTAATGGGGAAAATATACTAGAGCTTGACGGTTATTTTTATGTAATATTTGACTGGTTAGTGGGCGAGACAATTTTTCCACCGAATATAACAGAATGCCATTGTGAACAGATTGGGCGAGCACTAGGTAAAATTCATGCATCCAAAATAAAAGTGGATACAATGGAAGCAAATCTAGGTGTGAGAGAAGTATATGATTGGAATATGCTTTTAGAAAAAGCAAAAATCTGTAATGAGGATGTCTATCTGATTTTACAGGATAATTTTGCAGATATCATTCGGTGGGATAGGAATGCTGTTAGCGGGTTGCATAGTGCGTTGAAAAACCAGGTGATTAGTCATAGAGATTTAGATCCTAAAAATGTTATGTGGAAAAATGATGAGCCATTTATTATTGACTGGGAAGCTGCTGGATATGTAAATCCATTTCAAGAACTAATAGAGGTATTGAATTACTGGATTGCTGACGAGGCTGGCAAGTATGATAAGGTAAAATTTGATGCTTTGATGCATGCATATACAGAGAGTATAGACGTTAACAACGTTAATTGGGAAGTTGTTCTGGCTTGTAGCTTTGATGGAATGCTTGGATGGTTGGAATATAGTCTAAAGCGAGCATTAGGAATCAAAGGTGCTGATATCAATGAACCGCAAGAAGGATTGCATCAAACAAAATCGACTATCCAAGAACTGAAAAAATATGAAAACCAAATTGAACAATTGAAAGCATGGATAGATGATTATGTGAAATAGAGGTTAATATGGAAAAAATTATAATTACTAAAGTAGATAAAGAATCAATATATGAACGTAATCTTATAGAGTTTGTAAAAGCATGCTCTTGGGTAGATGCGAAAGAGCATATAGCATTGATGATTGAGAACTGGGTTTTTACTGATTGGGAGTCAATGTTCGTGGCAATATATGATGAAAAAATCGTAGGATTTTGTTCGTTAATGAAGACAGATTATTATCCGTTACCAGATATTTGTCCTTGGGTTTCAAGTGTATATGTTGATGAAAAATATCGTGGAAATAGAATAAGTGAAAAACTTATATTTTTTGCAAATCAGTATGCGAAGGAATGCGGTTTTAAAAAGACTTATATTCCAACAGAATATGTGGGATTATACGAAAAATACGGCTATTGTTATATTAAAGATATAACCAATTATGGCGGTGGAGTAGACAGATTACTAGAAAAAAATATCAATTAAGAAAAATATGAAGTTGTTGGGATGGTTGATTTCTTCTTTTGAGATTAAAGGAGAATATTTTTATGATAAAAGGCTTAATATTTGATTTAGACGGTTGCAAGGGCTTCCAAGCTGCTGAAAGATGATGGTTTTATGTCCTTGAATGCATATGGTAATATGCAGGAGTCAAGATTAAAATGGTGGGTTGAAACACTTGAAGAATTGGATGTTGATACCGAAGCATTGGAGCAGGAGCTCGCTGATTGTTATGATAAGAAGAAAGTTTGCACAGAAATACTTCAGAAATAC
>JAZUDH010000089.1:0-44906 GCA_045639565.1 Lachnospiraceae bacterium
TTTAAAAATAACTATCTCATGCTTTACATCCTTAGTATTGAGATAAGATTCAATTAATTTCTTCTCATTTTCTAAATAGAATGAGTCGTCATCACAAACCGCAACTCTTACCATACAACTAACTCCTAAAAAATGGTTCTAGGACATATCGTCCCTTATTTATATCGAACAAATAATTAACCATTATTATTCGTTTTTCAAAATTGGAAAAAATATTGCAAATTTGGAAATAATTAAAATAAAAATAGACCCGTGTATTTCTACACAGATCTATTTCTCATAGAAATGAAAGTTTCTGTTTCTATTAGCATTTTTCCAAGGCTCATTCATAAACACATTTTTGAAAAGAGTTTTTATTTCATCAATTTGATTATTTTCAAGTTTCCTTATCTCCAAAACACATCACCTTCTTAATTTATCAAATAAGAATTTAGCCCATATTCTCAAAATCATACTTCCGATTATTTTGCCAAATGTAAGTACTTATATCAATTCAGCTATTTAACGATATATTTTTTTATCTTTTTCAGTGTTCCCATTGCACAATGTCGTATATTGTAGTCATCATTCTTTGCATACTTTTCAAGCAAAGGAATCATTTCCTCTGCTTGATCCTTGAAACCACCAAGTGCTTTGATTGCAAAATTGCAATATACATTGCTCTCATTTTGTGCAATCTCCATAAGGAAATCATAATTCTTCTGCGTTTTAAATTTGCCTAATAGACCAATTAGTAACCAAGCTCCGTCACTCATTCCCGGTGTTTTAATTAATTCACGATACTCTTCTTGAAAATTAGGATCCTTTATCCTGAATAAAGCATTTGCTGCCGCCCACCTAATTGAACATGGTGAAGTACTTCTATACTCCCTTAATCTATCATTCCTATACAAATCAAGTAAATATTCTGTAGCTTCATACATTTTGGGCACACCAAGTGCAGAAATCAATTCAACCGAATATATTTCATGTTCAAATTTGCCAATATATTTTTTTATAATTGGATATACACACCGATCACATAGTTCCATTTCCTTCAAAAACCAATAATACTGAACATAATATCCCTGTTCATTCACCTCAGCTAACAGGTCATCAATAAGCTGAATATCTTTCGGGTTTCCCTCAAAACGAGTGATGGTATCAAATATAACAGGAACTTTCCCTTGAGATCTATCCAATGTTCGATCTTTATTAAGCATTTTGAGCTCCCTCCTAGCAAGTATTATCAAAATAATATCGTTCTAATCTACAGTTAATAAAACTTGAATTTGCTAAAACTTTTTAACATAAAAACCAAAAACGGAATTGCTAAATTCTCCTGCTGCAAATTCGTACTCTTGATCATTAATTAATACCTTATATACTGGAAAACAATACTTTTGTCCATACAGTGGATCATTAATATTTATTTTATTACCAGTACGAACCCAATCGTAATCAAAGATATTAACTCCAAATAAAATTGTATGTCCATCAACCCCTGTGGTCTCATGTTGCCATGTCATTGTTTTATTCATATTCATCAAAATTACTCCTGTCAAACAGTGAAATACGAATTTTCCTTCATACACAATATTTATCAAAAACATAATTATATTCATCTCTTGAATCGTTACCAAACTCATACAGATGATGCTTATCTTCTGATAATATAATAACTGCTCCTTCTTTCTCCCACAAAGTTCTATACAACATTTTCAAATCCATTATTTTTACATACACGGAGTAATCACGAATCAACAAATATGTATTATCACCCGTAACAAATGGTGTATTATCTACAATCCAATTAACGATTTCATCAATATCTTTACGAAAATCAATTTTGGAGTCGGGATATATTTTGCTCTTAAAGATTTCACTGTCAATCACATAAAAAAAATATTTTTCTTCTAAATTCAACACTTCTATTCCTGCTATTTCAGTTAGTATATTTTTTGTTCTTTGCAAGCCCTTTTTACGCTCTAATAAAGTTTTATCCACACCAACTCAACTCCCTCCAGATAATTTCCCCTCTGCTCCGAAATCAGAATTTTTGTACATTCACATTATATCCACTTATAGCTAGATATCGAAATATATCTTAGCACTGTAGGAATTTATCAAAGTCATCGTAACATAATCCTCGACTAAAACAAATCATTTTTGTATATTCAAAACGAGCCATACATAGCTAAAGAGTTACCATCTGGATCGTCTATTATCTTAGGAGATTATTGTTAATGAGCATCTCAGAACACTAATTGTATTTTAAGTCATTTTATCATATATACGCTTGCAAGAATATTTTGATACAACAACATTCTCACTTTAGTAGAATTGTTATCGCAAAATGAGTGTTGGAATTTTTACTTTCTGCTGTATATTATTTATTTAGAAGCTTCGAAAATTAAAAACGAAAGGTAAATTTAAAAATGATAATAGCAGAGAATATAAGATTGAACAGACAAAGGAAAAACATGACCCAAGAGCAATTGGCGAATGCTCTTGGAGTATCAGTTCAGGCAGTAAGCCGTTGGGAGACAGAAGCAACTTACCCTGATATTACATTATTACCCACAATAGCCTGCTTCTTTGATTTAACAATTGACGAACTAATGGGAATGAGTGATTTTAAGGATGAAAAAGCACTCGAAGAAATCTGGGAGAAGATAAAAAACTATTCTTCCGAAGGCAAATTGGATGATTGTATTGCTCTTTTACGTAAGACATTAAAAAGATTCCCAAATAACTTTAAACTTCTTGATTATTTAGCTTTTCAGTTAGCATGGAAAAACGGAGATGACGAAGAAGTTAAGAAATATCGTAATGAATCAATGCAGATAACAGAGAGAATTCTTGAAAACTGCTCGGATCAGTTATTAAAAGACTCAGCCTACGACAGAATGATTTTTTTGCATGAACAATTAGGGAATATTGAAAAAGCTATCGAAATGGCTGAGAAATTACCTTCGATTAACTGTTCTTATGAAAGTAGATTATTATATTTGTATTCCGGAGAGAAGCAGACTGTACATACTAAGTGGATGATTTATGAGTTGACGAATCTTTTATGTCGGGGAGTTCAAGTACTATCAGATTTAGAGTATCAGAATCCTAATATGTCTTCAGAAGAAAGAATTGAGATCCTTAAAAAGAATCTATCTATTTTAGATGTTATATACGATGGGAAAGACTATGGCTTCATAAACAAAACAGTCGCACAGACTCATCGATACATAGCAGCAATAGAAATACTAATTGACCATAAAGAAGAAACATTACTTCATTTGGAATTGGCAGCCAAGCATGCCATCCTTCAGGATACATTAAAGGATAACGAGCCATATACTTCCGTATTGTTGAAAGGAATATCTTATAGTAAAAAATATACTATAAAGAATTACACGTCTACAGAATGCGATGAGTTATATGACCGACTCCAAGGCGAACGATACAACGGCATAAGAGACTTACCTAAGTTCAAAGAAATATTAGAGCAGTTACAACCATATATCACCAAATAATAAACGGATACTTGATATGCTTTTGTGATAATAGCGGGACGTGAAAACACGTTCCTGCTTGCCACGGAAAATTGAAATTTTCTGAGCTCCCACACATTCTCAAAAATGAACTTTATTTTTAAAAACCAGGGATTCTCTCTGGTCTTTGCATAAAAATGGGGTATGCATATCATGAGCATACCCCGATTAAATTTGAATTTCTAATCTAGCCAGATACAAAAATACATCTGCCCAACTCCGAGCGATTAAATTACAAGTTAGATATATAATCGTCTTGAATTGCAGGAACATAATAGGCACCATAAGTTTTCAGACCATTGCTTTGCATCATCTGCCATCCGTCTGCATCCTGCAACTCAACATAGAACCGATAGTATGGGAGTAATGTTTCTTCCTGCGGTCCAGAACGATAGACCAGTTCCACCTTCGCAATATACTTCTCTCCGGGCATGCCAACTGGAACGCTTGTTTGATACTGACCATCCAGAAGCTTTTCTTTCGCTTCTGCAATGGAAATCAGTGGATAATCTCCGAGCTTCTCCGCCATGCAAAGACCGTTGTTAATCCTGATCAACATCAAATTTCCTCTATCATCCGGCGCAAATTGAGTTGAACAGAAGTTATAATTAAGAATATTTTCTGTCATATCCGTTCCCGAATCGTAGACTATGTAACGTCGTATATAATCACCACTGAATGAATATTCTCCCTGCAATACAATCTCAGGATGCTCATAGTTCAAAAAAGGAGCGTAAGTTTCCGTTAAATAGTCCATGGCTGCTTCCGCATCTGAATCTGAAATATTACTATAAGTAAAATGATAACCTTCAGGAAGTTCATAGTCGTCGGGTAAATCGTATACCAAAGAACCATTTGCATAAATTGTCAAGTTCCCTCTTCCGGTAATCGCACAGATACTGTAAACTGTATCACCGGAAACAATCATATCATTCTCGCTAATCATATTATCTGTTTCAGCTTTTGTATCCAAAATTTCCAAACCCAGCGCTTTTGCGGCACTTTCTAGTTCCGCAATCATTTTTGTTTCGCTTAATCCGAGCGGTACACCGGCACCTGTTGGATCATAGCAGCCATTCTTGAAAACGGGCAGTGTGACTAACTCCATGTCTTCTCGCCAAGGATTTCCATTTTCTAATTCCTCAGCGCTGAAGTACATCAACCCTTCGAATCCCATTCCTCCGATTTCATATTCAGGAATCACAATTTTCGGAAGTTCTCCTGAAATGACAAGGGGCGCTTCAACAGGCCGGTTAATCGTAAATAGACCTCCAACGACCAGGCACAAGCAGGCAACCATCGCGCTCCACTTGATCCATGTGTTCTTTTTCTTTGAGCTGATATAACTTTCAGCCTTTTCAATCAATTGATTGTCAATATAGCCGATACTATCCAATTTGTCCTTTTTCATAATGTGTAACCCTCCTGAATAAGATAATTCCGAAGTTCGTTACGAACCCGGAATAGTGTGGTCTTTACCTTGCTATCGCTGATTGAGAGGCGATTTGCTATTTCCGACACGGTATCCAGATAGAAATATCTGCGTATAAACATGACCTGTTTTTCATCGGATAGAGTGTACAGGTAACGGCTGATTGCTTCACCAAGAAGCTTTGCTTCCACATCATCTGCAACATCATTCACAGCGGGAATGCACATTTCAAGCTCACTCGTAAGCTCAACAATGTAGCTGTCTCGCTTTAATCTTGTGCGTTCACGACACCGGTCGATGGAGAGCGCACGGGTGATTTTTGCAAGAAATGCGTAGAAATAGTCCTTGGGGTCACTCGGTGGGATACGATTCCACGTTTCCAAGTATGTATCATTTACACATTCTTCGGATGTCTCTCTGTCGCTGGTGATTCTGTATGAAATTGCGCGAAGCCGTGAGCCGTACTTCTCAGAAGTTTGTCTGATAGCAGTTTCGTCGCGATTCAAATATAGCTGAACGATCTTGTCGTCTTCCAAAAGCCTTTACCTCCATTCTTCTATAATTTGTAAAGCCTTCACCCTCCTTATCGCTTTTTTTATAGGTTTGGTTACACTTTTTCAAAGTATTTTATTTTAAAGTATATTTTATGAAAACGGCAGTCCAGTTTAAGACTGCCGTACAATAACAAATTAGTATTTTAGTACATTCACATTATATCCACTTATAGTTAGATACCAAAATATATCTTAGCACTGTAGGAATTAATCAAAGTCATCGTAACATAATCCTCTACTAAAACAAATCATTTTAATATATTTAGTTCAAAATGAGCAAAAATGTACTTTATTTTTCTTCCTTTTTACATTTGTGTTTTTATAATATAGACAGAGAAAATTCAGATTTAATTATCTATGGAACGCAGGTTAAAACCCTGTAATTTGCTAGTTCTTATATTTATTTACTAGTACATATTACTTATTATAATACTATAAACATGGTAAGCTATTTCGAACCAACGAATAGGTAATCACAATTAGAGGTGACAATATGCAAGCGAAAAACATGAAAAGAGTAAGAAATATTGTTATGACGAGTACAGTTGTTTTAGGATTTATTTGTTGGCTTTTTATACCTTATGAATTTAGGAATTCTGCATTCTTTCATAGTGGTAATGGCGAATATGGAACAAAGACTGCAGCGCTTATTCTTTTGCTATTTCCTTTGTTTGCATTGATACCTGATAAAGACAACAATGAAGTCCATACAGAAGATCCGGTCGAACAAGAAAAACTCATGGAAGAAATTGCGTTGAGAGAAGCAAGGAGACAGACAATGATAGCAACGGGTCTTGGAATTACTGTAATAGCAATATTAGGCATTGCAGCACTGACTCTTTAAATTGTCATTTTCTGAGCCGGCACATTCTCAAAAATGAACTTTATTTTTCCAAATTATTTCGTTCATTTTGGAATAAAGTTCATATTTAAAAAAGTGTACTTTATCGTTCTATCCCAGTACTCATAGGGGTTACAGGGGTTTTAGAATAAAGTTTAAAATTTTTTTACTTTTTTCAAATTAAACTTCCTGAAAAAAATTTCAGGAAGTTTTGTATTATAACTATGATTTTTTCTTTAGTTTATTCATAATTTTGCTTATGAACAAAGGTGTCTTAATATTATTCTTCTTTTCTTTTTCGGGCTTAATATAAACATATTTAATAAACTCTTTGTTTTCATTAATTTCCCCAAGATTATGATAATTTTCAATTTCAATAGGGAGTTCTTTATTTATGAGTCGCCCTTCTGTTATTTTATTTAATCCAGTTAAAATAACTGCAGTAATAGGTACACCTATTACCATACCAAAAACTCCGAAAAAGCCACCAAATAATGTAATAGCAAAAATAATCCAGAAACTATTAAGGCCTGTTGAACCTGACAATATTTTAGGACCTATGAAATTTCCATCAACCTGCTGCAATATAAGAATCATAATAATGAAATATAAAGCCTTTTTAGGATCAACCATTAAAATAATCAAAGCACTTGGTATAGCTCCAAAATATGGTCCAAAGAAAGGGATAATATTTGTAACACCTACGATAACACCAATCAATACTGGATAAGGCAATTTCATGATTAATGCGCATATATAACAGATGACTCCTATAATAGCAGAATCAACTACCTTTCCACTTAAAAATCCAATAAATGTACGGTGAATATATCTCATACTTTCTATTAATCTGTTAGCTGTTTTTATTTCTAAAAATGCATAACAAGTTTTAATAGAATTTTCGGCGAATTTTTCTTTCCCGGCTAAAACATATAATGAAATGATAATTCCAATTACAAAACTATAAAGTACTTTTAGAATTTTAGCTAAACTTAATGAAATATTGGAAATTAAATCATTTATGTTTGGCATAAGGATCTTTTGAATCATAGGTGAAACAACATCAGTTAGGAAATTATCAGCTTCTGTTGAAGACTTTGAAATAAAAGAAGCCATTAATTTTGCTAAATTAGGATTAGTATCAACCTTTTTATTAATGAAATTAGTTAAATTAGTGATGTAATTATCATAGTTATTGATAATATGTTGTAAGCTTGAATATACCTGCGGAATCAAAGAAGCAAAGAATAAATATAATAATAGTAATACTATAATTATAGTAATTAAAACACTTAATCTTCGCACAGATTTTTTATTAATTGTTTTATTTTTTTTTGAATTTATTTTAGTAAATAGTGGATATAATATTTTTCTCTCTATAGCATTAAGTAATGGGGTCATAAGGTAAGAAAATATTAATCCGTATGTAATAGGGAGTAATACACTATTAAATTTAGATAATATACTTTTAAATGATTCCAGTCGGAACATGACAAAGAATACTAATAATAAAGCTAAGGCTGTAAAAAAGATTGTAAGACCAAGCTGAATATATTTTTTCTCTAATTTTACCTTCATAATAACATTCCCCTTAGATTTGTCTTAAATAAAGTATATCATATAATATGATAAATATTATTAATTCTAAATTAAAAAAGCAGCAATTAAGCTGCCTTTTAGGGTGAGTTTTTATGTAGTAAAGATAACTTCATAAACATTATTTTAAGGAATCGTAATAAGGTATTACCAAAACAGTTCCAGCTTTAATATTATCAGGATCTTGAATATGATTCATAAAAATTACTTCTTTAACAATTTCTTTGTAGGAATGATTCTCATCAACATATTGATTAACAATACTATTTAATGAATCTCCAGATTTAACAGTAACATCTGTGTAATACTTAAATTGAGTATCACCTGATGAAGCAACTGATTTAGATGAGGTAATAACAAATAATATACTAAACAAAACAATGATTGTAAGAACTAGTAAAAAAACATTTCTTTTTAATTCTCTTTCACGACGAATTCGATTATTTCTAATTCTCAATTCGCTTAATTGATTTCTAGTTAAAGCCGCTGTACTCATATGATAAATCCTCTTATTATTTTATAAATCCATGAACGAATGTTCAGAACAACTGTTCTGTATATAAGTATAATATCGAACATTTATTCGAATGTCAACAATAATATGTAAATTTTTCGAACAAACTTTCGGAATATATGTTTGCATTAAAATCGAACATATGTTATGATTTACTTAAATAAATAAGTGAGGTTTAATATTCCTCTGATTTTTTACATGGTTAATGGAGATTAATATGAGTCAGGATACTATTACTTCTAAACAACAGGAAATTCTAGATTATTTAAAGGCAGCAATTCTTGATCGAGGATATCCGCCTTCAGTACGTGAAATATGTGAAGCGGTTAATCTTAAATCAACATCTTCTGTTTTTTCTCACCTTGAGAGGCTGGAAATGAAAGGCTATATTAGGCGAGATCCTACTAAACCAAGAGCTATTGAAATTGTAGATGATTCATTTCAGATGCTTAGAACTGAAACTGCTAGTATTCCGGTAGTCGGACAGGTTGCCGCAGGATCACCTATTCTTGCAGAGCAAAATATTGAAAGCTATTTTCCTATACCTATGGAACGTATTCCAAGAGGCGATGCTTTTATTCTTAATGTTAAAGGCAATTCAATGATAAATATAGGTATTATGAACGGTGACTGTGTTTTAGTTGAATCTACTCAGAATGTTAAGAACGGAGACGTTGTTGTTGCTTTAATTGAAGATTCTGCTACTGTAAAGACATTTTACAAAGAGAACGGTCATATTAGATTACAACCTGAAAATGATGAAATGGATCCTATTATTGTTGAAGATTGTATGATTTTAGGAAAAGTATTTGGCGTTTATAGATTTTATAAGTAATAAAAGACACCACATAAGTGGTGTCTTTTTTATTCGTGTGAAAAGTGTTCTTCTTTCGCATCTCTCCATAATCTTTCCAAATTATAGAATTCTCGTGTTTCTGGTTGGAATAAATGGATAATAAAATCGCCAAAATCCATTAAAATCCAATTTGCTTTATCATATCCTTCTAATTGCTTAGAATACACTTTTTCTTTTGCTAATTCGGCTTGAATCTCATCTGCTATGGCATGAACCTGATTGGGATTAGAACCTGTAGCAATTAGAAAATAGTCTGCAAGCGGTGATATTTCATTAATGTTTAGAACTTTAATGTCATATCCTTTCTTCTCTTCTATTGCATTTACTGCAATTTTTATTAAGTCTTTAATCTCAGCCATTTATCTTTCCTTTATAAAATAAATATGTTTCATATGTTAATGGGTCAATTGCTTTATTAGTTGACTTTAAATACTCTACAGTATCTTCTAAAATCATTAATAAAGCTTTGTCTATATCAAGGAATGCTGTTTGTCTTAATTCCAATAGATGACTTTGTTTATTTCTTAGAGGCTCAATATAATCTGCAATATATATTATTTTATCTAATAATGTCATATTGGGCTTTCCGGTAGTATGACACTCTATTGCAGATAGGATTTCGGTATCTTCGATATTATATTCATTCTCTGCTATGTACGCACTTAATTTAGCATGTAATAAACCTGGATTTTTAAATTCCGCTTCCGAGATGAATATATCATAGGCCTTGCACATATCGATATATTTATCGCTTTTACACCTTTTAGAAACGTCATGTAATAAACCTGCTAACATAGCTTTATTAAGATCAATGTTATATCTCATTGCAAGACTAGCTGCTGTATAAGCAACACCTAAAGTATGTTCAAAACGGTCTTCATCTAGTTCATCCGTTAAGGTATCAATAATGTATTTGTACATAGACTTCTATTGTGCTTCCTTATAAAGATTATTCTTTTTTATATATTCAATGACTTTATAGTGCACCATATATCTAATTGATTTATTTGCTCTTACTTTTTTACGAATATCTTTAGAAGAAATATCAACGCAACTAATAGGTAGTATTTCTATATTAGCATCGTATTTTTCTTTATATTCTTTCATTTTATCTTCAACTTCTGTAAGAGAAGTTCCAATTCTATTTGCGACTAAAACAGTTACTTCTTTAAAGTCATACTCGGCATTCTTCCAATTGCCCATATCTATAAAAGTATCGGCACCAACAATCAAAAAATATGTATTATCAGGATTTTTTAATTTTAGAGTTTCAATGGTTTCACATGTGTAGGAATTACCTCTTTCAACCTCTAATGTTGATAATGCAAAATGTGAATTGTCTTCGATAGCAATTCCGACTAAATTGATACGTGTCTTTTCGTTTAACATATCTTCTTTGTAAAATGCATCGCCTCTTGGCACAAACAATACTTCATCAAGGTCATATAATTCGCAAGCATTTTCTGCAATAATCATTTGTCCTAGATGTATGGGATTGAATGTCCCGCACATAATACCTACCCTTTTTCCAGCCATAATACACATCCTCCGATTATAGATATATTTTGTACTTATTTAGGAAGTTCGATTTTTTTATTATCTTTATTTTCTTTATATAATACTATTTTTTTGCCTATAACCTGAACTAATTCAGAGCCTGTTCTCTCTGCTAAAATTATTGCCATAGATTTTGGATCGTCTAAGCAATTCTTTAAAACATTGATTTTAATTAGTTCATGAGTATTAAATGTTTCCTTAACTGCCTCAGTTATTTCTGGAGTTAACATATCCTTGCCAATTTGAAAAATCGGATCTAAATTCATGGCAAGTCCTTTTAAATAAGATCTTTGTTTACTAGTCATTCTTTCACCATTTATTTGTAATAATCAAAGGCAAAACCATACATTCTAACTGTATCGCCTTCTTTTATACCCTTGTTTTCAAGTTCATCTAAAATACCATTATCTTTTAAGAAATTCTGGAAGAATTGGAAGCCCTTTTCTGAATCTAAGTTAGTATAGCCTAGCATTTTTTCGATTCGTGGACCTTCAACAACATATTCATTTGTTTTAGGATCATATTCAACGGTATAAGGCTCATTGTTATATAATCCGCCAAACTCTGGAGTGAGTTCGGGTTCAAATGTAACAGATTTCTTAGGTAGTTTAGCCAGAAGCTCCATTACATGAAGCATTAATTCTCTTACGCCTTGTTTTGTAACACCAGACATAGCGAACACTTCATAGCCTTGAGGTTCAAATTCGTTTCGTAATTTTGCTAAAACATCATCAGGATTTTCACAAACATCCATTTTGTTAGCAACTATTATCTGAGGTTTCTTAGAAACATCTGAACCATACTTTTTAAGCTCTTCATTAATTGTATAAATGTCTTCTATTGGATCACGGCCTTCTACAGATGCAGCGTCGACAATATGCAATAAGACACGAGTTCTTTCAATATGTCTTAAAAATGCAAGTCCCAAACCTACACCTTCGCTGGCTCCTTCAATAAGCCCAGGAATATCTGCAACTACAAATCCTCCGACTCCTTCCATATCTACAACACCTAAATTGGGCTGTAATGTTGTGAAATGATATTCGGCAATTTTAGGTCTAGCATTAGATATTACTGACAATAAAGTAGATTTTCCTACACTAGGGAAGCCTACTAATCCAACGTCTGCAATACATTTTAACTCTAATATAACATTTAGTTCTTTAGCTGGTTGTCCTGGCTTAGCATATTTAGGAGCTTGCATAGTACTTGTTGCATAATGCTGATTTCCTAAACCGCCTCGGCCACCTGATAAAAACACTACTCTACGATTCTCGCCAGACATATCGAGCATAACCTTACCAGAAGCTTCATCTTTAATAACTGTTCCTTCAGGAACTTTTAAAACAACGTCTTTTCCGTCTTTACCACGGCAATTTTTCTTGCCGCCAGGCTCGCCATCTTCAGCATGATAATGCTTATTAAATCTATAGTCTGTAAGAGTATTTAAGCCTTCATCAATTTCGAATATAACGCTTCCACCATGGCCACCATCTCCACCATCTGGACCGCCATCTGGAACATATTTTTCGCGGCGAAATGAAACATGTCCATCTCCACCTTTACCACTTCTAATATAAATCTTCGCTCTATCTGCAAACATAGTGTCTCTCCGTTTGTTAATATTATAACACAATTAATTGTTAAAACAATAACACAATCAATTTTTATATTACGATTTTTAAATAATTATATCTGTGTTTATGGTAATATAAAATTCTTTAGTTCATTAAAAAAGGGCTTCGCTTTATGCGAAACCCTCTAAGCCCAATTAAAAATTACTTTTCAACAGGATATACGGAAGCCTGCTTCTTGTCTCTTCCAACTCTTTCAAAACGAACAACGCCATCAACTAAAGCGAATAATGTATCGTCACCACCACGGCCTACGTTGATACCGGGATGAATCTTAGTTCCACGCTGTCTGTATAAAATGTTGCCAGCCTTTACAAACTGTCCGTCTGCTCTCTTCGCACCTAATCTCTTAGATTCAGAGTCTCTACCGTTCTTTGTAGAACCAACTCCCTTTTTATGAGCGAAAAATTGAAGGTTCATTTTAATCATGGTTTATACCTCCTATTTGTCAGTTTCAAATACTTAGAATAATTTTCTTGGATTTCGTTTAGTCCAAGTAAAGTGGACTTAAATAATAGCTGAACATCAGTATTATTTTTATCCTCAATCAGAAATTTCATATAACCACTATTATCATCAGAGTCAAAAGAACATTTAGCAGTTGTCAACTCATCAACAGAATTAACAAGATTTATAAGCAAGACAGAAATAGAAGCACATACAATGTCTTTACCATATCGCCTATAATTAGCATGTCCTGATGCTTCAAAACCTATGTAGTTATCATTATCATCTCTGAAAAAAATAATAGTTGTCATTAAGCATTAATCTTTTCGATTTTAACCTGTGTGTATGCTTGTCTATGACCGTTCTTCTTGTGGTATCCGCTTTTTCTCTTATACTTGTAAACGATTACCTTCTTTGCACGACCCTGGTCTAAAACAGTTGCTGTAACAGTTGCACCTGCAACATCTTTACCAACCTTAAGGCTGTCTCCGCTTACTGCGATAACCTGATCAAAAGTAACTTCCTTACCTGCTTCAACATCAAGCTTTTCAACACGGATTACATCACCTTCAGATACCTTGTACTGTTTTCCTCCGGTAGCAATAATAGCGTACATAGTCTGTACCTCCTATATCTAAATCATATAAAATGATTTTTACTCGCTAGTTTCGGTGGCATCATATGGACACACTTCGACCTCACTATGCGGCATACTCAAATATAATAACAAGCAATATGTAATTTGTCAACATATAATATTATCTCGATTTTTCTGTTGACCTTTTTGTTTTATAGCATTTCATAAATTGATGCATATTTCTTTTGCCTAGTAATTTCAATTAATCCTAAGCCTGTAATATCAATAAAATTCGTTTTGATTATATCTTCTTTAAGATAAGTTTTAAATACCTTAATTAAGGATTCTCTAAGCTCTATATCTTTATTCTCATAATTAATAAAATCAACTATAATCATACCCGACAGGTTTCTTAGAATTAATTGACGTGAAATTTCTTTGGCTGCTTCTAAATTGGTGATATGTATTGATTCTGTTTTGTTATTTTTCTTTATCTTTCCACTATTAACATCTATCACTGTCAATGCCTCTGTGGGCTCAATAATAAGATATCCCCCTGATTTCAAAAATACCTTTTTTTCAGTTGCATCTTTTATTGCCCTTTCAAGGTTATAAAGAGCACTCATGGATAATTCTTTATCTTCATAAAGCCTTATTCTAAATTTATCATTAGGAAAGTAAGATAATAATCTTTCATAAGTATCGATACTATCAGTTATTATTTCACTGTAATCATCTTCTCTAAGTGATCGTATTTCATTTATATATGAAGGTGGCGCAGTATATATTTTAGAATACAAAGTGCGAGTTTTCATTATACTTACTACATTATCTAATATAGCCATATTAGAAAGTATTTCTTCTTGAATTACTTTTTTGTCTGCATTTATTGCATTTGTCCTAATTATAGTTCCATATTTTCGGTTATTTAGTGCTCTTTCAAAATATCCCTTCAAATCAGAACGTTCGATGGTGGACAACTTATTGGATATGCTAACTGTTTCATTTTCATTATGAATTACACTATATAAGCCCTGAATATTTAAATTCATGGATACTGAAAAAGGTTTTGTCTTAACCGGTTCTTTTGAAATCATGACGCATATTTCATCACCTTGTTTAAGTTTTCCGTCAAAAGAACGATTTAACAAACACTTTGGATTAATTTCATCGTCAGGCAAAAAAGCAATAGTGTCTTTATCAAGCTCCACAAATGATGCTTTTAAATCCTTCTTAACTGTTTGAACTCTTCCAATAATTATATCGCCCAAAGAAAATTTTTGAGACTTAGAAACAAATAATCTAAGTGCCTCATTAGCATTCATATGAAAACAAATAGTATTAGTCGAATTACTTGTAAGAATTAGTTTATTTTCTGATTTCATTAAAACTCACCTAATGTAATAAGGTTTCCTGATTCGTTTCTTTGATATAAATCCTTTCTAAATATATGGAAGGGATAATCTTTTATATTAAGATTATTAAGCTTAAGCATAGCTTCTAAAGCGGCTTGAGGCTTTAAGTTTCCAGCACTAGATGAATCGACTAAAAAATAAATTGTATTTTCATCTACCAGTTTTGCATCAAAAATAAATTCCATAATATTAAAGGTACGTTCACTTTTTTTAGTTTCTTTAGTAAACATTACTTCTGACATAGACATAAATGAATTTATCATTTCTATTGTTACAGGATTACTGTTATCAAATACTAAATCATATCCTGCAGCTGCTACACTAGCCATAGCATTAATACTATTGTCTGGAAGCTTGATAACATCACGCACCTCTACACCTTCAGCCATTACAGCATTTAGCTTATCCTTCATAGATGAAATAGTTTCATTATCATCAACTTCAACGTCAAAATAATCGCCATAGCTTTGTACACCTACTCCAAGTGGCTGCGCAAATGACATAATCATATGTGGATTAAAGCCTTTAGAATATAATACATTTATATCTGTTCTTCTAAATGCCTTTTGAAAATATCTCATAAAGTCAAGGTGCCCTATAAATCTAACTACACCAAGCTTTGCAAATTTTACTCTTATTTTCATTATAAATTTACCTACCTGTTAATGCATATTCCACAATCAAATCTTGCAGATCCACATCCTGAACATTTTGATTTGCAATTATCTGTAACTATTCCTTCTTTTGCCCGATGCCATTCTCTTAATAAGAAGTTTTTGGTTACACCACAATCAATGAAATCCCAAGGGAACATTTCATCTTCAGAACGCTCTCTGGTAGTATAAAAATCAGTCGATATACCGCATTCTTCAAAGGTTTCTAGCCAAACGTCATTCTTGTAATATTCACTCCACGCGTCGTACATGCAGCCTTTTTTATACGCTTTTAAAATAACTTCATTTAATTTTCTATCACCTCTTGCAAACACACCTTCTAATAAGCTTACATCAGCTTCGTGCCAGTTATATTTTATACTACGCTGATTAAGCTGTGACATAATATGATGTTTGCAATGCTCAGCTTTGTCAATAAAGTCTTTAGATGTCTGCATTGGAGCCCACTGAAATGCAGTGAATGGCTTGGGGATAAAGAAAGATGTGCTTGCAACAATCTGGCAACGGCCGTTTCTTTGATCCTTTGGAACTGTTTCATAATATGCTGCTGCTATTGCATTAGCAAGGTTTCCTATACCCTCTACATCCTCCATGGTTTCAAAAGGAAGTCCTAGCATAAAGTATAGTTTTACTCTTGTCCAACCTCCTTTAAAGGCTAAAATGGCGCCATTTAATATTTGTTCTTCAGTTAAGCCTTTATTTATAATATTACGCATTCTCTGAGTTCCTGCTTCGGGAGCAAAGGTTAGGCTTGATTTACGAATGTCTTGAACCTTACTCATTACATCAACAGAGAACTGGTCAATTCTTAGAGACGGAAGTGCAATGTTAACTTTCTTTTCTGTACAATCTTCTACTAAAAAGTTTACTAATTCTTCTATACCTGAATAATCTGATGAAGATAGTGAGCTCAATGATATTTCTTCATGGCCTGTATTTTTAAGCATCTTTACCGCTTTGTCTTTTAAAAACTCGACGCTTCTTTCACGAACGGGTCTATAAATCTGGCCAGCTTGACAAAAACGACATCCTCGAATACAACCTCTTTGGATTTCTAAAACAACTCTATCCTGAGTTACCTTCATAAAGGGAACAATTGGTTTTTCTGGATAATAGGTATTATCAAGGTCTGTAACTAGCTCTTTTACTATTTTTGTAGGGATATCATCATATTTTGGAATGAATGCTTTCATAGTTCCATCTTGATTGTATTCTGGAGAATAAAGACTAGGTACATACATTCCAGGTATTTTAGCTGCTTTATGTAAAAACTCTTCTCTCGATTCATTAGCGCCTCTTGATGACTTATAGACATCTAATAATTCACGATATCTAGTTTCACCTTCTCCGATATAAAATATATCAAAGAAATCAGCAATTGGCTCGGGATTATATGTGCAAGGACCACCACCTATTACTATAGGATCGTCCCAGGTTCTTTCTTTTGCTAGTAAAGGAATTTTTGAAAGATCAAGTATTTGTAATATGTTTGTATAACACATTTCATACTGAATAGTAATGCCCAAAAAATCCATATCTCTTACTGGATCTTGTGACTCCATTGTAAATAAGGGAATGTCTCTTTCTCGCATTATTTTATCAAGATCTACCCATGGTGAATATACTCGTTCACACCAGGTATCTTCGAACTTATTGAACATATCATATAAAATAGCAATGCCCAGATGTGACATGCCTATTTCATACACATCTGGGAAACACATTGCAAATCTTACATCTACTTTCGATTTGTCTTTATAAAACGCGTTAATTTCATGTCCGATATAACGTTCTGGTTTATCAATACTTAATAATACGTCTTCTGGTAAAGCGATTTTCTGATTCATAAATTATCCTATCTGTTAGCTAATTCAGTCATTATTTCGTCCCAGGTAACGCCCTTTTCTACCATCAATACCATTACATGATATAAGAAATCAGAAATTTCATATTTAATCTCATTAGGATTAGGATTCTTAGCTGCAATAACAATTTCGGTGCATTCTTCACCTACTTTTTTTAGAATCTTATCTACGCCCTTATCAAATAAATAATTTGTATATGAGCCTTCCTTAGGATTAATCTTTCTATCTTCGATAACTTTATAAACATCATTCAAGACTTCTAAGGGATTCTTTTCCTCATAATCATTAGAAATAATCTCATTAAAGAAGCAAGAATATGATCCTGTATGGCACGCAGCGCCAACCTGTTCGACTTTAGCTAAAAGTGTATCATTATCGCAGTCATAACTCAATGCTTTTACATACTGATAATGCCCACTTGTTTCACCTTTTAACCATAAACTTTGTCTTGAACGTGAAAAATAATGCATTGTGCCAGTATGAAGAGTCTTAGAATATGCTTCTTCATTCATATAAGCAAGCATTAATACTTCATTTGTTTTATAATCTTGTACAATAACCGGAATTAATCCATCACTATTTAATTTAAATACAGAAAATGGAATAGATTTTTCGCCTACTAGCCCTTTAATATTTATGTATTCTTTGTAATTATCATTTACAATAGCTCCAGTAATGCCTTCTGTATTAAGTCCTCTTAAGGCTTCAATCATTTTCTCTAAAGAAACGTTTTTCAAAGATACAATTAATCTAAATTCTGATTTCTTTTGAATATCAGTTTCTTTTACTACATCTTCGGCTAAAATAATAACTGTATTGGCATAAGTGGATATTAGCTCTTCGTTTTTTACATATTCACTTTTTGAAGATACTATAACTGCAATCTTTTCTTTACCAAACTTATCAGAAACTTCCTTGGTTATTTCAATATTACTAGCCTTAGAATAATCAAGTGCTGCTCTTTTGCATCCAGCATATAGAAGCTTTTTTATATCTTCCATACGTTTAACATTTCCAGAACCAATAACAGGAATCTGAATGCTTGCTGTTAATTCATGAATTAGATCAATTGCTTTTTCGTGCTCTTCGTCACCTTCTGACATATCGAAAATTAAAATTTCATCTGCATTATTATCAGCATAAAGTTTAGCTAATCTAATAGGATCAGTTTCTATTATTGTTAAATCATCAAAAGCTTTAACTGCTTTTTCATTCTTTAGATATATACATGGTATTAATTTCTTTTTCATATTGCACCTATAATGCTCCTTTTGTCGATGGAACATCCTTACATCTTGAATCAAAGCTGGTTGCTTCATCTAAAGCCTTAGCAAATGCCTTAAACATAGCTTCTATTATATGATGGTTGTTTACTCCAGAAAGCTGTTTGAAATGAAGATTCATCCCTGCGGTATAAGAAATAGCATAGAAAAATTCATTTATTGTTTCTGTTTCAAGATCACCCACACGTTCAACGGTTAAAGAAACATCACTTGAATAGTAAGGTCTTGCGCATAAATCTATAGCACACATAATAAGTGTTTCATCCATAGGCAAAAGAAAATTTCCATATCTTTTTATTCCTACTTTATCACCTAATGCTTCTTTTATAGCACTTCCTAGAACAATGCCTAAATCTTCTACACTATGATGAGTATCTACTTGTAAATCGCCCTTAAGCAAAACTTCTAAATCAAAATAACCATGCTTTGAAAAGCCAGTAAGCATATGGTCTAAGAATCCTATACCTGTATCTACTACACACTTTCCTTCTCCATCAAGATTAAGTTTAAGCGTGATGTCGGTTTCTTTTGTTGTTCTTTTAATTTCTTTAATTCTGCTCATAAAAATATCCTTTATTCAAATCGTACTGCTATAGAATTAGCATGGGCAGTTAAGCCCTCATTTTTAGCGAATAACTCAATTTCCTTATGTACTTTTTCGAGTCCTTCTCTAGAATAGCAAATGATACTCGATTTTTTAATAAAATCATCTACTGACAAGGGTGAAAAGAATCTGCTTGTTCCATTAGTTGGAATAATGTGATTAGGCCCAGCAAAATAATCACCTAAAGGTTCAGATGAATTTTCGCCTAGGAATATAGCTCCAGCATTTTTGATCTTTGTCATTGTCTGGAATGGATCTTTTGTAATAATTTCTAAATGTTCACTGGCAATGTCATTGACTGTCTGAATAGCTTCTTCCATATTAGAAGCTATCAATGCGTATCCGAAATTATCAAGTGAAGCTCTTATAATAGATTCTCTAGATAAAACTTTCAAAAATTCTTCAATTTCATCAGATACCTTCTTAGCTAATTCCTTACTAGTTGTAATTAAAATCGCCGAAGCTAATTCGTCATGTTCAGCCTGTGATAATAAATCAGCTGCTACATAACGCGCATTTGCAGTCTCGTCAGCTAATACTACAATTTCACTTGGCCCTGCTAAAGAATCAATACCTACATTTCCGTATACTGCTTTTTTAGCTAAGGCAACAAAAATATTTCCAGGTCCAGTTATTTTATCAACTTTTGGAATAGACTTTGTTCCATATGCCATTGCACCAATAGCCTGAGCTCCACCAACCTTGTAGATTTCATCAGCTCCTGCAATATCTGCAGCAACTAAAGTACCTGGATTAATCTTTCCATTAGCTCCAGGAGGTGTAGTCATTACTATTTTAGATACTCCAGCAACTTTAGCTGGAATAATATTCATTAAAACGCTAGATGGATAAGCTGCTTTACCGCCTGGAACATAGGTACCAGCTATTTCTATAGGAGTAATCTTTTGTCCTAAAATAGAACCATCATCCTTTGTTTCAATCCAGGACCGACGAAGCTGCTTTTTATGATATTCTGCGATATTTTCTTTGGCATGCTTCATTACCTCGATATACTCAGAATCTACTAAAGAATAAGCTTCTTCAATCTCTTCTTTAGTAACTAATATGTTTTCTTCGTTTAAATCATATTTATCAAATTTCTTGGTAAGTTCAAATAAAGCCTCGTCGCCTTCATCCTTTACCTTGTCAAGAATATCAGCTACAACGGCTTCGTATTCTGTGTAGTTTCCTGTACTACGCTTTGGTAGATTCTTCAAAATATCTTTTTTACATTCTGAAGTTAATTCAAGAATTCTCATTTATAAACCTTTCTTTTCTTCATCAAGAATAGCTTTTAGCTTATTGATAATGTCATTTATTCTCTTAGATTCCATCTGCATGCTTTCCTGATTAACAATCATTCTTGCTGATAAGGGGCACACTTCTTCAAGGACCATTAGTCCATTTTCTCTTAATGTAGAGCCTGTTTCAACTATATCTACAATAACATCAGATAATCCAACGATGGGACCCAGTTCGACGCTTCCGTTAAGCTTTATAATATCAACGGTCTGATATTTTTGATTATAGAAATAGTCTTTAGCAATAACTGGATATTTAGTAGCAACTCGAATCATTTCATGATGCTTTAGTAACTCTTTAGAGCTTTCGGGTCCACATACACACATTCTGCATTTTCCGTAGCCTAGATCTAAAACTTCATATACACGACGATTTTCTTCCAGGATGGTGTCTTTTCCTACCACACCAATGTCAGCTGCTCCGTATTCGACATAGGTCGGAACGTCAGGACCTTTAGCAAGGAAAAATTTAAGCTTTAAGTCTTCATTAACAAAAATAAGCTTTCTTGAGTCCTTGTCTTTCATTTCAGTGCAAGTAATACCAAGCTTTTCAAGCAAATCCATTGTTTTATCTGCTAATCTTCCTTTTCCAAGAGCGAAAGTTAAATATCTACTATTATCACACATATTATCTTCCCTCCTGAACTAGACTTGCAGCGATGCCTTCGCTTCTAAGCTTTTTTACTTCATTTATTTTTTCTTCAATATTTTTAGCAGTGTATGCTACAATAATTGGCTTTTCGTTAAGTGATACTTCAATGTTTTGAGCTCTAAGAGCCATTAATAAATCATCGATTACAATCATAAAGCCAATGGCGGGTTTTGCGTTCCCAAAATGCTCTACTAAATGATCATAACGCCCACCATTAACCAAAACATCACCGATGCCATAAGTATAGGCTTTAAAAATTACGCCTGTATAATACGAATAATTGCTTAATAAGCCTAAGTCAAAAGAAATATATTTCTCGTTTCCAAATAGCTTTAAAACTTCATAAATATCCTCTAAGCGTAATAATGCATTCTTAGAACGATTATTGTTTACTTTAGCCTTTGTTTCTTTGATAACTGAAATATCACCGATACATTCATTTGTCATCATAAGAAGATTTTTTAAAATCTCATCCTTAACTAAAGAATCTACAAGATCGCATGCCAATACTTTATTTTTTGTTGAAATGTATTCTCTTAACTTTTCACCATCTTCATCTAATATGCCAGCACTTTCACATAAGCCTTTAAAATAATCTATATTTCCTACACTAATTTGAAAATCTTTTAACCCTGTGCTTTTAAGTGATTCTATTACCAGATTAATCATTTCGGCATCAGCTACTGCAGAATCATCATTCATCAATTCACATCCAATTTGTGTGGTTTCCTTTAATTTCCCCATAAGACCTGAATTATTGATGAATGTATTTCCTAAATATGTAAGTTTAATGGGATTAGTTTCTTCACTAAAATATTTAGCAACACAACGAGCCACAGAAGGAGTAAAGTCCGGTCTTAAAGACAAAGTATCTCCTTCCTTATCAAAAAATTTGTATAATTCTTTAGAAGGTGTTGTACCTATCTCTTTAGAAAAGACATCGATATATTCAAAGGTAGGTGTCTGAATATCGCTGTAACCATACGAATATATTACTTTCTTTATTTCCTGTTCAATTCGTAATTTTCGCTGTTCTTCATCCCCATATATGTCTCTTACTCCATCTGGAGTATGTACAAGTTCTTTAATCATTTACTACTATCTCCATACAAAAACACTTTAGCGTGGTAGCGTGCTACCCAATTATCATAGTAGCAAATGAAATTTTTGTCAACCTTATTCCCTTGCGTCTCTTGCTATCATATCCAAATATGGTACTAAAACACCGGATTTTTTAGGAAGGAAATTCTCTGAATTAAGTTCATCAAACCGAATACTTTTGCGACCGCCATCAAGCATTCGGTTGTAATAGATAGACATTTCATCTACATTCATATAATAGAATAAGTCTTTTTTAGTATAATAGATTAAAAAGAAAGCGATGCCGCCTTGTTCTTTAAATTCACGCATAAATTCCATTTGATGTTCGTGAATATTTTGAAGACTAAATGTATCAACTGCACATTCTTTTGCATCAAAACAAACGGGGATACCTTGTACTGCCCCGATATAGTCTACGGTACTTTTTTGATCAAAATAAGCAAGCGTAATATGTCTTGTTTTTTGATCAATAGTTATAGGTGTAATAGGCGTAGGAATTTTCTGGATTAATCCTAGCTTATTTTCTTTATACTTTTCATTTGTTCTGTTTATCATGTCCTCAAGGGCTGAGCCTCTAAGACCTCTTGATTTCCATGTAGGCATTTACTCAAAGTAGGGATCAATAATCTTAGAGGTATCAATCTGAAAACATTTTCCCGATACTTCAGGATATGAATCATTGATAGGAAATTCTAATTTGACTGCATATAACAGCTGATTTTTTAGTCCCATTTCCTTACTATAGATTTTATTTATCTCAATATTACCGTATTTACTATCTCCTATTATAGGATGATTTATACTAGCTAAATGAGCTCTAATTTGATGAGGCTTTCCTGTTATAAGTTCTATTTCTAGTTCAGAAATGTTCTTGGCTTTATAATATCTTAATGGCCTCACCTCAGTGATAATTAAATCTGAATCTTTAACCTGTTCCTTGTATATTGAAACTTTATTTGTTTTATTATCTTTTTTTAGATAACCTTCAACCCTAAAGGAATCCATTATCTGACCGCTAACTACTGTTCTATAAAATTTATGCCCTGTTCTTTCTCTAAACATTTCGTTTAGAAAATTTGATCCAAACAAAGTTTTTCCAAAAGTAAGAAGACCGCCCGTATTTCTGTCTAATCTGTTGCATACAGAAGGAGTAAATAAAGAAAGAGACTTAGAATTAATCTCACCCTTATTTAGCAAATATCCAATCAACCACTCATTAGCAGAAAAAGCATTACCTTCTGCTTTTTGGCTTAGTACTCCAACTGGCTTATCTAATAAAATAATATTTTCATCTTCATAAACAATATTAGGCTCTTTAAAAAAAGAAAACGCATTTTCGTATTCAGTGACATCAACTAAATGAAGCTTAGAAAATTTATCTATAGTCTCGTCAGACATAAATACTTTTATTCTATCTCCTTCATTTAGTTTTTCGCTACCAGACATTTTCTTGTCATTTAATGTAATGTTTTTTTTGCGAATTTGCTTATATATAAGGCCATTCGGAGCTTCACTTAATAGTCGCTGTAAATATTTTATTGCAGTCTGTGAAGAATCTGATTTTGAAATAATATACTCTTTCATTATATTGATACACTTAATATGTTTTCTAATAAATAGCTATGATCTTTTCCGTCGTCCTCTAAAGAAGAAACCTCAATTGCACGGGTTATAAAGTCATCGATATTTTTATATATTTTTATTGTGACATTTTTTACATTAATATTAGCTAAAATACCTGTTAAATGCTCAACAAACAGATTTTCATCTACATTTTTATCTTCAGTAAAAATAATCATAGTATTCTTTTTGAAAATCAATGAACTAGCCTGAAAGTTTTTCTTGTATCCTGTAAAATATAGATCATAGAATGTGGGGGTAACTTTGCTGCTAATTTTTTCATATGCATCTTTAGAACAGCTTTGCGCTCTTAAAAATAAAACTGCATTTACAGCAAATTTAGCCATTGGTAAACATCCTAAAATGGCCGCATATGTTAGCAAATTATTCTTAGTTCCGGTGGTTTTTAATCCTAGAAAATATGTAGCAATACATAAAGCAAGCATTGCTAATGTTTTTATTACTTCAATCTTTTTGTGGGCATTTATATACCCATAAGTACCTTTTATTACTTTCATTCGTTATCCTTCTTTAATAAACTCATTATTTTAAGCATTAGATCATGTGGTGTAATTTTTGATAATATGCAAAACATTTTCATTGGGTATGAATATATGGAAATACTTTTGCGCTTATAGCTATCAAATAGAGCCAAAGCAACAACATCTTTAGCATCTGCCATAAAATATTTTTTAAAAGAAAAATTTGTTCCGTTCTTTTCTGAAACATCAAAAAATTCAGTGTTAACAGGGCCTGGACAAACGGCTGTTACACTTATATTTCTTGATTTGAGTTCATAGTTTAAAGACTCGGAAAAAGACAGTACAAAGGATTTGCTGGCAGCATATACAGAAAAATCAATTTGAGGTACAAATGCTGCACTGGATGCAAACTGAATTATTCTTCCACCATTCTTCATATAAGGTAAAACAATATGAGTTACTCGTACAAGAGCCTCACAATTCAATTTAATCATCCCTGTCTGGTCTTTTACTTCGCCATTTCCAAAACCACCTACAATTCCATAGCCGGCCGCATTTACTAATAATTTGACTGTTGGATTCAAAAGATTTAATAATAAGTCAAGTTCTTGTACATCTGTTTCGTTTGTTAAATCAGCAGGGATAATTCTACATTTATGATATAAGACTTCTGATAATTTTTCTAATCTCTCGGCTCTTCTTGCAACAAGCCAGATTTCATCGATTAAATCATCATAAATTGTATCAACCTGAACTGCCGTTTCAAGGCCCATGCCACTTGAAGCTCCAGTTATAAGTACTATATTCATTTATACCTCCTTAATAAACAATGTCCCTATAAGAATATATATAATAATCGGCTAATCGTAGCTTTTCTTCTCTTTGCGAATATGAATAAGTATCATCAACTGCGCATACTCTCATTCCCGCATTTTTTCCTGCCATAATTCCAGGTATAACGTCTTCAAAAACTAAACATTTATTCGGAGAAATGTTTAAAAGCGAAGCAACCTTTAAATAAACCTCTGGGTTAGGTTTTGATAGTTTAGTTTCGTTGCCAGTTAAAATAGCGTCAAACATGTCATAAATTTTTCGGGATTTAAGAAAAGTAGTAACTAAATGTTTTGAGTTACTTGTAGCAATTCCTAATTTAATATTATTCTTTTTGGCATATTTTAGTAATTCTATAACGCCATCTTTTAGGAAAATTTCATTTTTATATTTATCCTCGGCCATTTGATTCCAATCGTTTTCAATCGTTTCGATGGAATCCTCAATATTAAATCTTTCCTTAAAATATATGGCTGTATCATGGAAACATTTTCCTTCTAAACATTCTTGAAGATTGCTGGGTAGTTCATATCCAAACTTAGCAAGATATTCTATATCAATATCCTTCCATATTCCCATAGAATCTATTAAAGTACCATCCAAATCGAATATTATTGCCTCTATATTTCTAAACATATTTATTCCTCTAGCAAACGTAATTCTTCTAAGGTTAATCGTCTATAAGAGCCTTCAGCTAAAGTTTCATCAAGAGACAATTTTCCTATAGATAAACGTTTTAAACTGATCACCTTATTGTTTACTGCAGCAAGCATTCTCTTGACTTGATGATATTTACCTTCAGTTATAGTAAGCAAGATAGTATTTTCAGCAATAACCTTAACTTTAGCTGGTTTAGTAAGTCCGTCATCTATCAGTTCAACACCATTCTCTAAATTAAAAATATCTTTAGAATTTAAGCTATGTTCGATTCCTACAAGATATGTTTTTGAAACGTGATTCTTTGGTGAAGTAAGTCTATGACTAAGCTCACCATCGTTAGTAATTATTAATAAGCCAGTAGTATCTTTGTCTAATCGACCGACTGGAAATAAATCACTTTTATTATCTACATCAAACAAATCAAGAACTGTTTTACTTAAGTTATCTTCAGTTGCAGATACAACACCAGATGGTTTATTTAGCATATAATACAAAAACTTTTCATAAGAAAGCTTTTCACCATTATATTTTATAATATCGGTAATTTCGTTTACATGAAATGAACCATCTTTTACTATATTATCATTTACTGTAATGGCACCACTTTTTAGTATTTTTTTAGACTCACTTCTGGTGCATATACCTAATTCACTTAAAAACTTATCTAATCTCATATTGGATCCTAAATTATTAAAAAACCGCCTTCTCAAATTGATGAAAAAGCGGTTAAAATACTAAATAATATCAAGGCCTGATTCTTCGTCAAGACTTTCTAAATCATCAACATCATTAGGATGAAGTTCAGTACGATTTCCCTTTACGATACCATTGCAACTATTTAAATTACTGATTAATTCATTATAATTAGCCACAGTCAACTGAGTGGTATGAGTAATAATTTTTTCTAAATTCGCTAGCAAATCATCCGTATACTGCATTGCGGCGGCACGAACAGAATTAGCTTCAATTGTAGCCTTATCTAATATTTCCTGAGCCTGATTTGTTGCCATTGTAACAACTTCATTGGCTTTAGCATATGCTTGCTGCATAATTTCGTGTTCGTTAATTAGCTGGTTTGTCTGTATTGTAGCATCATTAATTAATGCTTCGGCTTTCTTACGGGCATCTTCTAAGATTGCATCTCTATTGGATATCATCTTCTGATAGCGCTTAATCTCTTCTGGAGTCTGTTGACGAAGTTCTCGTAAATATCCATCAATTTCATCCTTATTTACAATGATTCTAGTCTGTGATAAAGTCTGATATTTGCATGAACTAATATAGCTTTCAATTTCTTCAATCAACTGTTCAATTTTGCTGGTCATAACAATCTTTAATCCCCCGATTAATTATTTATATCCATATTTTTTTAGCAATTGATCTGCAACAAAATCAGGAACAAATGCTTTTAAATCTCCGTTAAATTGAGCAACTTCCTTAACACTAGAAGAACTAAGATATGAGTATTTTAAAGTAGTGTTAAAGAATACTGTATCTACCGCATGGTTAGATAGCTTTCTATTCATCTGTGACATTTGTAGTTCATATTCAAAATCAGTTACTGCTCGTAAACCTCTTACTATGACACGTATGCCATTTTGTTTACAATAATCAGTCAATAAACCACCAAATGACTCAATTGTAACATTAGGAATATCTTTTGTTGCTTCTTTAAGTATATTAACACGTTCTTCTATTGAAAACAACGGCTGTTTGCCTTTGTTATTAAGAACGCCTACAATTACTTCATCAAAAACATTAGCAGCTCTCTTTATAATATCTAAATGGCCATAGGTCATAGGATCGAATGTTCCAGGATATATAGCTTTTTTCATTATGCCTCCTTAAGCACAGCAAAAATATGCTTATTTGTCTTGTATTTTTTCTCTCTTGTAATCTTATATCCCATTTCATCTAAATATGAAAAATCAGTATCAAGACTAGCTTCGATTACAAATAATGTATCTTCATTTACATAAGGCTGAGTTTTTAATACTGAAAGCAAATCAGCTTCAAGCCCCTTATTATATGGAGGATCCATAAAAATGATATCAACATGACTTTCGTGTATCTGCATTGCTCCTCTTATCGCATCTTGGGCATAAAATACAGATTTGTCTTCGAAATGAGTGTGCTTAATATTCTCTACTATACAATTTCCGGCTTCACGAGAATTGTCAATAAAATATGCTTTCTTAGCGCCTCTTGATAAGCTTTCAATTCCAATAGAACCTGATCCTGCAAAAAAATCTATTACGATACTTCCAGGAATATCAAATTGCAGCATATTAAAAAGTGTCTCTTTGATTCTGTCGGTTGTAGGTCTTGTATCAAAACCATCCGGAGTTTTTAATAAAAGATTTCTAGCGCTGCCTGCAATTACTCTTAGCATTCTTTTCTCCAATACAAATTAACTTCTAATTTTTACACCCTTTGTGTCTCTATGACCAGGTTTAACTTTTATATGTAGGTCAAAAGGCTTGCCGTTATAATCTATAGTATTAATACCAGCATTTTGAGTATAATAAACATTTTCTATAAGGTCATCTTTATTAAGCTTCATACCTCTTACACCGACAGCACTTTTCTTTTTCTCTGGAATTTCTTCAAGAGAAAATCTTAGGAATACTCCTTCTTTAGTTTGAAGTACAATGTTCTTTTGCTCATCCAAGGTTATGATGCTTACTACTTTGTCATTTTCATTTAGCTTGGTAGCTGCAACTGTTCTTTTTGAAACATCAAATTCACTACCGTCAACTATCTTCATCATAGAGTTTTCGGATACAAAAACAAGTCTTTTATGAATAATATCAGCCTGATTTGCTAAATATATAAATCGTTCTTCTTTAGAATCATAGTTACTAATATTATCGATTGGCTGTCCTTTATCTCTAAAACGTCCAAATGGTAAATCTTTAGCGCGAATTGTATGCATATTTCCTATGTCGGTAAAAATACATACTCGACCGTCACTTCTCATAGGAAAAACGTATTTGTTTTCGCTATCAGCAGCTTCTTTGTTACGCTCATAAGTTGTAATATCTATTGTCTTAGCATAACCAAATCTATCCATTAAGAACATTATATCTATAACTTCTGGTTCTTTTTCTTCGATTACTACTTCTTCTGCATCCTCAATTTGAGTTTTTCTTTCTGTAGCAAATTCTGATTTGATTTTTTCCATGCCTGAAATAATAACATCGGCCATAGAATCTTTATTGCTTAATATATCTTCGTATCGATCAATATTTGCGAGCGTATCTTCATGTTCATTAATTAATGCTTCAAGTTCTAGACCTATCAACTTATAAAGTCGCATATCCAAAATGGCATTAGCTTGACGTTCAGTAAAGCAAAGTTGAGTAGCCATTATCTTAGATTCTTTAGACTTAAATTTGATACCATCGGTCTTTCCGTCGGTTAAGCAAGCCTTTGCCATTGGTCTGTCTTTAGAACCGCGTAATATCTCGATGATTAAATCTATCACATTGCAAGCTTTAATTAAGCCTTCTTGAATCTCACATTTTTCCTTTTCTTTTTCAAGAAGTTTAGTATATTTTCTCGTTGTAACTTCAAACTGAAAATTAACGTTTGCTTCAATAACCTGCTTAAGATTAAGAGTTTCAGGACGTCCATCTGCAATAGCTAACATATTAAAGCCGAAGGTATCTTCTAATCTTGTTTTTTTGTAGAGCAGATTAATGAAGTTTTGAGGATTAGCATCTTTTCGAAGTTCAAATACTATTCTTATACCATCTTTAGAAGATTGATTAGAAATATCTATAACATCATTAGTCTTTTTATTATCAATTAATGAAACAACATCGGTTAGAAACTTAGCAATATTAGCGCCTACCATAGTATAAGGTATTTCGGTAACTACAACGTTAGTTTTTCCACCTTTTACATTTTCGATTTCTACCTTACCACGAATCTTGATTTTACCAATTCCACTTTCGTAAATTGATAATAACTCGGATTGATTAACTACTATTCCACCAGTAGGAAAATCAGGTCCTTTAATATAATTCATGAGTTCTTTAGTGGTAATATCATTGTTTCTAATATAAGCCTTACAGCCATCTATTACTTCACCCAAGTTATGAGGGGGAATATTAGTAGCCATACCTACCGCTATACCTTCAGAACCATTAACTAAAAGATTAGGAAACATACAGGGTAATACTGATGGTTCCTTTTCAGTTTCATCAAAATTAGGTACAAAATCAACAACATCTTTATCAAGGTCAGCCAAAATAGCTTCTTGAGTAATCTTTTGTAATCTTGCCTCTGTATAACGCATGGCCGCTGCACCATCACCTTCAACAGTACCAAAATTACCATGACCATCTATAAGAGGAATCCCCTTTTTAAAATTTTGAGTGAGTACAACTAAAGCATCATATATCGAGGAATCTCCATGAGGATGATATTTACCCATGGTATCTCCGACAATACGGGCGCTTTTTCTGTATGGTTTATCAAATTTAATACCTAGTTCATGCATGTCATAAAGAACACGTCTTTGAACTGGTTTAAGTCCATCTCTAACATCAGGTAATGCTCTTGCAATAATGACGCTCATGGCATAATCAACAAAAGATTTTTTCATTATGTCAGAGTATTCGGTTTGTATAATTCTATCTTCCATATGTTCCCTCTTTTATGCCAAATCTAATTCTGCGTCAGTCGCATGTTCATAAATAAATGTTCTACGTGGTGGAACTTCAAGTCCCATTAATAATTCGGTTATCTGATTAGCTTGCTTAGCATCTTCAATTTCGACTTTTTTAAGCAGTCTTCTTTCAGGATCAAGAGTAGTTTCCCATAGCTGCTCTGCATCCATTTCACCTAGACCTTTGTATCTTTGTAAAGTAAAAGGACCGTTGTGAGTTTTTCTGTATTTTTCCAAAGCTGCATCATCATAAAGATATTCTTCATCTCCTTTAGAGGGAATAGCTTTATATAAAGGAGGCATAGCAATATATAAATGACCTTCGTAAATGAGCTCAGGCATAAATCTAAAGAATAAAGTCATAAGTAGGTTAGAAATATGAGCTCCATCAACGTCGGCATCGGCCATAATAATAATTTTGTCATATCTTAATTTTGTTATATCGAAATCATTACCGTAGCCTTCTGAAAAGCCACAGCCAAATGCATTAATCATCGTTTTTATTTCTGCATTAGCTAATACTTTATCGATACTTGCTTTTTCGACATTTAATATTTTGCCTCGAATAGGTAAAATTGCCTGATATAAACGATTTCTTGCCATCTTAGCACTGCCACCAGCAGAATCACCTTCGACAATAAAAATCTCACATTTTTTAGCGTCCTTAGATTCACAGTTAGCCAGCTTTCCGTTAGAGTCAAAAGAAAATTTGGGTTTGCTTAGCATATTGGTTTTAGCTTTTTCTTCGGCCTTACGAAGCTTTGCTGCTTTTTCTGCACACGAAATTACATTTTTTAATACTTCAATGTTTTTATCAAAGAACCTGACAAGTTCGTCGTTTGTAACCTTAGAAACAGCTTTTGCAGCATCCTGATTATCAAGCTTTGTTTTGGTCTGACCTTCAAATCTAGGGTCAGTGTGCTTAATAGATATTACTGCAGTAAGACCGTTTCTTATGTCAGTTCCAGTAAAATTCAAGTCTTTTTCTTTTAAAATGCCAAGTTCTCTAGCATATGTATTAATAATATTAGTGAAGGCGGTTTTAAACCCTGTAATATGTGTGCCGCCTTCAAGAGTATTAATATTATTGCAAAATCCCATGACATTTTCGTGAAACTCATTTATATACTGGAAGGCTACCTCTAATTCAATATTTTCACTAGAACCTTTATAATAAATTACATCATGAACTGTTTCACTTGATTTATTCATGTCCTTGATATAGCCTATTATTCCTTCGGGCTCATGAAAAGTGATTTCCTCAGGCTCTTCTTTTCTTAGATCTTTGTAATATATTGTTAGTCCTGGATTAAGATATGCGGTTTCTAATAATCGATTCTTTATATCTTCTTCTTTAAACCTTGTTTTTTCAAAGATTTCTGGATCTGGCAGAAAGTTTATGGTAGTTCCAGTTTCTTTGGTTTTACCAATAACTGGTAACAAACCATCTATAAGATCTATTGTAGGAATACCCCTAGAATATTTATCTTCATGAATGAATCCACCAGATTTAACCTGTACAGTTAAATGAGTTGACAATGCATTTACAACAGATGAACCTACGCCATGCAAGCCACCGCTTGTTTTATAAGCATTAGAATCAAATTTACCACCAGCATGAAGTGTGGTAAATACGAGTCTTTCTGCGCTTATACCTTTTTTATGCATTCCTACAGGAATACCTCGTCCATTATCCTGTACTGTTGCAGAGCCATCTTTTTCAAGTGTTACATGAATTTCGGAACAATGTCCTGCTAAATGTTCATCAACCGAGTTATCAAGTATTTCATATACT
This sequence comes from Lachnospiraceae bacterium, assembly GCA_045639565.1. GTDB lineage: Bacteria > Bacillota > Clostridia > Lachnospirales > Lachnospiraceae > UBA1258. Next base: position 32,494 of record JAZUDH010000089.1, read on the forward strand.
AAGTGATTAAGTCCTCTTGTAGATACACTACCAATGTACATACCAGGTCTTTTCCTAACCGCTTCAAGTCCCTCTAATACGGTAATACTTTCTGCATCATAGGTATTTTTTCCCATGACAAATCCTCCCAAATTTATATAAGCAAAATTAGACCATTTAAGTATACCACGAAACATATGTTTTGTGAACAAAAAACACACTATATTGTATTTTTATAAAAAATAATTAGCAATATAGTGTGTAATAAATTAAATAGTACGATAATCAATCAATCCATTAGAATTGAAGGTTTTTATATCTTTATACTTTTCAAAATTATTAGATGCAAGCAATAATAAATCTGAATCGTTAACAATATCTCCAAGGCCAAAGCTTAATTCGCCGCTTTGCCTAACTCCGTTAAGTTCACCTGGACCTCTAAGCTTCATGTCTTCTTCGGCTATTTTAAATCCATCATTTGTACTATTTAGGATTTTTAGTCGTTTTAAAGTCTGTTCTTTGGACGTGTCCGACATAAGAATACAATATGATGGATCACTGCCTCTTCCGACTCGCCCTCTTAGCTGATGTAACTGTGAAAGGCCAAACCTTTCCGCGTTTTCAATCATGATTACAGTGGCATTTGGAACATCAATACCTACTTCTATTACAGTAGTAGCAACTAAAATATCGTATTTTCGTTCTTTAAAGTCACTCATAATTCTTGTTTTATCATCAGGCTTCATCTTGCCAGTAAGTGTAGCCACTTTTATATTGTCGCCAAAATATTCTTTTACATCTTTTGAGTGTTCTTCGACACTTTTTAGTTCAAGCTCACTTTCATCATTATCGCTAACCATAGGACATATAATATATGCCTGATGTCCTTTAGCTATCTCGCTTCTAATCTTTTCGTATGCTTTTTCTCTAAAAGAAGAATTAACAACGCAGTTAGATATCGGAATACGAGATTTAGGAAGCTCATCTATTAAGGAAACTGACTGGCCGCCAAATACAATCATCGCCAAGGTCCTAGGTATGGGGGTTGCACTCATTACCAGGATGTGAGGTTCATTTCCTTTGTTTTTAAAGGCTTCTCTTTGCTTAACTCCAAATCTATGCTGTTCGTCCGTAATAACTAATGCAAGATTATTAAATTCCACAGCCTCCTGGAATATAGCATGTGTTCCTATTACGACATTAGCGTCACCATTTAGTATGGCATTTAATGCTTCTCTTCTATCTTTTGCAGGCATTTTCCCAGCAATATACACGGGCTTAATGGGAAGCTTATACTTATCAGTTAGCGCTTTAATCCCTTCAAAATGTTGTTTTGCTAAAACTTCAGTTGGAGCCATCATTGCTCCTTGGTAATTATTCGCACAAATATATAAAAGTGCCATAATGGCAACAATTGTTTTTCCGCTACCTACATCTCCTTGTACGACTCTATTCATCAAATATTTTGATTCCATATCATTAACAATATCGTTAATCGCATTTTTCTGAGCTTTTGTTAGTTCATATGGTAGGGACTCTTCTAAGCGTTTTAAATCAGCAACAGGATATGTTATGAAGGAATTTGGAAGTCGTTTTGAAGAATCTTCTTTATGTGAAAGCAAAAGAAAATCTATGAATTCTTCAAAAATTATACGTCGCCTTGCCATATACTGACTATTTTCATTACTAGGAAAATGTATTTCTTTAATGGCATTAGCGTAATCAATAAAAGAATAGTCGTTCAACTCTTCTTTAGATAAATAATCCTTTTCTAAATGTATTTCATTTAATGAGGTGAAAATAGCTTTTTTGAGTTTTTCATTGCTTAAATCTTTAATCAATGGATAAATTGGAACAATACTACCCTGAAGATTGATGTATTCATCCTGTTGATACATTTTGGGTTGCATAATAATTAGTTTATCGAATTTTTTACGAATGATTCCTCTAAATACACGCTTTTCTCCAAGTTTAATTGTTTTAGCAAGATATGCTGCATTATAAAAACGAACTTCAGCTATATCGCCATTTGAATCCGAAACAAAAAAAGATACGACAATTTTAGAACCTGTTTTAATAACTTTAGGATTAGATTTTACTATTGCTAAAAAAGCACCACGTTCATTAATTTTACCCTCACTAAAAACAGCTATATTTTCGTATTTATCATAGCTTCTAGGATAATAATGTATCAGATTGTCTATAGTATTTATTGATAGCTTAGACAACAATTCACTTGTTTTTTCGCCTATACCTTTTATCTTAATAACCGGTGTATTTAAATCCATAATCCCTCAAAAAAATAGCCCGACCAAAAACTGTCGGGCTAAATTTATTATTCTGCAGAAATAATATAGTAGTAAATAGGCTGACCGCCAACCTGTAAATCTACATCAGAAGAAGGATACTTTTCTTCGATGTAAGACAATATCTGATTAGCCTCTTCCTCAGAAACTTCAGCACCATAATAAATACTAAATAACTCAGTACTATCTGTTGCCAATGCATCTATCATTTCACAGGTTGCAGTATATTTATCAGCGTTAACTGATAAAAGACCTGAATCACCAATACCCATGAAATCGCCTTCTTTAATTTCTTTATCATCTATTTTTGTATCACGTACAGCATATGTAACCTGACCGGTTTTTACGTTTGAAATAGCCTCTGCCATAGCCTCTTTATTAGAGTCAACATCAGCATCTGGCATATAATTAATCATTGCTGTTATTCCCTGTGGAATAGTTTTTGTAGGGATAACAACTACAGTTTTATCTTCTACAAGGTATTCAGCCTGATTAGCCGCCATGATAATATTTTTGTTATTAGGAAGAACAAACACAGTCTTAGCATTAATCTTGTTAATAGCTTCAACCATATCTTCTGTTGAAGGGTTCATTGTCTGACCACCTTCAATAATATAGTCAACACCTAAGCCTTTAAATATTTCACTTAATCCTTCACCGGCAGAAACAGAAACAAATCCATATTCTTTGGCTGGTTCTAAAGTCTTAGCCGCAGCCTCTTCTCTTTCTTTTTCCTTAAAAAGCTTTTCTTGATGTTCCAAACGCATATTATCAATCTTAAGGTTAGAAAGAGCGCCATATTTTAATGCTTTTTGAATAGCTAAACCAGGATCATTTGTATGAACATGAACCTTAACAATTTCTTCATCAGCAACTAAAACTATTGAATCACCGATTGATTCTAGATACGACTTAAAATCAAGCTCATGCTTAATATTAAATAGCTTATCTAATAAAATAATAAATTCTGTACAGTAACCAAACTTAATCTCTGTTTCAACAGTTGAAGTTTCCGAATCACTTTTTTTAGTCATATCAGGCTGGAAAGAAGACAAATCAATTTCCTTACCTAAAAATGCATCATAGGCACCATGGAATACTTCTACTAACCCCTGTCCGCCAGAGTCTACTACACCTGCCTGTTTTAATACAGGTAACATGTCAGGAGTTTTCTTAAGAACTTCCTCGGCATATTCAATTACTTCTTTTATGAATAATTCTAAATCATTACAACCTGCATCAGCTAATTCCCTAGCCTTTACGCTAGCACCTTTAGCAACTGTAAGAATTGTACCTTCCTTAGGTTTCATAACAGCTTTGTAGGCAGTTTCTACAGCTTTGTCAAAAGAATCTGCAAGAAGAGAAATATTTACTTCTGAAGCTTCCTTAATAACTTTTGTAAAGCCACGTAGTAACTGAGATAAAATTACTCCTGAATTACCTCTTGCACCTCTTAAAGATCCAGAGGAAATTGCCTTACATAAAGACTCCATTGTAATGTCATTAGTAGTTTCTAGCGAAGAAACTTCCTTAGCTGCTGACATTATGGTCATAGTCATATTAGTACCTGTATCTCCGTCAGGAACTGGGAAAACGTTTAATTCGTTTATCCATTCCTTTTTTGCCTCAAGGTTTTTGGCACCTGCTAAAAACATTTTAGCAATATCATTTGCTGTCAAAACACTTTTTGCCAAACTTCATGTCCTCCTAGTCAATCACTTTGACGTCTTCAACGTAGACGTTAATTCTACTGATTTCAAGACCAGTAAATTCTTCTACTTTATACTTAACATTGCTGATAAGGTTATCAACAACTGCCTGTATACTAACACCATATGAAACTATTATATGAAAGCTTAAAGATAATTTATTACGTTCATTGCGTGTAACCTGAACTCCACGGCATAAATCAGCAGAATTAATCTTTAATAACTTAACTAATCCGTCTTTCATATTAACTGAGGCCATTCCGACAATACCAAAGCACTCATTAGCAACAGATCCTGCATATTGTAAAATAACGCTTGGATCAATAATTACATTACCAAGATGTGTATCCATCGAAGAACTTTTCATAAGCACCTCCCAAGTTTAGTTAAACATACTACGCTATTATATCCTTTTTTTCGAAAAAAGAAAACAAATTTTTTATTTGTCACCAATATATGCTTCAAATTCTTCAACAGGCATAGGTTTAGAATAATAAAAGCCCTGTATTAGGTCAGCCTTTAACTCTTTTAATGCATCAACCTGTTCTTGTTTTTCAACGCCTTCACACACTATTTTCATATCCAAATTATGAAACATATCAATGATTCCTTTTACTAGTGTATAATTCTTGTAGTCACTAGGAAATCCATTATCAAAAAATAGTTTATCTAACTTAATAATATCAAATCTTAATCTATTAATTGCACCTAAATTAGAATATGAAGTTCCAAAATCATCTATCGAGGCTTTAGAACCCAGTATATGAATTTTTTCTATTATTCTGGATATTGGCTCAATTTCTTCATATGCAGAACTCTCAGTAAATTCAAACTCAAGATTTTCCAGCGGTGCATTAGTCTCTTTTATTATTTTTTCATACTTTAAAAAGAAATTTTCTCTAGAAATATCTTTTTTAGAAACATTAACTGATATTTTTATGGGACGTAATCCTTTTTCTTTTCTATAGGATAGGTATTCACAAACCTTTCTAAACATAACTAAGTCAATCTTTCCGATTTGACCACTTTTTTCAGCAACCGGAATAAATACTCCTGGCGAAATCAAACCATCTTCTTTTGAGTTCCATCTCACTAATGCTTCTGCGCCTTCTACAATTCCTGTTTCAACTGAAACTTTAGGCTGTAAAAACATTACAAATTCATTATTATCAATAGCCGTATTGATTTTTGATTCAATAATAAAATGCTGTTTGACATCTTCTGCACATTTGTCATTGTAGTAATAGCAGTTCGAATGTTTATGATAATCTGCATAAGGACTATTATAAGCCATGATAGTATGATCAAGTATAGAATCTAATGATTCATCTTTTTGTATTTTTATTGCTGAAAATTTAGCTTTTAGATATATTTTTTCCCATTTCTTTTCTATATAACTATTTATTAATTCTGTAGCCCGCAAGCAAAAATCATCTATACTTCTTTCGGGAGAAATTAAGAAAATAAAGTCAGAATCTCCTATACTACATATTATTTCATCATCACGTAAAAGCTTTTGACATTCATTATATATGTCTTTTAAAATTATATTTCCATTTTCCCATCCTAAGGAAACGTTTACAGAAGAAAAATCAATTAAATCCATATGTAAAAACCATGGATTACCATATAAGAATAGTTCTTTTTCATTTAATTTTTCCATAGCTACTATTCTACTATTACCATTAGTTACACCTTCAACTCTTGCAAGTGCTTTAAATTTTTCTTCCATTCTTTCAGAATTATACTTCATACGAATATGGCGAACCTGAGTAAAAAGAGTAATAACAAGGTATATAATAAAACCAAAACCTACGATGAGAGCTATCCATTCAGTATAAGTTAGATAATATAAAATCAAGCAAGGAATTATATAAATGGAACACGCAAAAGATACAAGCATATGAATAAAATTATCTTTGGTTTTTTCCTTGATATATATGCTTACACAAATATAGTTAATCAATATAACCTCAATTATAAGGAAAATGTCTGTAATAAATATCGTATCAGTAATATGTATGAAATTAGCGATATACGAAATAACAGCTATAGACATAATACAAGCGTAAAAATTTAATAGCATTTTAAATAATTTTATATCGTCATTAACTAGTGTTTCAAAATAAAGAGTTAATATCATAGGCATTAATATAAATGACGTATATGATAATGAATACCTAATAGAGGGATTCTTAAAAAATAATTGGAAAGCGCAATCATATGACACAACAAATAAACCAACATCACAAGAAATAATTGCTAAGTGCTTTATGATTTGGTAGAAAGAAATATAATGAGATTTTTTTAATGCATAAGAAAAGATAAATAATAATACTGCAGCAATCTGACATATGATAAAAATAATTATATCGAAAAAATTGTCCTTGATAATAATATTTGTTATATCACTTGCCGAACCAAACACTATACTTGATAAATCAAAATTTATTTTTGATATATAATCATTTTGAATCGCTAAAGTGATTTTTTTACCAGAGTATTCCGCTTTTAATGGTATATAACGCCATGCAATACTCTGCTCCTTACCAATAACTCTATTATATGTATCTCCAGAATGGAAAATTTCATTCCCCTCTACATACGCAACTACAAAAAAACCTCTATCATAAAAGCCTATTGTACATAAATCATTCAAATTATTAGGCAGCTTTGTCTCAATCAAAATATTAGTTCCGGGTTCAATTTCAATAGTGGAATCAATAATCTTTTCTCCGGTAAGTGCATTTTTCCATGAATCATTATATTTTATTCCATAATTTTTAGGAGCATATGAATCCTCAGATCGAATAGATATAGATAGTATTATCATTACAAGCAATGTTAATGGTAATATAGATCTTATAATTTGGTTCTTATATTTGTAAAAGAAAAGTTTAACTGATTTCACTTTAAAATCCTCTATTTTATTTCTACAATTTTCTGTGCAGCTTCAGCCGGAGAAAGTTTGTCATCTATAAGTTGATTAATAATTTCTATACATTCATCTATATATTCTTCATCATTTAAAATACTGGGTCGAATTTTACTTTCTGAAAAATTAAAATCCAAAGATAAATCAGCCATAAACTCACATTCACTTAATAACCCATTTTCAATCAAGCTTTTCTCAGCTATATTTGAGGCTGGAACTCCATTTTGAGTCCCTAGTAACTTGGTACATTCGCTATTATGAAGCAAAAAATTTAGAAGTAATGCCGCTTCTTTAGGATGTGAAGTTTTTTTGTCGATTGTATATAAGGAGCTAGGTTCATAATAAATACCTGAATGCTTGTTATTTTTAACTTTAAAATAATCTCCTACTAATAATCTTTGATTTCTATACTTAAATGATTCTTCGATCTGATAAAGCTCGCGTGAATTAATAATTGTTCCAAGCACTTTACCTTCTATAAACAAAGAATCATTGTATTCTTTTATAGGACATATTGATTTTTGATCAACTAAATATTTATATTGTGTAAGTATTTCTGCTAAATAGGCTTTATTAATTGATTCATTTCCTTCTTTATCATAGGGTGAAAAACCATAAATTTGTTCATAATATGATATAATCCAAAGGATAGTATCATATTTATCCATACCGAAAGGATATATCTTATATGGTCTTAATTCTTTAACGTAATCTTTTATATCATCTAACACAGTTGGTGTTTCAAAGCGGTTTTTCTCAAGAAGCGTTTTATTGTAGATTGGAAAATCCGAACATAATGAAATTGGAATACCATATAATGAATTATTTTCTTTACCCATTTTAAGAATTTTGGAATCGATATTATTCGTATCAATAGTCTTAGAAACTTCATCTAAATCATAAAACACATCATTATTTACATGTTTTCTAAAATCGTTATATGAAATTCTCATTATGTCAGTCATATTTCCTCGATACATTATTTCAGAAAATGCTTCATCATAATCTTTATAATTATCTGTAACTAAGCGTACTTTAATCTTAGGGTTATAAATTTCAAATAATGAAATAGCTTCTTTGATAGAATTAATTTCATTTGTGTCACCGCATAAGAAAAAAGATATGGTTACAATATCTGAATTTTTATAATAAGTAGATTTTGTATCTATATCATATGTGTTCTTGCCTTTACATCCACTTATAAATAAAATGCAAATTACTAATAAAATAAAAAGGTAAATTTTATGCTTTTTCACGATTATAGCCCTCGCATTTTGTTACACAAAATCAATATCTGTTCACGATCAACTGAATAAATTGCTACTTTAAGTTCTTTTCTGATTTCATCCATGTTTTCAGGCATACTATATTTTTCAAGCTCAGCCAAAGCAGTGTCTACCATGTCAAAATCAAATGCGTCACATGCTTCTGACATAGCAGTCAGTATTTCTTGAACATATTCAAAGTCATACTCTAATAAGTCATCGTTAACTAATATATTGTATTTACTATCTAATTCATTAATAACCTGTCTGTATGCATTTAATAAAATATTTGTTTTTTCATTTATAACATCTAGATTATTAGCATCGCCTGCTTTTTCCAGTTCATATGCAAGCTCTCCTAATGCAATGGCTCCGACAAGTCTAGATGAACTTTTTAATGCATGTACTTTAATTGTATATTGTTTAATATCATTATTATTTAATAATTCTTGTATAAGTGTCGCTTCTGCTTCACCTGAAATAACATAAGATTCAATTACTTTTTCGTAAATTTCACGCATTCCACCATTAGCTTCAAGTCCAGCCTCTTCATCTACATATGCTAAAGCATCAATAGGATCGTCTATTTTGTCTGATGGCAGATTTTTATACATAATACTTTCTAAATCAGAAACATTTATAGGCTTTAAAATATATCCTTTAAATCCTTCGTCACTATACAAGGTATCATCAGCAGTAACTGCGTTCGCTGTTACAACAATAATTGGAGTATTCTTATTTAAAGAGTTCTCTTTAATCATGCGATTAGCCATTATTCCATCAATATCTGGCATACGATGATCCATTAAAATCAAATCATATTTTTTGTTATTAGCCTTTGCTACAGCTTCTCCTCCGCCAGTTGCAAGATCAACATTGACCAAGGTTCTTTTTAATAACTCTACTAAAACAATTCTATTCATCTCATTATCATCAACAGCAAGAACTGTCGCCTTAGATGCAGTAAATAAAGGACCTTGATTAGAAATATTTATTTCAGTATTTTTGTGAGGGTCAAATTCACCTATTTTCTCCCATGAAGTAACCTTTTGCTTAATTTCAAAAGAAAACTTTGAACCTTCCCCGTAAACACTATCAACATTTAACTTTGAATCCATTAATAATAGTAAATTAGTTACTATACTTAATCCCAAACCGGAACCTTCGATGCTTTTTGTCCGATTTTCGTCAAGTCTTTCAAAAGGTCTTGTTAACTTTTCAATTTCTTTAGGGTTTAATCCAATACCTGTATCGATTACAGTAAATTTAATTGATACTGTATCTTGGCTTACTAAAACGTATTCAATAGTTAATGTAACCGAACCTTTTTCTGTATATTTAACTGCATTAGTCAAAAGGTTAACTAAAATTTGTTTGATTCTTGAAGAATCACCTATTAGATTATATGGAATATTGGTATCGATCTTTGATTCAAGTAAAAGATTCTTGTCTTCTGCTTTTACACATATCATTATCCATGCATCTTTGATAATGTCCCTTAAGTCATAAGGCTGACTTAATAGCTCCATTTTGCCAGCATCGATTCTTGAGTAATCTAAAACATCATTTACCAAATTTAATAAGCTTTTACTAGATGATTCAATATTATTAGAGTACTCAACAATCTTTAAATCCTTACTGTTTCTAAGAATCATCTCGTTCATTCCGATTATGGCGTTGATGGGTGTTCTTATTTCGTGAGACATATTAGAAAGGAATGCAGACTTTGCCCTATTAGCAGACTCAGCTTCGTGCATATATCTTTCCTGAGCAAGAAGCATTCTTTTGCAATACCATATACAAATCATTGTTGCAATAAAGAAAATGACAATTCCAGCAGCAAAAGAAAACCTAGAAATTAATAGAATGTTGTACATTTTATTTTTTATATTTTCTATTTCTATATTAGAAAACGACTTTAACTCTTCCATTGATTCATTCGCCGAATCAATATAATAAGTCATTTTTGTATCAAATAAAAATAAAGTTATATCTATATTTCGTTCTTTACGAACATAAAACATCATATCAGAACAATTAAAATAGGCATTAATCGATGAACGTAAATCCAAAAATTTTTCGTATCCACTAAAATTATCAAAATCCCTAAAAGCCATATCGCACCTTATTAGTTCATTCTTGGCTTTGTTTTTTAATAAATCACATTTTTCAATGCCTGCATCTATGTTTTTTATATTATCATTTAAGGTATACTTAGATATAAGATTTTCATGCTCATAAACATCAGCAATAAGGCTCTGCAGTTCAATCATAGCCACATAGCTTTTTGTTTCAACATTTCTATATTCAGATGAATAGAGATCGATATTATATTTTAGTGTACAGATTGTAATAAAGCCAATTGCCTGCATAATAAAGATTGCACGCAACAATCTGCTTGTTGTTGTTTCTTTTCTATTCATAAAAATACCTTATTAGAAATTTATGCATAATAATCTGTATGATATTATAGAGAATAAGGATTAAAGCAATATAAACATTCTTACTAATTTACATAAAAAATTACTTGAAATTTTAATTTTGTTCTGTTATTATCTTTATGTTGCGAGTTTCGCAAAGATTTTTTCTTGTTTAAGGAGGTGCTACAATGGCAAAGTGTGCTGTTTGCGGAAAAGGTGTTCATTTTGGAAATAACGTAAGCCATTCTAATAGAAAATCCAGCAGAATGTGGGGCTCGAATATCCAGTCTGTTACTTGCAAAGTTAACGGAATTTCAAAGAAGCTTCATGTTTGTACAAGATGTTTAAGATCTGGTAAAGTAGAAAGAGCTTAATTTAAAATGATAAAATCAGAGAATCTTTTGATTCTCTTTTTTTATTTTATTAGTCACATAAAAAAGACAGCCTATTGGCTGTCTTTATTTGTACAGTTTAAATGGAAATTCGATTTCTCGTTTTAATCTGTCATATTCTTTGTTAATCTGTGTAACCATGTCCTTGTCCCCACACAGATTATCAGGATGAAATATTTTTAGTAAATCTCTATATCGCTTCTTTAATGCGAGTGTATTATTACAGCCGACAAACAATGATCCTTCGATATTAAATGAATCATTAGCAGAATTTATATTTGCAGCTTTTTTTAGCTTATTAAATTCAGCTTTTTCACGTTCAAACTTTTTACGATCCGCTTCTAACTCCATAAATCCATTTTTTAAAATATCCATCTTTTTATCAAAAAACATTTCTTCGTCTTTAAGTCGTTTTCTTTCATTAACAACCTTTAGATTTATAGAATTCATATCCTCTTGAAACTGGACTTTCTCGCGCATAAATTTATCATACATCTCGGTAATTTCTTTTTGCTTTAAAGAAAGTCTAACATTCTCATCAAAAAGCCATCTCTTTAAATTATTCAGTTCGTCTTCTGTACCATTTAAAAGAATTTCTTCAAAAGATTTACTCATAAGTCAATATTATTCTTCATCAGGAAATGCAGCGTCTACAGCTTCTTTGTCAGAAGGCATGTTTTTTTTGTCAATCATATGAGATATTTTATCAAATACGTCCGGAATTAAATCTAATAACTTAGTTGTAGCATCTTGATTTTTTATATTTACTAATTTAGTCTGACCATCTTTAATTACTAATACAGCACTAGGACTCATCTTTCCAGAAAGGCCGCCACCACCGCCACCGTTCTTTTTGTCAGCGTGTGATTCACCTAATGAAGCTCCAGCTCCTACCCCAAAGGTAACATCAACTAATGGAAGAATTATTGTATCTCCAATATGAGTTGCCTCTCCTACAACAGTTTTTGTTGATAAAACAGAATCCATTCCCTTTAATAAGGATTCAACAATTACACTACAATTATTATCAGCCATTATTAAGCCTCCCTAATCTGATTAATTATACTCTTTAAATTTTTGTTAAAATATAGATGCGCTGCTACACATAAAAGTCTAAATGCAGTAATATGACCAATAAACTTACCATGCACATCAATAATCTCGTTTTCGAAATCACCAACTAAGCTTATATGTTTATGAATTAATCCATAAAACATTCCACTTATTGCAAGAATCTTTCCGGTTGTTGCCGGATCATCAAAACCAAGCTTAGCATCAATATACCACTTTTTAGGTAAAATAATTTTGAAAATATGTATTAATTCTTTCTTACATAAAAGAAAAGCCTGTTTAAACGAATCTGACTTAATTAATTCAATCTTTCCTTTTATCTTATCATATTTATCA
>JAZUDH010000090.1:0-4576 GCA_045639565.1 Lachnospiraceae bacterium
AGTTAAGACAAGAAGAAGTAAAAATACTTGATAAATTTTTATATGAGGCAATATTTATTCCAGAAGGAGTAGAAGCACCACCTATGGAAATTATCAATCAACCAGAATTGCAAGTTTATGTTGGGGGATTTGGAACCAGGGATGGCGATATATGTTTTGTCGCAGAAACTGACGGAATTATAGTTGGTGCAGTATGGGTTCGTATTATGGATGATTATGGTCATGTCGATGATGAAACGCCATCGTTTGCTATTTCACTACTGAAAGAATATCGTGGGAATGGTATTGGTACAGAACTAATGAAGAGAATGCTTGAGGAATTAAAAGCGTGTCAATATAAGAAAGCATCATTAGCTGTTCAGAAACAGAATTATGCCGTAAGAATGTATAAAAATGTTGGATTTGAAATAGTTAATGAAAATGCAGAAGAATACATAATGGTTTGCCAATTGTAATTGGAGGTGTGCTATGAGTGAAATAATGAAAATAGATGCAGAATATTCTGATTGGATTAATGAAATTTCTCTAAGGTTTAAAAGTAGTCAGATTAAGGCTGCAATTAGAGTTAATAGGGAAATGCTGTTATTCTACTGGTCTATAGGACATGATATTTCAGAATTACACAATGAAAGCAAATACGGAAAATCTTTCTATAAAAACTTGAGTCAGGATTTACAGACAGTATTACCTGATGTTAAATCATTTTCGGTTACAAATCTTAAATATATGAAATATTTTTATGAAATGTATCATACTTCAAATCGTCAACAAGTTGTTCACGATTTTGAAAATACGAATCATCAGCAAGTTGTTGACGAATGTATCTTCATGATTCCATGGGGACATCACATTCAAATAATTAATAAATGTAAAGGTAATACAGACAAGGCTTTATTCTTTGTAAGAAAAACTTATGAGAATAATTGGTCAAGAAATGTTCTTCTTAATTTTTTAGACACAGGGTTATATGAACGCGAAGGTAAAGCAATTACCAATTTTGAAAAATTGCTTCCAGATGTTGGCAGTGACCTTGCAAAGGAAATTACAAAGGATCCATACAATTTTGACTTTTTAACTTTGCGTGAAGGATATGATGAAAAAGAATTAAAAGATGCTTTGATGAACAATATTCAGAAGTTTCTTCTCGAATTAGGAAAAGGATTTGCTTTTGTTGGAAGGGAATATCGATTAGTTGTCGGCGAAACAGAACAATTTATAGATATGCTGTTTTATAACATACAAAAACATTGTTATGTTGTAATAGAAATAAAAACAAGAGCATTTGATCCAGGAGACATGGGACAGTTAGGTACATACATAGCTGCTACAGATGGAATACTTCGAGGAGAAGGAGATAATCAAACCATAGGACTGCTTATATGCAAGACAAAGGATAATGTTCTTGCTCAATATGCAACAAGTGCAATTAATGTGCCAGTAGGAATATCAGAATATGAACTCATAATCCAATACCAGGGGATTATAAGTGTTCTATGACTACGATTGAAGAAATTGAACGTGAATTAAAGGATTAATCATTAATAATTTAGCACGTTAATGCGCGACAAGATGGATATGAAAAAATAATTTTGATGAGACATTCAATTCCAGAAAAAGTTAATATTTCTACGGAATCGATTCCACTTTCAGAAAAGGAGAAAAAATGATTACGCTTAATAAATATGAAGAAGAGAAAGATATTTTGTGTGAACTAATAAAGCAATTTTGAATAGCACATAATGACTATACGCCTACAGACGAAGAAAACATGGAAGATTTACTAGCATGGACAGGCGAAAACCATGTAGTATATCTCATCAGAAAAGATGAGGATATAATAGGTTTTGCGCATTTGGGAAGTCGAGGTTGTAAGATTGATTGGCTAGAGGATTTATTTATCCTACCTAAGTATCAGGGAAATGGATATGGCTCAGAGGCTTTGCATCTTGTTGAAAATATAGTGAAAGAATACTCTGACTCAGTATATTTGGAGGTTGCTGCAAGAAATGCTGATGCATTGAAGCTATATTGTAGAAATGGCTATGATTGATTAAATACGATCACTATTCGAAAGGACTTCAAGCCAGAGAATTACGTTGTAACTAGTGAAGAAGAAATTCTAGAGCATGAATTTAAGATAAAGGATTACGCAGAAGAATTATAGATACATTCAGTTATTCGAAAATATCGAATAACTTCTAATTTGTCTGTGAAGGAGAAATGTAAATGCTCGGTAATTCAATTGCCGATGTAGTTCACTGAGAAGAGGAGATATATAAAGAATGACACATGAAGAAAAAGCATTATCGTATTTTCAAGATAAATTCCATTGTTCTCAATCTGTGCTTGCAGCATATGCTGAAGAGCTTGGACTTACAGAAGAGCAAGCGTTGAAAATAGCATATTGCCTTAATAGTGGAATGAGAAAAGGGGAAGTATGTGGAGCCTGTTCAGGTGCATTACTTGTGCTTGGCTTGAAATATGGACAGTGCAAAAAAGATAACTTAGATAGCAGAACAAGAGCAAATCAGAAAACGGTTGAATTTTTAGAACAGTTTGAGAAGGAAAATGGCTCTTATATATGCAATGACCTTTTGGGGTGTGATATATCAACTGTTGAAGGCGTTCAGTATGCGATGGAGCATAATTGTTTTACTGAAGTCTGTCCTAAAATGGTAGCTTCTGCTGTAAAGATTTTAGAAGAGATGGGATAATAAAAATCTTATTTTTAGTGCGAAGGAGAAATGAATGAAATTACTAGTTATAGACATACAAAAAGGAATAACAGACAGCAGACTATATAATTTTGAATCGTTCATAGAGAATACAACCCAAATTATAAAAGCAGCTAGAGATAATCATATAGAAGTTATTTACTTTCAGCATGATGATGGCCCAGGATCGGGTTTTTCGATTGGTGATAAGGATTTTGAGATCGCAGTTCAGGTAACACCTGCAGATAGAGAAAAGGTATTTGTTAAAGATATTAATACTTGCTTTGGAAATAAAGAGTTTGTTGATTATATCAAAAATGAAGATACTTTGATGATAGTTGGTTTGCAGACTAATTTTTGTATTGATGCAACTGTAAAATCTGCTTTCGAGAGAGGATACAAGGTGATTATTCCACGAGGTGCTAATTCAACATTTGATAATGATTATATGACAGGAGAAGTAACATATAAGTATTATAACGATATGATGTGGCCTAAGAGATTTGCTACTTGTGTACCAGTAGAAGAAGCAATTAAATTATTGGAACAAGGATAGGAAATTCTGATTTTGTCCGCACGCCCCCGACGAATAAACAGATAGATTCTGATTTTTAGTTCAATTTGAATCTTCCGAGCTGTCGACAATGCAGCGAAGATGCATATATATTAGTAAACAAATGATAGGAAGGTAGAGATATTATGATTGAATTGAGAAGATTATCGCCTAATGATGGAAACGATATATATGAACTTTTGCAATTAATTCCTAAAGATGAAAATGGTCTGATTAATAATGCTAATGGTTTATCTTTTGAGGAATATAAGCAATGGCTTATTAATAAGCAGATTGAATCAGAACAAAAAGGGCTTGTAGACGGGTGGAAGGTTCCTTCTACTACATACTGGCTTTATATTGATAATGTACCTGTTGGTTTTGGTAATGTTCGAGAATTTTTAACAGATGCATTGCGAAAAGCAGGCGGAAATATAGGTTATGGAATAGCTAAACCATATCGTGGAAAAGGATATGGAAAAGAATTGTTGAAACTTTTACTTGGGAAAGCAAAAGAAAAAGGTATTGATAAAGTATTAATTACAATACATAAGGATAATGAAGCGTCCCGCGCAGTTGCAGAATCAAACGGAGCGATATTAGAAGCGGAGACAGAAGATAGGGTCTATTATTGGATAGAAAGTGCATTGTAAATTTCTTTTTTTGTGGAAAGGAAGGACGATATGATTGGAAAAATTGTAAGGGTAACGGTTGATAGACCTCTTGGCAGTTATCATCCAAAACATAAGGATATGTATTATCCAATCAACTATGGATATATTGAGGGAATAATTGCCCCTGATGGAGAAGAACAAGATGCATACATACTTGGAATAGATGAGGCAGTTCAAGAATTTGTCGGTGAGGTTATTGCTGTTATTCATCGTAAAGATGATGTTGAAGAAAAATGGGTAGTTGCTCCAAAAGGAGAAAAATATAGTGCTGAGGAAATAATGGAACAAGTTTCATTTACAGAGCAGTATTTTGACTCTGAGGTTAGAATGTAAATTGAAACTTATTGATGAATCACTAGATTCAGATTTTATGATCAGGAGAGATACGGTATGAGAGAGTATAGCAGACTGCATAAAGAAGCTTGGGAATTTGACGCATATAATTTTTGGAACGAACATTCTGGGACTCCGGCAGAAAGAGCAAAAGAAGATGCCAAAAATCCACGAAAAATGTTAAGAAGATATGCTGCTTATTTTGATAAGTTCGAAGGAATAAAAGTGGCAAACATATGTGGGTCGTGCGGTAAAAAAGCTATTCCACTGGCATTACTTGGAGCTGATGTTACAATATTTGA
>JAZUDH010000091.1:0-3413 GCA_045639565.1 Lachnospiraceae bacterium
TGAGATAAATGGGATTAGGATCAATGCAACAAATGATGATATTGTAGAACTAGGCCTTTCTCTCGCCGATGGCAGCATGAAATACGAAGAATTGTTAAAGTGGGTACTATCCCACGAACAAATTTGAATTTGTAGGAGGATAGGATATGAAAAATGGGGTGAAGCCAAATCCAAATTCAATTCATCCTATTGCGGGATATGACAATGAGATATATGTGAAACCAACAATCACGAACCCTAATATTATTGTTGGTGACTTTACTTATATTGCAGATTCTGATTTTGAAAGTCATGTAACAAATTTCTATCCTTGGAGCAGAGATAAATTGATTATTGGTAAGTTCTGTCAACTCGCAGCTGGCGTTGAGTTTATGATGAACGATGCTAATCATCAAATGAGCGCGGTATCAACATTCCCATTCTATACTCTTGAAGGATGGGATATGGAAGCACCAAAATCATCTGAATTGCCATTCAAAGGAGATACAGTAATAGGAAATGATGTATGGATTGGTCAAAATGCAGTAATCCTTCCTGGTGTTCAAATAGGTAATGGTGCAATTATTGGTGCAAACAGCATTGTTGGTAGCAACGTTGAACCTTATACTGTTGTTGCTGGCAACCCAGCAAAACCAATTCGTAAAAGATTTGATGAAGAACTGATTAATCTCTTAGAAGACTTCAAATGGTGGGATAAAGATATCGATGAAATTAATTCGCTGATTCCTATTTTGACAAGCAGTAACCTTGAGATGGTTAAAGCAGAATTGAAGAAAATAATGGATTAACAAATCCCAGTTTGCAGAGCTCTGCAAACTGGGATTATTTTGTTTAGTACTTTATTCCATCATTTCGTCTTTATACTTTTGAATCATTGGATCTACGTTCTTTTCAAGAAGTGTTTCTACTGCTTTATCAAGATCTCTAGGTGTAATTTTTTGTCCACCATTTACGTTTTCTAAATCTTTCTCATTAAGTTTTGCCATTGTTTTTTCCTCCTAATAGTTTGTCTTGTGTTTTGTCTTACATCTCTTTATACGAAGGAAATGAAAAAGTGGCTACAAGAAAAATTAAGCAACCGCTCTTTGCCTTTCGATATTATCAATGGTATAATTCCTAAAAATAGGATATATTTATCCTAGAGAGGTGTTAATGTGGAACGGTTAGAAGCATTTGAAAAGATGCTAGCAGATTTAGAAAAGCAGGCTTCTTTTGAACAAAGTGAAATGGAGCATCTCAAAGCAACAGGTAAAGAAAAGACCGCTACATATAGACAATATTTTGGCAATAAAATGTTCTATAAAATGATGCTTGATAAATATAAAGAATACGGTTTAATAGATTAAGGAGATTCCTATGAACTATAGCGCAGTTATCTTTGATATGGACGGCGTAATTTTTGACTCGGAGCGGGCCGTCTTAAAATGCTGGATTGATGTGGCAAAAGAGCATAGCATTGATAATATTGAAGAACAGTACTACAAGTGCGTAGGAACTAACACTTCAAAGAATAAGGAAATCTTCACTAGAGCATATGGTGAGGATTTTGATTTTGAAACATTTTACAAAGCCGCATCAATTCTATTTCATAGTAGATATGATGGTGGTAATCTCCCAATTAAGCAGGGAGTGTTTGAGATTCTCGATTTTCTTAAATCTCAGGGTAAAACAATAGCCCTAGCTTCTTCAACTAGAAAAGAAACTGTCACCAAAGAACTTCAGTGGGCAGGACTTCTCGACTACTTCGATCTTCTCGTCTGTGGTGACATGATAAAAAATAGCAAGCCTGCTCCAGATATATTCTTGCTGGCTTGCGAAAAACTAGGAATCACCACAGATGAAGCATATGTCATCGAGGACTCCTATAACGGCATTCGTGCAGCGCACAATGCGAGCATTCGCTCAATCATGGTTCCAGATATGCTAAAGCCGGATGCAGAAATGGAAGAAAAAGCGGAAGTGATTTTACCTTCACTTTTAGATGTGATTGAATTTTTGAAATAAGAAAGATGCAACACTTATTTTATAGAATAGAATGAAATAGTAAGACAAATCTGAATTGTTGGAAGAGGAATACTTTTGATGGCAAATAGTATAACGGGAATTAGAATCGTTTGTGCTCTAGGATTAATTTTTTGTCCAACGTTTTCAATATGGTTTTACGTGCTTTATATTATTGGTGGTATTAGCGATGTGTTTGATGGTATAGTTGCACGCTATTTTGGGAAAGAGACAAAGTTTGGCGCGCGCTTTGATACAATAGCAGATATTATTTTTACAGTAATTATAATTATCAAAGTTGTGAAGAAAGTAAGCAACTCAACTTGGATAATCATTTGGATTATCTGTATTGCTGCAATTAAATGTATTAGTATCATCGGCGGATTTGTTATTAACAAACGATTTGTTGCAGAACATACTATCATAAATAAAATATGTGGTATTCTTCTGTTTGCTATTCCACTTTGTGTAATTAGCTTTCCGTGGCGGCTAGTTGAAGCACTCCTTATTTTGACATGTGCATTAGCAACAATTGCTGCTATCCAAGAAGGGTATTATGTTTATAAAGGTAAAGAAATAAGTTAAATAAATCCCAGTTTGCAAAAATCTGCAAACTGGGATTTGTCAATCTACTCTTTTTTTCAGTTCCGCCTTAACAGTTTCAAGGTCGCTGCTTGTCAATATCGGAATCAAACTATTGATTGTATCAATATCCATATCCCACCATTTGAATTTTTCCAAAAGGTCAATCAGTTCACCATCAAAGCGCTTCCTTATTTCTTTGGCGGGATTTCCTGCAACGATTGAGTAAGATTCAACATTGCTGCCTACAACACTATTGGCCCCAATAATCGCTCCGTCGCCGATATGAGCTCCGGGAAGGATTACTGCATCCTGTCCAATCCATACATCGTTTCCAATGACGGTATCTCCTTTATACGGCATATCTGATGATACCGGTGCTTCCATATCCCAGCCTTCGAGAGTATAGAACGGGAATGTCGATACCGCACTCATCTGATGGTTGGCATCATTCATCATAAACTCAACTCCGGCAGCAATCTGACAAAATTTGCCGATGATCAGTTTATCCCTGCTCCACGGATAGAAATTCGTCACATGACTTTCAAATTCCGAGTCAGCAATATAAGTAAAGTCACCAACAATAATATTAGGGTTCGTGATTGTTGGTTTCACATATATCTCATTGTCATATCCCGCAATAGGATGAATTGAATTTGGATTTGGCTTCACCCCATTTTTCATATCACATCCTCCTACAAATTCAAATTTGTTCGTGGGATAGTACCCACTTTAACAATTCTTCGTATTTCATGCTGCCATCGGCGAGAGAAAGGCCTAGTTCTACAATATCATCATTTGTTGCATTGATCCTAATCCCATTTATCTCA
>JAZUDH010000092.1:0-106080 GCA_045639565.1 Lachnospiraceae bacterium
TTGTTTATGGAAACAAGGTATCAAAAGAAGAATATGAACGAGCAAACGAAGCCCTTTGGCAGGGAGAGGAGTACATTACTCTTGAAGTATCTGATTTTGACAAAATATACATAGAGGATAACGTTGTAGAGTCCTTGGCAAAGGTATATGCGAAATAGGTGAATCAATAATAGTTTTGGGAGTCTGATATAGCTAAATGAGCAGTCACACCTCAGGGTGTGACCAAGGGATTTTCAGATGATCCGACATCGTGGAAACCTCCTTTTTTCAATGTTTTTTGTTAATTTTTAAAGCTTCAAATCCGGCTCGCACCTATATAGTGTTTTACTGAAAAGCTTGAGAATTCGTGGTTCTCGGGCTTTTTTTCTGTGGAAAAATAATGATGTTTTTGGGGGTGACCAAGGGTGTGACCGGAGTTTTCGCCTGTAAGGTGTGACCTTTATTGGGCGTAATGAAGAAGAATATGATTTCTGCAAATGCGGATTATATTAGTGAGGATGAAATAGATGTTTTTATAGATTCAGCCAACCCTTTATTTGCTCCAATTCCTAAAAAGGAGCTGACAGATAATGACTAATGAGGAACTCTGTCAGCAGATTAAGGCCGACAATACAGAGCTTCTCAATGACCTTGTAAAGCAGAATATGGATTTTATAAAATCCACTGCCAATATGCTTTATATATCACGATTTTATGGCGATAATATTATTGGATTGGGCGTTGATGATCTAGTGCAGGAAGGCTGCATTAAACTTATCCAATCGGTAGCATCCTAATTAGGAATGTACACGAAGAAGCATTAACCGAACTTAGGGATACATTTTCTCAGTATCCGAAGAAACCAAAAGATATAGGACAATAAAATATTAAGGAATAAGGGGAAAAATTTCTGCTGTTATTTATTACATGTAAATTGCAAATTATTACATTGTGATTCTGTTATTGCGATTATGGTGTATTCTCTAAATGGGATATTATGAAAAGTTTTATGCGTGTAAAACTTTTTATAACATAATCAAATTTACATAGGAGATAACTTTGGGTGGAAGCTTGGATTAAAAAGTTTTGTGCCGATGATAACGAGCACGAGATAGTTTGCTATGGGATAAAAATACTATTACAGATAGTAATGGGTATGTTACTAGCTGTTTTTATTGGCGTCGTATGCGGATGCCTTTTTCAAATACTTTTGTTTATTATATTTTTTGTTCCATTAAGAATTAATGCAGGTGGCCTTCACATGGAGTCACCCAGTAAATGTTTATTGTTTTCGGGGATGATTTTTAGTCTAATAGCTTTAATAGCTCGTTATTTTTCGATGCTTTCCGTTCCACTGATTGTCCTGACTCTTGTGGCTATAGTGCTGTATGTATGTTCGCCGGTTGAGAATAGGAATAAAGAATTATTTTCGCATGAAAAGGTCCGATATAAAAAGCGGGTACTTATTATCATAATACTAGAATTGTTACTTTTTCTTATATCAACCTGCTATGAAATCGATAAATTAAAACAGGCAATTGGGCTAGCAATAATAGTTGAAACTGCGTCAGTATTAATAGAGTGTTTTATCAAAATATGCAATAAAGGAAAACATAATAATGAAAAAGTGGAATGATAACAACCCTGCAGAAGTTGGGCAGAGATATAGTTATAATAGTAGTGCCGATTTGGAATTGACTAAAAATTCGGGGGGGTACTGAATATGTCATACAAAGTAGCGATTTGCGATGATGAGATATGTACATGTCAACATCTAGAGGAGGTTTTGGAAAAAGTTTTTTGTTCAATGGGTGTTGGCATAAAGATAGATGTTTTTTATTCTGGCGAAAAAATAGTTCAGTATTTGAAATGTGGAAATAAATATGATTTCATTTTTCTTGATATTGAATTATATGAACTCAACGGAGTTGATGTTGGAAAATACATAAGAGAAGGTCAAAACAACCTCGATACCCAGATTGTTTTTATTTCATCGAAAACGAGCTATGCAATGGAATTGTTTGCGGTACAGCCATTAGATTTTGTTGTAAAACCCATTAGCGAGAAAAGTCTCTTAGATGCAATAAATAAGGGAATGAAGTACCTAGGTAATTCAGAGCATTTTTTTGTTTATCAATTCCAGAAGGAAACAAAAAGAATTTGTTGCTCTGATATACTATATTTTAAAAGTGAATTGAGAATAGTGACTGTAGTTACTACAAGTGGAGAAGAGGTATTTTATTCAAGGTTAGCAACAGTGAAAGAAGAACTGCCAGATTATTTTGTTCAAATTCATCAGTCGTATTTGATAAATTTATATAGGGTCAAATCGTTTAAGGTGAATGAAGTTGTTATGATAGACGGCAACAATATACCTGTCAGTAGAAAGTATAAAAGCACATTAAGAACTAGGACAATGGTGGAGATGAATCGGGAGAATTGATGATATCAATAAGGATAGTTATTACACTTCTTTGTAACATATGTATGCTTATTTTATATAACAATATTGCTTCTCATTTTCTGGAATATCCTAAAAACAGGAAGGGTATGCATGCTGTATTGTGCGCAATGTGGTTAGTTTTCTCTACACTATGTGGATTTAATACAAAATTGCCACTTGCTAACTTTCTAATAAATACTGTGCTTCTTTTCTTGGTTATACTTGTATATTATGGTCATATATCAACTAAAATCGTAATAACTGTAATGTTAACAGCTTTAGCTGCAGCATGTGACTATTTTTCATATATCTTGGTGACAGATGGAATGAATAAGCCTGATGTATATTCTATAGGTTACATTTATACGGTATTGATGTTTTGGATTTCATCAAAGCTGGTTTTGTCGCTGTATCACAAGAAAAAGGTTATCACTAAGAACTCCAAAAGCCCAATAATGATTCTGCTTATTCCGTTATTGAGTGCTTCCCTTTTATATAGTATCACGTATGGGAATATAGATTCAAAATATATGCCTCTTGCTGGGATTAGTATATTAGGGGTCTGCTTTGTTACATTTTACTTTGAGTATATCGAATTAGGAAATATAGAGAATAAAGCTAATAATGAAAAATTGGTCAGACAGATAAAAAGTTATAAGCACGAGTTAAATACTATTGAAAATTCTCAGCAACGTATTCAAGGACTAAGGCATGATCTTAAGCATCACATTTTTGCGATAGAAGGAATGGCAAGAGAATGCGATATGGAAGGAATTATAAGTTACGTACGCAGTATGGAATCCGAAATATCGAGCGGGAGAGAGATTTTTACAGGAAGATATGAAGTTGATAGTCTGTTGAATTATCTTTTAGAGGATGCATATCAGAAACTGTCGAACGTAACCGTTAAAATAGCAATTCCGAATGACATTAAACTTGATAAATATGATTTTAATGTCATTGTTGGAAATCTTCTTGAAAATGCAATTTTTGCCGCCGTAAAATCAAAAGAGAAGTTGTTGGATATAAAAATAGTTACAGAAAGAGATGCATTGCTTATAAAGATTACAAATTCTTATGAAGGGGTAATAAATATTACAAATGGAATGATTCGAAGTACCAAAAATGATAAATCAAATCATGGATTTGGAATCAGTAATGTAAAAAGAATTGTTGAAAAACAAGAAGGGGAGTTTTCTATAATTGCGGAGAATGGCTATTTCTCAGTAAATATTTTTCTATACTTATAGATTAATAAAAGCTCACATTAAAAAGAAAGCAGGCTACAACCTGCTTTTTTGTTTGTTAAGGTTTTTTATTACATGTAGGTGGTTATTTATTACAATGGGTAGAGCATCTGTCTAAAAAGTATTAAGCTTTATGTGTAGCTACAGAACAATATGTCCTTAAAAAGGGAAGAATGTGAGGAATGAACATGAAGAGAACAGAAGAGATGTTAGGAACATTAGTTGTAGAAGTAGGGAAGATTATGGCAAACGCTAATTTGAATGAAAATAGTCCATGGTTTTACAATCAGCCCATTGAGCCAGAATCATTGCGAGAAAAGAGAAAAAATAAAGAATAAGGGATGCATCTTGCAACTATATTTAAGACAACAATAGCAAAAAATGCCAGATTTTTTTGATGGGATAATATATGCCAAATGATTATATATATAGTTCATAAAATGAAATGTGAGCATAAAAGAGTACTATATTTAATAGGAGGTAATAATGAAAAAGAGATTTGTTTCTATGCTGTTGACAATGGTAGTATTAGGTGGAATGGCACGTGCCATGAGCGTGAGCTCACTTGCTGCTGATGTAGATTACAAAGAAAACGAGGCAAAGGTCGAGGTTATTGCTTTATCAGAAGATATAAGTGAAGCAACAATTAATGAGATATCTAACAGTGTTTATGCAGCTGTAGTATATCGGGATGGAACAAATGTACCGATTGATTCAGTTGTGACAATAGAAAGGTTACCAACAACGGTTCAATTATCAACAAATTCATATGCTGTCACATTAAGTGGAAAAGTTGACGATGATAAAGCTAATAAAAGTACTAGCCATACGAATGCTACTGCAACACTTAAGCTGATATGGACTGATGGTCCACAGTTGAATAATTCTATTGACGAAGTATCTGGAACACTTAATGTAGTGAAAGGAAAAGTGCTCTCAGGAAAGGTAAGATATGGAGATGGGTGGAGAAGTGCAATGTTATGGACTAAGAAAGATGTAGGGGCGAGTTCTTCTTTTTCATTTTTTCCTCAAGTTAAAGCATCAGACCCATCTGCTGACTATAGCATCACATTTGAGGACGAAAATGTAGTTATGTATTTAAAGGTTTCTGCTAGTGTTTTTCAATAAGAGGAAGAATTATGAACAAAAAGACGATTACTGCTACTTTATTACGAATGTTTATAGCTATTGCAAGTATATATTTGTTGTTTACGCCCCTTCAATATCTCTGGAATTCAAATAAATCACTACCCGCTATATTTTATATAATTATAAATATTATTCAGTATTGTTTTATTATATTTGTAGGAGTGCTCTTTAGTAGAATAATTGATATTGAATTGAAAAGTAGATTGAGATTGGTTATTCTTTTTTCGACATTAAGTGGATTATCTATTTTACTATCCTTTATGGGGATTTCCGAGAAAGTGTACGGGACTTTAGCAAACTCATTTGATATTTATAATAGATTTAGTAGTTTGTTTGTGATTGTTTTGATTGAGCAACTATTTAATAATCATCTTATTACAAGCGTTATGCTATGTTCAGCCATCTGCTTCTTGAAACCGTTAGATAAGTTGAGATGGAGATAAGTAAGGGCTGCGGTTTTACTTACACAAGTCCAGCTGTAACTACTGTTAATCATTCATTATCAAGTTGCCCATATAAGTAATAAGTTTTGATAGCCCCCTTGCCTAAAATAATAATATTCGGAGGCCTTATGAATAAAGTAATTAAATTATCAATTACTATAGTTCTTTTCATATTATTAACTTCATGTGCTAGTAAGCCACATTTATCTTCCGAAACGGATACTAAAACGATTGATTGGAAGAAAGAGGGATTTTCAATTGAAAGAAGCATAGAGGTACAGCAGGAAATCTGGCCCTACAGTTATGAAGAATGGACATATGCGGGCGATAAGCTGATTGACGGAAGCGAATTGGTATTGAAAAGTATGCTGGGAATAGATGAAAAGCATATTTACAGAATGTGGGGAAAGCAATCAGATGCATTAGAGGATGCTTTTATAGAGAAATATAGGCCAGACACCCATGAACAGGAATCATATAGTTTGAAAAAGATGATTCCGGAGAATTGTAGTTTTGTAAACGCTAAACTGCTACGAGATGATAGAATAGCAATTTTAGTTGATAAGTACGTTGAAAGTAAAAATATGTATGAAAATGAGATTATCATATCAGATTACGAAAAAGTAATTGACGTAATCAGTGTGGATGAACTCATCAAGAAAACAAGTAATCTCGATATGATATTGTGTGATTACTATGTTGATATTAACAACGGAGTAATTATTTCTACGGCAAAAGAAGGTGATTCACCCAGAAACATTTATGCCTTCAATTCTTTAGGGGAGCTGCTGTCTGATTTTGCCAGAAAGGATAATGAAATAGTATATTCCTTTTTTAAGGATAGTGAAGATAACGTATTTTTTCCTGTTTATGATACCGAAAGTAGTTCTATGGATATTGAATGGTATGATCCTGAAAAAAAGGTATTTACTAAAGTTGCAACGATTGAAGATGATTGCCCGATAGAAATATTGGGGAAATATGATGAATGCATTCTTTATCAATCAATAGAAGGTATTGTGAAGTGGGATATATGTACAGGAAAAAGAAACTGTTTGTTTCCGATGACATATGATGGATATAGAGAATATGTATCCTATGATGAAAATAGCGAAATGACAATATACCTATATAAGTCTGTAGGTGATACTTGTTTAGGATGGACTGTTCTTTGTACGAATGAGCCAATTGAAAAAGCAGACAATACTATTAGAATTTTTAATCTTACAGACTCTGACCGCTATGTAAAAGAGGCGGCTATTCTAGCATCGCAAAGAAATCCGCAATACTTATTTCAATATGAACAAAGCGCTTCGGGTCAGCTACAGAATACCAAAACAAGGATATTTGCTGACATAATAAATGGGGAAGGTCCAGATATTATATATTTGTCATATGAGGACTTTGAATCACTTGGCAAGAACGGTATGCTGATGGATATCAGGGATGTATTGTCGGTAGATGAAATATCGAATTTGCTTCCAGGTGCGTTAGAACTAGGAACTGTTGATGGAAAGACAATTGGAATTCCTTGTGACATTTCTATAGCTTCAGGTGTTACTCTTAAAAGTATTTATAGTAAAGAATCTTGGGGATTGGATGATATATATTCTTTGGCAGAAACTGGAGATTATTCAGACATGCTATTTCAGAGCGTTGGGTCTTTTGCACCTCGCGGCTTGTTTAATATTCTGATGGAATTTGAATTGTCACGAAATCACTTTCTCAATTTGCAAGAGGGGACATGTGACTTTGACACTGAAGAATTTAAGAAAATACTTCAAAAATCAAAAGAATATGGACATATTCCAATCAACACCGATGTTACCTTAGGACGAAATGGTGGAATGTGTTTGATAACCAGTATCGATTTGGAAGGTGTAGCAGAACTGTTGCAACAATATGGGGAGGACACTAACTTCGTAGGATATCCGACGGATGGAAATAGCGGTCATATTATATCATCAGAAGGTATTATTGCAATCAATAGTAGGAGCGAGAAGATTCCCATTATTAAATGTTTCCTGGAATGTTTGCTGTATGATGAAATACAATATGCCTATAATGGAGTTGCAATAACAAAAATCACATCCCAAAAAGAAGAATTATATAAGGACTTTGATGATGCCATGAATACCTGGAGGGGCATACCAATATATGTTACGAAAGATGGTACTTCAAGTTTAGACGTCTATATCTCACTTTTGGAAAATAGTCGTCCAGCGAATATTCAAAAAGAAAAGATTGTGAAAGAGATACTTATAGAAGAGGCGGCAGGCTATTTTGAAGGTCAAAAAAATGAGAGTGAAGTTGCAATAATTGTACAGAATCGCGTGTCGTTGTGGCTGGAGGAAAATAAGTGAAATAAGATTGGACTGATATTATTATGATAAGAGAGGTCAATAAATGAAGATTATGACAATTACATTGTTGTGGCAAATAGGGAATATACTAGCCTTGGGTGCTATTATTGTGGGAATAATCATTATAAAGAAAAGGAGCAAAAATTAATTATGATAAAAAAGTTAAAACTTATTATTGTAATGCTGTCTATTTTTGCTTGCTCGATGTTGGGCGCTTGTAAAAAAGAAGAAGTTCGATTCTACGAGGAGGAAGTTTCTTATTGTTGCTCATATGGCTATGTTCTTACACTTGAGACAACTGGACAATACTCTATTGTTGATTTTTTTATGCATCCAGGGATGGAAAATGGACTATTTGGTACATATGAATTGTATGATGATAGATTAGTACTTCATAATTCGAAGGGTTTCTCAATGTACTTTGACTTGAATAAAGTAGATGATACGCTACTATTTCAAAAGGAAGAGCATGAAGAAAAGGAAAAGAACTATGTTTTTATGGAAGAAGGAACGGTTTGGACAAGATTTGAAACGCTTCCGGAGAGCTTACTGCAATAGCAATTAAGAAATAATGTAAAATCTAATGCGTGATCTATATCTTTATAATGACAGAGTATTTATGAGGTTTTTATGCAATATAAGAGGATAGTACACGGCAAATTTATATCCAGGCCTAACAGGTTTATTGCGAATGTCGAAATCGACGGTAAGGATGAGGCAGTTAAGGCTGGAGTAGAGGTGAAAATGTTTCACTGTCATATTCGAGAGGGAGGTTTTGATATTTGCGATTGAAGACATTGAATGGAGGTTATTTAAAGGCGGCAAGCAAAAAGTTTGCCGCTTTTCTCTTGACACAATTGGTTTATTCGGAGTAAACTTGCAATACAAGGTTTATCGTAAATAAACCAAGGAGGATATACATGAAGGAAATAGAATTAGGCGATGTTCAGGCTGCATTTGCTGATATCATTTGGAGTAATGAACCCATAGGCTCCGGGGAACTTGTGAAAATATGTGAGCGAGAACTTAACTGGAAGAAGCCGACTACATATACGGTTTTAAGAAAACTATGTGAGAAGGGATTATTTAAGAATGAGGATGGTGTAGTGACTTCTTTAGTTTCAAAAGAAGAGTTCAATGCATCAAAGAGCGAAAAATTTGTAGAAGACACTTATGAGGGATCGCTACCTGCATTTATCGCTGCTTTTATGTCACATAAAAAGATTAGCAAAAGTGATATTGATGAAATAAAGAAAATGATAAACGAGTACAAGGGGGAGTGATGCTATGTATGAAGTTTTTACAAAGCTTTTAAACATGAGCCTGACAGCTAGCATACTGGTGTTGATTATCATAGTTCTTAGATTTGCATTGAAAAAAGCACCTAAAAAATATATGTGCATACTCTGGGCCTTGGTTGCATTTCGCCTGATATGTCCTTTTAGTATTTCAAGTATTTTTTCTGCCTATAATATGCTTGACCAGAGTACAATCTCTAGCGGGCAGGTAGAGTATTTTGAATATAATGAGAAGACTGAAAAACCTGAACTTACATTTGAGGTTCCGGCTTTAGTGAATGATAATTATTCGCCTGACAGTATGACTATTGGGACTAAACAATCCGGAGTTTATATGCCTACGGTGGTATATATATGGGTGTTTGGTGTAATCCTAATGTTAGGATATGCGGTAGTAAGCTGTGCCAGGCTTCGTAAAGAAGTTAAGGCATCTATAAAAAAGGGTGACAATATATATGTGTGTGACGAAATTAATTCGCCATTTATTTTGGGAATTATCAGACCAAGAATATATCTTCCATCCGGAATGAGTGAAGAAGTAAGAGTAAATGTAGTAGCTCACGAGAATGCACATATCAAAAGACGTGATTATCTGTGGAAACCTTTAGGGTTTGTGCTGCTTTCAGTATATTGGTTTAACCCTGTGATGTGGGTCTCCTATGTGCTACTTTGCAAAGATATTGAGGCAGCCTGTGATGAGAAAGTAATAGCACATATGGATAAAGATAGTATTGCATGCTATTCACAAGCACTTCTTACATGTGCCACAAAAAGAAGAATGATTACTGCCTGTCCTGTTGCATTTGGTGAAACTGATGTGAAAGGTAGAATCAAAAATGTTTTGAACTACAAAAAGCCGGCGTTTTGGATTGTTTGTCTATCGATAATAGCGTGTATTGTTGTAGCAGTCTGCTTCCTAACAAACCCTAAAGAAGAAGCCGTCAATCTTGAGGTTACAACAGGTTTATATACGAACAATGTTTTAGGCGAGAATCCCATGTTTTCTGCTTCGGGTCTATTAATAAATGATGACGGTACATTCACCTTTTCACCAAGCGTAATAAGCAGTTATATGGGAACCGGGACCTGGGAAACAGATGGTGAATATGTCATATTTAATGACCGAGGAATGGGGGATAACAGAAAGTTAGTATTTCTATCTGATAACGGTAATCTAATCTTTGATGCTGATAGATCCGATTCGAATTCAATGTGGGGTCTCTCTGACGGAGCAGAATTTATTTATCGAGATAAAACATCTTTACTTGAATATCTTAGTGAAGTCGATTATATGTTTACAAAAGTACCGGAAAGATATCAGTCAGATCTTGGGTTGAAGAGAAATGCTGGAATCGGCAATACTATTTCTTATAGCGAGTATACATATGACTTAATACTAAACTTTGGTGGTAAATTCTATTTATCTGATGCCTATGAAGATCCAATTCACGGAGAAGGTGCACCTGAAGGGTGGTATGCACTTGGCGGCGAGGGTAAATGCATTGACCCATCATATGCTGAAAGAGAAAAATTTGTAGATGGAAAACTTATTGAATATACATGGCTGGATAATCATTCTGATAACAGAAAAATAATGCCCTTTTCTGTTGGTGACTATTCTTGTTGCCTGTATCAATATTCATTTGACTTATTAACGGTTCCTGAACTTGAACAGTATCCCGATGCTGATCCGACTTCTGAATATTGGGTTGTTTTTTATACCGAAGGAGAAGGTAAACCGCTATACATCAAGTATTATAACTGTGATTACTTTACTCAGGAACAGGCCATGGAAAGCATAGTTCCGGGTGCAGCGATTATTTATGAGGTTGATGATGCCAGTGCGGATAATATGTCATATACAGATATTTCGAAATGGGATGATTTTAAGTTTGAATGCTGGCCTTTGGCTGCTGGGTATTTAAGAGATGAGTGGAGTGAAGAAGCTCCATGCTGGCAGTTTGTGGCTCCTAAAGGAACGGAGGTATATGCATGCATCAGCGGAACGGCAACATCCGGATTTGATTACGATTCAGGTTACTATGTAGAAATAGTGAGTGATGATAATCCTAACTTATTAATGTCATATCATCATCTTGAAAAGCAATTTTTAAGTGATGACTGTCATGTTTCTGTGGGGGAAAAGATAGGAACCGTTGGCCAGTCAGGACTCGCTACAGGTCCATTCCTGCCGATTTATATATGTAATAATCACACTGAACATGAAGGATACCATCATGGTAAGCTTGACAATCATGAACGTGATGAAGCTCAGTTAGGATCTGGAGCAAATACATCTTCGCATCATACTGATAAGCATGAGAATCATCATTAGTATGTTAGTCACCACGCAGGGAGTGACCGGAGTTTTCGTCTGTAAAATGTGTCTTTTCAGCGTTTCTTTTCACCAATGCCTTACGTGTTTGTTTCGCGTTGTCTTTTTTTATTTCGGAATAAAATGATGGAATTTAAAATTTCACATTACGCTTAACAAAATGTTGAAGGAGAATAAAATAGCAAAAATCGGTACATATAAGGATGCAAGGTATATAAAGAAAAAGGGCAGAAAATGCATAGGCTGCCCATACAGCAATACATCTTCATGTTGCTGTAAAAAATAGCAAGTTAAAAAAGGTAACTCTGAGTTACTTTTTTTTTGCCCATTTACCATATTTAATATATTTGTACATTCCTTATCCTAACGGTTACTCAGTTTACGAAAACTGCTGGGACAGATTCGCTATCAGTTTTACTGATGAAGAAGAAATGGAAACTCCTTCTGACAAGGTTAGAGAAGAAGTAAATACTAACTTGGAAGAAATGCAAGGTTATGGCACTGAGTATGATCCTGAAGAGGAAATCACAGAGCCTGTTAAAAAAGATGAGGCCAAAGAACAAAGCAAAGAAGAGCCCAAAGATGAGATTAAAGAGAAAACAACTGAGAAGACAAAGAGGGAAGTCGCAGATGTTGACCCTGACCGTTCTTTTGACTCAAGCTATGACATATTGATGAATGACCCCGAAAACTTATATAAATATTTTCCATTTAAGGATATTGAGGAAGCTGAGGTTAGATCCGTAACCGCGGGTGACCTTTCAGTTGTGACATACGACCTTAATTGCGAAAACTGGGACGAAATCATCATGAAGGCTTATGAAACATTGCTTAAAGACTACGATGTGGTTTCCATGTCATATGATGAAGTTCATGGAGTTAGTGACTGTATCCAGGTACTTATGAGTGGAAAGCCTGATGGTGATTTTGCTGAGGTTGAGGTTTATTTCTATGCAGACACTGATACCTTGAAGGTAATGTTCTATGAAAAGGGCGCTGGCACGACTCCTTATAAGGGCAAGGTTAACTGTACCTGGGCCGATGTGGAAGATTATTTAACCTCAGATGATTTAACAGATTACCTTAACTTCTTAGAAAAAGTGGATGCGACTCATACAGCTATGGAAAACTTGCTTGAACCTATGGATATGTATTTAAGAATGGATATGAAATATGCAGACTTAAGCAGTAGTGGTTTGGATAATTTGGAAGATGAGTCGTGGTCGATGATTCCTATTATCGACGCTGGACGTTATGAGGACCATACATATTATGTTGATAGACGATATTATGGATTAGCTACAGGCGATTTGTTTGTTGTCTGGGATGATGGAAGTTTCGGAGACTATTTTGAATAAAGGGACGGGGGTTAGGGCTCATTTTATGCAAGACACCTGTATGAGCGGTTAGGGTTTCAGCAACTTGGAACCATTGATGGAGGAAGAAATATGAATAAAAGAATAACGAAAAGAAGCCTGGCATTAATCATAATCAGTCATCTGGCTTTTATAATGTTTTTTGCGCAGAATAGATAATTGTCACGTGATAGGTGTTGCCAATAAAACTGCACAGTTTATCCTTATTAATTGCTTCATGAAAATGATATACCGCATAAGAAATCTCTATACAATGGATAGTAAAAAGGACTATTATTCTTTATAATGTTATATGTGAGAGAGAAATAAGCTTATTTGTTTAGCGTAAGCTTGTAAGCTTCAAAATGTGGGAGTGGAGTACATGAAGAAAACAGCGTTATTAACATTGTGCATTTTATTATTATTAAGTGGCTGTGGAAAAAATGACCAAAAGGAACTGGCTATAGACGAGGCCAGTTCAAATAGCGTAGTTACCTTGGAAGAGGTAGCATCTAAAACAGAATCAGACGCGATAGAAACTGAGTTAGACGCGATTGCATTGTTTAAAACTACAGATGAATTTGATGAGTACATTTTAGCTAGAGCTTATGAAAAGTTTATTGCTGATGGTGTGGATGTTGAAGCTAATTCAGTCTTTTTGTCATGCGATTTTGATGAATATTTTGATTTCATAGATAGTCTATCTGATACGGCATTAGCTAATCCTACTGAAACAATCTTTTGCTACACAAATGATGGAAAAATAAAATTTGTAAAGGGCGAATTCACCTGTATAAAGCAAGATAATCAAATATGTCTTTATGAATGTAATTTAGTAAACATATCGGACTATCTTGATAAAGTTTATAACAATGAGATAGATGATTATAATGGTTATTATGAATTCGGAAGTTTCTTTTACTTGGATTTTTTGACTTCTAGCTTTGAACGGTTAATTAAATATCAGAGTAGTATGCAGGCTGAAATGCTTAGAACGATTATGGATGAAGCCGGTCTAGCTGAGGATATGCCATTTATAAGCACACTATTTAAAACTGATGACTGGAATGATTATGCTAGCCCAGAAGCCACTGTAGATAAGATGCTTCAGGAGCTAGCACCTTATGAGAAAACTTCTTTAACTTCGGTCGTAAAGCACGGAACGGTGGCAGTTTCTTTGCCTTATGAAAAGCAATTAGCAATAAACACTTACGTAATGGGAAGCGCTCCGGATGGAACTTCGCTTTTGGGCATTTCAGGAGGTGGCTATGCTAATAATCTTACTGAGTATAAAGAACAATTATACAATACTACATTAGATGATTTGGAAATGGCAAAAGAAATTTCCATCATCGATGTCTGGAATGATGCCACGGACTCAGAGTATTTCCTAGTAGATTCAATCGAGGGTGAGGATGTTGAACTATATGCATTAACGAACTTTGAAGGATATATCATCAAAGATGGAGATAAATTATATCCGGTTTTTGTTTTTGTGGATGATAGGACGCCAAAATATTTTGTGAAGGCTGACTTTGATGAAGATGGAACATACGAGTATGGGTTTGATCTATGTCGCGGAAGAGGAACCGGATATTATGTTCAGGGGCTTGTGATAGTGGATCCTGATGAGGACGATATGGTTAAGCTATTTGATTTAGATAACCTGATGTTATATAACGGCAATGTTTTCTCTTATATTAAATCAGTAGTGGATAATGACGATTGTTCGGTGTCATATTGGCTTGAGAATGATGGAAAGAAGACTTTTGAAGGGAAAGCTTCTTTGGCAGAATATGCTAAAGATACATTGAGACCAGTGAGGTTCGGATTTGGAGATCAGTTATCAATCGAATATTCTGATGGCAAGTGGCGATTTATTGCCGAAGGAGGCATTATATGGAGTGAGGCTGATTCTAATCAGGAAGAAGTAGTTTGGAAGGAAAGGCCACAACCAGACTATGAATGGTACATTGATTTGACAGGCGATATTCAGTATAAAAATGGCTATTTCACGTATGAGAAAATTAAACTATCGGATTTAAAATTCTACATATATTAGTCTATACTTAAATAATGTATTTTAGATACTAAAGAAGAATTGAGGATAGAACAAAGATATATGTATGACATTAAAACAAATTCAGACAATATAACATCAAGAGAAGAAGCTCTTGAGTATGCTTTATCGTTTCCAAATACATATCAAGAGGCTCCCTTTAATGACTTAAACTGGCAATTAGTAAGAGTTTATGGAAGCAAGAAGGCCTTTCTTTGGACATATGAAAGAGATGGATATATTAATCTTAATGTTAAGGTAAGCCCCAATACCCGCGATATGTGGAGAGCTGCTTTTTCGTCCGTTATTCCCGGATGGCATCAAAACAAGGAGCATTGGAATACTATAATACTAGATGGGACTATTCCAGCAAAAGATATAAAACTAATGATTGCAGAAAGTTATGATTTGATAACCGATAGCCCTACAAAAAGAATATATGAAGCTGTAAAGAAAATACCTAAAGGCAGTGTTGCCACATACGGGCAGGTGGCTGAAATGGCAGGGAATAAAAAAATGAGTAGAGCAGTCGGTAATGCGCTTCATCATAATCCTAATCCAGATGAAATTCCATGTTACCGAGTAGTCAATTCAAAAGGAGAATTAGCTGGGGAATTTGCATTTGGCGGTGAAGGAGCACAGGCTAAGCTATTAATGGAAGATGGTATTGAAGTGATAAACGGTAGAGTTGACTTAAACAAATTTGGTCTTCAATTTAAGTAAACGTAGGAGAAGAGACATAAGCTAGTTAGAAAAAACCTCAAGATGAAAGCCTTGAGGTTTTTAATTTCTGTGTCTATTAGCAAGAAAAAATTAATTTATTTTCAATACTATATTAAATTAGACTTGGTATACCTATTAATGATAATGTTGAAAATATTATAGATAGAAAGTACAATAAAAGCTCTGGGGTACAAAATAAGATGATACTGTTCAGAGTAATATTGGACAAGCATCAAGTATATGCAGTTAATTCTGCTTAGGACATAAAGAGATGGACGTAAGGGATAAAAGAAAAATAATAATAAGCTTTTTACTGTTTCTTACTCTCGTTGCAGGAATAATGCTTTACATATTTAAAGGATATAGTATAAGTTCTTTTGCTGAGTCAATCAGACTTGCAAAAAAGGGCTATTTGCTAATTGGATTAGGCTGTATTTTCATATTCATAGTATGTGAAGCAATCAATATTCGAAGAACTCTTGTTGCGATGGGATTTAGTGCAGGTATTGCAAAATGCATAAAATATGGAGCTGCTGGATATTTTTTCTGCGGTATTACTCCTTCTGCAACAGGGGGACAGCCAGCACAGCTATGCTTCATGAGTAAGGACAGAATTCCAGTATCATATGGAAGTTTAGCACTACTAACGGAAGTTACAGCATATCAGATTGTAAGCATCATATTTGTAGCAATCAGTTTTATTGCAGAAAGAGATTATCTTCTTTCCCTAGATAGAGGTGTGCTCATTGCAATCTGTGTAGGTATGGGTGGAAATACATTGTTCATACTAATGCTGCTGGCACTTTTATTTTCAAAAAGATTTATAAATGCAATAGAAAAGTTTGTGATTAAGCTTGTTAAGAAATTTGGAAAGGCTGAGAAAGCGCAGAAAAGAATCGAATGCATTACATTAAGGATGATGGAGTATAGAAATGGATCAGAATATATTCGTAAAAATCCGAAGCTGCTTTTAAGGAACATACCCGTCGCACTGATTAAACTCGTTGCGTTATGCAGCATACCTTATTTTGCATTGCTTTCATTAGGTGGACTAGGCGGCAGATGGACACAAATGCTATTTATTCAGTCGCTACTAACTGCTTCAATTACAGTTGTACCTCTTCCTGGCGGAACGGGTGTAGGCGAGGTCAGTTTTGTACTTTTGTTTTCATCGATTTTTGGAAAAGATTTAATTACTGCGGGAATGTTAATTTCACGTGGATTAGGATTCTATTTAGGGTTGGTTGTTTCAATAATCATTTTAATGGCAACTACCACCTTTGAAAAAGCCAGAAGAAGAGCAAGAGCAGAAGTAAGCTCTGTTAATACAGATTCATAATGCGATTCGCCATTTATGGAGAATCTTTTTTAATTAAGCAATCTAGCCACTTTCAAATGAGTTAATAATACTTTAAAATCAATATGATAGTTTTGTGTTAACATTCTCTGGAGAAATTTATGAAAACAGTAGTAATTATTAATGATTTTACAACCTGTGAGGAAATTGCATTAGGCGTGCAAATGCCCATTCTGCGGGCTATGGGACATAAGGTTTTACCAATCCCATCTAAAATATTGGATTACCCTTTGTGCGTAGATGGGGCAGTAGAACTAGAAACTGTAGATTTTGCAAAAAGCATGTTTGCATCAATTCTTACTAGAAAAGATTGTGTAGACGCAGTCTTAACGGGTTTTATTCCTAGTGTCAAGCTAGTTTCTGATACAAAAGAATTTTGCGAAGCTCAAAAGAGTAGAGGAGCGATAGTATATGTTGATCCTGTTTTTGGAGATAATGGAAAAGCATATAAATCTGTTAAGCCTGAAAATATAGAAGCGCAAAAAGAACTACTTACGGTGGCCGATTATTGCTTCCCCAATTACACTGAGGCATGTTTGCTAACTGGAGTTGAATATAAAGGTATTACAAGTGGTGATGTCACTAGCGACACATATGAAAATGGTAAATATGGAATGAATTCATCAGAAGCTAAAGAGTTACTGATTAAGTTAAAAGCTTTTGGCGTAGGAATTCCGATTGTGACAGGATGCATTGTAGAAGGTAGAGATGCTATTGCTTACCTAGGTGAAGACAATGAGTTGTCTATCGTAGAATATGAGAGAATTAATGGGCATCTACCAGGTACTGGTGACAGATTTGCAGCAGGTGTAGTAGGAAGACTAGGCAATGGCGAGAATCTTAGAAGTGCTATACAAAGAACTGCTGAGGAAATAAGCAAGGGAATGTGAGATACCTTTCGATGCGAAGCTGCAAAAAATAACTAGAAAAGAAAAACCTTAGGATTTAAATATGTTCCACATAGGTAGACATATCAACCCTAAGGTCTTTTATTATTCTACTATTGTAATTTCGTCTTCGGCTAAAACGCTCATCATGGTTTCTTTTGCCTTAGCTACATCATCAAGATTAGGTATCATTACATAATGCTTAGATCCAGGAGAGGTATAGGTTGCCTCACTTCCGTCTGAGCCAGATACAGACATAGTATCAACTGTCCATTCAGAGTCGTCTAGTAGCTGATTAAAAATTAGATTCAACACTAACTCGTCAGGCATGCTTGTACGGTACATATCTGTAAGGTTTGTGAGTATTTCCTCGTGGTTAAGTAAGAAGTCCAAAGAACAGATTTTTTTAACCATAGCTTTGATAACAGCCATCTGATTGCGCCCTCTTTGACGGTCGCCACTTGCAAAAGCGTGACGCTCGCGCACAAAGGCAAGAGTTTCAAGACCGGTTAAGTGATTGTAGCCTTCTGTATAGTGCTTGATAGGCTCGACTGTGAAATCATATTCTGAATAAACATCAAGACCACCCATCGCGTCGATTGTAGCTTCAAAACCTGAAAAATTAAGTCTTAAGAAGTAGTCTATATCGATGCCATACAGATTTTCTAGAGCACCCATAGAATTTTCTGGACCATATATTCCGGCATGGGTAAGTTTATCTTTTGCTCCATTGGTGTTAGGCATTTCTACGTAATAATCTCTGGGAGTGTTGACTAAAAGAATATGTCTTGTTTTAGTGTTAACTGCCGCAATGATATTTACGTCACTTCGACTGGTTATATCAGTCCATCCCCACACATCGATGCCACTAAAATACATAATAAAATTGTCAAGTTCAACAGGCTTTTCGCTTTCTTCAACTTCTTCTAAAGAAGCTTCAGTACTTACGTCTTCAACCAATGAGATGGTTTGTGTTGTAGAAGCATCAAAAGAAATAGTAGATGAATCGCTATCTGAAGAATCAGAAGATGAATTGACTACGGATGTTCTTTGGCATCCTGACAACAATGTCATTGAAAAAATCAATAAAATGCAAAGCGCAAGTGAAAACATTCTCTTTTTCATAAATAATCCTCATTTCCTCATAACTAAGATGCAATATTATCTTACTTTAGAATGATTTACAAGCTAAATAATATTTGCTGACAACAATTTGATACAGAGAGGTCAACTTGTATGAAAATAACCTCTTGTAAAGAGTAATATGTGATGATATTCTGAAAATATAGAATAATTTCTATGACATGGGGTTGAAAGAATGAGGAAAATTATTATTGGATTTTTTGTGGGCTGCGGGATTAGCCTTATTATTACCGCGGGAGCGCAAATCATATATACAGGTATTGCAAATAGCAAGAAAGAACCTGTGAAAATGGAGCTAAGTATATATCCTGACACAGGTAAAGAAGCAACTACTAAAGCTGAGGCTAAAAAGGCAGACAGAAAAGAAGTTGATACTTTAAAATTGAGTGATGAAGAGCCTTCAATCAGAGTGTGCGATGGCATGATTCAGTACTATGATGGTAATAACTGGATCGATTTAAAAACAGTTAAAGAACTTGAAAAAGCCGAGCAGGAAGACAAGGCAAGAATCGAGGCTGTTTTATTAGGCGAGAAGGACAAGATTGAGGATAATAAGTCGGAAAACAAAAAAACAGATAATAAAGCGACAACAAGCGCTAAGCAGACTGTTTCTACTGCTAGGTCGACTACAACTACAACAGTAAAACCTGCTCAGACACCTGCTGCAGCTAAACCTGCAACTAACACCGCTAATAGCGGTTCGAATGCTCCATCGGCTCCTACGGGAAATCAGAGTAGTTCAGGTACATCCAATGCAGGAAACAGTCAGGGTGTAAGCAATCCGACTACTCAGAATAACTCTCCGCAAACCAATCCTCCACAAACCAATCCTTCAGAGACACCTGGTGAAAATAAGAAAGAGGAGGAAGCTGGTTCTGGAGAAAAAGTTGATACACCTAATGAAGGAGCTATTATTAAAGATGATACGCCCAATAGCGATGTTCCAGAGGACAAAGGAAATGGAAATGGTAATTTACAGGATGAAGGCGCTGGCGGTGGCTCACAAGTAGGCACAGATGTAAGCGATGGGTCCGCTGGTGAGCAGGGCAATTCCTCAGAACAACATCCTGAGGAAAAGCTAGAAGACCCTACACCAGATCCGAGTGAAGGCCCTGAAGATGGTGAATAAGTAGTATAATATAGCTGCATCACATTTTGATGCAGCTATTCTTTTACAATATTTTAGGAGGGTAAACAATTGGCACAAGAACACAACTTGACTACTGACGAGAAAATCCGACTTCTTAATGGTGTAGGTGACTGGCATACCTATGATGCAAACGGAAAGCTTGATTCTATAATGATGACAGACGGCCCTCACGGAATAAGAAAGATTGAAAATGAACAGGTAGGAGATATTACAGGAAGCAAGTTAGCTACTTGCTTTCCAACTGCGAGCGCTATAGCAGCAAGCTGGGATAGAGAAGTGGCTAAAAAGATGGCTAAAAGAATTGCAATGGAAGCCAAGCAGGAAGGCATTTCTATTGTCTTAGGCCCTGGAATTAATATAAAAAGACATCCTTTATGCGGGAGAAATTTTGAATATTTTAGTGAAGATCCATATCTAGCAGGTGAGTTAGGTGCTAGCTATGTAAAAAGCATGCAGCAAGAAGGCGTAGGTACAAGCCTAAAGCATTTTGCTGCTAATTCACAGGAAACTAGGCGCATGACTTCTAATAGTCAGGTGGATGAGAGGGCACTTAGAGAAATCTACCTTGCAGCGTTTGAAAAGGTTGTAAAAGAAGCTAATCCAGCTACTATTATGGCTTCATACAACAAGCTAAATGGTGAATATGCTTGTGCCAATAAAAGATTGCTTGTAGATATACTTAGAAATGAGTGGGGATATAAAGGAAGTGTAATTTCAGATTGGGGCGCTTGCATTGATGTTGCAAAATGCTTTAATTCAGGACTAAATCTAGAGATGCCTGATAACAGAGGCTATCA
The DNA here is from genome assembly GCA_045639565.1 of Lachnospiraceae bacterium. Taxonomy (GTDB): domain Bacteria; phylum Bacillota; class Clostridia; order Lachnospirales; family Lachnospiraceae; genus UBA1258. The sequence continues at coordinate 20,729 of JAZUDH010000092.1, forward strand.
CAGAAAGAAGCTAAAAGAAGCATATGAAAATGGAGAATTAACTGAAGAGAGACTTGACGCACTGGTTGAAAATATAGTTTCACTCGTTGAAAGCAATAAAAAAACCGGTGATGCTCCAATGATTGATTATGATGAAGCTAACAGTGTTGCCAGAGAAATTGAGGAAGAGTGTGCAGTATTACTAAAGAATGAGGGTGCACTTCCTATTAGTACACCGTGCCGACTGACTGTTATAGGTGAGCTTGCAAGTAAGATGAGATTTCAAGGAGGTGGCAGCAGCCATATAGCAGCTGCCAGACACAAAAACGCGATAGACAGTTTGAAGGATGCAGGCTATGAGATTAGTTACCTACAAGGTTATGAAAATGGTGATGATCAGATAAACGAAAGGCTTTTAGATGAAACATTAAAGTATGTAACTAAACACAAGGAAGATAAGGTCCTGTTCTTTATAGGACTTACTGATTCTTTTGAAGGCGAGGGTTATGATAGAACTTCTCTAGATGTGCCCATGAATCAAGTTGACCTTCTTGAAAGAGTTTCTGCTATAGTGGGGCAAAAGAATGTGATTGCAATTTCTTTTGGCGGAGCTCCAATGGATTTTAGCTTTGAAGAAAATGTATCGGCGCTGTTACATATGTATTTGGGTGGGCAGGCAGTTGGAGAAGCTATTGCAAACCTAGTTTCAGGTAAAGTCAATCCATCTGGAAAGCTGGCGGAGACTATGCCTAATATGATTATTGATACGCCTGCATTTAGATATTTCGCTCCTAGACATGATGATGTGGAGTACAGAGAAAGCTTATTTGTAGGATATCGTTATTATGAAACATATGGTGTGCCTGTCAAGTATCCATTTGGATATGGTCTGTCATATACTAATTTTGAATATGAAGGAATTGAGGTTCCAGAAGTATTTGAAGGAAATGACATTAGTGTCAATGTTACAATTAAGAATATTGGTCCTGTAGCAGGAAAAGAAGTAGTAGAACTATATATACTTCCGGAATCATCAAATATTATGAGAAGCAGGATAGAACTGAAAGGATTTGAAAAAGTCTATTTAGAACCTGGAGAAGAAAAAACAGTTTCTATCAAATTGGATAGTCGTTCTTTTGCTTGCTATGACACTGAAAAGTTAGGCTTTAGTACTATTGCGGGAGTCTATACTGTGGCAGTAGGTTCGTCAGTTAGAGACTTGAAATTAAAGCAAAATATTATTGTTGAGGGTGAAAAGTATACACGTGATGATAAGGCTTTATTTCCTGAGTACTTTAATGAGCATAAGCATGGACTTGATATTTCTGAAGATACTTTTGAGAAACTGTACGGGAAGCCATTATCTGATTTTAAACATCAAAAAAGAGGAGACTATACAATTGCCTCTTCGTATTCAGATGTTACAAAGGCTTCACTTTTAGGGCGTTTAGTTAGAGGTGGAGTGAACATAGGTATCAGATTTATGTTTAAGGGTAAAAGGAAAAACGATCCTGAAATGAAAATGGTGAGATTTGGAATTGAAGAGGGGTCGCTAGAAGGCTTAATAGCTACAAGTGGAGGAATGGTCCCGGTTAAGCTGATAGATATACTTGTATTAAATGCTAATCGATCTTACGGCAAAGCGTTAATTAGATTATTCAAATAGACGAAGCCTGTCTTAATAGACAGGCTTTTTTCTTTTTTGTATACAATAGTCTTTAATTTACAGAAGAATTATGGTAACCTAAATATGATTAGGCTTATAGGATGGATAAGTAGTTTCAAGATGCGTAGAAAGAAGGCGAGCGACGTGAAATTACTTTGTATTGTTGGTATAGTACTGATATTAATTGTCGTGATATTGTTTACCGTCTTTATTGCGATGATTAGACCTAACAAGAAAAGAGATACATCATATTTTGAAGGCAAAGAGTACGCACACAGAGGCCTTTATGATGATGAAGTTCCCGAGAACTCTCTATGGGCATTTAGACTTGCCAGGGAGCATGGATACGGAGTTGAGCTTGATGTCCAGATGACTAAAGACGAAAAGCTTGTAGTATTTCATGATGGAACACTTAAGAGAGTTTGCGGTATTGACGGGAATTTGAGAGACTATACTTATGATGAATTACAGGAGTTTAGCCTCAACGGTACTAATGAAAAAATACCATTATTTACTGATGTATTAGAAACACTTGGGGAGGTGGATCTGATATGCGAAATAAAAAGTGATAATGGTTTAAAAAATTACAAGCTTTGTGAGATGACATACAACGAGCTAGTCAAATATAAGGGCAAGTTCGTTATAGAGTCCTTCAGCCCTTTCATTGTGGCATGGTTTAAGGATAACCATCCAGAAATAATCAGAGGTCAACTTGCCTGTGATGCAATGAAAGACAAAAACATGAAGTTTGGTGCAAGATTTGCCATGACTCATCTGCTTGTAAATTATGTTTCCAAACCTGACTTTGTGGCATATGATCATAATGATGTAAGGAAACTAGGTTATAAATTGTGTAAGGGGATATACAGACCATTCTTGGTAGCGTGGACTGCCAAGGGGCCTGATGAACGAAAAATAGCTTGGGGAAGCTTTGATTCGGTCATTTTTGAACGACTCTCGGGGGAATAAAAACTTGCTAACGTGGAGGCGTGAATGGTACAAGCGAGTGTTGCCGAAAAGGCATACGGAGAGCAGTTTGACGTGGAAGGACTTAATTTCTTTCGACGTCTGCTTGCAGCTATTCAAAATAAGGAATTTGTAGTCTATTTCCAACCTAAGGTATCTATTCGGGATTTAAAGATTGCAGGGGCAGAGGCTTTGGTTAGATGGAATTGTGATGGCAAAATATTGCCACCTGTTGAATTTATTCCATTTTGCGAACGAACAGGCCTTGTTATTGACATAGACTTTTATGTATTAGAAGCAACCTGTAAAAAGATGCGTGAATGGATAGACGCAGGATTTGAAATGGTCAGAATTTCAGTAAATTTTTCTAAGTACCATTTTAATCAAAAAGGCGTAGCCGAAAGAATATACAAGGTAATCAAGGCTTATCAGATTCCGGCAGAGTATATTGAAGTTGAGTTTACAGAAACAGCATATTTAGATAAAGAAGAACTATTGGAATATACTGTTGATAAACTAAAAAGCTATGGAATCAAATCGTCAATCGATGATTTCGGATCAGGATATTCTTCTTTAAATCTGCTCCAGAATATGGATTTTGAAGTGGTTAAATTAGATAGATCATTACTTGGCAAGGGCGTAGAGAACGAAAAGGCTAAAAAGGTCATTTCCAGTATTATTCATATGGCCAAGGAACTTGATATGGAAGTCCTCGCAGAGGGTGTCGAGACAAAAGAAGAGCTTCAGCTGTTACGTGAGCTGAAATGCGATATTGTGCAGGGCTTTTTATTTGACAAACCTCTTCCTATGGATGAATTTGAGATTCGACTTAAAAATAGAGTATATGGCGAAAAGACCAGTGATGTGATTACAGGAATAGTAACAAGCATTGGTGAAATGTCGACTATTGCAGCAAAAGAAGGGGAAAAAGTGGAGTTAAAAGACGTAGACTTAGAAGAAATTCAACTTAATAAAAAAGCTGGAAGACAAGAGGCGCGTTTAGATAAGCCTGTAAATTCTAGTCAGATCAAAAAGCCTGAACCAGTGAAGCCTGGTACCAACAGGTACGATGTCAGAATCGCCGAAGAAAGCATAAAAGAACGCAAGAAGTCATCGGGTAATAATGGAGGTTCCGGAAAAGGGTTCCTTATAATAGGTATAGTTCTCTTCTTGTTATCTATTACTGCTGTAGGAGCTACTTTCCTATGGTATCATAGCGAGCAGAAGAAGGTTCAGGTCGAGCCTGTTGAAGAGGCAGTAACATATACTCAGGAACAGGTTGATACTATGTTAGCGGATGCTGTATCAAATACTAAATCTGAGACAGAGCTAAAGACACGTTCAGCATACCTTACAGAATTACACAATTCGGCTTCAGAATATTCTGGAATATGGAGAATGTTATGTAACTACTTCCCTGATGAAGTTGTGTTTACAGATGGGACAAGATATACATTCTTAGGTGTAAATAAAGATTTAAAGCAGAATACATTAGATAATTCACGTTTTGTAGATGATCCTATCACTGGATATAGATATTATACTGACGAAGCAGGAAACAAAACTTCATATGTTGGTATTGACGTTTCTTCGTATCAAAAGGATATCGACTGGAAAAAGGTAAAGGCTTCGGGAGTTGATTTTGCCATAATCAAGTGTGCTTTCCGTGGATATGGTTCAGCAGGACGCCTAGTTGAAGACAAGAAATTCAAGGAAAACGTTGAAGGAGCTAAAGCCGCTGGCGTTGAAGTAGGAGTATATTTCTTTACAGCAGCTACTACAGTAGATGAGGCCAAAGAAGAAGCGCAGATGACACTTGACCTTATCGCTCCTTATGACATAAAAGGACCAGTTGTAATTGATATCGAAGCAGTAAATGATGCATCGCGCATGGATGGAATGACCGAGGAACAGAATACAGATGTTGTTGTGGCATTTTGTGAAGCTGTTAAAGCTGCGGGTAAGCAACCTATGGTATATTCGGGAATAAAGTATTTTGTCAGAAAGCTCAATATGGAAAGATTGGAAGCATATCCAAAGTGGTACTCTTACTACAATAATCCATTATACTTCCCTTATGAAATATCGATTTGGCAGTATTCTCAGGCTGGAATTGTTGATGGTGTTGAGGGAGAAGTTGACTTAAACGTACTTTTTGAGAAATGGTGGTAAATCATCAATGATAGACATTAAAGTAGGCGACATTATAACGATGAAGAAACCTCATCCTTGTGGAAGCAAGAACTGGGAAGTGCTTAGAGTGGGAGCCGACTTTAGACTTAAGTGCACTGGTTGTGAGCATCAGGTGATGATACCAAGAACACTTGTTGAAAAGAGCTTCAGAGGGTACATTAAGCATTCTGAAGAATAATCTGTTTACTCTTGAGAAAATACTTGCACTAACACGGTGCATGTGCTATAGTATATTCTCGTGATAAATATTATCCTTGCTCCTGCCAGACAGGGGCCAGAGACCAAAAGGAGGTAACAAAGCATGAACAAATATGAATTAACAGTTGTTGTTAGTGCGAAAATCGAAGATGATGAAAGAGCCGCAGTTATCGATAAGTGCAAGTCTTACATCGACAGATTCGGTGGAAAAGTTACAAATGTAGAAGAAGCTGGTAAGAAGAGATTAGCTTACGAGATTCAGAAGCAGAAAGAAGCTTTCTACTACTTCGTTCAGTTCGATGCAGAAGCATCAGCTCCCGCTGAAATCGAAGGCCGTGTTCGTATTATGGATAACGTTCTTAGATTCTTAATCGTTCGTACAGACGAAGAATAAGGAGAATCCAGATGAATAAAGTTATTCTTATGGGAAGATTAACAAAGGATCCCGAGGTTAGATATAGCCAGGGTGACAATTCAATGGCAATAGCCAGATATACATTAGCAGTAGACCGTAGACAGAGTCGTAGTCAGGACGGTCAGCAGACAGCTGATTTTATCAGTATTGTAGCTTTCGGTAAGGCTGGAGAGTTTGCTGAAAAGTATTTCCACAAGGGAACAAAGCTAGTTGTATCAGGCAGAATTCAGACAGGTAGCTACACAAACAAAGACGGAGCTACTGTTTACACAACAGAGGTTGTAGCTGAGGATCAGGAATTTGCAGAAAGCAAGAGCAATAGCTCAAACGAAGGATTCCAGAGTAGCGCAAGCCGTCCTCAGGCAGCAGGAGAAGGTTTCATGAACATTCCTGAAGGAATTGACGAAGATCTTCCATTTGCTCAACCTACAAGATAATAGGAGGCAAAATCATGGCATTTAATAAAGCTGATAAGGGCGATAAGTCAGATGCACCTATGAGAAGAAAGGGTGCTATCCGTAGACGTAAGAAAGTATGCGTATTCTGCGGAAAAGACAACACAATCGACTACAAGGATACAAATAAGTTAAAGAGATACGTTTCTGAACGTGGTAAAATTCTTCCTAGAAGAATCACAGGAAACTGCGCTAAGCACCAGAGAGCATTAACAGTTGCTATCAAGCGTGCTAGACACATCGCTTTAATGCCTTATACACAGGATTAATTTGTAAGATTAGACCAGCTATCTTTGATAGTTGGTCTTTTTTTACTTCATAGCGCTAGAACCTTTAATTTATAGCCGTTTAATGATATACTAATCTAGTGGTTCTTTATTCAGAAGGACGATTGAGAGGGATGTATGAGAGAAAACGTTAAGATATCAGGCAAGATCAGAACATATCTGTGGACTACGGTCCTTATGGGTGGATTGCTCTTTGTAATTGATTTGTATGTATTGACTCAGAGTGTCCATGCGGGAATAGCACTTTCCTGCTTTTTAATATTCTATCTTATAGTAAGCATTGCATATTTGGTAAGAGGCTCGAATCACATCATGTATGAGCTGATTAGTTTTGCTACTCAGTATGGCCAGATTCAAAAGCAGTTGCTTAAATCACTTGAGTTACCCCATGCTTTATTGGATGAAAACGGAAAGATAGTATGGACCAACTTTGCTTTTGAAAAGACTGTGGATAAAGATAAGCTTTACGGTAAGTCCATTACATCGTTGTTCCCTACAATAACTAGAGAGAGAATACCAAGCATTGATACGGAATTCGCTGATAATGAAATTGAAGTCGAGTACAATGGATTTTCTTTTGTTGCTACCATGAAAAAGATTTCGTTAAAAGAAATGGTAAAGAGCAATGGTCTTGTTGATGCCAATGAAGATTACGATGGATACCTGATAGCAATTTACTTATTCGATAATACTGCCCTTAAGCTTGCTCTTAGAGAGATTGATGATCAGAGTCTTGCAGTGGGCCTGATTTATATTGATAACTATGATGAAGCTTTAGAAAGTGTTGAAGAAGTAAGAAGATCATTACTTACAGCACTTATTGAAAGAAAAATTAACAAATATATGTCTTCTCTTGATGGAATTACTAAAAAGATTGAGAGAGATAAATATATGGTTATCCTCAGAAAGAGTAGTGTTTTGCAGCTTCGCGAAACAAAATTCGATTTGTTAGAGGATGTTAAAACTGTTAACATCGGAAATGAAATGGCAGTAACACTAAGTATTGGTGTGGGCTTGGATGGTCTATCATATGCTCAGAATTACGAATTCGCTAGAGCTGCGATTGATATGGCATTGGGTAGAGGCGGTGATCAGGCCGTAGTAAAAACTCCAGATCAGCTCAATTATTATGGTGGAAAGAGCCAGCAGGTTGAAAAGAACACCAGAGTTAAGGCAAGAGTTAAAGCTCATGCTTTGATGGAAATCATTACAAGTAAAGATCAGGTATTTATTATGGGACACCGTATGGGTGATGTAGATAGCTTTGGTGCTTCCATCGGTGTTTATAGAATTGCTGAGACATTAGAGAGAAAAGCCCATATTGTATTAGATGATATTACTGCATCCATGAAGCCATGGGTTGATGTATTTGCAAATAATCCTGATTATCCTCAAGATATGATTATTGGTAGTCAGAGAGCACTTGATGAGATTGGAAATAATGCAGTATTAGTTATATGCGATGTTAATAAAGCCAGTCTTACTGAGTGTCCAGAACTATTAACAAAGTGTAAGTCTATAGTGGTATTAGATCATCATAGACAAAGTGCTGAACCTATCGAGAACGCGACTTTATCATATGTTGAGCCATATGCATCATCGACATGTGAAATGGTATCTGAAGTTTTACAGTATACTACAGATAATATAAAGATTAAGTCTGACGAAGCTGATTGTATGTATTCTGGTATATTGGTAGATACAAACAATTTCTTACAAAAGACTGGTGTACGTACTTTTGAAGCTGCAGCATTTTTACGTCGAAATGGAGCCGATGTTACTAGAGTCCGTAAGATGTTTAGAGAAGATGCTAACGAGTATCGTGCAAGAGCTGATGCGGTTAGTCAGGCTGAGATATACAGAAACTATTACGCATTATCTAACTGTGAGGCTAATGATTGTGCAAGCCCTACTGTTGTAGGAGCTCAGGCAGCTAATGAATTGCTGAATATTAAAGGCGTTAGAGCAAGCTTCGTGTTTACACTTTATCAGAATTGCGTGTATATCAGTGCGAGATCAATTGACGAAGTAAATGTCCAGGTTATCATGGAGAAGTTTGATGGTGGTGGACATATGAGTGTTGCGGGCGCACAACTTACAGATGTAACTGTAGAACAGGCAATGGATATGCTCAAGGATACACTTGATAAGATGATAGATGAAGGAGAGTTATAATGAAGGTTATTTTATTACAAGACGTAAAGTCTGTTGGAAAAAAAGATCAGATTGTTGAAGTTAGTGATGGATATGCAAGAAACGTATTGTTTGCTAAGAAACTTGGCGTTGAAGCAACTGGACAGAATATGAACAATCTCAAGCTTCAGAAAGCTAACGAAGAGAAAAAAGCCAAGGAGCATCTTGAGGCATGTAAGGAATTCGCCAAGAAACTTGAGGAATTAACAGTGGTTGTTAAGATGAAAGCAGGCGAAGGTGGTAGAGCTTTTGGATCAGTATCGACAAAGGAAATTGTCGAAGAAGCCAAAAAACAATTTGGTATTGAATTAGATAAGAAAAAGGTTGTGCTTGATGAGCCTATTAAAAACTTTGGTATGTATGAATTATCTGTAAAACTCCATACTGAAGTTACAGGAAAATTAAGAGTAAAGGTACAGGAAAATGGCTGAGGAATGGCAGAAAAGGGTGCTTCCTCATAGTATAGAGGCTGAGAAATCAGTTTTAGGCTCTATGCTAATTGACAGAGATGCGATTACGGTCGCTTCTGAAGCTTTGTTAGGGGAAGATTTTTATATCAAGCAAAATGAGATATTGTTTGATAGTATGATTGAATTGAATAATGAAAACAAGCCTGTTGATCCTATTACCCTTTTAGATAGACTTAAGGAAAAAGATATCCCTCCAGAAATGTCCAGTATGGAATACGTGATGGATTTAGTTAATTCTGTTCCTACAGCTGCCAATGTAAAGCATTATGCTCAGATAGTATCAGAAAAGGCTACGCTTAGAAAACTTATAAGAGTTAATGAAGATATTGAAAACAGCTGTTATACTCAGTCTGATCCAGTCGAGGTTATCTTAGAAGAGACTGAGAAGAAGGTTTTTAAGGTAGTTCAGAAGCGTAACGCAGGTGATTTTGTACCTATAAGTGTTGTAGTTAACAACGCGTTGGATAAGATATCCACAGCGGCTAAAAACAAAGGTTCTGTAACTGGTATTCCTACTGGATTTACGGATCTTGACTATAGAACAGCTGGTTTACAGCCTTCAGATCTTATTCTTATTGCAGCCAGACCATCAATGGGTAAAACTGCATTTGTTCTTAACATTGCTCAACATGTAGCAATAAAGCAACATTTGCCATTAGCTATATTCTCGTTGGAAATGTCGAAGGAGCAGCTCATTAACCGTATGTTCTCATTGCAGTCAGGTGTTGATGCGCAGAAGCTTCGTGTAGGTAATTTAAATGAATCTGACTGGGAAGATCTTATTGAAGGTGCCAGTGATATAGGAAAGTCAAAGCTTATTATAGATGATACTCCAGGCATAAGCATTGGCGAGCTTAGATCAAAGTGTCGTAAATATAAGCTTGAAACAGGCCTTTCTATGATTATGATCGACTACTTACAGTTGATGACTGGTTCAGGAAAGAGTGGAGAATCGAGACAGCAGGAAATATCTGATATTTCTCGTTCGCTTAAATCTCTTGCGAGAGAGCTACAAGTTCCCGTCATTGCTCTTTCGCAGCTAAGCCGTGCTGTTGAACAACGACCAGACCATAGACCTATGCTTTCTGACCTTCGTGAATCTGGAGCTATCGAGCAGGATGCCGATGTTGTAATGTTTATCTATCGTGATGATTATTACAACCATGAATCAGAAAAGAAAGGCATATCTGAAATTATTATCGCTAAGCAGCGTAACGGCCCTATTGGTACGGTAGAATTAGCTTGGCTACCAGAACTTACTAAATTTGCTAACCTTGCTAGAGAAAATCCAAATCAATATTAGTAAATTAAAAAACCCGAACTCGTTGTGAGTTCGGGTTTTCTTGTTATTGTAATTCTTATTCAGAGATAGCGCCTACAGGACACTGTGAAGCACATGATCCACATGAGATGCATGTATTTTCATCGATTTCGAAATGAGCGTCGCCTGCAGAAATAGCGCCTACTGGACACTGTGATTCGCATGAACCACATGAAACACAACTATCAGAAATTTTAAATGCCATTATTATATCCTCCTTATAACATGCTCTTGCGTAATTATTTTATAACATAAACAGGAATTTATCAATGAAATAATTGTTAATTATTTCTCAATCAATCCTAGTTCGATTCTTCGATCCCTAATACCTTGGATGATGACCTTTTTCTTTTCGATAACAGTTCCCTTATCCATAGCAGGAGTATCTCCTAATGGATATTCGATACCTAATTTTTCGTATTTAACTTTTCCCATAGTATGATATGGAAGAACATCAAGGGCTTTCAAATTCGTAAACTGCCCGATAAAGTATCCTAGTTTATAAAGATATTCATCATCATCGGTGACTCCAGGCACGATAACGTGCCTTATCCACATATCTACTTTTTTCTCGTTAAGATATGCACAGAAAGCAAGGATGTTTTCGTTGTGCTGCTTAGTAAGTTCTAAATGCTTATCGGGATCGATGTGCTTTATATCGAGCATAACTAAATCAGTAAGGGTCATAAGCGTATCGAATTTATTTAATAAATCCGCATTATTAGGATTGAATGCTATACCAGATGAATCAATACAGGTATGAATGCCCTTTGCTTTGGCTTTAGTAAATAACTCAATCAAAAAATCAATCTGCATTAAGGGTTCGCCGCCAGTAACTGTAATTCCGCCATCTCTATAAAATCCCTTATTTCGCTCGTACTGTTCGATGATATAGTCTGTATCCATTAACTGACCTGCATTCATTTCCCAGGTATCTGGATTATGACAATATTTACATCTCATAGGACAACCCTGTACGAATACAACGTATCTTACTCCGGGGCCGTCTACAGTACCAAAACTTTCTAATGAATGAATTTTTCCCTGCATGTTTATACCGTCTTTCTAAAAAAATAAGGGGTTCGGAAATCTCCGAACCCCTTCTAAATTTACTAATGTAAATTAGAAATTATCGTGGAATGTACGAGAGATTACGTCTGCCTGCTGTTCAGGTGTTAACTTAATGAAGTTAACTGCGTAACCAGATACACGAATTGTTAACTGAGGATAGTTTTCAGGATGCTGCTGAGCATCAAGAAGAGTCTCTCTATTAAGAACGTTAACGTTAAGGTGATGTCCACCCTTTGTTACATAACCATCAAGTAATGAAACAAGGTTTTCAACCTGCTGTGTATTAGCTGCCATTGTTTATTTCCTCCTGCTTACTATTTATTCGTAATCGTCTAGCCCTTGATGTAATGTCGGAACACTACATGCTAAAGGAGTTCTAGAACAGTCGGTGCAACCCATGGTTTGCACTGACTTAGCAGCTTTAGCATTAGCATCGAAATCTACGTTTACATGGCCAACACCTCTTGCTACATCGGCATCTAGCATTTTTACAAGATCTTCAATCATACTTTGCTCATTCATGGGTCTCACCTCCATAGTAAATAATTATTTGCTTAAATCGAGATCGATATCGCCTGCAAATACCTTATCTTCTTTACCAAGTGCTCCAGGGATAATTGTGAAGGTATTTGAGATACCATCCTGTGAATCCATGAAAGGAAGCTTAGCAACTGAAGAAAGTGATGCAACAGCACCGTGTGTATCACGCTGGTGCATAGGGTTAGCACCAGGAGCGAAAGGCTGTCCCTTTCTACGTCCATCAGGTGTGTTACCTGTAGCCTTACCATATGTAACGTTTGAAGTAATTGTAAGAACTGACATTGTAGGGAATCCATCTCTGTATGTATGATGTCTTCTGATCATTGTCATGAACTTATGTACTAATTCTGTAGCGATTGAGTCTACGCGATCATCATCGTTACCATACTTAGGGAAGTCACCTGTTGTTTCGAAGTCTGTGATGATACCATCTTCGTCACGAATAACTTTAACCTTAGCATACTTGATAGCTGAAAGTGAGTCAGCAACAACTGAAAGACCAGCCATACCTGTAGCGAAGTATCTACGAACATCTCTGTCGTGGAGAGCCATCTGAGCTCTTTCATAACAATACTTGTCATGCATGTAGTGGATAACGTTAAGTGTATTTACATAAACGTCAGCTAACCATTCCATCATGTCTGTGTACTTAGCCATTACATCATCATAATCAAGGTATTCACCTTCAACAGGACGATACTTAGGTCCTACCTGCTTCTTTGTAACTTCATCAACACCACCGTTGAGAGCGTAAAGAAGACACTTAGCAAGGTTAGCACGTGCTCCGAAGAACTGCATTTCCTTACCGATTCTCATTGAAGATACACAGCATGCGATGCCGTAATCATCACCATGAGTTACACGCATAAGGTCGTCGTTTTCGTACTGGATAGAAGATGACTGGATAGACATCTTAGCACAGAACTTCTTGAAGTTTTCAGGAAGTCTTGTTGACCATAATACTGTTAAGTTAGGTTCAGGAGATGAGCCTAAGTTTGTAAGTGTATGTAAGTAACGGAAAGACATCTTTGTTACCATGTGACGTCCATCAACACCAACACCACCGATTGATTCTGTTACCCATACAGGGTCACCAGCGAAAATCTGGTTGTATTCAGGTGTACGAGCAAACTTAACGCAACGAAGCTTCATGATGAAGTGATCAACAAATTCCTGGATTTCTTCTTCTGTAAATGTTCCGTTAGCTAAGTCTCTTTCAGCGAAGCAGTCGATGAATGTAGATGTACGTCCAAGTGACATAGCAGCACCATTCTGTTCCTTAACTGCTGATAAGTAACCAAAGTATGTAGCCTGGATAGCTTCCTTAACGTTAGAAGCGGGCTTAGAAATATCGCAGCCGTATGATGCAGCCATCTGCTTCATCTGCTTTAATGCTACGATCTGTTCAGAAATTTCTTCACGAAGACGAATAACATCATCTGTCATGATACGTCCTGTAGAATCCTTCTGAGCAAGCTTGTCTTCGATAAGACGATCAATACCGTAAAGAGCGATACGTCTGTAGTCACCGATGATACGTCCACGTCCGTAAGCATCAGGAAGACCTGTGATAACGTGAGATGAACGACATGCTCTCATTTCATCGTTGTAAGCATCGAAACATCCAGCGTTGTGTGTTTTTCTGTGTGTTGAGAAGAACTCGCTGATTTCAGGATCAACTGTGTAACCATTATCAGCACAAGCCTTTTCTGCCATACGGATACCACCGTAAGGCTGCATTGAACGCTTGAAAGGCTTATCTGTCTGGAAACCTACGATAGTTTCCTTGCTCTTATCAAGGTATCCTGGTCCGTGAGAAACGATAGTAGAAACAACCTTAGTGTCCATATCAAGAACGCCGCCTGCTTCTCTTTCCTTCTTAGCGAGATCAAGAACCATGTTCCATAAATCTTTAGTGTTCTGTGTGGGAGCTGCGAGGAATGTATCATCTCCATCATAAGGATGATAGTTCTTCTGGATGAAATCACGTACGTTGATTTCATTTTCCCACTTGCCGCCTACAAAATCTTTCCATTCTGGTCTCATTTTGAAATGCCTCCTGTGAGTATAATTAAATTGTGAATGATGAAAAATCATCGAATCATTAAAATTGTATACATTACTTCTAATGCAAGGTTATTATAGTCTATCCATAAAACCTCGTCAAGAAAACGTAATGTTCTTTTTTACGTACAAAGTGCTGAAAATGGGGGATTTTAGAAAGTTTTAATGATTGATGCACTGGGTACTTGGTTGAAAAAGAGAAGCTTTGGTATTATACTACAGATGTCAAAGAATGAAAGGAGTAAAAACATGAGTGCAATTAGTAAAGAAATGACTATTGGTGAGATCTTAAGAGTAGCTCCTGAAGCAGCACCTTTACTTATGCAGGCTGGTATGCACTGCTTAGGTTGTCCGTCAGCTCAGGCTGAATCATTAGAAGAAGCTGCAATGGTTCACGGTATTGATATCGATGAATTAATGGATTATTTTTCTAAGAACTTAAAATAAACATTTTAAAAGGCCTAAAAAAATTTAGGCCTTTTCTATTCTTATGTAGTTTATTATGTAGTAAAAAAGCAGATTCATTGAATCTGCTTTTAATTTTATCTTTTATCCGATTTCTGCAAGCGTTGAAATAGCTTGACTAGCACAAATTACCTCAAAATGCTCTTTTACATAAGACTCAGACATAAGCTTACCTTTTTGAACAGCACCGTACTCAGCAAGAATATTGCACACTTGCACGAAATCTGTCACATCCATGTTGCCTTTCTTTACTGTGAGAAGGTATTCTCCTGTAGAGCTGTCCATATAAAGTGAACTAGCAGCAACAAAGAATTTTGAAATTGATTTGCATACCGAAGCAAGCTTTGTTATAGAGTCAAAAGAAAATGCCATACCATCAAATGCAGCAAGATCAATCTTGGCGTTGTTATTAGCAGTTACGGCTTCTTTAAATTTTTTAAATAAATCGCTGATGCTTCCTGTGTCAGAAGTGTTCTCAACTTCTGGAATGTCGAAATCATCTGAATCATCAGATTCGCTTACACCAGGCGCAAACTTAGAAAACCTAGTATCAAGCTCCTCAGGATCTTCAACTTTTGTGATGATAAGAACTATACACTCGGCATTAACGGGAATCGCTTCTATCATTAATGGAATATTTTCTGCTTCAAATCCGTACTCATCATTAGCCTTTTCCATCATGTCCCTAAAAAGATCCTTAGCTTTATCTGAACCATATGCTAATTCACTAAGCTTAAGCTCTCTGGATGCTAAATCGGCTTGTGTTAAAGTACAACGAATCTGATGCTCGTTTACTTTTTCTATTTTCATGAAACTCCTCTGTTTCTAGTGTCTAATTACAAGTAGAATACACATTTTCTGTTAAAAGAATATTATTATTTCTAAGGTTACTAGTCAAGGGAAATGGTAACTGTTTCGAAAAAATTTATAAAAAGAGGGTTGATTTTTATGTAAACTTTTGTTTATAATCACGACATAGATGCTCTTGACGAGTCTGTATCGGAAAGGAGCGTAGTTGATTTTTCTATTTATTTTCAAATAATTCTACTCTTCGCATAAAAGCGAAGAAGTCTTTCGACGTATTCAATACGTGGAATCAGGTACTCATTAGAGTGTTCCTTAGAATAATCATTCAATAATTCACAAATTCTCATTTATGTAGGTAATTAATAGGTATAATGTATTTTAAAATTTTGAGATATGTGTCTTGAGCATCTGGTAATTAATCATAGGCGTGTCATATATTAGGGTAATATTTGTCACAAAACGACTTGTTTTGAAGCCTTAGGTCATTTACCTGCGGCGGTAAAATCATGTAGCATTATATGACACGCCTAAATTAAGCAATTCTTAATGACGAAATGGATAGTTTATTGGTATAATTGGTTAGATTTAGGAGGAAATAATAATATGAAGAAAGTAATTCCTGTGCTAATCGCACTTATACTAATAGGAGTAATAGTATATGTTAGTTTTGGAAAGCAGGTTATTGATCATTTTTCGTATGGACATGATACTGCAGATTTAAATGACTATTTTGACATACACAATGATAAAGAAATTCCAATCATTTTGGAAAATGTAAAAACAGGGACATCCGCAAGATATATAGATGGTGTTCCTTATCTTTCAAGAGAACTAGTAGAAGAATATCTTACCTCTAGATTCTACTATGATAATAACGAAGGATTAGTTTTATATACCACATCAACAGATATAATTAAAACCGAGATGGGATCGAACGTATTTGTCAAAAACGGCGAGGAACATACTATGAAATTCCCGCTTACAGTGGTTGAAAACGAAGTCCTTTATTTTGCGTTGGATTATTTAAAAGAGTTTGTGAGTTTTTCTTACACTCTATATTATGAGCCCAATAGAATGCAACTTTTTAACGTAGGAAATGCAGGAGAGATTGCTACTATAAAGGAAGATACTCAGGTAAGAAGCCTCGCAGGTATTAAAGCCCCCATCCTAAAAGAAGTTAAGGAAGGCGAAATTGTTGAAATACTTGACGAGCTTGACGAGTGGCAAAAAGTAAAGACTATCGACTGCTTTATAGGATATGTAGAAAAGAAGAAACTTACAGATTATGAAGATAGAGCAAAAATAGAGTTACCTACTGTTGAAACCGAGGAAGAAGTATCCTTAACAAGAAATCACAAGATTAATCTCACCTGGCATGATATGGAATATCCTCAGGACGGAGCAGACTTAAGAAAAATCCTTGCAAATACCAAGGAGCTAAATGTTGTTTCGCCAACATGGTTTTGGCTAACAGATAATAACGGAACATACAAGAGCGTGGCTAATGCTAACTATGTCAAAACCGCTCATGAAATGGGACTTGAAGTATGGGCGCTGATTGCAAACTTCCACTATGGTACAGATGTTGATCTTACAGAGGTATTAAGTTATACAAGCAAAAGAACAGAACTTATTAACAATTTGGTGAATGAAGTGGTATCATATGGCGCAGATGGTATTAACGTTGACTTTGAAAGCGTTCCTAAGGCATGTGCGGATCATTATGTTCAATTTATTAGAGAACTTGGATTAAAATGCCATGAAAACAATCTTGTTCTTTCGGTTGATAACTATGTGCCTACAGAATATACAGCGCATTATAATAGGAAAGAACAGGCTTTGTTCGCTGATTATATAATAATAATGGGATATGATGAACATTATGTAGGTTCTGATGCAGGTTCCGTATCAAGTATTGACTGGATGACAACCGGTATAGAGAATACTTTAAAATATGTGCCGGCTGAAAAAGTGATTAATGCTATTCCATTCTACACAAGAGTATGGAAGACTAAGGATGGAAACACGACTAGTGAAGCTGTAGTAATGGAAGTTGCTCAGAATTTTCTTGCAAGAAATAATCTTACTGCAACACTTGATCCTGCCACAGGACAAAACTATGCGGAAGCTACTTTTGATGGCACATATTATCAGGTTTGGATGGAGGATGCATATTCTGTAGGAGTAAGACTTGGAGTTATCAACGCGCATAACTTAGCTGGAGTTGCTTCGTGGAAGGTTAGTCAGGAAACTCCAGACATTTGGGATATTATTGCTAACTATATGTTATACTAACGATATGAACACAAAAATATATAAGTTAAATGAAAATGATATAGATGAAGAAGCTATTTCTTTGGCTGGTGAAGTATTGAAGCAGGGAGGACTTGTTGCTTTTCCTACGGAGACGGTTTATGGATTAGGTGGAGACGCGTTGAATCCTGATTCTAGTAGAAAAATATATGCAGCCAAGGGAAGACCCAGCGACAATCCATTGATTGTTCATATTACAAATATGGAAGCCTTGAATAAAATTGTAAGAGAAATTCCGGATGAAGCCTACAAGCTTGCTAACGCATTCTGGCCAGGCCCTCTCACAATGATATTCAAGAAAGCAGATACTGTGCCTAGTGCTACAACCGGAGGCCTTGATACGGTCGCTGTAAGAATGCCATCTAACAAAATAGCAAGAGCGCTTATTGATGCTGCAGGAGGCTATGTCGCAGCTCCTAGTGCCAATCTTTCCGGAAGACCGAGTCCGACTGTAGCTAAATATGTTATAGAGGATATGGATGGTCGAATTGAGGTAATATTAGATGGTGGTGAAAGCTTTGTGGGACTGGAATCTACTATTATAGATTGTACAGAAGCAGAACCCACAATATTGAGACCTGGATATATTACCAAGGAAATGCTGGAAGAAGCACTTAAGTCTGAAGTGTTTTGGGATAGAGCGATAATTGATGCGGGCTGTAAACAGGCTCCAAAGGCACCAGGAATGAAATACAGACATTATGCTCCTAAGGGTCAGCTTACAATTGTCGAGGGAGAAAGCACCGAAGTTATAAAAAAAATTAACGAGCTTGCGAAAATTGATGTGTTAGCAGGCTTAAAAGTTGGTATAATAGCTACAGAAGAAACAAAGAATCTCTATGAGTGTGACACAATAAAAAGTGTAGGCCATAAGAATGATGAGGCCGAAGCTGCACACCATCTCTTTAGAATTCTAAGAGAGTTTGATGATGAAAACGTTGAAAAGATGTATTCTGAATCGTTTTCAGGTGATGGAATAGGAGCTGCAGTAATGAATAGATTACTAAAGGCTGCTGGACATCAGATCATAGAGGTATGAAAGGCGGTTATTAATTATGATAGCAATTGGTAGCGATCATGGTGGTTATGACTTAAGAATGGAAGTCATAAAGCATCTTAATGAAAGAGGATTTGAAGTAAAGGATATGGGATGCCCTGACAAATCTTCTTGTGATTATCCTGTGTATGGTAAGAAGGTTGCTGAAGCAGTAGCGAGTGGAGAATGTGAGAAAGGTATTGTAATATGCACTACTGGAATCGGAATTTCAATTACTGCTAATAAAGTAAAGGGAATCAGATGCGCATTATGTGCAGATACATTATCAGCTTCACTTACAAGACTTCATAATGATGCTAATGTCCTTGCTATTGGTGCTGGAATTGTAGGTCCTAATCTTGCAAAGAGCATTGTAGATACATTTTTAGACACAGAGTTCTCTGGTGACGAGCGTCATGCACGTAGAATTTCATTGATAGAACAATAATTTTAGAGGGAGAAAAATTATGGCAAAAGTAGTAGTTATGGATCATCCTTTGATTCAGCACAAGATTGGTTTTATTCGTAGAAAAGAAACAGGTACAAAGGACTTTAGACAGACAATTTCAGAAATAGCTGAACTTATCTGCTAT
Organism: Lachnospiraceae bacterium; assembly: GCA_045639565.1. GTDB lineage: Bacteria > Bacillota > Clostridia > Lachnospirales > Lachnospiraceae > UBA1258. The sequence continues at coordinate 39,761 of JAZUDH010000092.1, forward strand.
GAAGCAACCAGAGATCTTGAGTTAAGAGACGAAGAGATTGAAACTCCTATCTGCAAGACAACTGTGAAGCAGCTTGCTGGTAAGAAACTTGCAATCATTCCTATTTTAAGAGCTGGTTTGGGCATGGTTGATGGTGTGTTAGAGCTTATCCCTACAGCTAAGGTAGGCCATATTGGCTTATACCGTGATCCTGATACTCATGAACCTGTTGAATATTATTGCAAGCTTCCTGCTGATTGTGCAGAAAGAGAAGTTTTTGTGGTTGATCCTATGCTTGCTACAGGAGGATCTTCGGTTGCAGCTATACAGATGCTTAAAGACAAGGGATGTAAGAAGATTCATTTCATGTGCATTATTGCAGCACCTGAAGGTGTTGAAAAGATGAAGACAGCACATCCTGATGTAGATATGTACATTGGAGCTCTTGATGATCATCTTAATGAGCACGCGTATATCGTTCCTGGCCTTGGAGACGCTGGAGACCGTATTTTCGGAACAAAATAGTAATTTTATTGTTGAAAGGCCGGGTGATTATTCACTTCGGCCTTTTAGTCATATATTAGGGGAGGTTACTAATGAAACGAAACAATTACATTTCGTGGGACGAATACTTTATGGGAGTTTCGATGTTGTCAGGAATGAGATCCAAAGATCCCAATACTCAGGTAGGAGCATGTATCGTTAGCAATGATAACAAAATTTTGTCTATGGGATATAACGGATTTCCTAGAAACTGTTCTGATGATGAATTTCCATGGGAAAGAGAAGGCGATGCCCTTGATACAAAATATGCGTATGTTACGCATAGCGAATTGAATGCTATTTTAAATTATCGTGGGGGTAGCTTAGAAGGGGCTAAAATATACGTTTCGCTTTTCCCGTGCAATGAATGTGCCAAGGCAATTATTCAGTGTGGAATAAAGACTATAGTCTATAAAGAAGATAAATATGCTGATACTCCATCAGTTCGAGCCTCTAAGAGAATGCTTGACGCAGCAGGAGTAAGATACTATCAGTATGATAGTACAGGGCGCAAGGTTGATTTAGAGTTATAAAGGGGTGTTTTGTGAAGAAGCTTGTCCATCGAGTCTTGGCACTTCTTGTAGCGCTTAGCATATCTTTAACGGTTGTTCCTATGACAACATGGGCTTCTCAGGAAACTAGAGACAAGGTTAATGAAGCACAAAAGGAAAAGGACGCTGCTGAAAAAGATGTAAAGGATGCTAAGAAAGAAGTTAACTCACTTACGGAGAAAAAGAAGAATCTTCAAAAAGAGTTAGATGCTCTCGCAGAAGAACTTCAAAGGATAACAGACCATATAAATGATCTTGAAAGCCAGATTAAAGATAAAGAAGAGGAAATCCGTATTACAGAGGGTGAACTTCAGGATGCCAAGGATACAGAAGCTAATCAGTATGCTTCTATGAAAAAAAGAATACAGTACATGTATGAAAAAAGTGACAGTCTTTATGTTGAAATATTGTTTTCGGCTAAGTCTTTTAAGGATTTTCTAATACTCAATCAGTATGTGAATAAGCTTGCTGCATATGACAGAAAGAAGCTGACAGAGTATACGCAAATAAGACATTCAATTGAAGATCTTGAGGCTAAACTTTGCAGTGAGAAGGCAGAGCTAGACGGACTAAAGGCTGAAGCTTTAGTTGAGCAAGACAACATTACTACTGTAATAAATAATACGACCACAAAGGTTGCAGAGTATAAGGAGCTAATTGATGATGCTGAGGAAGAGCTATTAAAGAAAGAAGCAGATCTTCAGCAAAAGAAAAATGATTTGGCTACTTTGAAGCAGCAATTAGCAGAAGAAATCAGAATGTCACAGCTTGCAGCACAATCTGCATGGCGAGATATTTCGCAGGTTCAATTTGCAGAAAGCGACAGATATTCGCTGGCAGTTTTAATATACTGTGAGGCGGGTGGTGAACCATATGAAGGTCAGGTTGCTGTAGGGGCTGTAGTAATCAATCGAGTATTAAGTTCGGTATATCCAGATACTGTTATGGGAGTTATACGACAAAATTGGCAATTTTCTCCTGTCGCCAGCGGAAGATTTGATAAATATTTAGCTATAGGAAAGACGACACAAAGTTGCTATAATGCTGCAGATGCGGCTATGAGTGGAGTAACAAATGTTGGGAACTGTCTGCACTTTAGAACACCTATTCCTGGACTGACAGGTATTCAGATAGGTGGACATATATTTTATTAACGGGCAATTAAATCTATGAAATAAAACTTGCAAAGATGTAATAGTACGCAAGAAAAGAATCATAAATAAGAAAAGGATAATTAACGGATTATTAAAAACAGATAACTTGTATAATAATTCGTTAATTGTGTTTAAGACACACGCAATTCAACTAAGGATCGGCATAATGAACTACTTACAACTAATTGATCAATGTTTGCAGGACAAATTAATAAGAATTGTTCTTTCTAAACCAGTAAAAGCAAATGAAATATCGCAGATTAAGATTAGACCTGTATTGGTAAAAGATAAAATGTTGTATCAGATTACTAGAGTTACAGGATCAAAAAAAACAAATACATTCAGAGAGATTCATGAGAATAAAAATGCCAGAGAGATAAAAGAAGAACTAGGCTCGCTTATTCCAACTCTTTTCCTGCAAGGCTTGTTCGAATGTGAAGGATATGGATATACAGTTTTAGCTAATAAAAAAGGAACCATCACTGTTGTAAAAAATAAAGCTGTGACTGGAAAACTAGAATCTATGGACCATAATAGATCTAAGAACTACCTTATTCCTGAAGGCACAGCTGCTCCTTTTATGGTAGACCTTGGTGTTATGACTAGTGATGGAAGAGTTGTCAAAGCTAAATATGATAAGTTTAGACAGATAAACAGATACTTAGAATTTGTTGATGATGTGTATGATAGCTTTGACAAAGACAGAGAAATTACAATTATCGATTTCGGATGTGGAAAGTCTTACCTGACATTCGCTCTTTATTATTATCTTGTGGAATTAAAAAAGCTGAACGCTCATATTATAGGTTTGGATTTGAAGCCTGATGTAATCAGTACTTGTACAAAATTAAAAAATAAATATAAATATGACAAGCTTGAATTCGTTCAAGGTGACATTGAACATTTTGATAAGGTTAAGCAGGTTGATATGGTTATTACATTACATGCCTGCGATACAGCAACTGATTATGCAATATATAAAGCAATCAAGTGGGGCGCTAGGGTTGTTATGGCGGTTCCATGCTGTCAGCATGAGCTAAATAAGAAAATAGATGCGCCAGACCTTTATGGCGCGACTCAGTACGGGATACTAAAGGAACGTTTGAGTGCTATATTTACAGATGCGATTCGAGCTAACACTTTATCCGAAGCAGGATACGATACACAGATTTTAGAGTTTATAGATATGGATCATACTCCCAAGAACTTGCTAATCCGAGCTGTGAAGAGCAATAAAATAAAAGGTAATTTTGCAAAACTTAAGCAGAACAATAAGCTTAATGAAGTTGTAGGTAGCAAGATTACTTTACAGAATTTAATGCAGGATATAGATAACTGATGAAACGTTTAATTTTGAAAATACTGGTATCAATAATTGCTTTTGCCGCTACCTTGGTGATTTTTGACAAGGTAATGAATAGAGGCAATACGAATACCACAAGAGATATGGAGCGTGCTACGCTTCCTGTTGTTTATATGAATATTGGTGGAACATATGTGAATGAGCTTTGCGGCTATACATCTAATATGGATGAGGCGCTTCTTCGTGAAAACATTACTCCGCTGGATGAAAATAGAAGAGTAAGCTTTAGAATTGTGAAGTTTGGTCAGTTAATTAGTAAGGTCAACGCCAAAGTTCGTTCATTAGATGGCTCTAGACTTATTGAAACAATTGAAGTAACAGATTTCACAGAAGATGACTATTCGATATCATCCTCAATTGCACTAAAGGATTTGCTAGAAGAGGATAAAGAATACAATCTTGAAATCAATATAACATTGTCTGACAATACTTTGGCTATGTACCATACAAGGATAATTAAGTCAGATTCGTTGTGTGTAAAGGAAAAGCTTGGATTTGTAGAAAGTTTTTTAGAGAAAGAAACATCTGAAGAAACAAATGTTGAATTGAAAAAATATATGGAGTCAAACTATTTAGGGGATAACACTACTCTTGCAACGGTAGGAATACATAGCTCCATGAAGCAACTTGCATATGCAGATCTTCAAATCAAAATGATTAGTGAACCAAGCATTGCAATCAAAGAAATCGCCCCTGAGACTGCAGTAATTGTAGCTAATTACCTGGTTGAAACTCAGAATAATCAAAAGAATGAAAAACATTACGTAGAAGAATATTTTAGAATTAAATATTCTAATGAAACAACTTATCTATTAGATTACAAAAGAACAATGGACAAGCTCCCTGATGAAGAAACGGATTTAGTGGAAGTAACTAGGATATACTTAGGTATTACTAATGAAGATAAGATTTTGCTTGAAGAGAGTGATGATGCTAACATGCTGGCTCTTTCTGTTGGTAACAAGCTTTTTTCATATAATATTAGTCAAGGAAGACTCGTTAGGCTCTTTTCTTTCTATGACAAAGATAACTTCGATACTAGAACCTACAGAAACAGTCATACAATTAAACCGCTAAATATTGATGAGGCAGGAAATGCATGGTTCGTAGTATATGGATATATGAATAGAGGAACTTATGAAGGTCGTGTAGGGCTTACACTCTATTATTACAATGCAATTACCGGAGTAGTAGAGGAGCAATTCTTTGTAGGAAGCGATAAAACACATGAGATGGTTGAAAGAGATTTAAATGAACTATCATATATAAGCCGAGATGGAATATTTTATTTCATGTTGGATAATAATATATATGCAATTAATACAGAGACTAAGAATGTTGAGCTTTTAGTAAAGGATTTGGAAGAAAACAGTTATACTGTATCATGGAATTCATCAATGATGGTCTGGATAGATGGAAATGATGTTAATTCAACCGAGAGTCTTAATATTATGAATCTGAATACAAAACAGATTAATGTTGTTTCAGCTCCTGCTGGTCAGCTTATTAAGCCGCTTTCTTTTATGGGTGAAGATTTTGTATATGGATTAGCATATAAAGATGACGTGCTTAAAGACGAAACTGGGCGTGTAACATTCCCTATGTATGTTGTCAGAATTGAAAACAAATATGGTGAGGTTCTAAAGGAATATGCGGTAGATGATACATATGTTTCGGCTGTTGAATGCGAAGGTAATCTACTTACTTTGTCTAGAGTAAAGAAAGCTTCTTCTGACAATTTGAAATATATTAATGTAGAAAATGATTATATTACAAATAATCAAAATGTATATGAACTGGAAAATTCGATTTCAGAAACTACAGTGAACCCGTATGAAAAGGTACATTATATAGGTTTCAAAAAAGGCCTTAAAAACAAAGTTGTGCTGGTTAAGCCACAAGAAGTAATCTATGAAGGCAATAATGAAATAGTTCTAGAAAAAACAGATACTGATTTAAAATATTACTACACGTATTATGAGGGAAAACTTCAGGGAATATATACGAATCCAGCTAATGCAGTTAATAGTGCTAACAAAAACTATGGAACAGTAGTCAATGAAACTGGAAATTATGTATGGTATAGAGCCAATCGAAGTCTAAGAAATCAGATCATGGACCTTACAAAGGAAAAAGATAAATCTGATGAACCTGTATCGCCATTAGTGTTCTGCCTAGATAATATCATGGAGTATAAAGGAGTGGTAAGAAGCTCTGAGTATATGATAAATAGAGGTGAAACCGTATTATCGATATTAAACGATGCACTAACTGATTGCGATGTAATTGATTTGACAGGATGCGAACTGGATTCGATGCTTTATTATATAAATAAAGATGTTCCGGTATTAGCACTTATGAATGATGGAAGCGCGTATATGTTAATCGGATACAACTCTCTTAGCCTGGTTGTGTGCGAACCTAAAAAAGGTAGTTATAAGATTGGTATAAATGAAGCTGCTAAAATGTTTGAAGAAAGTGGTAATAAGTTTATAACTTACATTGAAAAATAGGTGAATATATATTTTGAGGTATAAGTGTTTGCTATCACTTAAAGAAAAAGCAAGAATTAAACGAAAGAATTGTATTAAAAAACCTTGGTTCAAGTGAACCAAGGTTTTTGCTTCATTAATTATAAATCACCCATCTTGTATTTATCTACAATCTTCTGAATTCTTTCGATAGGATTTAGTAAATCGCTGATTGATGTGTCGTGATTAAGTGTATCAATGATGTATGCGATATATTTACTCATATCGCAGTTGATATACCATTCACGAGACAATAATTCAGGAGACTGATATATAGTGTTGGTTGTAAGTACACGGCTGATAATGCCTTCTTCGTAAGCTTTGTCGAATCTGTCAAGACCGCCAGTAAATAAACCAAATGTAGCACATACAAAAATTTTGTTAGCTTTTCTGGCTTTTAGGTTAGCTGCAACCTCAAGTACGCTTTCACCTGAAGAAATCATATCGTCCATGATGATAACATCTTTACCTTCTACGCTTGAACCTAAGAATTCGTGAGCTACGATGGGATTACGACCATCAACAATTCTTGTGTAATCGCGGCGTTTATAGAACATACCCATATCGAGTCCTAAAACGTTAGCAAGATAAATAGCGCGACTCATACCACCTTCATCAGGACTGATTACCATCATGTGATCAGAGTCAATACTTAACCCCTTAACATTATTGAGCAAGCCCTTTACAAACTGATATGCAGGCTGGATTGTTTCAAATCCGTGAAGAGGAATGGCATTCTGAACTCTAGGATCATGAGCATCGAATGTGATGATGTTATCTACACCCATTGATGTAAGTTCCTGAAGTGCCATTGCACAGTCAAGAGATTCTCTAGCTGTACGCTTATGCTGTCTGCTTTCGTAAAGGAAAGGCATGATGACTGTAATTCTTCTAGCCTTACCACCTACGGCAGCTATGATACGCTTTAAATCCTGATAGTGATCATCGGGAGACATATGGTTTTCGTATCCTCCCATAGAATAAGTTAATGAGTAGTTACAAACATCAACCATTAAATATAAGTCAGAACCACGAACTGATTCTAAAATCAATCCCTTAGCTTCACCAGAACCAAAACGAGGAACCTTAGCTTCAAGAATGTATGAATCTCTCATATATCCAGAAAATGCTAAGCTCTCTTTGTGCTCATTTTCGCGTTCTTCACGCCACTTAACAAGATAGTCATCTACTTTCTTGCCAAGATCCTTACATCCTTCAAGAGGAATAAGTCCAAGTGAACCAACGGGAATAGTTTCGAGGTTACGTTTTTCTTCACGAGGTGCCATGAAAAGTTCCTTTCTTATGTTAAGAATTAGTCTTCATTAATATTCTTATATCAGGACCTGAAAGTTTGCAAGCGTCAAAACTACTAATAATTCGCGAAAAAATGCGGTCAGAATATCTATCTCGCAACTCATTTAGCTGCAAATTGCTCGAAATGACAATAGATTTACCTCTTAGCGAACGTTCATTTATGCAAGAAAACAATTCAGCGGTGGTAAACTTGTTAGTTGATTCTGTACCTAAATCATCTATTATTAGTAAATCGCAATTGTAAATATGCTCATATATGCTAGGCTGCTCTTTTCTATACTGACTATCAAAGGTTTCTTTTGCCAAAGCATTAAAGAACGAAGAGGCGCTAAAATAAATAACTGAGTAACCTTTATCTAATAATTCTTTAGCTATGCAACCAGAAAGAAACGATTTTCCGGTGCCGACTGTTCCGTATAAAAAAAGATTTTTGTTAACAGAACCGAAGGTATCTACAAACGCGTGACATTTATCAACGGTTCTTTTGAATGCATCTAAATCCTCGCCTTTATAAAAATCATACCGAAGAGTTGAAAAGTTGTTACTTTTAAGATGGCTTACAATGTTAGACTGTTCATAGAGAACATTTATCAACTGCTGCTTAAGACAGTGACATTTTTCACGATTGATATATCCCGTATCGTGACAGTCCTTGCAATCATATATAGGTTCAAGGTAGTCGCCGGGAAGTCCTGCACCTATGAGGAGCTCTCTTTTCATAGACTTAAGATCTTCTAGCAGTTTATGTAATTCTTTAGTGGCATTTAGGTCACCAGATAGTTTGCGTCTGGCGACATCCATGGAAACAGAAACTGTGGACTCATCAAGTTCTTTGTATCCATCAACAGTCTTGTATACCTCATCTCTTCTTGCTTCTTGAATGTGGAAATTGTTGAGTCTTGTATCTTCATATTTCTTTAGGATGGTGTCCATTTGAGAATTAGAAATGGCCATTTTAATACCTCACATTATTTGCTTAAGATCATTTTTTCGATGGCATCGAAATCATAATCCTGTGTCATACTAAATGAATTAAAGCTGTTCTTGCTAGCTGTTATAGCCTGAGCATTTGCCTTGGACTTTCGATAAGATGAGTCAAGGGCGGAAAGATCGCTAAGATTACGCACACCAGAATTTTTCCAAGAAGAAAGGATGGAATCGCAATAGCGTAATCTGCCATTTGTAGTAGCGATAACTGTACGTCTGCAGGCCTCAAATATTACATCTAGCTCGAAACCGTATTCTTTGTACCATTTTGAAATTAGTTCTGCCTCGGCTTCAGTAGGGTTACCAGTACGACCAAGCTCTTTTAATATGGCGTAAACATTCTTGTCGTATGCAAAATTAATGTGTGCCTTGGCTTTTTTTACTGTATTGACTCCAGATTGTGCCCAGTCGCAAGCAACCTTTGAAATATAGGAAAAGCTTTTTGAACCATGGTCAACACAGTACTGCAAAAGGTAATCAATCAAATCTTCAGAAAAATTAAGCTCATGATGAATGAAATATAAAGTATCAAGATTTCTGGATGTAATATTCTTTCCAAGATATGTTTCGGCCAGGAAAGGAATGTTACATGTATCCGGATTTTCCTTGAAAGCTTTTTTAACATCAAGAGAGTAAGAAGGAATCTCATCGTATGAGATGGCTTTAGTCTCTTTTGATATGGATGTTGAACCTAAATTCTCTTCACTTGAAACTAGTTTTAATGGAACAATAGGTGCGAGCGGACGCGATTCGGGAATGATATCCTTGGCTGGATTAATAAAACGAATGCCAGTAAGATTCTTTAACTCGTCAAATTCAAGAGAAAGAAGATGACACTTTTCCCAATACTTAAGTGCACGAATAATGTCTTTTTCGGTGTGATTGAATTTGTCGGCCATATCTGAAATGCCGGTAGGAAGGTTGGCACTCATCATGCGTAAAAGATAAAGGTAAACCTTGATTTGCGCATCATTAGCGTCGACCATGTATTCGTCGATAAACTTATTAGAGACAACGGTATTAGAAACGTTATCCTCTTTATAGATTTTTATTGAACTCATTAGTATTATACACTCACCTTTTTTATTGCTGTTAAGCTAGAGTAAGTGTATCAGATTATTTGTGGAAAACAAATAGGAAAAACGACGAAAAACCCAGTAAAATCAAGGTTTCTAGGAAATGTGGATTATGTGGATAAAGTGGATTAATAAATGGAAACCTAAGTAAAATAAGCGCTTTTAATAATAAAGAAATCCACATCTTTTATGTGGGTAGTCAACATAAAAAATGTGGATAAAGTGGATAATTAATCCAAAATAAGCTTTTCGCCTATATTTACTACGTCCCCGGCACCTATAGTTATCAACATGTCATTTTTTATACAATTAGCTTTTACATATTCTACTATCTCGTCAAAATCTGAAATGTAAGTAACATCAACACCTATTTTCTTCATCTCTTCATAAAGATTTTTAGAATTACATCCATACTCATCTTTTTCTCTTGCCGCGTATACATCAGTCAGTATTACTTTATCAACCAAAGTAAAGACTTCAGCAAAATCATGTAAAAAAGCCTTGGTACGAGTATATGTGTGTGGCTGGAATACCGCAAAAATTCTATTGTGGTCAATTTTGAGAGCGGAATTTAACATTGCTCTAATTTCAGTAGGATGGTGAGCATAATCATCAATAACAGTGACGCCGTTAAACTCACCCTTTTTTTCAAATCTTCTTTTTGAACCAGTACACTTAAGCAATGCTTCGATAATTGCATTGTCAGATATACCTGCATTTTTACTAACTGCAACAACAGATAAAGCGTTAGAAACGTTGTGGATACCAGGAACTCCGAGCTTTATTTTAAATGAAGCACCTGTTTTCTTCTCGTGACAAATAAAAGAAGGAAGCCCAGCTTTGTCATATTCAATATCGGTAGCATAGTAGTCAAAAGAATCATTAAATCCATAGGTCACATATGGACATTTAATATCACTAACAATCTCATGGATGTTATCAATTTCTCCATTAATAACTAAGAGACCATCAGCGGGTAGTAAATTAGCAAATTGTTTAAAAGAAGAACGAATATCATATATGTCTTTAAAGAAATCAAGATGATCTTCTTCTATATTAAGTATTACACTGACTCTAGGATAGAAGTTTAGGTAACTGTTAGTGTATTCGCAAGCTTCGAAGACAAAATGCTCTTTGCCGCCTACCTTCATGTTAGAGCCAATGGTATTAACTACACCTCCTACGGAAATGGTGGGATTAAGATCGGCCTGAAGGAAGACTTCTGAAATCATTGATGAGGTTGTGGTTTTGCCATGAGTTCCGCTTACTGCAATGGGATTCTTGTAGTTTTTCATGAGTTCGCCTAAGAATTCGGCTCTTGTCATATGCGCAACGCCACATTCCATCATTTTAGTAAATTCAGGATTGCCCTCACGAATAGCAGCGGTATAAACAATTAAGTCCTCGTTGCCGGTAATATGAGAAACTTCCTGGCCATAATATACGGTGGCCCCTTCGCTTTCAACTTTTCTTGTTAATTCGCTTTCTTTGGCATCTGAACCAGAAACCTTAAAACCTTGTGAAAGCAGAATACTTGCCAGACCACTCATGCTTACGCCACCAATGCCGATGAAGTAAACATGCATGGGCTTATTGAAATTTATATTCATTTTGATTATCTCCCAAATTGAGTTTTACTTATTATATCACTGTCAGAAAAAAACACAAAATAAACTCAAAAAAGACTGAAAAAAATTGATATATTTGCAAATTGGGATTAAAATAATAATATGCAGAAAACATCCAATGTGGAGGGGCATTATGATCAAAAAAGAGATGATAGCCATGCTGTTAGCCGGCGGACAGGGCAGCCGATTAGGTGTACTTACAGCAAAAATGGCAAAACCAGCCGTATCTTTTGGTGGAAAATATAGAATTATCGACTTCCCGCTTTCAAACTGTATCAATTCGGGAGTAGATACTGTAGGTGTGCTTACGCAGTATCAACCACTTAGATTAAATACCCATATCGGAATTGGTATTCCGTGGGACCTTGACCGTAACATAGGAGGTGTTACAGTTCTTCCCCCTTACGAAAAAAGTGAAAATACTGACTGGTATACAGGTACAGCCAATGCCATTTACCAGAACCTTGATTACATGGAAACATATAATCCTGAGTACGTACTGATTCTTTCGGGCGATCATATTTACAAAATGGATTACGAGGTTATGCTTGATTACCACAAGTCGCACAATGCGGATGTGACAATAGCAGTTATGCCTGTTCCCATGGAGGAAGCTAAGCGATTTGGTATCATGATTACCGATGAAGAGGGAAAGATTACTGAGTTTGAGGAAAAACCTGCTAACCCTAGATCTAACCTTGCTTCAATGGGTATCTATATATTTAACTGGAAAACATTGAAGGAAGCCTTAGTTAAAATGGCTGATCAGCCAGCACTTGACTTTGGCAAGCATATTATTCCTTACTGTCATGAAAAGGGTGCTCCTCTTTATGCGTACGAATTTAACGGATATTGGAAGGACGTTGGAACACTCGAATCGTATTGGCAGGCTAATATGGAGCTTATCGATATTGTTCCTGAATTCAATCTATATGAAGAATACTGGAAGATTTATACAAAGAGTGATGTTCTGCCTCCTCAGTATTTGTCTAAAGATAGTGTTGTAGAAAAGAGTATAATTGGCGAAGGCAGTGAGATATACGGACGTGTATATAATTCCGTTATCGGATGCGGGGTAACAATTGGCGAAGGCGCTGAGGTACATGATTCAATCATCATGAACGGTGCAGTGATAGGCTCTAACAGTGTATTAAATAAAGCAATTGTTGCTGAAAGTGCATTGATTGGTTCTAATGTAAATATTGGTGTTGGTGAAGAAGCTGAAAATGAGACCAACCCTGGAATTTACAATTCTGGAATCGTCACCATAGGCGAAAAAACAGTAATTCCTAATGGCATAAGCGTAGGAAAGAATAGTGTAATCTTAGGAAAGACCACTGAAGCTGATTATCCGGATAATTACCTTAAGAGTGGATCATCTTTGATAAAGGCAGGTGACGAATAATGAGAGCAATTGGTATCGTATTAGCTGGTGGTAACAGCCACCGTATGAAAGAACTTGTTTCAAAGAGAGCTGTAGCAGCAATGCCAGTAGCAGGAAGCTATAGAAGCGTCGACTTTGTTTTGAGTAACATGTCTAACTCTCATATTCAGAAGGTTGGTGTATTTACTCAGTATAATGCTAGAAGTCTTAATGAACATTTGAGCTCATCAAAGTGGTGGGATTTTGGACGTAAACAGGGAGGTTTGTTTGTATTTACTCCTGCAGTGACGGCTGAAAATAATTTCTGGTATAGAGGTACTGCAGATGCTATTTATCAGAACCTTTCATTCCTTAAGAATTCGCACGAACCGTATGTAGTTATTGCGTCGGCAGACTGTGTTTATAAGATGGATTACAACAAGCTTCTTGAATATCACATAGACAAAAAAGCTGATATTACAGTAGTATGTCGCGATGCATCAGATCTTCGAGAAATTGACAGATTTGGTACTGTTAAGATGAATGAGGAGCATCGGATTTTAGAATTCGAAGAAAAACCTATAGTTGCTAAATCTTCAACTATTTCGTGCGGTATCTATGTCGTAAGAAGACGTGCGCTTATTGATATGATTGAAAAGAGTGCAAAAGAAGATCGTTATGATTTTGTTAAGGACATTCTTATAAGATTTAAGGATGTTAAACGTATCTTTGGTTACAAGATTCATGATTATTGGAGAAATATTGCGACCGTAGAAGACTACTTCAATACAAATATGGAGTTCTTAAAGCCTGAAATAAGGGATTATTTCTTCAAACAGTATCCAGATATTTATTCTAAGATTGATGATTTGCCTCCTGCAAAGTATAATGTGGGAGCCAATGTTAGAAACTCACTTGTTGCTAGTGGAACAATTGTAAATGGTACAGTTGAAGATTCTTTGGTATTTAAGGAAACTTATATAGGAAATAACTGTTTCATTAAGAATTCAATTATCCTTAACGATGTTTATATTGGAGATAATGTTACTATCGAAAACTGTATAGTGGAAAGTCATTGCACTATAAAGGCTGGAACCTCATACAAAGGCGAGGGCGAAATAAAGATAGTAGTTGAAGAAGGCGACAGATTTGTAATCTAGTTTTGTGGATTTACATCATATTATGAGATTAAGGGGCACTAATAGTTAGCGCCCTTTTTCTTTGGAAATACAATAAACAGAAATGGAAGAAATAAAGTAATGATTTTAATTGCAGGATTAGGTAATCCCGGAAGAGAATACGAAAACACAAGACATAATATGGGATTCATGGTAATTGATTCCATTGCAGATAAATATGGAATAAGTGTATCTGAAAAGAAGCATAAAGGTCTGGTAGGAAAAGGCGTAATAGAAGGACAAAAGGTAGTGCTTGTAAAACCCCAAACATATATGAATTGTAGTGGCGAGTGCTTAAGAGAAGTGGCAGATTACTATAAAATTGATCCTGAAACTGAAGTGATAGTAATATATGATGATATTACCCTGGATGTAGGCTCTATCAGAGTAAGGCCCAAGGGAAGTGCAGGTGGACACAATGGGATGAAGAGTATTATTGCACACCTTGGAACTGAAGGGTTTTCTAGAATAAGAGTGGGAATAGGTGAGAAGCCTTCAAGAATGGATCTTGCTGATTGGGTAATGGGGCATTTTCCTGAAAATGAAAAAGAGGCTTTGAAAGAAGCAATTGACAAGTCAATGGAAGCGATGCTCCTATTAATGGAAGATAGAATTGATGAAGCAATGAACCGTTTCAACAAAAAGGTCGACAGGAATAAACAATGAATACATTAATCAGCCCTCTTTATGATTCAACTGGATTTAAAGAGGCAAGAGAATTACTAAATAAAAAGAACAAAAGAGTGTCTGTATCAGGCTGTGTGGATTCCGAGAAATGGAATATGGCATATGGCCTTTCTGATGATTTTAAAAATAAAATCATTGTCACTTACAACGATATACGAGTAAAAGAAATATATGAAGATTATAGAATGTATGACAAGAATGCTCGTATGTATCCAGCCAAGGATGCGATATTTTATCAGGCTGATGTTCACGGAAATAAAATTACAAAAGACAGAATCGGGTGCATAAAGAGAATACTAAAAGGCGTACCATGCACAATTATAACAACCTTTGGCGGGCTCATGAATGCACAGTCAGAGCTAAGTCTTATAAAGCAGAACCTTCTTAATCTTTATGTAGGCGGAGTCATATCTGAAAGGGACATTTCAAAGAGACTACTTGCACTTGGATATGAGAAAACCTACCAGGTGGAGCAGGGAGGTCAGTATAGTATCAGAGGCGGCATTGTCGACATATTTGATCTTACTGAGGAAAACCCATATCGACTTGAACTATGGGGAGATGAGATTACATCCCTAAGAAGCTTTGATGTATTAAGTCAGCGCTCTATAGAACGACTAGAAAGTGTGACAATATATCCGGCTACTGAACTTCCTTTATCAGAGGATGATCTTTTAGGTGGTATGAGAGCAATCCTCGATGAAACCCAAAAGACGGTAGCACTGATGCGTAAAAATGGCAATCCCGAAGCTGCACATCGCTTAGAGGTTACAGGTGAAGAAGTTAGGGAGCAGATAACAGAGCTTCCGTGGACCTTTAATGCAGATAGTTACATAAGATATTTTTGCAAGGATTTACAGTCAATAGCAGATTATCTTCCTGATGCAGTGATTATTCTGGATGAACCGGGCCGTATTGAAGAGCATGCTGATGCAGTTGAGCTTGAGTTTAGAGAGAGCATGAAGGCAAGACTCGAAAAGGGATATATACTGCCTGGTCAAACTAATATTTTGCTTTCTGGTGCAAAGATATTAGCAAAACTTTCGAACAGAACGGTTATTATGCTTAGCACGATGACACCAAAAAACTACATTGTGCAGCCTGATTTAAAATTTTCAATCGTATCAAGAAGTATTCCTTCTTATAATAATACATTTTCTGAGCTTATTAGAGATTTAAAGAATTATAGAAAACAAGGCTATCGTGTGCTCATCCTTTCAGGTTCAAGAACTAGGGCTGAAAGATTAGCCAAGGACTTGTGTGATAATGACATTACTTCTTTCTTTACGGAGGATAGGCAGCACACACTTATTCCTGGTGAAATAGCAACTATGTATGGCCGCGTGCTAAAAGGCTTTGAGTATCCTGACTTAAAGTTCGTTGTTATTTCTGAAAACGATATTTTCGGGGCAAAAGAAAAGAAAAAACGTAAAAAACATGACTATGAAGGAAAGAAGGTTCAAAATTTCGACGACCTTCATGTAGGTGACTATGTAGTACACGAAAGTTTTGGTATTGGAGTTTATTGTGGAATAGAAAAGGTTGCAGTAGATAAGGTAACCAAAGACTATATGCGTATTGAATATCGCGATGGCGGTGTTTTGTACGTGCCGGCAACTAATCTTGAAGCGATTATGAAATATGCTTCAAGTGACGCTAAAAAGCCTAAGATTAATAAACTTGGTACAAAAGAATGGAGTAACACTACTTCTAAGGTTAAAACCGCAGTTAACGAAGTAGCCGAAGAACTGGTAACGCTTTATGCTGAAAGAAGAGAGCATGTAGGCTACAGATTTGGCGAAGATACTGTATGGCAGCAGGAATTTGAGGAATTATTTCCCTACGAAGAAACAGAGGACCAGCTAGAAGCAATAGCAGCCACCAAAGAAGATATGATGAGTGACAAAATCATGGATCGTTTAGTGTGTGGTGACGTGGGCTTTGGCAAGACAGAAGTAGCAATTCGTGCGGCATTTAAGGCAGTGCAGGATGGTAAACAGGTTGCCTTCTTGGTGCCTACAACTATTCTTGCAGAACAGCATTACAATACTTTCGTTGAAAGAATGAAAGATTTTCCGGTTAAGGTTGGCCAGCTTAGCCGTTTTGTGCCTAAGAGTGAGCAAAAGAAGGTGCTTGAGGACCTTAAAAAGGGAATGGTTGATATTGTAATAGGCACACACAGGCTTTTGTCTTCGGACGTGGTATTTAAGGACTTAGGACTATTAATGATAGACGAGGAACAGCGTTTTGGTGTTACTCACAAAGAGAAGATTAAGCAGATAAAGTCTGACGTTGATGTGCTGACACTAACAGCTACACCAATTCCCAGAACCTTACATATGAGCCTGATAGGAATAAGAGACATGAGTCTTTTGGAGGAAGCTCCTAATGATAGACTTCCTATCCAAACATATGTAATGGAATACAATGAAGAAATGGTAAGAGAGGCTATTTCGAGAGAACTTTCGAGAAATGGTCAGGTTTACTATGTTTATAACCGTGTTAACAATATTGCTGATGTTACTGCTGCTATTCAAAAGCTTGTTCCAGATGCAAATGTTGCTTTTGCTCATGGTCAAATGAAGGAAACTGAGATTGAACGTATCATGTATGATTTCATACGAGGGGACATTGATGTTTTAGTCTCTACCACTATTATTGAGACTGGAATTGATATTCCTAATGTAAATACAATCATAATTCATGATTCGGACAAAATGGGTCTTTCGCAGCTTTACCAATTGAGGGGTAGAGTAGGACGATCAAACAGAACAGCTTATGCTTTCTTGATGTATAAACGGGATAAGATGCTTGAAGAAATTGCTGAGAAAAGACTGCAGACAATCCGTGAATTTACGGATTTAGGAAGCGGATACAAGATTGCGATGAAGGACCTTGAAATTCGTGGCGCTGGTAACATTTTGGGCATGAGTCAGCATGGTCATATGGCAGCAGTTGGATATGATTTGTACTGCAAAATGCTTAATACAGCAGTAATGCGCAAAAAAGGTCTTAAGAGTGAGGAAGATTTCTTGACTTCAATAGATCTTGATGTGGATGCATTCATTCCATCGGAATACATCTTAAATGAAGTTCAAAAACTAGATACATATAAGCGAATTGCGGCGCTAGAATCGGATGCAGAGTGCGCTGATATGAGGGATGAACTCAAAGATCGTTTTGGCGATGTGCCTAAAGAGGCAGAGAACTTAATAAAGGTAGCAGGACTTAGAAATAAGGCGCATAGATTATATATTACTGATGTGAGAGGTAGAAATGGCGAAATAACATTCACTTTTAAGCCAGATGCTAAAATAAAAACTGAAAATCTGGGCGAGCTCTTAAGTAGACATATGAAGCATCTTAATATGTACGCTAAGGGCACACCGGTGTTTACATATAGCTACAGACCGGTTGGAGAAGTGGGAAAAGATGAAAGGCTTCTTCTTGAAAATACTGAGATGATGTTAAATGAAATGATAAGTCTTTTATTATAGAGAGATTTTTAATGCCTTTTGTCATATCAAAAGGGAAGAATTGAACAAAATATACTGATAATTACACTTTGCGTACATGAACAATCAATTAAAAAAGAGTAAAATACTTGAAATTGATTGAATACTCAATGAAAAATTGCTATCATAAATGTGAATGTTTTGACAAAGGACAAGAGGGCATCATGAGCAAATTTTCTGACATTTCAAAGAGCATTACGATGATAGGCCAGTTAGGGTTATCTATTATTATGCCTACGCTCATATGTATTTTTGTGTGCTGGTTCATTACTTCTAAAACAAATGTTGGATCGTGGATTTATATCGTCGGATTTTTCTTTGGCATAGGCTCGTCTTTTATGACTGCCTACAAATTCTACCAGCAAGAAGTTCACAAACTTAAGAAAAATAAGAAGAAAAAAGTCTCGTTTAACTCTCATTTATAATTGGAGTGATAGAATATATGGATAAGTCTAAATTTGAATTGCAGCCTGCAATCAAAAAGGAAACAAAAAATGTGGCGCTTTATACGCTTGTAGGTATTGTAATCATGTACGTGGGGTTTGTTTTGTACAAATTCCTACTTCCTATAGAAAGCAAGGTAAACTATGGATATTTTGACTATAGGATATTTTTAGGAGCATTCTGTGGTGGAATTGTTGCGGTGCTTAATTTCTTTTTTATGGCACTTGCTGTACAAAGAGTCACTTCAGTGGATGATGATAAGGTTGCTCGTAGCATTATGAAGAAAAGCTACTCTCAGAGAATGCTACTGCAAATAGTATGGGTGATAGTTGCGATTGCAGCTGAGTGTTTCCAGCCAGTTGCAGGAATATTACCACTCTTATTCCCTACCTTGGGAATTAAACTTAAAGGTATTATTGATGTTAAAAAATCTTTAAGACAGGAGGTGGATCGAAAGCAAGATGGAAATTGATGTTTTAGGCCCAAAAGTCTATGCTGAATTACCTTGGGACATACCAGTCTTAGGAAAGATTCAAATCAGCGAGACTTTAGTGGTAAGCTGGATTGTAATGCTGATTATTACAGTCCTGTGCATTATTTTGACCCGTAACCTTAAAGTTGATAACATTTCTAAGCGACAGGCCTTTGCTGAAATGCTGGTTGAAATGGCTGATAACTTTGTAATCGGTAACGCGGGCAAGAAGTTTGTCAAACTAGTTCCCTTTGTGGCAGCTTTGTTTGCAACCAGTCTTGTTTCAAACTTAATCAGCCTTACGGGACTACGTAGTCCCACAGCAGATTTGAATACAGAAGCAGCATGGGCTATTGTTGTATTCACTATGATTACTGCTCAAAAGATTAAGACAAACGGCTTTGGAGGATACTTAAAAGGATTTACAACACCTATTGCGGTAATGACTCCTTTCAATATCTTGTCCGAATTAGCTACGCCTATCAGCTTGGCTTGCCGTCACTTTGGTAACATCCTTTCAGGTATCGTTATCAACGGTCTAATCTATGCGTCTCTTGCACTTGCCAGCTCAAAGTTATTTGGACTAATCCCTGGTAAAGTTGGATATGTGTTATCACATATTCCATTCTTAAGCGTTGGTGTACCAGCAGTTTTATCTGTTTACTTTGACTGGTTTACTGGTGTAATGCAGGCTTTCATTTTCTGTATGCTGACAGTAATGTATATTGCTAATGCAGCAGAAGAATAATTTAAAACTTAATATGAAAAATAATTAAAGAAATTTTATTTCTAGGAGGAACAAAATTATGGATTTACTCGCTAAAGGTATTGCTCTTGCAGGATGTGCAATTGGTGCCGGACTTGCTCTTATCGCAGGTATTGGACCTGGTATTGGTGAAGGTACTGCAGTTTCTAAGGCTCTTGAAGCTATCGGCCGTCAGCCCGAATGTAAGGGTGATGTAACATCAACAATGTTACTTGGTTGTGCCGTTGCAGAAACAACTGGTATTTACGGTTTCGTTACAGGTCTTCTTTTAATCTTCGTAGCACCTGGTATGTTCATGAAGCGTCTTGGCTAATTAAAAAGTAAAGAACCTAAGGAGGTTATGAAGTCTAATGAATCAGGACTTAGTTACAATTATTCCCTGGACTCTCATAGCGCAGTTATGCAACCTTTTCATTCAGGTATTACTGATCAAGAAGTTTCTCTTTAAACCCATTAGAGAGATTCTTGAAAAGCGTAAAGCTAAGGCAGATGCAGAAATCTTAGATGCTACTAAAGCAAAAGAAGATGCGTTGGCAATGAAATCAGAATATGAGCAGAACATGCAGGAAGCTAAGAATAAAGCAAATGAAATCCTTGCTACAGCTCAGAAAACAGCTACTTTACAGAGTGAAGAAATCTTACGCGAAGCTAATGCACAGGCAGTGCAGATTAAGACAAAGGCTGAGCGTGATATTGAACAGGAAAAACGTAAAGCGGTTAATGATATCAAGAATGAAATCGGTGGCATGGCACTTGAGATTGCTGGTAAGGTAATCGAACGTGAAGTAAGCGCTGAAGACCATACAAAATTAATTGATGAATTTATAAATAAAGTAGGAGATAAGTCATGACAGAACATGCCAGAGTATATGGTGGCAGCCTTTATGACTTAGCTGCCGAAGAACAGCTCACAGAAGCTATTAAGAATGATATGCAGGAGATCAAACAGATATTTTGCGACAATCCCGATTATATCAGGTTACTGTCTGAACCTTCAATTAAGAAGGACGAGCGTACCGATCTGATCGAAAAAGCTTTCGGTGACGGAGCGCAGCGTTATTTAGTTAATTTCCTGAAAATCTTATGTGAAAAAGGTCTCTTAGGAGAAGTCGGAGGATGCTTCGACGAATTCACAAGAAGATATAATGCAGATCACAATATAGCTGTTGCAACTGTAACAAGTGCTATTGAGCTAAGTGATCAGCAAAAGGCAGCATTAAAGGATAAACTTAAAGCTACAAGTGGCAAGGATATTGAACTTGTAACAAAGGTAGATCCTACAGTAGTTGCAGGAATTAAAGTTGAACTTGAAGGAAAGCAGCTAGATGGAACAGTAGTGGGCCGTCTAGACAGTATTTCTAAGAAACTGAGCGAAATAAAATTATAAGGATGGAATGGAAAAATGCAATTAAAACCTGAAGAGATATCCAAGGTCATCCGTAGCCAGATTAAATATTACGAAAACTCTATTCAGCAGAATGAAACAGGTACAATTCTTAATGTAGGTGATGGTATTGCACGTGCAAGCGGACTTGTAAACTGTATGGCCGGCGAGCTTCTTGAATTTGAAGATGGAAGCTTCGGAATGGCTCAGAACCTTGAAGAGAATAGCGTATCAATCGTATTATTTGGTTCAGACGAGAACATTGGTGAAGGTCAGACCGTTAAGCGTACAGGCAAGGTAGTTTCTGTACCCGTTGGTGATGCTTTGATCGGACGTGTAGTTAATGCATTAGGACAGCCTATTGATGGTGCAGGTCCTATCGCAACAGACGAATTCCGTGCAATCGAAAGCCCTGCACCCGGTATTTGCGAAAGACAGTCAGTATTTGAACCCTTACAGACAGGTATCAAAGCTATCGACTCTATGATTCCTATCGGACGTGGTCAGCGTGAGTTAATCATTGGTGACCGTCAGACAGGTAAAACTACAATTGCTACAGATACAATCATTAACCAGAAGGGAAAAGACGTTATCTGTATTTATGTAGCTATTGGACAGAAGCGTTCAACAGTTACAACATTAGTTGAAAACCTTACTAAGAACGGTGCTATGGACTACACAATTGTAGTTGCCGCTACTGCTTCTGAAGCAAGCCCTTTACAGTACATAGCTCCTTACTCAGGATGTGCTATGGGCGAATACTTCATGCATAAGGGAAAGCACGTTCTTGTTATTTATGATGATTTAAGTAAGCACGCTGTTGCATACCGTGCACTTTCATTACTTATCCGCCGTCCACCCGGACGTGAAGCTTATCCTGGTGATGTATTCTACTTACATTCACGTCTCCTTGAAAGAGCAGCTAAGCTTGACGCTGAACATGGTAGCGGATCACTTACAGCATTACCTATTATTGAAACACAGGCTGGTGACGTTTCAGCATATATCCCTACAAACGTAATTTCTATTACTGATGGTCAGATATTCCTTGAAACAGAACTTTTCCACTCAGGTGTAATGCCTGCTGTTAACCCTGGTATTTCAGTATCACGAGTAGGTGGTAATGCTCAGATTAAGGCTATGAAGAAGGTAGCCGGTACATTAAAGCTTATTTACTCTCAGTATAGAGAATTACAGAGCTTCGCACAGTTTGGTTCAGATCTTGATGCAGATACAAAGTCTCGTCTTGATCAGGGCGCCAGAATTGTGGAAGTATTAAAGCAGAATCAGAACTCTCCTATCCCTGTTGAAAAGCAGGTAGCTATCATCTATGCGGTAACAAAGAACATGTTAGCTAAAGTTCAGGTAGAAGATATCAAAGCATTCGAAGCTGGATTGTATACTTTCCTTGATACAGATGCAGAAGGTGCTGCAGCAATGCAGGCTATACGCACAACTGGTAAGCTTGAAGCTGAAACTGAAGCTCAGTTAAAGGCAAGCTTAGAAAGCTATACTAACGATTTCTTGAGTACTAAATAATACAGGAGGAATATAAATGGCTGCAAACATGAAAGCGGTAAAGCTGCGTATTAAGAGTGTTCAGAACACAATGCAGATTACCAAAGCTATGGAACTTGTAGCATCCTCCAAACTGCGTAGAGCCAAAGAACGTTCTGAAAACTGCCGTCCTTACTTTACAGAGCTTTATGCGACCTTAAAAGGAATTGCAAAAGGAAACACCGATTTTTCTAGCAAGTATGCCAAAGAAAATGATAACGAGAAAATCTGTTACGTAGTAATTGCTGGTGACAGAGGACTTGCTGGTGGATACAATGGCAACCTGTTTAAGTGCATGGAAGCTGATTCAAAGGGCAAGGATTATATGGTTCTTCCTATAGGAAAGAAATCATTAGAGTATTTCAAACGTAAGAATAAAGAAGTCATAAGCGAAGAATACGGAGAAATTGCTCCCATCAACGTTGCAGACTGCTTTGAAATGGCTAAGCTTTTGTGCAGTGAGTTTAAAAAAGGATCATTTGGTCATGTAAAACTTGTTTATACAGAATTTGTTTCAATGTTATCGCAACAGCCTCATGCTGTATCGGTGCTTCCTCTTTCAGAGTTAAGTGAAGATGATAACAAAGAACCTATTCGTGATTTGATTCTCTATGAACCTAATAGTACAGAAGTGTTTGACGCTATTGTTCCTGAATATGTAGCTGGCGTAATTTATGGTGCTGTATGCGATTCACTCGCCAGTGAACAGGCAGCACGTAGAACAGCAATGGAATCAGCAACAAGCAATGCTGAGGAAATGATTGATAAGTTGAGCCTTAATTACAACCGTGCTCGTCAGGCAAGCATTACGCAGGAAATCACTGAGATTGTCGGAGGTGCTGAAGGCATCTAATCATAATAATTTAAAGGAGATTCGATAATGAGCGAGAAACACATTGGTGAAGTCGTTCAGGTTACAGGACCAGTTCTTGACATCAGATTTGGTCATGATGAATTACCTGCACTTCTTAATGCCATTGAAATCGATAATAATGGTGTAAAGCTCACTGCCGAAGTTGCTCAGCAGATTGGTGATAACACAGTACGTTGTATCGCCATGAATGCAACAGATGGTCTTGTTCGTGGAACAAAGGCTGTTGATACTGGAGCTCCTATCATGGTTCCAGTAGGTGAAGAGTGCTTAGGCCGTGTGTTTAACCTTTTAGGTGATCCCGTAGATAACCAGCCCGCTCCAAATGCTGCGGAAAAGTGGTCTATTCACCGTCCTGCTCCTTCATATGAAGAGCAGGCTTCTGCTACAGAAATTCTTGAAACAGGTATCAAGGTCGTAGACCTTATGTGCCCATACGCTAAGGGTGGTAAAGTAGGTTTGTTCGGTGGTGCCGGTGTTGGTAAAACCGTACTTATTCAGGAGCTTATCCACAACGTAGCAACAGAGCATGGTGGATACTCAATCTTCACAGGCGTTGGTGAACGTACTCGTGAAGGTAACGATATGTATAACGAAATGAAGGAGTCAGGCGTTATTGAAAAGACCGCATTAGTTTACGGTCAGATGAACGAGCCACCCGGAGCGAGAATGAGAGTTGCTCTTTCTGGACTTACAATGGCTGAATACTTCCGTGACGTTAAGAATCAGGACGTGCTTTTATTCGTTGATAATATTTTCCGTTTCACTCAGGCAGGTTCCGAAGTTTCAACACTTTTAGGACGTATGCCTTCAGCCGTAGGTTACCAGCCTACACTTGCAACTGATATGGGTACTCTTCAGGAACGTATTACTTCAACAAGAAAGGGTTCAATCACATCAATTCAGGCTGTATATGTACCTGCCGATGACTTAACTGACCCTGCTCCTGCTACAACATTCACTCACCTTGATGCGACAACCGTTCTTTCGCGTGATATCGCAAGTATGGGTATTTATCCTGCTGTTGATCCTCTTGATTCAACAAGCCGTATTCTTACTCCTGAAATCGTAGGTTCTGAGCATTATGAAGTAGCTAGAAGTGTACAGAGAGTGCTTCAAAGATATAAAGAACTTCAGGATATCATCGCTATCATGGGTATGGATGAATTATCTGAAGAAGATAAGCTTACAGTTAACAGAGCTCGTAAGGTACAGCGTTTCCTTTCACAGAGCTTCTCAGTTGCTGAACAGTTCACAGGTTTACCTGGTAAATATGTTCCATTAAAGGAAACTATCCGTGGATTCAAGATGATTCTTGAAGGTGAATGTGATGACATCCCTGAAAGCTGCTTCTTACTTGTAGGCGGAATCGATGATGTTTTCGAAAAAGCTAAGAATATGTAAGGAGGCTGTCTATGGCGACATTTCCATTACGAATCGGAACACCCGATGGGTTGCTATTCGAAGGTGATGTTGAGCGCGTAATGTGTAGAAGCATCACAGGAGATCTTGCTATTTTAGCTGGACACTGCAATTATGTTACTGCTCTTGGTATGGGAGAAGCATATATTAAACTTCCAGACGGTACTAAGAGAACAGCCGCATGTATTGGTGGTATGTTAAGCGTTATGGATGGTTCTTGCCATCTGCTTGCAACAACCTGGGAGTGGGCTGAAGACATTGATGTAGAACGTGCTACAAATGCTAAGAACAAGGCCGAAGAAATCCTTGCACAGGCTAACGCTGATGAAAAGGAACTAAGACTTGCACAAGCTAAACTTAGCAGAGCTTTAGTAAGATTAAGCGTAAAATCCTAAAATATAGTTCAAAAATCCCGTTCTCAAGAGAGAGCGGGATTTTTTTGTGCAATGCCAAATTGGTTAATATGAAAGGTGTAAGCGCATACAAAAGGGCAAAGTGCACAAAAAAAGTTAGCGAAATATGATAATAATAGACAATATGATATTCAAAATGGGATTACGTTGGCAATATTTGATAATCTAGTGGCAAGTATTGACAAGAATTAAGACATATTGCACTTTAAAATACTTCTTATAAAGTAAAAAATGTAAGGGGTTACATAGAAATATGGCAAAAGAAAAAGCAGTTTATAAAGCTCCCCGCACTAAGGGTAGCACATTAAGATACTTTAAAAGATATTGGCAGCTCTATGCTTTGGTTGCTTTGCCTATTATTTATCTACTAGTCTTTAAATATCTACCGATGAAAAATATCATCATCGCATTTAAGGAATATAAGCTTAATATGCCACTTCACAAAATGCCCTGGGCTTCAAACCATGGTATGAAGTATTTTATTAAAGCCTTTGGAAATGCAGACTTTATAAGATCACTTAGAAATACAGTTTTATTAAATCTATTAGATTTAGTTGTCGGATTTCCTGCTCCCATTATTTTTGCTTTAATACTGAATGAATTATGCTTTAAGCATTTTAAAAAGATTGTACAGACTATTGCTTACATGCCTCACTTCCTTTCTTGGGTTATTATCGCAAGCTTAGCGTTAAAGGTATTTGGACCTACAGAAGGTTTAGTAAATCAGGTAATCAACTTGATGGGACATGAAAGCATTCCCTTCCTTAATGAATCATCTCACTGGGTAAGAACATACATCGGAATAGGTGTATGGCAGAACTTTGGTTGGGGATCAATTATTTATCTTGCGGCAATTGCAGGAATTAACACAGAACTTTATGAGGCAGCAGCAGTTGACGGCGCTGGCCGATTCAAAAAGATGTGGCACATCACTTTACCTGGTATCAAGCCTACAATCGTTGTTCTTTTGATCATGAACTTAGGTGGTATCTTAGGTGGTGGCTTTGACAGACCTTATGCTATGCAGAATAAACTTGTAATGGATGTCGCTGAAGTAATTTCAACATTTGTTTACAAGGTTGGTATTCAGAATCTTAAATTCTCTCTCACAACAGCAGTTGGTTTATTCCAGTCTGTTGTAGGATTGTTCTTCTTGCTTACAGCTAACTGGCTCTCACGTAAGCTCGGTGAACGAGGAATTTGGTAAGAAGGGGGAATTGAAACATGAAGGTTAAATCAAGAAGCGCTAAGATTGGCGATTGGGTATTTGTACTTATCTGTATACTAGTAAGTTTGATTTGTGTTATTCCAATGCTAAACCTTGCAGCTAAGTCATTATCAAGTACAGAACACCTTGTACGTGGAGATATTTATCTCCTTCCTAAGGGATTTAATTTAGACGCTTACAAAATTGTATTGTCTGATATGAAGTATATAAAAGCATTCTTTTGGACAGTATTTTTAACATTTGTATGTACTTTATTATCATTAACAATGACAGCACTTTGTGCATACCCCTTAATATTTAATGGTTTAAAGGGAAAGGGATTCATCAATATTCTTATTACAATTACAATGTTTTTCAACGCAGGTACAATTCCTAACTATCTGCTTATGAAAGCATTACACCTGTTAGATAATCCCTTAGTACTTATTGTACCTAGCTGTTTAAGCATATTTAACATGATCATTATGAGAAGCTTCTTCTATGGAATACCTGATTCACTTAGAGAATCAGCTGAAATTGATGGAGCAAGTTTCTTTAAGATTTTAATCAAGATATATATTCCATTATCTAAGCCAGTTATGGCATCGCTTGCATTGTTCTATGCAGTAGGTAGATGGAATGGATATTCAGATGCTTTGATGTACATGAACAAGAAAGAGTATTATCCGTTGATGTTACTCTTATACAATATTATTAATAACAAGAACTCAGTTGAAGTTGCCGCACAGGAAGGCTTCTCAATGCCAGGCTTAGGTGAGTCGTTAAAGAGTGCGATTGTAATGTTCTCAACTGTACCTATTTTGTTAGTATACCCTTGGTTACAAAAGTATTTCATTGCTGGTGTAACAATGGGCGCTGTAAAGGAATAATCGCTTTTCATAAGAAAAACGTTAATTCATATTTATTTAAAACCAGGGAGGTTAAAAATGAAAAAGAAAGTTTTAGCAGCATTACTTGCAGCAACAATGACACTTTCACTTGCTGCTTGTGGATCAAAGGCTCCTGCTACTTCTACAACAGAACCTGCAGTTTCAAAAACAGAATCTGCTCCTACAGTAGAAGCTAAGAGTGATGAACCAGATGCAAACGGAATGCTCAACGGTAAATTCGTTGACACAAGACACATCTCAGTTGAACTTTATGATCGTTCAGTTGAAGGTGGTACAGAAGCAGGCGATAACGCTTGGACACAGTGGATTCAGGCACAGATGCTTGAAAGATACAATGTTGAGGTTGAATTTATTACAGTTTCAAGATGGGACGAAGTAAATGCAATCAACAACTTACTTGCAAGCGGTACAGCTCCTGATATCTGCTACACATACTCATATTCTACAATTCAGACATACGCTGATATGGGTGGTGTACTTGACTTAGCTCCTATCCTTGAAGCTAACAAGGCATTAGTTCCTTCTATGTTTGATTGGTTAGGCGATTCACTTATCTACACAGACCTTGATCCTGCTACAGGAATTCTTTGGGCTATTGAAGGTAAGAGAAATGAAACATGCCGTATCAACACATTCGTTCGTAAGGACTGGCTTGATGCACTTGGCTTAGCTGAGCCTAAGACAAAGGCTGAATTTGAAGCAGTATTAGTTGCATTCAGAGATAACGCTGATAAGTTATTAGGCGCTGATGCTTCTAAGATGGTTCCTTTCTCAATGTCATATGACGTAGGCTGGAGAGCAGCTAACCTTATCGAATCTTTCATGGATCCTGATATCACAGATGAAGAACTCTATGTAAATGGATACGATGACAGAAAGTATACAGAAAATGGTGCTAAAGAAGCAGCTAGACTTCTTAACAAGTGGTACAATGATGGCTTAATCTGGAAGGATTTCGCTCTTTCAACAGCAGATGATTCATCAGAAGATGATATGATTAAGGCTGGTTTCGTAGGTGCATTCATGCACAACTACGACTATCCTTTCCGTGGCGGTGTAGATTCAATCAACGCTACATTAAAGGCAATGCGTGGTGACGATGCTAAGTTCGTAGCAGTTAACTGTTTCGAAGACAAGAATGGTAAATATACAAAGTATAGATATTCAGAAGGTGGAGACCGTAAGGTATTCTTCCCTGCAACAAATGACGAACCTGTAGCTTCTCTTTGCTACTTAGAGTTCATGTCACAGGCTGCTACAGTTGAATACTTACAGGCTGGTGAAGAAGGAATCAACCATACAGTAGCTCCTAACGGTGCTTGGGTTCTTATTTCTGATCCTGAAGGACATCATGAATATTTCGTTAACTCAGGTAAGAACATCGATATGACAATCAACTGTAACGGTTTAAGACTTGCAACAGAAGAACTTACAAACCTTTCACTTGCTTACTCATATCCTGAAGTAGATCCCGCTGACGTTCAGCAGGCTATCGAGGCAGCTAAGCTTGACGCTAGAGCTCCTAAGACAGTAAGCGTTGGTGACATCGCAGCTGAAGCTGAGGGAACAGACCTTTCTGGTAAGAGAGATGAAGGTTACGATAATTCAATCGTTGCTTCTGTAGCAGATTTCGATTCAGTTTGGGACAAGTTCATGTCTGAATACATGGCAGCCGGTGGACAGGCTATCATGGAAGAAAGACAGGAAGCTTGGGATAGAACATACGGCGATGCTACAATGCTTCCATAATCTTTAATCAGATTGATTAGTAGATAACAATAATAAAGGCTTATGATTCGTATGAATCATAAGCCTTTAATAATATTATTTATTCTTTAACAAATCTCTAATCTCAGTTAAAAGCTCCTCACTAGTAGGCCCCTTAGGTTCTTCTACTTTAGGTTCTTCAGGTTTTTTAAGCTTTTCTGACATTTTGTTAAGTGCTTTGGTTATAAAGAATATGCACAGTGCGATGATTAAAAAATCAAGGATATTCTGAATAAAGCTTCCATATTTAAGCGTTGCAGCAGCTTTAATGACATTACCCTCAGCATCTAAAACCTCAGGACTTAACACAAGTGCTTTATCATTAAAATCAACGCCTCCGGTTGCAAGTCCCAGTAAAGGCATCAGGATGTCATTAACTAATGATGTAACAATCTTACCAAAGGCACCACCAATAATAACACCGATTGCCATATCCATTACATTGCCTTTAGCAATGAAAGCTTTAAATTCGGACCACGTTTTCTTCATAAGGTATCCTCCCAACATATATGTAATTAAGTAAAAACAATTCGACTACATCAAAGCTGAAATGTTAAATAGTAGTGAATGCTTATACATATTATACACTATTCTTCGGGAAGGAAGAATTCTATTCTGTCAAAAGCTTTTATAAGTTCTTTTCGTTTTCTTTCTATTTCAATTCGGTCCTGCTTTTCAAGGCATCTGTCAAATTCCATCAATAATGAGTTGATTATCATACGGTCATTTCCAGAGGATTCTTCATATAATCTCTCGCCTCTGTGAATCACAAGCCGATTTTCTTCTTCATCACGAGGCTTCATTTTTAAATATTTAAGTTTTTCAAAGCGCTCGTTTACTTCCTCGTCAGAAAGTGTACTTTTTCCACCCTGTATAATGGCTTTTCTAGTAACGCCGGTACTTAACACAGTAACTTCAACTTGAAGTAAAGAGTTAATATCATAGGTATACGTTATATCGATGCTTTCTTTTCCCTTGGGACCTTTAGGAACAGGGACTGAAATCTCTCCTAACAAAAGATTGTTGAAAGCCATTCGGCTTTCTCCCTGTAATACCTTAACTACTATTCTTGTCTGACCATCATGTGCAGTAAAGACAGTCTGGGTGCGGCTTACTGGTATGGTTGTATTTCTTTCTATGATAGGAAGATAATGTCCTGGTTCGTCATATATACCATTAAATTCCATAACCTCTGTTCCAAGTGTGAATGGACAAACATCAGTAAGCACCACTTCTCTTATTTCTTCGTTTCTTTCCTTCATAGCAGCCTGAATTGATACACCTTCAGCAACCGCAGTATCTGGATCTACATGTACATCTGGAAATCGTTTAAAAATCTTAGCAACAAAGTTTCTAACAATTGGAAGCCTTGTAGCGCCGCCTACAAGGACAATTCTATCTATATCCTGAAGCCTAACTCCGGCATCTTTAAGGCTTCTTTCAATAGGTTTACGCATCTTTTCAAGCAAAAATTCCGATGCCTTTTCGTAATCGGCAAGAGAAATTGTTGCTACAAGCTCATCACCATTTATGATGACACTCATTGTCTGTTCATCGTTTTCAATATATTTTTTTTTGCATTCTTCAGCAGCCTTTAAAACTCTGTTCATGGTTAGTATATCTAGAGATTCAGGAGCAACTGCATTTCTTTCAAGAAACATCGTTGCAAGAAGAGACGTAAAATCCTCACCGCCAATAAAGTTATCACCAGCTATAGCATGAACTTCCATGATATTTTTATAAAACTCAAGAATTGAAACATCAAAGGTTCCACCACCAAGATCAAAAACAAGGCATCTTTCATCTTTATCTTTATCACCAACTCCATACGCAATAGCGGCAGCAGTCGGTTCATTTACAATTCTTACAACATTTAGCCCTGCAAGCTCACCTGCCTGCTTTGTAGCTTTACGCTGATGTTCATTAAAATAGGCAGGGACACTAATGATTACATCTGTAACCTCGCACCCTAGATATGCTTCAGCATCCTCTTTTAATGATTTTAAAATAAAGCTTGAAAGCTCAGCTGGCACAAAACGACGGCCCCCGACCTGATATTCTTTCTCTGTTCCCATGCTTCTTTTAAAAAGTCTTGCTGTATTAAGCGGATGAAGCATTCCGTATTCGCGAGCAGTTTCACCTACAAGGACATTATTATCATCATCTATACTTACAATTGATGGGGTAAGAAGCTTGCCAAGTCTATTTGGAATGAGTTTAACTTCCCCGTCCACAAAAACAGCTATTTCGCTATTGGTTGTACCTAAATCTATTCCTGCAATCATTAGTAATTCCTCAATTTATTAATGTAGTTAGGTGATACCTATTCGCCTGCTATGATAAGCCCTTCTTTTTAAACCATCTCATATAAGAAGCTAGGAAAAGATCTCCAGGCATTACGTCGTATGCACTTTTAATACTTTCAAAAGCTTCCTGTTTAGTGCCAAAAGATAAATAATAGAACATTTTAGCAATAGATTCGTCACAGCAGACACAGTATGAGCAGTTGATACAGCGAGGCTCCTTTAACATTAATTCAAGATATGCTTTGGCCTGATTCTCATCCCCTAATATAGAATAGAGGGTAACAAAAGATGAATAAGAACATCTTGTCTGACCAATTTCCGAGGTTTTTCCAGTGTATACTTCAAAAGATCTGAGAAGATCTGTTGCTAAAATTTTAGCTTTTCTTTGCTTGTTAGCAAGATAATAATCCTCGGCTTCGAGCAAAGATGAATATATATTTTTCTTTTTCACACCCAATTTTGAATTATAAAATCTCTTTATTGACTTGCCTGCCCTTAGCATTTTTCCACTACTTCTATAAAGAATGTGCCTTAACTGAATGAGCTTTTCGTAATGAACGCTTGCTAAATCTATATCACGCGTTTGGTCATATATAGTATTGGCATTTAATAGCCACCTAAACATTGTTAATATACACTTGACCTTTGATCCGCTTAGGAAATAGTACCTACCCTTTATGTCGTAGCTTACTTCTTTAGCTTTAATTCTCGCTTTCAGTATGCCATAATGGCAAAACCTTAGATGCAACACATTAGCCTTCTCGGCACAGGTAGCATGCATAGAGGCATCATTCTCTAATACAAAAAGAGCCTCGTCTAATCGATTTTCTCTGGCAAGCAAAGCAGCCTTATGGCCATACAAATGGCTGGGCTTTGTACCGGTATATTTAGCCTCAAGGATAGCTTCATCCAGCATTGCTAAAGCTTCATCATATCTTGAGAGGCTTGCAAGGGACATTTTACACATGGTCAGATAATAGATATCGCCTTCTGATACTTCATAGCAATTTTTAAAATAATCCAGTGCCTTCTCATACTTACCAAGTCTATAGTATACGTTACCAAGCTTATCTAGTACCTCAAGATCATCTTCGCGTTCTTTGGCTATTTCAAGATAATAGTCAAGGGCTTTTTCGTATTCCCTGTAAGGGTATTTAGCATATATTTCAGCAATTGTCCATGTTACGCTTAATGGGTGGTTTGGAAGCTTATAAAGCTTTAAATAATCCGCTAACGCTTCTTCGAACCTGTTAAGTTTGTATAGCGCCCATGCCTTATACTCAAGAGCGGCAATCTTTCTAGAATCTAACGCGTAGGCTTTTTCCATGTAGTTTATAATACTTCTATAGCCTACTTCTGGTGGATTGGTTCCAAGCTCAGCTATTAGTGTGCCGTATTCATAGTAAAAGTCTGATGCCCATAAACGGTCTCTATCAGGTTTAAATTGTTTTTCTATTATCTTATATTCAGTCAATGCTACTTGCTGTTTTTCACTATGGTATCTCAAAATCTGAGCTTCTATAAATCTAACCTCGAGATTGACACTGATGTCATTATTCTTTAAAAACTTGAGTCTCTCCTTAACCATGTCGTAATTTCTTGTTTTAAGCAAAATGCGACATTCTAACAGGTAAAATTCAAGGTTTGTCTTGTCATAACTAATCGCTACAGTTATATCATCATAGGCTAATCTGTAATCGCCGACCTCCATTCCACATCTTGCGGCTAAATAGTGGGAAGTGGGTATAAACGGCGCAAGATCTACATATTTTTTTGCATATTCATATGCTTCGCAGTATAGGCTTTCAGAAAGCAAAAGAACAATAAGCTGTTTGTATGCTTGAGTGTTCTTTTCATCGTCCGCTAAGACCATGTGGCATATTTCTATAGCTTCTGCCCTAAGACCTGTTTCAAAATAACAGCCGGCTTTTCTAAGCAAAAATTCATTCTTCCTGGTAAGTGCTCTTTCCGTCTCATGGGTTCCATCGGGCTTTAAATTATCGATAGCGACCAAAGCCCTGTCTATAAAGCTAAGTGCTTTTTCGTAATCCTTTTCCACAACCGCGATATATGCATTCATGTTGCTATATGAGAACTCGCAATAACCTTCAAGCTTAGTATCTAAAATATCAGCAGATATTCTTTTGGCACTTTCAAAATCTTCTTTGTAAATATA
Source organism: Lachnospiraceae bacterium (assembly GCA_045639565.1). Taxonomy (GTDB): domain Bacteria; phylum Bacillota; class Clostridia; order Lachnospirales; family Lachnospiraceae; genus UBA1258. The sequence continues at coordinate 73,326 of JAZUDH010000092.1, forward strand.
GGCCCATCCAAGCTCTAACTTAAATAAATTTGAATTAGTATGCTCATTAAGTTCCTTTTCGTAGTATTCAATTACCTTATCGCTAAAAGCATTTTTTCTTTCTACTATTTCGTGAAGCAAAATAGCGTTGCCGTTGACCATATACATTAGGTCTGTCAGGACATCGACTGCCTCGACGTATTTATTTAGTTTAGCTAATGTGTCAGCAAGAAGAAGCTTGGTACCATAGCTGGATGGTTCAAGCTCTAGGGATTTTAGACATACTTCATAAGCCTTATCAGGTTGATTAACCATGAAAAGGGTGTAAGCATAATTGTCCAGTATGTAAGTGTCGTCAGGATATTCCTGATAGAGATTATCCAATTTTTCAAGATATTCTATCTGCCCCTTGCAGACATAATACTGAGATATGTAAAAATCACCATAAGGATGCTTTTCAGTAAAGCTACTTAATTTCTCTACAACTTCCGCTGCATCAGCTAATGAAATTTCCTTGCGCTTTGCAAATACCATTAAGTACTGATCTACTTCCAGCCCGTCAACTCCTGGAGTAAATAGCTCGTAAGGAATATTTTCTCTATATTTACATCCATTAACAATGATGTAATCAACGAAATCATCAGGATACTTTTCTTTAAGTTCAGGGACTCTACCCAGGAAATCAAACTCTTCATTAAAGTAATCCCATATTTTTTTAGGAAATCTGAAATGATTGAAAAAGAAGGTGATAAGAATATTTTCTATTTCGGGGCGAGAATCCAGCCCCGTTGCAATATCGGATGTTAATAGATTTTTCCATGAAGAAACATCAATACGCTTCTTTAAATCATTGTATATAGCATCTAAGTCTTTCTTGAAGCTTTCATATTCATCCAAAGGCTCAGATTCTTCTATATCAGCAAGCTTAAGCGCTGTATCATATGCTTCTCTTAAAGCCATAAATTCTTCAGGCTTTTCTTCGGGATTAACTGACGACAGTTTTTCCCTATAAGCCCTAGTTATAGCCTTCTTATCTTTGGTTTCATCAATACCCAATATACTCCAATTCATGTTTTAACCCCTCCAACGATTATTATACACAATTTGTAGAAGAATATAAAAAAGAAGAATAAATTGTTAAAATATGAATTCATAGCGTATAATGGTTAGGGTGCTATGCATTATCAATCTACGATTGAAAAGAATAGGATGGGTGAAAATGGGTAATAACGAAAAAGACACTTCTAAGACTTATGTTGAGAAAGCTGTTGCGTCTAAGTCGAATAAAGCAATCAGAAGCTTTCTTGATGTATTAATCATTACGGTTATTGTGGTACTTGTAATCGCAGAAATCGTTCTAAATATCTATAAGGGAATTGAAAGACACCAGATATCTGAAAAAGAAAAAGAAATCCAAGCTATGATAGAGGATTCAAAGTGGCTAAAGGAAAGAAGCGCTGAGTGGAATTCTCTGTTTGACAACGGTGAATACGAACAGCTTGTTGAGAACTTCGATGAAGCTAGCAAAGAAAACAAAGTGACATCTGACTACATATATGAATCGTTTATCTATCAGTATAAGCGATTTATTGCTGCAGAGACATCTATCGAGTCGTACCTGGCTGAAGGATCATCTCATAGTGAACGAACAACGACATACCTTTTGTATGATTCCATTAGCTTTGTTCACGGTTATGATTTTCTGCGTCATGATGCAACAGATAAAGAAAAAGAGGTAATTGCCAAGAAGAAACAGATTATTATTGAAAAGGCTTCCAAAGCACTTGGAATGACAGTGGAAGAGTATGAAGAGTTTATGCACCAATTTGGCGCACAGGGTGAAACTGTCAGATACACAAAATGCAGCGAGATGGCCAAAGAAATGGTAGGTGCTAAATAATGAAGTGCAGTTATTGTGGACATGATATTAGTAGGCGTGCAGTTTTTTGCTCAAACTGTGGTGCAGAGATAAAAGAAAATTATAAGGCGGTAGATGATGCCATTATTGATAGCGCTAGCAGGGTTAACACTAAGATATTAAGAATTCTTAGTATAATTTTTGCTCTGTTACTTGCAATTGGGCTAGTAGTTACAGCATTTGTTTCATTTGGCTATAAGAAATATCATAGGTATGATAGTGATGAAAAATATGCACTGTCACATATCGATGAGCTAAGGGATATTATTGCTGCTGGAGATTATTATGAAATAGATAGATATTACATGAATCATGGCATTTACTTTAGCTATGATAAAGATAAGGCTGAACACTATAATAGTATAGGTTATAGTGCTTCAAGCATGAAATCAATTATCAATGTTGCGATGGATATTCAGTTTGATAATAACAAATATGGTTCCACAGGATCCTCAATGGCAAATTTCTATTCCAATATACGTAATAACATAGAGTCCTCAAGAGAATATAATGATGGATTACTTGCTAAAGAATTTTTTGGCAATCTAGAAAGTGATTTGAATATGATTTTGAAAGTATATTTTGGCGTAACAGATGATGAGCTTGAATATTTAAAGAACGGAAGTGTTGCCGAAAATACTATTCTATTTGACTCTATAATTAAGGAGAAGACCGATGGCAAAAGATAAACGCAAAAACACATTTGGAACAGTCATGGGTGCTATATGTGGGATACTAATAGGTGGTTACATAGTTGTGCTTGCAACAGCATCAAACTATTCGCCGTACAAAAATAATTATGACGGAAAGACTTTTCTTAGATATATAAATAGAAATGAATACAACATGGTAGTTGAGGGTGCTCATAACGATAGGAGATTTGAGCAAGAAAAGGGGCACGAAACAGAATCCACTAAACAGTTTTACGCCGTGGCTGATTATGTCGAAGCCGCTTTTATGTATAAAGCGTATAAAGAAGTGGGTAATACAGCTAAAACTGAGGAGTATGCAGCTAAAATTGGCGAAGCACAAAAGGGATTAGGCAGCCTTGATTTTATCAAGGAAGATGTAAACGAGATACTGGGAATAAAATAGCCTATTTCATCTTGACATATTCATAAAAAACTACGATAATCACAATAATAACTATGACGAAGACAGTAACTTACATGCGTAAGGTTTCAGAGAGTCGGGGATGGTGCGATCCCGATACTGGCATTTAAGTGAATATCACTTCTGAGTTGCAGCCTGAAAGATATCGAGTAGGCGCTGACGGAGTCCCACCGTTACAGGGGAGGTGTATGAACGTACAAGGGAGTACTCTTAAAAAGGTGGTTAAAAGCGAGCATATTTTATAGGCTTCGTCCTTTTTAGGACGGAGCCTTTTGTTTTAAATTTTGAGGAGGATTTAAAAGATGTACAAGCAGGTACAGACAAGCATGAACTTTGTAGAGCGTGAAAAAGAAACTCTTAAGTTCTGGAACGAAAACAATATTTTTGAAAAGAGTATGGAAAACCGCAAGGAAGGTCCTACATACACATTTTATGATGGCCCTCCTACCGCTAATGGTAAGCCTCATATCGGTCACGTTTTAACCAGAGTAATAAAGGATATGATTCCTAGATACCGTACAATGAAGGGATACATGGTTCCTAGAAAAGCAGGTTGGGATACTCATGGACTTCCCGTTGAGCTTGAAGTTGAAAAGCTTTTAGGCTTAAACGGTAAAGAGCAGATTGAAGAATATGGTATGGAGCCTTTCATTGAAAAATGTAAGGAATCCGTATGGAAATATAAAGGCATGTGGGAGGATTTCTCAGGAACAGTAGGTTTCTGGGCTGATATGAATGATCCTTATGTTACATACCATGATGATTATATTGAATCTGAATGGTGGGCATTAAAGGAAATTTGGAACAAGAACTTATTATATAAGGGCTTTAAGATTGTTCCTTACTGTCCTCGTTGTGGAACTCCTCTTTCTACAGCAGAAGTTTCACAAGGCTATAAGACTGTAAAAGAACGTTCAGCTGTTGTTAGATTTAAGTGCGTAGGTGAGGATGCATATTTCCTTGCATGGACAACTACACCCTGGACATTACCTTCTAACGTAGCTCTTTGTGTAAACCCTGATGAGACATACGTAAAGGTTAAGGCAGCAGATGGCTATACCTACTATATGGCTGAAGCACTTCTTGATTCAGTACTTGGAAAGCTCAAGACAGAAGATACAGCAGCATATGAAATATTAGAAACATACAAAGGTAAGGATCTTGAATACAGAGAGTATGAACCTTTATATGCATGCGCTGCAGAAGTAGCTAAAAAACAGAATAAGAAAGGACATTTTGTAACATGTGATTCATATGTAACTATGTCAGATGGTACTGGTATTGTACATATTGCGCCTGCATTTGGTGAAGACGATGCTAATGTAGGACGTAAATATGATCTTCCTTTCGTTCAGTTTGTAAATGGTAAGGGTGAACTTACAGAAGAAACACCTTATGCTGGATTATTTGTAAAGAAGGCTGACCCTGAAGTATTAAAGGATCTTGATGCTGAAGGCAAGTTATTCGATGCACCTAAGTTTGAACATGAATATCCTCACTGCTGGAGATGCGATACTCCACTTATTTACTACGCAAGAGAGTCATGGTACATCAAGGAAACAGCAGTAAGAGATGATTTAATTAGAAACAACAACACAGTTAACTGGATTCCTGAATCAATTGGTAAGGGAAGATTTGGTAACTGGCTTGAAAATATCCAGGACTGGGCTATTTCACGTAACCGTTATTGGGGTACTCCTCTTAATATCTGGGAATGTGAATGCGGTCACCAGGAATGTATCGGTAGCCGTGCAGAATTAAAGGAAAGAAGCGGAATGGATAAGGCTGATACAGTTGAACTCCACCGTCCTTATATCGATGAAGTAACTATGAAGTGTCCTGACTGTGGCGGCACTATGAAGAGAGTACCAGAAGTTCTTGACTGCTGGTTTGACTCTGGAGCAATGCCATTTGCTCAGCATCACTACCCATTCGAAAATAAGGAATTATTCGAATCACAGTTCCCTGCACAGTTTATATCTGAAGCAGTTGACCAGACTCGTGGATGGTTCCACTCTCTTATGGCTGAATCAACCTTGCTATTTAACAAGGCTCCTTATGAAAACGTAATCGTACTTGGTCACGTTCAGGATGAGCATGGACAGAAGATGAGTAAGTCTAAGGGAAATGCAGTTGATCCATTTGACGCACTTGAAAAGTACGGTGCTGATGCTATCAGATGGTATTTCTATATCAACTCAGCTCCTTGGCTTCCTAACAGATTCCATGGCGACGCAGTTGTTGAAGGCCAAAGAAAATTTATGGGTACATTATGGAACACATATGCATTCTTCGTACTCTATGCTAATATTGATGATTTTGATGCAACAAAGTACACACTTGAATATGATAAGCTCCCTGTAATGGATAAGTGGCTGTTATCAAAGCTTAACACAATGGTTAAGGATGTAGATACAAACCTTGAAAACTACAGAATTCCTGAAGCCGGTCGTGCTCTTGATGAATTTGTTGATGAAATGAGTAACTGGTATGTACGTCGCTCTCGTGAAAGATTCTGGGCCAAGGGAATGGAGCAAGACAAAATTAATGCTTACATGACTCTTTACACAGCACTTGTAACAGTAGCTAAAGCGGCAGCTCCTATGATTCCTTTCATGGCTGATGATATTTATCGTAACCTTGTATGCTCAATCAATGATAAAGAGCCTATAAGCGTACATTTATGTGACTTCCCTGTATGCAACGATGCTTTAGTTGATGCAGAGCTTGAAAAGAACATGGATGCAGTATTAAAGACTGTTGTAATGGGACGTGCAGCTAGAAATACTTCTAATATCAAGAACCGTCAGCCTATCGCTAAGATGTTTGTTAAGGCACCATTTGAACTTAGTGATTTCTACAAGGAAATCATCGAAGAAGAGCTAAATGTTAAGGACGTTGTATTTACTGATGATGTCAGAGAGTTTACATCTTACACATTTAAGCCTCAGCTTCGTACTGTAGGTCCTAAATATGGTAAGCAGTTAGGCGGTATCCAGAAGTATTTAGCTTCTGTTGACGGAAACGCTGCAATGGACGTATTAAAGGATAAAGGAGTTCTTTCTTTTGACGTAGACGGAACAACAGTTGAACTTAAGGAAGAAGATTTACTTATAAATATTGCTCAGAAAGAAGGCTATGTAACAGAAGCCGACAACGTTGAAACAGTAGTACTTGACACAAACCTTACAGACGAATTGATTGAGGAAGGCTTTGTCTATGAAGTTATTTCTAAGATTCAGACTATGCGTAAGGATTCTGGATTCGAAGTAATGGATCATATCAAGGTAGTTGTTGTAGGCAACGAAAAAATAGCAAATGTAGTATTAAAGAATAAAGATGCAATTGCAACTAAGGTATTAGCAGATAGCATCGAAGATAACGGTTCTCTTGCTAATATGAGAGAATGGAACGTTAATAGTGAAAATGTTACAATCGGAGTTGAAAAAATTTAAATAAAATTTATGCAGGGTGGGAATACCTACCCTGCATTTCAGATATGATGTTGTTATCGATATCTGAGAGAGGGGAATTTTATGAAGGAAAAGACACTCAAGTTTGACAAGGAATTGTTTAAGAGAAGCGTTTCCTACAATGTTAAGACTCTGTATCGCAAGACAATTGAGGAAGCGAACGATCAACAGATTTTTCAGGCTGTTGCACTATCAATAAAGGATCAGATTGTAGACCACTGGATGGATACCCAGAAGGCATACGAAGAAAAGGATCCTAAGATTGTGTACTACATGTCGATGGAATTTTTGATGGGACGTGCACTCGGCAACAACATTATTAACCTGAAAGCTTATAAAGATGTACAAGAAGCTTTAGACGAGTTAGGAATCAATTTAGATGTAGTAGAAGATCAAGAACCAGATGCAGCACTTGGAAACGGTGGTCTAGGCCGTTTAGCAGCATGCTTTCTAGAATCTTTAACAACACTTGGATATCCCACATATGGATGTGGCATAAGATATAGATATGGTATGTTTAAGCAGGAAATTCGTGATGGATATCAGGTTGAAGTTCCGGATAACTGGCTTGAACACGGCAATCCTTTTGAGCTTAGACGTCCTGAGTATACTAAGGAGGTTCGCTTCGGTGGTTACACTACCTTCAAAGTAGATGAAAACGGCCGTGGACATTTTAGCCAGGAAGGATATCAGGCTGTAAATGCAATTCCATATGATGTTCCGGTTGTAGGATATGGAAATGGCATTGTTAACACACTTAGAATCTGGGATGCTGAACCAGTTGAATGCTTCAAATTAGATTCTTTTGACAAGGGTGACTATCTGAAAGCTGTAGAACAGGCTAACCTTGCTCGTAATATCGTAGAAGTACTCTACCCTAATGACAATCACTACGCTGGTAAAGAATTAAGACTCAAACAGCAGTATTTCTTTATATCAGCATCTGTTCAGGAAGCAGTAGCCAAGTATTTAAGAACTCATGATGATCTTCATAAGTTCTATGAAAAAGCTACCTTTCAGTTAAATGACACACACCCTACAGTAGCAGTAGCAGAACTTATGCGCATACTTATGGATGAGTATAAATTTACATGGGATGAAGCATGGGATGTAACAACAAAAACTTGTGCTTACACTAACCATACTATTATGGCCGAAGCGCTTGAAAAGTGGCCTATTGACCTTTTCCAGCGTCTGCTTCCTCGTGTATATCAGATTATAGAAGAGATTAACCGTCGATTCATTATGGATATTGAAGCCAAATATCCCAATAACAGTGAAAAGATTCGTAAGATGGCTGTTATTTATGATGGACAGGTTAGAATGGCTAATCTCGCAATCGTAGCAGGCTATTCAGTAAACGGAGTAGCCAGACTTCACACTGAAATATTAAAGAATCAGGAACTTCATGATTTTTATGAAATGTTCCCTCTCAAATTTAATAATAAGACAAATGGTATTACTCAGAGACGTTTCTTATTACATGCTAATCCTTTGCTTAGTGACTTTGTTACAAAGCGTGTAGGAGACGAATGGATTACAGATCTTTGTGCCATATCTAAGCTAAAGCCTTATGCTGACGACAAGAAGTCGCAGAAGGAATTTATGGAAATCAAATATGAAAATAAGGTAAGGCTGGCTAAGTATATCAAGGAACATAATGGAATCGATGTTGATCCAAAATCGATTTTTGACGTACAGGTTAAGAGACTGCATGAATATAAGAGACAGCTTTTGAATATCTTAGATGTAATGTATTTGTACAACCAGTTAAAGGAAAATCCTTCAATGGATTTCTACCCCAGAACATTTATCTTTGGTGCCAAGGCAGCTGCCGGATATCGTACAGCTAAACAGACTATTAAGCTTATTAACTCTGTAGCTGACGTAATAAATAATGATCCTTCGATTGGTGGCAAGATTAAGGTTGTATTCATCGAAAACTATCGCGTTTCCAATGCTGAAATAATATTTGCTGCAAGTGATGTATCTGAACAGATATCTACAGCCAGCAAAGAAGCAAGTGGTACTGGTAACATGAAGTTTATGCTTAATGGTGCTATTACACTTGGAACAATGGATGGAGCCAACGTTGAAATCGTTGAAGAAGTAGGAGCAGAAAATGCTATGATTTTCGGTCTTTCTTCAGACGAAGTAATAGGATATGAAAATTATGGCGGATACAACCCCATGGAAATATTCAACAACGACAGTGGTGTTCATAAGGTTCTTACTCAACTTGTTGATGGTACTTTCTCAAATGGCAATACTGAGGAGTTTAAATCATTATATAATTCACTTTTATATTCTGTAGATGGTGCAAGACCAGACAGATACTTTATCCTAAAGGATTTTAGATCATATCATGATGCTAGAGAGAATTTAGCCAAGTGGTATGAAGATGAAAGTGAATGGGCTAGAAAAGCAATCCTGAATGTGGCTTGTTCTGGAAAGTTTAGTTCAGACCGTACAATTCAGGAATATGTGGATGAAATTTGGCACCTTACAAAGGTGACTCTATAGGAGAGAGGGAGAATTTGCCCATGATTAAATTACATGATAAGGGAGTATTTTTGCTAAACGGTGTGGAGCTATTACCAGAGGACGCACCTAAAGCAGCTTCATATTCCAAAGAAGAAGCAGTGAAAGGGACAATGGCGTATGGTATTTTAAGCGCCCACAACAAATCAGGTAATATGGATAAGCTTAGGATTAAGTTTGATAAGCTTACTTCACATGACATTACCTTCGTAGGAATTATTCAGACTGCAAGAGCATCTGGATTAACAAAATTTCCTATTCCTTATGTACTTACAAACTGCCACAATTCTCTTTGCGCAGTAGGCGGTACAATTAATGAAGATGACCACATGTTTGGACTATCTTGTGCTAAAAAATATGGTGGTATTTACGTACCCCCTCATCAGGCAGTTATCCATCAGTTCGCAAGGGAAATGCTTGCTGAAGCTGGTGCAATGATTTTAGGTTCTGATTCGCACACCAGATATGGTGCTTTAGGTACCATGGCTGTAGGTGAAGGCGGACCTGAATTGGTTAAGCAGTTATTAAGCCAGACATATGATATCAACAGACCTAACGTAGTAGGTGTATATCTTACAGGAGAGCCTGTAAAGGGCGTAGGTCCTCAGGACGTAGCTTTAGCTATTATCGGAGCTGTATTCGCAAATGGCTATGTTAATAACAAGGTTATGGAATTTGTAGGACCTGGTGTAAAGAATCTTTCAGCAGATTTCAGAATTGGTATCGATGTAATGACTACTGAAACTACATGTCTGTCATCTATCTGGACTACTGACGAAAAGATTGAAGAGTTTTATGCAATTCATGGCCGAACAGACGCATATAAGAAGCTTGATCCTGCTGATGTTGCTTACTATGAAGGAATGATTGAGGTTGATCTTTCTAAGATTAGACCTATGATTGCTATGCCATTCCATCCTAGCAATGTTTATACAATTGAAGAGGTTAATAAAAACCTTAAGGATGTACTGCATGATGTTGAAGAACGAGCTAAGGTTAGCTTCGGAGACAAGGTAAACTATTCGCTTCAGGACAAGATTCGCGATGGAAAGCTATATGTTGAGCAGGGTATCATTGCTGGTTGTGCTGGCGGTGGATTTGAAAACATCTGCGCAGCTGCAGATATCTTAGATGATGCTTACACAGGTGCTGATGAGTTTACACTAAGCGTTTATCCTGCATCTACTCCTGTTTATATGGAATTGGTTAAGAACGGAAGCGTAGCTAAGCTTATGAAGGCTGGTGCAATTGTAAAAACTGCATTCTGTGGACCTTGCTTTGGCGCTGGTGATACACCTTCTAACAACGCATTTAGCATTAGACATTCTACTCGTAACTTCCCTAACAGAGAGGGTTCTAAGATTCAGAATGGTCAGATTGCTTCAGTTGCACTTATGGATGCTAGATCTATTGCTGCTACAGCAGCTAATAAGGGCTTCCTTACTCCTGCGACAGAGGTTGACAAAGAACTTAAGAAATACAAGTACTATTTTGATAAATCAATATATGAGAACCGAGTATTTGATTCTCATGGAGTAGCTGATCCAGATCAGGAAATCAAGATGGGTCCTAATATTAAGGACTGGCCTAAGATGGTTGCATTAACAGATAACTTGCTTTTAAAGGTTGTATCTGAGATTCATGATCCTGTTACTACAACAGACGAACTTATTCCATCAGGTGAGACATCATCATACCGTTCTAATCCTTTGGGACTGGCTGAGTTTACACTTTCTCGTAAGGACCCAGAATATGTAGGTAAAGCTAAAGAAGTTCAAAAAGCTGAATATGCAAGAAGAGAGTCTCTTGAAGGTGGAAACACCAAGCCTTGTCAGGAGCTTCCTGAACTTCACGAGGTTATGGCCAAGGTAAGAACTAAATTCCCTGATGCTAACCACACTAATTTTGGTATAGGTTCAACAATCTTTGCTGTTAAGCCTGGAGATGGTTCGGCAAGAGAACAGGCTGCAAGCTGCCAGAAGGTACTAGGTGGATGGGCTAATATCGCTAATGAATATGCTACCAAGAGATATCGTTCAAACCTCATTAACTGGGGTATGTTACCTTTCTTAATTGAAAAGGGTGAGCTATCATTCACAAATGGAGACTATATTTACATTCCTGGAATTAAGGATGCAGTAAAGAATAAAGATAGCGTAATTAAAGCATATGCAGTTAAGGAAGAAGGCCTTAAGGAATTTGATTTAAGACTCGGTGAATTGACTGACGAAGAAAGAGAAATCATTTTAAAGGGTTGCTTAATTAATTATAATGCTGTATAAATCATTAATCCCGCAGGATAACATCCTGCGGGATATTTTTTTACTTATGATACTAAATCTACGTGCTGAGTAGTGCCTACATTACCATTCTCATATAAAAAGATTCCAGTTTTTCTAATAAAGCCGTTAACTTCGTTATTATCCTCGGAACGAAGTGCCATATTTGTGTCGGCACTTCCTAGGAAAATAGCACCCACGCCTTTGTCTTTTAACGAATATAGGCAATCATTACCTAAGCTGTCTTTGACCCAGATTTTTAGTTTATCAAAAATCTCATCATTTTCATCAATCCAACCGTTACCATCTAAATCGTACTGCGCAAGATCCTTGTAGCCGTCACCTGACTTGGTTCCAAAAAGCTCTGAACCATCATTGATCCTACCATCGCCGTTCTTGTCGAGCGCTATAAATCCGCTGTGACTGTCAAGTGATGATATTTCTTCCTCAACGCCATCTGCATCAAGATCGAAAAAGAACTTCATATCTGTAAGTCCGGATGGTGCATCGTCAAAGTTGATCACTAAAGGATCTATACAAGATAGGGCATCAAGATTAACATACTGACTCGTGTAAGAAGTAAAGGATCGAGACATACTAATGCTTAGATCCACATCAATTGAGCGCCCGTCTGCGGTCTTTACGATACCCTTAGCGTCAAAAGAAAAAGCTTCACTCTCAGTATAAATTGATTCAGTTACTGTAGAAACGTTGATATTAGTCATAGGAATATCGTTGTAAATGACTTCATCTGAACCTGAGTCTGAATCATTTGCATCGATAGCCTCTTCACAGGTCTTTTTAGCTTTTCTGTTTCCAAATAGTAACTCTAAAATGTTCTTCATCATTAGCTGATGAAGCTTTTGAAATTTGGTTGCAACATCATCGGAACTTCTGATCACACTTTTCGTAAGCGGGGATCTTCGTTCTAAACGATCCATCGCTTTGGCGAGTGTGTCCTTTTCTGATGCTTCAGCCGGCTTGGCTGCCTCAGCATTTTCCTCAGTTGAATTTTCACTGTTATTCTGAGCTCTTGAATTAGTAAGCCCATTATTAGATAACAGATCGGTAAATGATGAGAGCTGACCTCCTGTCATAGCTGTGCCTCTAACCACTACACTGCGGGAAGACACAGAAGACGACGTAAATTGTCGTGCGGATTCCATTCCTATGTTGTAGGAATCGATTTTCAAATAATACCTCCTTTAAATAAAAATAGACCTATGAAGCGGGGGTTCCTACCCAATTCATACGTCCGTGTACTATGTATATCGGCCCTATCAATAATTAGTTTACCCTTAAGTTTATTTTTAAGAATTGAGGTTGTATAATAATATCGAATTGGAGAACGAAATGCATAAAAAAGTAAATGTCGACAAGTTAATATTGCTATTGATAATAAGCGTATGTTTTGTGTGCGGTTGTGGGGAAAAGACTGTAATAGAGACATATGTTCAAATGGAAAAGATTGTTGAAGAAGAACCTTCAAAGGGCAGCATGCTCCAAGAGGCTGAACTTGCATATGAGATTCCTGTTATGGTTCCTAGTATTTTGGTAGACCAGAAAGGTTATGATGTTACAGAAACGAAGCTTGCGATAATCGAAACGAAAATACTTCCAGCAGCATTTACAGTTGTCGATTCTGACAGTGGCGATGATGTTTTTAAGGGACGAGTTAAAAAAGTAAAATGTTTTGAGGATGATGAGTTACTAACTGGTATATGTGATTTTAGCGAATTAGATACTACAGGAAAGTATTACATTAAGGCAGACATTATTGGAACATCCCTTGAATTTGAGATAAGTGAGAATCATTATGAAAAGCAGATGAAGGATGCATATTTGCAATTTGAGAATTTTAAATGCAAATGTTATGACACGTCTGTCGGTTTGGAAAGTAACCAAGACATATTACTCGATGTTTCAGGAGGATATCATACCGATTATACTGGAAAAAAAGATGTATACGAAGGCTGTTTAAGCGTTTTAGACCTTCTGTCAAGCTATGAGTTTAATAAGAAAGGCTATACGGATAATTGTTCTTTTGACAAAGGAAGTAACAATATTCCAGACGTCCTTGATCTTGCAGAATATGAAGTTGAATGGTTATTGAAAATGCAGAACACCGAAACGGGAGCAGTATATTCCGCGGTTATTCGAAATGATTCAGGCGATTCTGTGATAATAGGAGAAACCACAAATGCAACTGCTATGTTTTGTGCAGCTATGGCTAAGAGTGCAATGGGATTAAAGCAAGCCTATCCTGAGACAGCTAAGAAATGTACTAGTGCAGCTAATAAAGCTTGGAAATGTATTGAGGCTAATAAAGCTTTAGTTACAGATGAGTTTATGTTTAGAGCCGCCGTGGAGATGTATAAGCTTACTGGATATGGAGCATATGATACGGTGATTTCTGAATATCTGAAGGATAATGCAGACAAAGAATATAACAGTAGAATCATCCTTGATGGTGCAATCAGTTACATGTCAACAGCAAGAAAAACTGATACAAAAGCCTGCAGTACTCTGATGAATCATTTTATGTCTAGAACAGAGGATAAGGCCACTAGTGCGTCAAACTCTAGATACTACGTAGAAAGTGGCGAATATACTGCCGATGAACTGCTTAGAAATGCTTATGAATTAACAATTGTCGATTATACAATATCAAGCACGGAATATACCAAACTAGAAAAAAACTACCTCCATTATTTAGGAGGTAGAAATAAAGAAAACAATGTTTATATAAATGAATTGTCAGGCTTAGATTCTTATGCTGAACTTATTGCCTTGACTACAATGATACATTACAAAAAGTGAAATTATGCTTCCTGGTTTCTTGTATAAGCATTTACAATTGCTTCATGAGCTAGGGAGCTTACATGCTTTTTGTCATCCTTTGATAGCGATGCCATATCGATTGGAGCACAATACTCAACACATACATGGGTTGGCTTAATCTTTGGAAGGTGTTTTTCAAAGATTTCATCGGTGTGATTCATACACACAGGAATAATAATGCAGTTAGCTTTTTCTGCAATCTTAAAGCTTCCATCTCTGAATGCCTGCAAAGGGTCATCTGTTTTATTTCGTGTTCCTTCAGGGAAAATAGTAATACTAGTACCATCTTTAATTAGTTCAGCACATTTGTTGATTACCTTAAGACCAGCTCGCAAATCTTTTCTGTCTAAAAACTGGCAGTTCATAAGTGACATCCATGTACTAAAAACAGGCACCTTGCGAATTTCTTTTTTGGCTACAAAGCCGACCTGTTTTCTGGCAAAAGCATAGCCTATGACTATATCAAAAATACTACGATGATTTGGTACAAACAAAACTGGTTTGTCTGTAGGAATGTTTTCCTCCCCCTTAATGGTTACCTTAGAACCACTTATGAAGAACACTACCCTAAAAGCTGCAGATACAATTGCCTGCGAGGATTTAGCGCTTGCCTTAGGCCATTTCAGGCTGATTAACCATTCAACAAAAATAACAGGTATAGAAAGTATCAGAAAAATAATTACAAACAACACCTCTAAAATAAATCTAATCATGGTAAATACTTCCATTTCACAAAAAACTTTACATTAAAGATACACTAAATACGCTATTCCATGCAACCTCAAAAAATGGTACACTTCTAGTAAAAATGATGAAATGAGTGTGATTGAGCAACATGATAAGAATTCAAAATGCCACAAGGTATGATGTCTTGACTGGAACTAAGAGCGTAGTTAGCATTGAAATCGATAGCGGTATCATTACAAGAGTAAGTGACACCCCATTTGAAGCATCGGACGTTCCGACAATTGATGCAAAAGGAATGATACTGACTCAAGGCTTTTGCGATGTCCATGTTCACTTTAGAGACCCTGGATTTACTCACAAAGAAGATATATATACTGGGGCAGCAGCTTCTTTGGCAGGAGGCTATACGGATGTTGTGATGATGGCTAATACTAAGCCTGCAATAGACAATTTGGAAACTCTTAAGTATGTGTTAGAAAAGGGCGAGGAAACAAAACTTAATATCCATGCGTGTGCTACGGTTACAAAGGATTTAAAGGGACTTGAGCTGACTGACATGAAGCTCCTATATGATAATGGGGCAATTGGCTTTACTGACGATGGTATTCCATTAATGGATGAGACTCTTTTGGAAAAAGCATTGATTAAGGCAAAAGAACTAGATGTTCCTATTAGTCTTCATGAAGAGGATAAAACGCTTATTTCAGAGAACGGAATTAATAGAGGGAAAGCTTCTATGCATTTTGGAATAGGTGGTTCTCCTAGCATTGCTGAAAGCTCGCTGATTGAAAGAGATGTTGAACTTGCTATTAAAACTGGAGCAAAGCTAAATATTCAGCATATTAGCACTAAAGCTGGAGTAATGGCTGTAAAAGCGGCCAAAGAAAAGTGTGATAATGTATATGCAGAGGTAACGCCACATCATATTGCGCTTACAGAGGATGCAACAATTGAATTTGGGTCTAATGCTAAGATGAATCCTCCACTTCGAACAGAGGAAGATAGACAGGCCATCCTCAAGGGAATAAAAGACGGTGTCATTACCATGATTGCAACAGATCATGCGCCACACACAAGTGAGGAAAAGAGTGGAGAGATTACAAAGACACCTTCTGGAATAATCGGAATAGAGACAGCATTTTCGATTGCATATGAGGAGCTTGTGCTTAAGTATGGAATGGAATTAATGGATGTATTAAAGCTTCTTTCGCTCAATCCCAGACGACTTTACAAGTTGCCTGTAAATGAGCTAAAAGAAGGCTCAAAAGCTGAATTTGTACTAATTGATTTAGATGAAGAATGGGTATTTGAGAATCCTGTATCTAAATCATGCAATTCACCTTTTATCGGAAAAACGATGAAGGGTAAGATTAAATATACTTTCTGCAAGGGAGATATAGCATATGAAAACGTTTGAATCTTGTAAGGTTCTTAAATCAGAGGCACTTTTGCCAGGAATATACGAGCTTGTGCTTAAGACAAAGGCTAGCAAGGCATCATTTCCTGGCCAGTTTGTGATGGTATATCCTAGAAGTAAGGATACTATCCTTCCTAGACCTATAAGTATTTGCGAAATTGATAAAGAAGCTGAAACACTCCGCCTGGTTTACCGAGTAGCCGGAAAGGGAACAAAAGAATTTTCAATGTATTCTGCGGGCGATGAGGTAAAGGTTTTAGGACCTGTAGGAAATGGATTTCCATTAAAAGAAGCTGAGGGTAAGAATGTAGTATTAATCGGTGGAGGAATTGGTGTTCCGCCTATTTTAGAGCTTGTAAAAGAAATCAATGCGGCTAAGGTTAGCGTATTAGTAGGATATAGAGATGTTAATAATATGTTCCTAAAGGAAGAGTTTGAAAAAACTGCTACAACATATATAGCAACTGATGATGGAAGCTATGGAACAAAGGGAAACGTAATGACTGCATTAAAAGAGCAGAATATTCCATGTGATGTAATTTATGCATGTGGTCCTATGCCTATGCTAAGAGCTATAAAGGAATATGCTAAGACTAATAATATTAAGGCATATATTTCGCTTGAAGAACGAATGGCATGTGGCGTGGGTGCTTGCTTAGGATGCGTATGCAAGACAACAAAAAAGGACGAACATTCACATGTTAATAATGCAAGAGTGTGTACTGAAGGTCCTGTATTTGAAGCCGAGGAGGTGGAAATTTAATGAATACATCTGTAAATATTGCGGGAGTAACATTCAAAAACCCTGTTACTACCGCTTCTGGAACATTTGGATCAGGAATGGAATATGGTGAATTTGTAGATCTAAATAGATTGGGTGCAGTTACAACTAAAGGAGTTGCACTAAATCCATGGCCAGGCAATCCTACAATAAGGGTGACTGAAGTATACGGGGGAATGTTAAACGCGATAGGACTTCAAAATCCTGGTATTGATGTCTTTACCAAAAGAGATATTCCTTTCTTGAAGCAGTATGATACTAAGATAATTGTTAATGTATGTGGAAAAACTGTTGAAGAATACGTGGGTGTTGTGGAAAAGTTAGCTGATCAGCCTGTAGATATGTTAGAAATAAATGTATCTTGTCCTAATGTTAAAGAAGGTGCAATTGCCTTTGGACAGGATGCTAAAGCATTAGAAAACATCACTAAAGAGATTAAAAAGGTAGCTAAACAGCCAGTAATTATGAAGCTTAGCCCAAATGTTACAAGAATCGCAGATATGGCAAGAGCTGCTGAAAGTGCAGGAGCAGATGCTATTTCGCTTATCAACACAATAACAGGTATGAAGATTGATATAAATAAGCGTAAGTTTGTACTTGCTAATAAGACAGGCGGTATGTCTGGCCCTGCGATTAAGCCTGTAGCAGTAAGAATGGTTTACGAATGCCATAATGCTGTTAACATTCCTATCATTGGAATGGGAGGCATCCAGAATGCTGAAGACGCTTTAGAGTTTATTCTTGCAGGTGCTTCCATGGTTGCAGTTGGAGCAGCTAACTTTGCTAATCCACTAGCTACAATTGAAGTAATAGACGGAATTGAAGATTATATGAAGAGAAATAAGATTGAAGATATCAAGGACTTGGTTGGTGTTGTTTCCTAAGTTTGATTAGTACTTAAAATAAAACCGGAAAGCAGGTGAAATTTTGAAAGAAAAGAAGAGTACATTATTAGCGGTATTGGGGCTGCTTTTTTCTGTATGCATGCTTTTCCCTTATTTTATATTAAAGAAGGGAAGCATCATAACATATCATGATCAGCTAGATGGAGAATTGCTATGCTATATTCTTCATGCTAAATACCTATTTACCGGGGTAAAGGTGTACCCGGAAATGATGAACGGCATACCAGCAACGGGGTTAACTCCTCCTGCCATGCTGTTTGTATTGCTATATAAAATATTTACTCCGTTTGTTGCACTTGGAATTTCACAGTGGATAATTTATGCAGTAAGCTTCTTAGGCATGTATTTACTAATAAGAAAGCTTGGAAATGGGGATGTAGTAGCATTTTTATGCGGAAATATATTTATGCTATTCCCCTTTTATCCTGTATATGGATTATGCATTCCAGGACAGCCACTGCTTTTATTGTGCCTATTAGTGCTATGCACAGAAACAAAGCCAGGTAAGAAAATAGCATGTTATCTGTATATCTTTATTTATTCGCTTTGCTCTTCGCTGGTACTGGTGGGATTTGCTGTACTTATTTTTGTAACTGTTTTTGGAATAGTCCTGGCATTTAAAAGGGCTAGGGCCAAAGAAAGAATACCTAAGGCTCCTTTTATATCACTGGTGGTATTGCTTGTGGGTTATGTTGCGACAAATGTAGATTTGATTATCCAGGTTATCATGCCGCAAAGCGGATATGAAAGCCATAAAAGTGAACTGGTTCACTTCTTTGCTGACTTCAGGGAATCCTTTATGGGTGCTTTGTTCCCTGGAGTTGATTACACTGAGACCTGGCCTGTAATGGTATTGGTTTTGGGGCTGATAGCAGGTGCAATATTGATATGCAGCATTGTTAGAAAAGAGATTTTTGCAAGCGAGCTAAAGCATAGGTTTATGCTTGGAATATGCAGCATTTTGATTGCGTTAGTATGCATTGCTGGATATTCGGTTTACTATACCCAGCCTGTTTCTAAGCTTTTAGAAAAAATAGGTGGGGCAATCGGAAGCTTTAATTTAGGAAGAGTGGTATGGCTTACTCCAACAGCGTGGATAGTTTCATTTTCATACTTTGCAAGAATGATATGTATATTCGCTGAGACTAAGAAGCATAGAAGCTTAAGATACATTGCAGGTTATGGCGTAGTATGGATAAGCGTATTTATATGGAGCATAGTTATTCTGATTCATAGTCCTATAAAAGCCAATGTCTCTAAGATAATTAAGGGACAGGACTATTATGCATTAGACTATGGGAAATTTTATGCGACAGATATTTATGATCAGATTGATAAAGCAATAAATCTTCCCAAGGATAGCTACAGGGTAGTAAGTCTTGGAATATATCCGGCCGCGGCTCTTTATAATGGTTTTTACTGTCTTGATGGATATTCTAATAATTATCTTCTTTCTTATAAGCATGAATTTAGAAAGGCGATGGCTTCTGAATTAGATAAGAGTGATTACATCAAAGGATATTATGATGACTGGGGAAACCGTTGCTATCTGATGACTGCTGAATACAATAACTATTTTGCGTTAGATAGAAAAAGGAATGGTGGATTTCACAATTTATCAATAGATACAAATCAGCTTAAGAAGATGGGATGTAAGTATATTTTTGCAGCCACATGGATAGAAAACTCTGATGAGTTAGGTTTAATAAGGCTTAGCGATGAACCATTTGTTTCAGATAGAAGCTGGTATAATATATACGTATATGAAATTATGTAATAAAAGACCCGAAGCAAAATGCTTCGGGCCTTATTTTTAGTTCGTTGTAGTTGATGCAGATTCTTTTATCGCATCGAATTTAGACATTACTGCATCATAAGTCTTTTTAGAAATCTCTGGTAGCTTGCCGCCCCATGCTTTTTCAGCCTGTGCATAGCCTTTCTTGAATGCATCAACCATTCTATCAACCTTCGAAACATCACCGCCAGTTAAAGCCATTGCAAAGTCTACTATTCTGTCTGAAGTTTGCTTTACACCCCAGTAACCGTTTTCTGATATGTCAGCTTCTGCCTGTGCTTTTGCTTCGGGTGAGACTGCAATTTTTTGTTCTCTTAAGGCATTCCACATACCGTTAGCATCAGCAAATGAACCACCCTGCTTAGAAATTAGTTTAGTGACTAATTCTTTGAGCTTAGTCATCTGTTCATCGGTACTTGCCTTTAGTCTTGCGACAACTTCCCTATTAGCTGTCAATAATCTGCTGGGTTCACTAGGTTCGTAGACCGCTGGTGACTCAACTGCTACAGGAGCTTCTTCAAAGACTTCTTCTGTAGCTACTTTGTTGGATAGATTTACCTGCCTATTAATAAACAGATATGCATCCCCAACTGCTGTAATTCCATTTACACTCATTATTATCCTCCTGGGATACTCCCCTTATGAGTCACTTCCATGTGACTGTTTAAACGTCCACTACAACGTTTCTACACATTATATCGGACGTACTTACTTATATCTTAACCCTAAACAATTAAAATTTGCAAAATAATTTTAATTTAATATAATAATTGTAGATTGTATACAAAAGACAAAATACTAAATACATGAAATGAGAACAAAAATATGATATATGAACAGGCACATGCTAAGATAAATCTTTCTTTGGACGTAACAGGAAAAAGAGACGATGGATATCACTTAGTGCGTATGATTATGCAGACGCTTGAATTATGTGACGATCTTTCTTTTGAAAAGGGTGCAGGTGGCACGGGGATAACGCTTATTACAAATAACGATACGTTGAATGAAGAACAGAATAGTGGAAAAGATAATCTCATAGTAAAGGCAGTTAAAAAGCTGGAAGACTATACTGGAAGAAAATTTGATGTAGTAATCAAACTTTCTAAATATATTCCACTCGCAGCTGGAATGGCTGGCGGAAGTGCAGATGCTGCTGCAACACTAAGAGGCATAAATCGATTATACGAACTAGGACTGACAACAGAAGAACTATGCAATATTGCTGTTAAAATTGGTGCGGATGTTCCATTCTGTGTAGAAGGTGGGCTGATGCTATGCGAGGGGATAGGAGAAATTCTGACAAGGCTACAACCGTTACAAAAACTTCCTGTTGTTATATGTAAGCCCAATGTAGCTGTTTCAACACCGGTGGTTTATAAAATGTATGACGACATGAAAGATATCTGTCATCCGGATGTCGATAAGATGCTTGGTGGAATTGAAAGGTATGAATACAAAACAGTAGTTGAGAGTATGAAAAATGCTCTTGAACCTGTAACCGTTTCTATACATCCAGTTATCAGTGAAATCGAAGAGAACATTGAAAAAACGGGTGCGTTGAAAGCTATGATGAGTGGAAGCGGTCCTACTGTATTTGGTATATATGAATCAATGAATGAAGCTATGGCTTCAGCTGAAAAGATTAAGGCTATATATCCGGAGTTCTTTGTATGTGCTACAGCTTTTCACAATCTTCCCAAAGAACATTTTGCCTAATAGAAAGAAGTAAGGAAACACTATGGATGCTAAATTTGAATTGATAATGGATGAATACTTGCCTTTACGTGATGTTGTGCTTAACACACTTCGTAAAGCTATTCTCACAGGCGAGTTAAAGCCAGGTGAAAGACTTATGGAGATTCATCTTGCTGATAAGCTTGGAGTAAGCCGTACTCCCATAAGGGAAGCTATACATAAGCTTGAACTTGAGGGGCTGGTTACTATGCTTCCTAGACGAGGAGCACAAGTTTCTGAAATTTCAGAAGGCGGGCTTAGGGATGTTCTTGAAGTAAGAAGGGATCTTGATTCCTTTTGCGCTGAGCTAGCATGCAAACGTATAAGTGATGCTGATAAAGAAAGACTTAAAGAAGCTTATAACAGCTTTAATGAAGCTGTTCTTACAAATGACGCAACTGTCATGGCCAAAGCCGATGTGGCATTTCATAACATCATCATCGAGGCCACTGCTAATGAACGACTAATAAGTATTATTAATAATTTGGGGGAGCAGATGTATCGTTATCGTTTTGAATACATTAAAGACGAAACAAAGCGAGATGACATCAAAGCTGAGCATAAGGCATTACTTGATTCAATATTAAGCGGTGATGTGGCAGCAGCTAAAGAAGCTTCTAATGTACATATTGATAATCAGGAAAAAGCTATACTTAGAAGAATTTATATGGACCAAAAAGCAAGATAGGATTTAAAGGGATGAAAAAAGAAGTATTAGTTACAATTGTAGGCTTGCATGATTCTGAAACAGATAATGATAGAGTTGATACTGTATGCGAGGGAACTTACGGTAAAATCGGAGAGACACATGTGATTACCTATGAGGAATCAGACGAAGAAGGGATGCTATACAGAACCACGATGAGGTTAAGAGACGATTATCTTGAGGTGACTAAAAAAGGTACAATAACCTCTAAACTTGTTTATGAGCTTGGAAAAGAAACCGTAACAGAGTATGTTACTCCGTATGGTGCACTTTCACTGGAATTTAATACTAAATTGATTGAAATCATGGATGAGGACGAAAAGATTTGCGCCCATGTGGAATATGCTATGGGAATATGCGGAGCACATCACGCAGATTGTAGGATAGATATTAAAATAGAAAATAAACAATAAAAAAGACGGAGGACATTAAAATCCTCCGTTTTGTTTATGCTATTTAACTGCTTTAGCGCCAGCCTTTTCCTGCATACGCTCAACCCAAGCCTTGAAGCCCTTTTTCTTTTTAACTTCCACAGTTGTGTTCTTGCCATGAAGACTCTTTACTTCTGTAATATAGATACCAGAAACAACAGCCTTAACTTCCTTCTTAACAGGAATGGCATCAAAAATAGCTTGATCACATACAAGACTCATAATCTGAGGACCAACCTTGGCTTTTACGATAGGAAGCTTCTGACCACGCATAAGCTTTGGCGTCTGATCGATAACTGCCTGAGGTAAACCTGATTCAGTTAGCTTCATTTTCTTTTTGTCAATAATAAGCATTGTAACTGACTGCTTGTACTGCTCAATCTGAGCTTTCTGCTCATCCTGCTTTTTCTGAGCTTTCTTTCCTAAGAAGTATAATAAAACAATAAGTCCGATTAGAACTACTGCTACTACTATCGAAATAATAATTGCTGGTGACATATATAACCTCCAATGATTAATAACGCTCACATTGTAACATTCCTTCAAATGTTAAGCAATAAAAAAACTATGAATTTAAGACAAATAGCAAGGTTTTTTGCCTAAAAACTTTATTTTTACATTAATCTGTGATATAAATTTTTTATTATGTATTAAGCATAGGAAGAAAGAAAATGAAGAATCGAATTATGATTCTTGCCATGTCAGCCTTTGCTGCAGTAGGCAGGATATCTTGTGGTAATCCCGGCAAGGGCCGGATGAATAGTAAATAAATAGATTATGAAATGCTTATCTATCTAGAATAAAGCGGTTGAGGCACCTTCCAGAAATAGGTGACTATGTAGAATGGAGAAAAGAAATGGAATTAACAGATATTAGAGAGATATTTAAAAACAAAGATCAATATATAGGAAAAGAAGTAACAATTGGAGGTTGGGTTAGAAACCTTCGTGATTCTAAGACATTTGGTTTCATCGTAATCAACGATGGTACTTATTTCACTCCTTTACAGGTTGTATATTCTAACGAGTTAGATAACTTTGAAACAATTTGCAAGCAGAACGTAGGTGCAGCTTTAGTATGTACAGGTAAAATTGTTGAAACACCTGGAGCTAAGCAGCCTCTTGAAATGCAGGCAACAAGCATTGCAATAGAGGGTACTTCTACTCCCGATTATCCATTACAGGCTAAGCGCCATTCAATGGAGTTTTTACGTACTATCCCATACTTAAGAGCTCGTACAAATACATTTGAAGCAGTGTTTAAGGTTCGTTCACTTATTGCATATGCAATCCACACCTTCTTTATGGATAGAGGATTTGTATATGTACATACTCCTATTATCACAGGAAGTGACTGTGAAGGTGCAGGTGAAATGTTCCAGGTAACAACTCTTGACTTAAACAATGTTCCTAAGACAGAGGATGGTAAGGTTGATTACAGTCAGGACTTCTTTAACAAGCCTACAAACCTTACAGTTTCAGGCCAGTTAAATGGTGAGACATATGCTTTTGCCTTCAAGAACATTTATACATTTGGACCTACATTCAGAGCTGAAAACTCTAACACAACTCGTCATGCAGCAGAGTTTTGGATGATTGAACCAGAAATGTGTTTTGCTGATCTTGCTGATGACATGGATATTGCTGAGGCAATGCTCAAATTTGTAATCAATTACGTATTAGAGAATGCTCCTGAAGAAATGGAATTCTTTAACAATTTCGTTGATAAGGGACTTATCGAAAGATTACAGCATGTTGCTAACTCTGACTTTGGTCGTATTTCTTACACAGATGCAATCGCAATCTTAGAGAAGCATAACGACGAATTTGAATATCCTGTTCACTGGGGTTCAGACCTTCAGACAGAACATGAAAGATTCTTGACAGAAAAAGAATTTAAGAGACCTGTTTTCGTAACAGATTATCCTAAGGAAATAAAGGCATTCTACATGAAGCTCAACGAAGATGGTAAAACAGTTGCTGCTATGGACTGTTTAGTTCCTGGTATCGGTGAAATCATTGGTGGTAGCCAAAGAGAAGATGACTATGACAAGTTATTAGAAAGAATGCATGAATGTGGCCTTAAGGAAGAAGATTATGGATTCTATCTTGCTCTTAGAAAGTATGGTAGTGCACGTCATGCTGGTTTTGGTTTAGGCTTTGAAAGATGCGTTATGTACTTAACTGGTATGGGTAACATCCGAGATGTACTTCCTTATCCTCGTACAGTTAACAACTGTGAAAACTAAGTAGCTTACGGCATCGTATACAGTATGTGTACGGTGCCGATTTTATTAAACACCAAGGACGGAAAAATGAATCATTTTCAGATTTTTTATTCAGCAATCAATATTTCAATGATTACAGCTGTTTTTTATATGGCCTACAGACTCTATCATCATTTGGACCGTTATGAAAATAGAGCGCTATTTATTGTTATGGTAGGTCTTGTCCTTGATGTTATCGGTCAGTATTCAATTAGTCGTTGCTCTCCAACAGAAATCGCAGGAAGCATGGCCGTTGAATCCGCTGCTATCGGACTAAGGCTTTCAGTTTCTGGACAGGCTTTCTTTGGAATGGGCTTCATACTTTATATCACTAAACTTTTTGAAGTAAAGCATGGAAAGATAGTGGGGCTTATGTGGTTTATTTCCATAGTAGGAACCTTTGCACATGGCTTTATGCTTACATCTTCTAATGCATATATAGATAATCCACGCGTCATTTCAATAAATGGAGTATCAGCACTTGCTGGAGTGAGAGGCCCTGTTTTTTACATCTATGTAATGGGTATGGCTCTTCTTTCGGTCTGGGCGATTATAGTTGCGCTGCAAAGCATAGTTAAAAATTATAGGCAGCATGAAAAATATTACCGAAGAATGGCGATTATCTATGTGATTCTTATTGTTCTTCATCATGTAATCATAAATGTTAATTTATATGAATTCGAGAGGTCGCCTGACTATACTGCAATCATTCGTGGTATGGGAATGATGATTTACTTTGCTTTTGCTGTAAGGTATAACTTCTTCAATTTTGATGAGCTTGCTAATAAAGCAGTAGTAAACGATATTGGTGCTGGCTTTGTGGTCCTTTCTAATAAGCTAGAAATTATGTATGCTAATGGCATTGCTAAAGAAATAATAAGTGAAATGACTAAACAAGGACAGAATATTCATGACGTATTGAAGGAAGTGGTCGAAAGAAAGGAGCTTCAAGCAACACGAAACGGATCAAACTACAAGGTTGTAGCTGACAGAATATATACTAGAGGCAAGCTAAAAGGTTATTCTGTTTTGGTAACAGATGTTTCGGATATTGTACAGCTTGAGAAGCGAGCTGAACAAAATTCACTTGCGAGTGCAAGACTGCTTACTAATATATCCCATGAGCTTAGAACACCATTAAATGCCATTACCGGAGCTACAAAAATTCTTGAGAACTCAAGTTTAGACAAGGAAAATATATCAGAGTACGTAAATGTAATTAATTCTGGTGCTGAAAATCTTACAGAAATGATTTCTAACTTTGTTGAGGCATCAACAGATAATAATATGCAGTCCCTGGTGTCCATGGTTCCATACAATGTGTGCACAATGGTAGGTAATGTGGTCGACTATTGTGGAAAACGTGCTGCTAAAAAGAAAATTAACTTTTCTGTTTCTTTTGCCACAGATGTGCCTACAAGAGCAAAGGGTGATGATAGAAAAATAAGTCAGGTCATCACTAATATCTTGTCTAATGCAATTAAATATACTGATGAAGGTAGTATTAATCTGAGAGTAAACGGAGAATACAGGAAAGATGGATTATTTGAATATGAATATATACTTACTGACATCGGTAAAAATCCATTTGAAAGTGATATCTTCACAAAAGAAATAAATTCTGACGAAAAAAGCGAAGTTTTGAACCTGACCAGCAGTTATCAGATAAGCTTGTATGTCGCAAGACGTCTGGTAAATGATATGGGTGGTTCAATTTCACTTACCACTCTAGAGGGGCGTGGTTGTATATTCAGAATTATTATTCCACAGGAAGTTGTTGACAACAATACGTTAACCCACCACAATTTTGCTACGAAAATGAAGTTTGTCATGCTAAGCGAAGATACAAACTTCGTAAATGATATGATTGTAACCTGCCATGACTATGGTATTATTGCTGATAGAATCAGCGGTGTCCAAGGATTACGAAAAAAGATAGATGACGATTATCCATATCATGTACTTGTGTACGATTATGCTTCTTTTGACAAAAAGGTGCTTGCTTCAGAAAAGGCTCAAAAATATGTAAAAGTTGCTATACTTGATGCAGGAAAGATGCCTAAAAAATATGATAGGGATGTAATATATATTAACAAACCTTTCAGCATTCTTACTATCCGTCGTATTTTGTTAAGACTTGAGGAATACGATGGAAATAGTTTTGCAGAGAATAAATATACGGCACCAGGTGCTAAAATTCTGGTAGTAGATGATAATCAGCTTAATCTTCAGATGGCATATAATATGCTAGAGCAGTTTAAGGTATCTGTTACTATAGCTAGTTCTGGCTATGAATGTCTATCACTGATTAATTCTGGCAATAATTATGATATGATATTAATGGATTACATGATGGATGGACTAGATGGAATTGAGACAACTGGTCTGATTCGAGCTATGGATGGTCCCATAAAAGATGTTCCAATCATAGCGTTTACCGCCAATTCTGTGAGAGGTGCGGTAGAAAAGTATCTAAGTGCTGGGATGGATGATGTTATATTTAAGCCTGCAACTATGCCAGATTTTGAAGTAGTCCTTCGTAAGTTTCTACCAGAGGAAATGATTGTTTCGGAGAGCTTTAGCGAGCCCCAACTTGAAATTTATGAAGAATTTCCAGAGATTGAAGGAATTGACACAAAGCTTGCATCTCAGTATATGGGTCACAATCTAGAGATGTATAAAGAGATGTTAGTTTCTTTTGCCCTTGACATAAAGGATAGAGAGGAGCTTATTTTAGACGCCTATGAAAAGGGTGATACTCGAAATTTTACTATCCAGGTTCATGGTGTTAAAGGTATTTCAAGAAACTTAGGTATGATTGAATTATCTAAGAGAATGGAAGCCATGGAGCATGCAGCTAAGGGTGAGGATTACGAATATGTTAAAACAAATTTGTCGGAACTCTTGTCATATTACCGAAGATTCACTAAAATACTAATGCCGTATGTTGAAGAAAAAGAGAAGAAACGAGCTTCATATTCGGTTACTGGAGAAGTGGGACAGGTACTGCTTAGGATGAATGAGCTCTTGGAAGAGTTTGAAATCGGAGCAGCCGAACAGCTTTTCTATACTATATGGCCTGGTGAATACGACGAGGAACGAGAGCCGTTGATGCTCAGCCTAAAAGAGTCAATTGAGAAAATTGACTATTACGAATCGTTAGAATATGTGGAGCAATTACTTGCTACATACACTAATAAAGAGGATTAAACAATGGAAAAAGAACTTGTATTGGTAATTGATTTTGGCGGTCAGTACAATCAGCTTGTTGCAAGACGAGTTCGTGAATGTAATGTTTACTGCGAAATCTACTCCTACAAAACAGACCTTAACAAGATTAAGGCAATGAACCCCAAGGGTATCATTCTTACAGGTGGTCCTGCAAGCTGCTATGAAGAAGGCGCTGCAAGTTGCTCACCTGAGCTATTTAACTTAGGAATTCCTGTTTTAGGATTATGCTACGGCGCTCAGTTAATGAACCATGTTTTAGGTGGCAAGGTTGAACGTGCTGCTGCAAGAGAGTATGGCAAAACTGATATTACTGTAGACAACTCTTCAGAATTATTTAAGGGTGTACCTCAGAGTACAACCTGCTGGATGAGTCATTTCGATTATATTTCAAAGATGGCTTCAGGCTTTAGATCGATTGCTCATACAACAAACTGCCCTGTAGGCGCAGCTGAAAATGTAGATAAGGGTCTATATGCTATCCAGTTCCATCCTGAAGTATTACATACTCCTGAAGGCTCTAAGATGCTATACAATTTCGTACGTAATATCTGTGGCTGCTCTGGCGACTGGAGAATGGATACTTTCGTAGAAGATTCAATAAAGACAATCCGCGAGAAGGTTGGAGATGGAAAAGTATTACTTGCATTATCGGGTGGTGTTGATTCATCTGTGGCTGCAGGTTTACTTTCTCGTGCAATAGGAAAGCAGTTAACCTGCGTGTTTGTAGATCACGGTCTACTTAGAAAAGATGAAGGCGACGAGGTAGAGGCTATATTCGGACCTAAGGGTAACTTTGATCTTAACTTTATAAGAGTAAATGCTCAGGAAAGATACTATGGCAAGCTTGCTGGAGTAGATGAGCCTGAAAGAAAACGTAAGATAATCGGTGAAGAATTCATTCGTGTATTCGAAGAAGAAGCTAAAAAGATTGGTGCTGTAGACTTCCTTGCACAGGGAACTATCTATCCTGACGTTGTTGAATCAGGACTTGGTGGTGAATCGGCAGTAATCAAATCGCATCACAACGTAGGTGGGTTACCTGATTTTGTTGATTTCAAGGAAATCATTGAGCCACTACGTAATCTTTTCAAGGATGAGGTTAGAAAGGCTGGACTTGAGCTAGGCATTCCTGAAAGATTAGTATTCCGTCAGCCATTCCCTGGCCCCGGACTAGGAATCAGAATTATCGGCGAGGTTACTGCTGAAAAGGTTAAGATGGTTCAGGAAGCAGACTATATTTACCGTGAGGAAGTTGATAAAGCAGTAGCAGAATATAAGGAAGTTAATGGCAAGGAACCCTCATGGATGCCTAACCAGTATTTTGCAGCACTTACTAACATGCGTTCGGTAGGTGTAATGGGAGATGAGCGTACATACGACTACGCTGTAGCCCTTAGAGCTGTTAGAACAATTGACTTTATGACCGCTGAAAGCGCTGAAATACCTTTCGCAGTATTACAGACAGTCATGAGCCGAATCATAAATGAAGTGCGTGGAGTAAACCGCGTATTCTATGATCTTACTTCTAAGCCACCTGGCACAATAGAGATGGAATAGACTACTATTCCTTCTAGCCCTTGTAAATAGGGCATTTTAGAATCGCGTGGTCGCAAAATGGTCGCAAAATTTATTGTCGTTTTATTGTCACGCGAAAAAAGAATAAATGGATAAGTATGAAAGCCACTAGTAGAGATACTGGTGGCTTTTATATATAGAGTGATTGAGTGAAGCAATTTCACAGATTTTGAATCAATTATATTTAATAACAATAAAATAGCACGAAAGAAGAGAATTAAAATGATAAAGCTCTCAGAAGAATGCAAATAGTTAAAATCGACAAATGGGTAAAACTGTCCTTTATGTAGCTATCATTCAGTGATAAAATATTTATATGTTTTGCTTGTTAGAACTAAAAGATTCAGATTTTCTAAATTAAATAAAAAAATACATTGACAGATATCTATGCGTGTGATATTTTGATTACAGATAGATGGATATCTATTTAAGGAGGTTCTAATTTGACACGAGAAGAAGTAGCTGCAATTAGCAAAGCAATGTCAGATGTAAATAGAATACGAATCATAGAGATGCTTACAACAGGCACAAAGTGTGGATGTGATTTGCTGGAAGAACTGCAGGTTACACAGCCTACATTGTCGCATCACATGAAGGTTTTATCAGATTGTGGCCTTGTGACATCTGTAAAGGATGGTAAATGGCATAATTACTCTATCAATTGTGAAAGATTTTCAGAGTATAAAGAGTACATTGGAACGATTACCTGCTGTAAGAGTGATAAAGAAACAAAATGTTGTTGTAATAAGTAGATTTTAGCTGGCTTTTATGCCAGCTATCTAAATACACTATATATAGATACATGCAAATATATCTATCAGAAAGGAGCCAGATTATGGTAGTAAAAGTATTAGGCGGAGGATGTAGCAAGTGTGAAACGCTTCTTAAAAATGCAAAGGAAGCAGTTGCAAATACGGGTGTTAATGCAGAAGTAGAGTACATTACAGATTTTTCTGTAATTGGTAGTCTTGGAATTATGAGTACACCGGCACTTATGGTGGATGAAAAGATTGTATCTATGGGAAAAGTGCTTAAGAGTAATGAAATAGAGAAATTATTATAAAGCATAAAGATGCCGGCATTTATTTGCCGGCAAAAATTAAAAGATATACATAGACGAGAGTCAATGTAAAGGAGGAATAATCGTGATTTGGACATTTATACAGGATCAGGTACTGGGAATGAAATGGCTCAGTGTCCTGATAGGAAATTTACTAAATTTAATAGGTCTTGATACATCGGGGAAGTTTGGTGGATCAGTTCAGTTTTTCATTTATGATGTGATTAAGATAGTGGTGCTTTTATGTGTGCTGATATTTATTATCAGCTACATTCAGAGTTTCTTTCCGCCGGAGAGAACGAAAAAGATTCTGGGAAGATTTCATGGACTTGGAGCGAACCTTATAGCAGCACTTCTTGGAACAGTAACACCATTTTGCTCATGCTCTTCAATTCCTTTATTTATTGGATTTACAAGCGCCGGACTTCCACTTGGAGTGACATTTTCATTTCTAATTTCTTCTCCAATGGTTGATTTGGGTTCTTTGGTGCTTCTTATGAGTATCTTTGGTGCGAAGGTAGCAATCGTATATGTGATTCTTGGACTAGTGATTGCAGTTCTTGGAGGCACTCTTATTGAAAAACTGCATCTTGAAAATCAGGTGGAGGAATTTATTCGAAATGCAAAACAGATTGATATTCCACAGGAAGAACTTACTGTAAAGGATCGATTAAAGTATGCGTGGGATCAGGTGGTAGAAACTTTCAAGAAGGTATTCCCATACATTCTTGTAGGCGTAGGTATTGGAGCATTCATTCACAACTGGATTCCAGAGGATATCATTGTAAGATTCCTTGGAACAGGAAATCCATTTGGTGTAATCATCGCAACTATTGCAGGTGTACCTATGTATGCGGATATCTTTGGATGTATTCCAATCGCTGAAGCACTTTTAGCAAAAGGTGCAAGACTTGGTGTAGTTCTTTCATTCATGATGGGTGTTACAACACTTAGCCTGCCATCAATGATTATGCTAAAGAAAGCGATTAAGCCTAAGCTACTTGGTGTGTTCATTGCAATCTGTACAGTAGGAATCATTATTGTTGGATATTTCTTTAATGCAATCCAATTTTTACTTGTGTAAGGAGACTTAAATGAAAAAGAAGGCAGCGTTTGTCATTATCCCATTAATCCTAATAGTGATTGTAGGGATATGGTTTTTGAAAAATGGCAGAAATAAAGAAAATATTTCTTCTGAAATTCAGACAGAAGCAGAAGAGAAGGTAATACAGGAGACAGATTCTTTAGAAACTGAGAATGATTTGAATGATGACGTGTCAGAGGAGGTTCAGCCAGATTTTTCTTTGGCAGCTACAGAGATTGTCGATTATGAAGCACTTTCAAAATTTGGTTATCCTATCATAGTTGATTATGGTTCAGATGAGTGTATTCCATGTAAGCAGATGGCACCTGTACTTGAAACATTAAATGAAGAGTTGCAGGGTAGAGCATTTGTGAAATTTGTGGATGTATGGAAATATCCGGAAGCTGCAGCCAATGCTCCGATACAGGTAATACCTACGCAGGTATTCTTTAATTCAGACGGAACTCCTTTTGTACCAAGTGATGAACTGGCGTCAAAGATTCCATTTGATATGTATAGCACTAGGGATACCGGAAAGCATGTTTTCACAGTACATCAGGGCGGAATTACGGAAGATGAAATGAGACTTATTCTTGCAGAAATGGGGGTGACTGAGTGATAGACAACCTGCTAAATAGCTTGTCAATTTTGATAAGAGAAAATGTATGGCTTTCTCCTGTGTTGGCTCTTCTTGCGGGAGTTGTAACATCAGTTACTCCGTGTGCGCTATCAAGTGTTCCACTTGTAATTGGATATGTGGGTGGAACTGGACAAAAAGATACAAAGAAGGCTCTGAAGCTGTCACTTACATTTGCAGTTGGAACAGCGTTGACTTTTACAACACTTGGAGTGATTGCTTCATCTGCAGGAAAACTTATAGGTACATCAAATCGCTGGTGGTTTATCTTGCTTGGTATTTTGATGGTATTGATGGCT
>JAZUDH010000093.1:0-3034 GCA_045639565.1 Lachnospiraceae bacterium
TATTATTCCGATTGAACTAAGTCGCTGCGCGACGGCCTGCCAAGGTTGTGGTGTAGCGACATTTTTTATCTAAAAAAGGCAGTTGAAGCTATTTCAAAAAGTATCTATAGTTAAAGTCACCACAACAAAAACTAAATACAGAAAGTAGCCACTGCCCATGAAAAGAATAACATTTTATATCTTTTGGTACAAGATATTTTACAGAGTTCATTCGCCTCCGTAAATGCAGTGATTATTTTAAGAATTACTACATTTTACGGAGGTTTTATCATGAATGAAGAAAATTATAAAGAATATTTAGAACGATTGGAAGAAGAATGTTTTATTCGCAATCGAACTTATTATACAACCCATAATTATATTTCTGCCGTTAATGCTTTTTTGAGATCAGTAGACTGTGAGTCCGTAAATGAACTCACCTTATTACATGCAAGGAATTACATCATTTCCCTGCGCAAAGCTGGTATTAAGGCATCATCTTGCAATGGTATTAATTCTGCAATCTCATTCTTTTATCAGAAAGTACTTCATAGACAGTGGGATTATGATGAGGTTCCACGTATGAAAAAAGATTGGACTCTGCCTGAAGTATTGACTCTTGAAGAGGTTGAACGGCTTATTAATACTGCAGATAACATAAGAAATAAAGCTATTATTGCACTGCTCTATTCTACAGGTCTAAGAGTCGGTGAACTTGTAAACCTGGCTCCGGAAGACATAATAATGAGCAAGATGCTTGTTCATGTACGCACAAGCAAAAGTCGTCATAATAGATGGACCATTCTTTCTGAAACAGCGTTAAAGTATTTGTTAGCGTATTGGCATTCTTATCCTGTCAAAAGAGATTACCTTTTTGTAAGCCTTAGAGCACCTCATTCACAATTGAAAGTAAGTGGTGTTGAAATCATGCTCAAAAAAATAGGAAAAGAAGCTGGTTTTTCAAAAGTTCATCCACATATACTTCGTCATTGTTTTGCTTCACATATGCTTGAAAATGAAGTAGATATTCAATCTATTCAGGCAATGCTCGGGCATAAATCAATAAATGCAACATCAATATATATTCATGTAACGAACAAAACTTTAATGGGTATAAAAAGTCCGCTTGATCATCCGGCAGGTGATATTCATGGGTAATGTAACAATACAGGATGTATTCAAGCGATTTATACCAGAATGCAGTGAAACAATGTATTTCTCCGAAGAACAATTTATGGCTACCAAGTGTATTCTCAAATGCAGGACAGCTGAAATGGGTGCTCATGTAAGTGAATGCGATTCCTGTCACAAAATATATGTTCATTATAATTCTTGTAAAAACCGAAATTGTCCTATGTGTCAAGGCATGGAAGTTGATGAATGGATTGATAAAAGGCAAGAAGATGTTCTTGAAGCTCCATATTTTCACAGTGTATTTACTATTCCAGGAGAATTGTATCCATTAGTTTATACCAATCAAAGGCTTCTGTATGATGCACTTTATCATGCTGTAAACAAAACAATGACTGAATTGTCTAAGGATAAAAAACACCTAGGCGCCAAGATTGGATATATTTGTGTACTTCATACATGGGGATCCAAACTTAATTATCATCCTCATCTCCATACAATAGTTCTTGGTGGTGGCCTTGATGAAAAAAATAAGTGGAAAGATAATGGCGATAAATTTTTCTTTCCAGTGAAAGTAATGTCTGCCGTCTTTAAGAAGCACTATCTTACAGAATTAAAAGAAGTTTGGAAATCTGGTAAGCTGATATTCAAAGGCGCTTCTAATAAGTACAAGAATCATTACGAATTCAAAAGTTTATTAGATAAACTATATTCAAAAGAATGGATTGTCTATACTAAAAAAACTTTTAATGGTGCACTGTCAGTCATCAAATATCTAGGAAACTATACACATAGAAGTGCTATCAGCAATCAGAGAATTGTTTCTATACAAGATGATACAGTAACTTTTATGGCTAAGAATTACAATGCTGATGGAAAGTATGCTCCTATCACCATATCTGGCGAAGCATTTTTAAGGAGATTTCTGTTACATGTCTTACCTAAAGGTTTTGTAAGAATTAGACACTATGGTCTTCTATCAAGTAGATCCAAAACAGAAAATATGACTCATTGTAGAAATCTGCTTGGCTGCAGACAGTATATATCTCAGCTAAGAGACAAAACTGTAGCTGAAAAACTATTGATTCTATACAATCGAGACATCAGCAAATGCAAGTATTGCGGCGATTCCGTATTTAGATATAAAGTTGATGGAAGGTATATGTTGTGCTAAAAGATATTAAATCGAATATCTTAAAGTTTGACCTAGAAATAGGTCTTTTTGTCGTAGAAAAAAAAATAAAAATACCGGTAATCATTAGTTCATTTAAGATTAAATTTGCTATTTATGATAAAATCAAAAAGAACTAAAACTGATTGAAATTCCACAGTAAACGACTAAGTGACGCGACTTAGTTCAATCAGATGAAAATCGGGCTGCAAGGTAACAGCTTCATCGAGAGCTGTTATCTTTTGAACCTTGACCCCGATTGTTCACGAAACGATAATACTGTCCATCGAGGGTTGCATTTTGCTCCCATAACTTTAGTGCGTTAATGTGTGTAATGGACGCGTTAGATTACAATTTACTCTGCATTATCACAATAGACTTCTATCGCATTTGCTACGAAGATGGCTGTACCTTCTCCGCCATATGAATCGATATTTGTTGTAAAGTCTCCACCGCCTGAATACATTTTCCCTAATCCACGCAAAATCTTATTTGTACATGTATAAAAGTTTTCTGTAATATAGTCCTGTATTCTCTTTACAAGATTCTGAGCATCAGCAGAAGCCGGATCCATATTCTTTATCTCTCCGGCCTCTTTAAAAAGAAGCATAAATCTATCTGCTATGATTCTCTTGTCTTCATCAGTTCGATTCTTTTGCTTCTCTTCCATCTCCTTGTATTCCGGTGTATTACCGTATAATTTCTTTGCTTGTCCGGAATATTCATCCAGTTTGCTTCTGTCAAAAGCTTTAA
>JAZUDH010000094.1:0-298829 GCA_045639565.1 Lachnospiraceae bacterium
GGCAGACAAAAACTAAGGAGGATTTAACATGGGAAAACCAACTGGATTTTTAGAGTACGAAAGAAAAGATAGTATTACCATTCCTCCTAGTGAAAGACTTACAAACTTTGAGGAATTTCACGTAGGACTTCAGATAGAAGAACAGCGTGAACAGGGTGCAAGATGCATGGCATGTGGCGTTCCCTTCTGCCAGTCAGGTATGATGATTTCGGGAATGGCTTCGGGCTGTCCATTACATAATCTTGTACCAGAGACTAATGAATTAGTTCATATAGGAAACTTTGAGATGGCTTATCAGAGACTTTCTAAGACTCATAGCTTCCCTGAGTTTACTTCAAGAGTATGTCCCGCGCTTTGTGAAGCAGCATGTACTCTTGGTACAATCGCTGAACCTGTATGTACTAAGGACAATGAAAGAGCTATCATTGATTTTGCCTATGAAAATGGCTTAGTTAAAGAAGAAGCTCCTAATGTAAGAACAGGAAAGAGCGTAGCTATTATTGGTAGCGGCCCTTCAGGACTTGCAGCAGCGCAGCTACTTAATAGACGTGGTCACAAGGTTACAGTCTATGAACGTAGCGACAGACCAGGCGGATTATTACGCTATGGTATTCCTAATATGAAGCTTGATAAGCGCTCTATCGATAGAAGAGTTAAGCTTATGGAAGAAGCTGGTATCGAATTTAAGTGCTCAGTCAATGTAGGAAAGGACATTAAGGCAGCAGACCTTGAAAAGCAGTATGATAGAATCGTGTTATGCTG
Organism: Lachnospiraceae bacterium; assembly: GCA_045639565.1. Classification (GTDB taxonomy): domain Bacteria; phylum Bacillota; class Clostridia; order Lachnospirales; family Lachnospiraceae; genus UBA1258. The sequence goes on from JAZUDH010000094.1 coordinate 763, forward strand.
TGGCGCATCTAATCCTCGCGACATAAAAGCACCAGGAAGAGATGCTAAGGGAATCTACTTTGCAGTAGACTTCTTAAAAGAAGTAAGCAAAAAGCTTATGGATTTAGATTATGATTCTACTAAGCTTATGGAAGCTAAAGACTTTTCTTTTGCCTCACTTAAAGGCAAAAAGGTCGTAGTAATCGGTGGCGGTGACACTGGTAACGACTGTGTAGGTACAAGCATTCGTCTAGGCGCAAGCGCTGTTACACAGCTTGAGATGATGCCTAAGGCTAGCGAGTGCCGCCTTCCTAGCAACCCATGGCCCGAATGGCCACGCGTTCTTAAAACCGATTACGGCCAGGAAGAAGCCATTCATGTATTCGGCAAGGACCCTCGTATTTTCGAGACCACCGTTACGGAATTTGTAAAAAATGATAATGGCGAGCTAAAATCTGTTAAAACAGTTATGCTTAAGCGTGTCGTTGACCCTAAAACCGGTAAGGTTTCAATGGAAAACGTAGCCGGCACCGAAAAAGAAATTCCCGCCGATTTAGTACTAATCGCCGCAGGTTTCTTAGGCTCAGAAGATTACGTAGCCGAAGCCTTTAACGTTGAGCGCGACGCTAGAACTAACGTAAAAACAGCTCTAGGCGAGTACCAGACCTCTAAGCCTAACATCTACACCGCCGGTGACATGCACCGCGGCCAGTCCCTCGTAGTCTGGGCCATCGCCGAAGGCCGCAAGGTAGCCAAAGCCGTTGACGAAAGCCTCATGGGCTACTCAAATCTATAAGATATTTTTTACCATCCCCCCCGGAATTTCTGTTCCGGGGTTTTTTTGCGCGCAACGCAGTAAATGACATCTTGGGGACGGGGTTAAAAATGTCAAATGACGTGTTGGGGACGGGGTCAAAAATGTCATTTTTGTATGCAACGCGCCAAAACAGTGCCTTCGAGAAGCAATCTCGCTGACCTGCATACTCGATTTAGGCTATTGCCAGTGGAAAAGTGTGAAGTTTTCGGCTTTTCATGTTCTTTTGCCTTGCCAGGATACAATTTTTGTACAAAAAATACAGATTACTATCGAAATAGCCGAAATGCCATTTTATTCTGGTGAGTTTGTACCAAATTATGGCCAAAGAAACTGTTTAGTTACAATTTTTGTATCAGAACCACAAAAAATCCTCAAAAAAGCCGAAGCACACCATCAGCCATATTATAATCATGGCAATTCAAAAATGCACGCATTCGGTTAATTCGTTGCCTTTAAAATGTATTTAGGTGAGAAAATACCCCAATTGGGATTGATGCGTGAAAGTGCATTAGAATTAAAGGAGAACAATATGAAAAAAATATTCACTAAGAATCTTGTAAAGTACATGGTTATAGCTTTGCTTGTAACCGTTGTCTTTATCTTTTTGTTCCAGACGGTGGCAGCTAAACACAATAATAAAAGTGATGCGGATGAAAAGTTAGCACTCGTTACTGAAAAACTTAAGAGTAACAATGCTGAAATCGAAAAGCTCACTAACAGCTTAGGCGAAAACAATCTAGCTAAGTCTAGGGCATTTGCAGAAATCATAGGGGCTAATCCTGAATTATTAGATAAACCTGGTGCACTTGACAAAATTTGCGAAACACTGATGGTACGTGAACTTCATGTAATAGATGAAAAGGGTATTATCACTCACAGCACAGTTCCTGCGTATGTAGGATTTGATATGGGAAGTGGTGACCAGTCTGCAGCTTTCTTAGTCATCATCGATGATCCTTCTATTGAAATAGTGCAGGAGCCTCAGCAGAATGCAGCTGAAGGTATCGTGCTTCAGTATGTAGGGGTTGCCAGAAAGGATACCAAAGGCCTTGTGCAGGTAGGTATTCAGCCTGAAATTTTAGCAGAAACCCTGGCTAACACTGAAATAGGTGTGGTGCTAAAAGACTTTGATTATGGAAAGAAAGGTTATGTTTTTGCATATGACACTGCAAACGGCACTATTCTTGCTCATCCAAATGAGGCGCTTATAGGAAAGACGGCCGCTGAATGTGGCATTAAGGCTTCTCGTGGTAAGGCTAAAATGAACGGCAAAAAGGGCTTTTACGAAACAACAACCTTTGACGATATAACATTAGGTCTGTTTGTACCTTCAAGTGAATACTACGCAACGCGCCGAAATCAGACCATCATTGTATCACTTAGTATGCTTATTATTTTCCTTGTGTTACTTTCGCGCATAAATAAGCTTTTTGACGGCAAGATTTTAAGTGGTATCAATCGTCTTAGCGAAACAATTAATAAAATTGCAGGCGGTGATTTTTCTATTAAGGCCAAAGAAAATTCTAACCCAGAATTTGAAAGAATGTCTGAAGATATCAACACTATGGTTCAGAGTATCTGCGATAGCAATAACGCTAATGCCGAACTTATGAAGCAGCAAAAGAATGACATGGAAAACAATCTTGTTCTTTTTGAGAGCGTAAGAAATGCATGTTCTGAGCTTGAGAATGTTTCAAAGCGTACGCTATCAAGTGCCGACGATATTTATAATGGTACTGAAGAGCAGAAAAAAGCAGTCGATGGACTAAGTTCAGTAATGGATAACATTGTTGCAGAGCTAAATAAGAGCGCTGATGCTTCGAATACAGTTAGTAATTCTACAAATTCAGCAGCGGACCACATCGTAAAAATCAGTGAACAGCTAGGCGAACTTAATACTTCAATGGATCTTATCAGCACAATGTCTGCACAAATTGAAACAATCATTGATGAAATTAATTCAATCGCATCGCAGACTAACCTTTTAGCTCTCAATGCTTCAATCGAAGCTGCACGTGCAGGTGAAACAGGTCGAGGCTTCGCCGTTGTAGCAACTGAAGTAGGGGCACTTGCAGAGCGAAGTGCTCAGGCTGCAAAAGAAACTAACCAGCTCATTACTAATTCAATTGAAGCAATTGAAGCAGGTAAGCTTGTAACAGAGAAGACCGTTCAAAACTACAACGAAGTTGTTGAAATTATAAACAAGGCTGACAAGGAAGTAGGCGAAATGGCTACTATGGTTCGTGACAATGTTTCGTTAGTAAAGAGCGCAGTTACCGAAATCAGTCGCATCGAAGAAGTAGTTAATGCAAACGTTGCAATTTCACAAAACAGCAAGCAGATATCAGCAGAAATGGCTGACATCACTGACAAGATAATGAGTCTAGTATAAAAATGACATCTTGGGGACGGGGTCAAAAATGTCAAATGACATCTTGGGGACGGGGTTAAAAATGTCATTTTTGTATGCAGTGCGGATAACTAGCTTATTTGAGATGACATTTCGAAGACAAAAAAATCAGCCACGGTTAACAGGAGAGAGCTAAGTGAAGTGCTTTCGGCTTTTTATGTTCTTTTGCCGCAGGCTAGCACATTTTTTGTATATAAATCCTAAGTTACCCCAGTAAAAGCCGAGATGATTTAGCGCGGTAATCATTTTGTCACGAATATGGCCAAAGAAAAGGTTATAGCTACAATTTTTGTAATCAAAACAAGAAAAATAAATATAAAAACCGAAAACTCTATAAGTGATAAATAGTGGCCCATTAGGGACAGACCTTCGTGTCCAAACGCCTCCGTCCCCAACGGGCCATCCGCGCAAGCGGCCCGATAGGGACAGACCTCCGTGTCCAAACGCCTCCGTCCCTAACGGACCACGGGCCTAACGGGCCCGATTTGCAAATTTAATACTTTAATGTAAAAAAGTACTTGACTAACATTTGTGTATTATTGTATACTACGCCTTGAAGACAAGGGCGTCTTGAGAAGCGGATAAATAATCCGTGTTCTTAAGATGCCTTTTTTGCTACAAAATCACTCTCAAAGACTTGAGATTCATCATAAGATGTGGCTGGCAGCCTCGAGTCGGAGTTAGAGAAACATTCATCATTCATTTATAAGGAGGACATTGATATGTCATACGTAGACGAGGTTTACGAGAGAGTAGTAGCGCAGAATCCTGCGCAGCCTGAATTTCACCAGGCAGTAAAAGAAGTGCTTGAGTCACTTAGAGTAGTTATTGAAGCTAATGAAGAAGAATACAAGAAGGACGCTTTACTTGAGAGATTAACAACTCCTGAAAGACAGCTCCTTTTCAGAGTTCCCTGGGTTGATGACAAGGGACAGGTACAGGTTAACAATGGTTACAGAGTACAGTTCAATTCAGCAATTGGACCTTACAAGGGAGGTTTAAGACTTCACCCTTCTGTAAACCTTGGTATTATCAAGTTCTTAGGTTTCGAGCAGATCTTCAAGAACTCACTTACAGGCTTACCTATCGGTGGTGGTAAGGGTGGTTCTGATTTCGATGCTAAGGGAACATCAGACAGAGAAGTAATGGCTTTCTGCCAGAGCTTTGTTTCAGAATTATTCAAATACATCGGAGCTGACACAGACGTTCCCGCTGGTGACATCGGAACAGGTGCTCGTGAAATCGGTTTCATGTATGGACAGTACAAGAGACTTACAGGTCTTTACGAAGGCGTTCTTACTGGTAAGGGATTAAGCTACGGTGGATCACTTGCTAGAACAGAAGCTACAGGATACGGCTTATTATACATGACAGACGAAATGCTTAAGTCTAACGGCATTGAACTTGCTGGCAAGACAGTTGCAGTTTCTGGTTCAGGTAACGTAGCAATTTACGCTATCCAGAAGGCACAGCAGTTAGGTGCTAAGCCTGTTACATGTTCAGATTCTACAGGTTGGGTATACGATCCCGAAGGAATCGATGTTGAACTTCTTAAGGAAGTTAAGGAAGTTAAGCGTGCTCGTCTTACAGAATACGCTGCTGCTAGACCTTCAGCTCAGTATCATGACAAGAAGACAGAAGGTACAAATCAGTGGTCAGTAAAGGTTGATGTTGCTCTTCCTTGTGCTACACAGAACGAACTTAACTTAGACGATGCTAAGACATTAGTAGCTAACGGCGTAATCGCTGTATGCGAAGGTGCTAATATGCCTACAACTTTAGAAGCTACAGAATACTTCCAGGCTAACAAAGTATTATTTGTTCCTGGTAAGGCTGCTAACGCAGGTGGTGTTGCTACTTCAGCTCTTGAAATGAGCCAGAACTCTGAAAGACTTTCTTGGACATTCGAAGAAGTTGATGCTAAGTTAAAGGACATCATGGTAAATATCTTCCACAACTTAGACAACGCATCTAAGAAGTATGGTCTTGAAGGCAACTATGTAGCAGGTGCTAACATTGCAGGTTTCTTAAAAGTTGCTGATGCAATGAAGGCTCAGGGTATTGTATAATAGATTCGAACAGTTTGGCTGGTCTATTAAAGTACAATAAACCAAATAGTAAGTTATAGACAAAGGCGTCAAATTCTTGTTTAACGAGTAACTTTGACGCCTTTTATTATTGAAAGGTAAGGAGATATATCGTGAATAAGCAGGAAATTTTAGAACTAATTGAGGAAGAAGATGTGGAGTTTATCCGCCTCCAGTTTGTGGACGCTTTTGGAAATCTCAAGAATCTTGCAGTAACACCGGACCGCTTCGAGCGCGTAATTGACAACAAATATCAGTTTGATGGTGCTGCATTTTTTGACGGTCAGTATGATTACAATGAGGATTTGTATTTGCGTCCTGACCTTGATACTTTTGTGATTTTACCCTGGAGACCTCAACAGGGACGAGTTGGAAAGTTTATATGCGATGTATGTTATGAAGATGGTACTGAGCTTGAAATGAGCCCCAGAACCATCCTTAAAAACGTGGTTACTAAGGCCAAAGAACAGGGATACACAATTGTAGTAAATCCCGAGTGTGAGTTCTTTTTGTTCCATACTGATGATAATGGCAACCCTACCACAATTACTCACGAAAGAGCAGGCTACCTTGACGTAGGCCCCATCGATTTTGGCGAGAATGCCAGACGTGATATGGTTTTAATGCTCCAGGACATGGGCTTTAATATCGAAGCATCACATCACGAAAAAGCACCTGCACAGCATGAAATCAGCTTTAGCGAAGGCGAAGCTATGGAAACAGCAGATGCAATCATGACTTTTAAGTTTGCAATCAGATCAATTGCAAAAAGATTCGGACTTTATGCTACTTTCATGCCTAAGCCTTTGCAGGATGCGCCTGGCTCGGGTATGCATTTAGATATTTCTATTTATAAAGATGGAAAGAATATTTTTGACGGTGAAGATGGTCCTTCTAAGGAAGCTAAATTCTTCATCGGTGGTATTTTAAAGAATGCCAAGGCACTTTGTGCTATTACCAATCCTATAGTTAACTCATACAAGAGACTCCTCACTGGATTCCAGGCTCCAAGAGCTATCAATTGGGATACTAAGGGAGAGCAGTCTTTAGTCAAGTTACATAAAGGAATTGAGGGAAATAAGGTTGAACTTAGATTCCCTGATCCTTCAGCTAATCCGTACCTTGCAATCGCTGTATGCATTGCGGCTGGTCTTGAAGGAATCAAATATGAAATGGATCCAGGCGAAAGAAACGTTTCTTGCGGAAAATTACCTGGAAATCTAAAGGATGCTGTATCAATCATGGCTAACGATCCTTTGATGAAGGATGTTTTAGGTGAAGAATTTACAAAGATTCATGCAGCTGTACAAAATAACGAATGGAATAACTATATGATGCAGGTTTCCGATTGGGAAGTTAACCGATACCTTGTCAGAATGTAGGAGGAAGTATAGATGGGCAGTGTTATCATCGCAATGCCCAAATCAGACGATGCCATGCGCATCGAAAGGATAGTCCAAAGTCGTGGGCTACAGTTTGACACTGAAATATGCCAGACAGGATCTGAAGTACTTCGTTCTGCTACTGAACGAGATTTTGGTGTCGTAATATGTACCAAACGACTGAAAGACATGAGCTATTCAGAATTATCAGAATATCTTCCGTATTCTTTTGGAATGATTGTTTTGACAAGTGACGCAACGCTTGAAGTATTCACAAATCACACAGTTAAGCTTCTAATGCCATTCAAGGCTGATGAGCTTACCTCCACGATTGAAATGCTTACAGCAGCTTACTATAGGCCTAGGCGAAAGAAAAAGGATCACCCAGCCAAAGTAAGAAGCGAAGCTGAACAGGAAATAATCGATAAGGCTAAGTTTATTTTAATGGAAAGAAATGGAATGACTGAGCCAGAAGCATTCAGATATATTCAGAAAACCAGCATGGATACTGGCCGAACGTCAGTTGAAACCGCTGAAATGATATTGCTTATGAATGACGCCTAGGTGATTTGGGCCATATGGTTTACAGAATGGAGCGCATATGAAATTCACAAAAATGCAGGGCTGCGGCAATGATTATGTATATGTTAATGGATTTACGGAAAAAGTTTCAGACAAATCTTCTTTGGCCCGTAAAATCTCAGACAGACATTTTGGTGTAGGCTCTGACGGGTTGATATTTATCAATCCTTCTAAAGTGGCAGATTGCGAAATGGAAATGTACAATAGCGACGGTTCTCGCGCTGAAATGTGCGGAAACGGGGTGCGCTGTGTAGCAAAGTTCGCATATGATAAAGGAATTGTATCGAGTGATGCCTTATCAGTTGAGACGCTTGCCGGCGTTAAGACTATCAACCTCTCTATAAATGAAGCAGGTGTTGTAACTGGGGCTACAGTAAATATGGGTGCTCCTATACTTACTCCCAGTGAAATTCCCTGTGACGTTACTAAACTAGCAGAACCTGTTGATGGTTATGTACTGGAAAAGTCCATGGTTGTGGACGGTACTACCTACAAGGTTTCGGCGGTTTCTATGGGAAATCCCCATGTAATTATCTTTATGGATAAGTCAGTCAAGGATTTTGAAATTGAAAAATTCGGTCCTTCTTTTGAAGTGCACGAAGCATTTCCTAAGCATGTTAATACAGAATTTGTTCATGTTGAAGATCGCCACACTATCGAAATGAGAGTGTGGGAACGCGGCGCAGGTGAAACGTGGGCTTGCGGTACTGGTGCATGTGCTGTTGCAGTAGCCGCAATTTTGAATGGATACGTGGACAATAATGTGACAATTAAGCTGCTAGGTGGAGATTTACACATTTCTTTTAGTGGAGATGTTAAAGATCCAGTATTTATGGAAGGTCCTGCTGTGACTGCGTTTGAAGGTGAATGGGATGAGTAGGATTGCCTAGTTCGGAGAGGTTTGACTAGGTTAGTGTAGAGCTGATTCGTGATGAACTGGATTGAATTTGTCTGGCTGGGTCTGGTTGGTACTGGATTGGATTGAATTGGTCTGGCTGGAACTGAGTGGACTGAGACTTGTTAGTTCTGAATTTAGAAAGGAAATGGAAGATTAAGATGGTTACTGTTAATCATAATTATTTAGATTTGAGGGGAAGCTATTTGTTTTCTGATATTGCTAAGAAGGTTAGCGCGTATCAGAGCGAGAATCCCGACAAAAAGATTATAAGACTTGGTATAGGTGATGTTACAAAGCCCCTGCCTAAGAGTGTTATTTCAGCTCTTCATAGTGCTGTTGATGAGATGGCATCAGCTGAAACCTTCAGAGGATATGCACCAGATTTAGGATACGAATTCTTGCGTAAGGCTATTTCAGATTATGATTATAAGCGTTTAGGTTGCGAGATTGAACCTGATGAAATCTTTGTTTCTGATGGTGCTAAAAGCGATTCTGGCAATATTCAAGAGATTTTCGGCGTAAATAATAGAATCGCAGTGTGTGATCCTGTTTACCCAGTTTATGTAGATACTAACATTATGGGCGGAAGAACAGGTTTCTTTAAGGAATCAGAAGGCGTATGGTCTAACGTTATTTATATGCCTTGCACTGCTGAAAACGGTTTTGCTCCAGCATTACCCACAGAAACTCCTGATTTGATTTATTTGTGTTTCCCTAATAACCCTACTGGCTCAACAATTACTAAGGCTGAGCTTCAGGTGTGGGTAGATTATGCGAATAAGGTTGGAGCTGTTATCATATACGATGCAGCTTATGAGGCATATATTAGTGAAAGTGATGTCCCTCACTCAATTTATGAGTGTGATGGAGCAAGAGACTGTGCAATTGAGCTTCATTCTTTCTCGAAAAATGCCGGTTTCACAGGTCTTCGGTTAGGCTATACTGTTATTCCTAAAACCTTAGAACGTGATGGTGTTAAGCTTCACTCATTATGGGCTCGCCGTCATGGCACTAAATATAACGGGGCTCCCTACATCGTGCAGCGCGCAGGCGAGGCTGTTTACTCAGCCGAAGGCCAAAAGGAAGTACGTGAGCTTGTTGACTATTATATGAAGAATGCTCGTTACATTCGCGATGGTCTAGCTTCTTTAGGTTACACTGTTTCTGGTGGCGTTAACGCTCCTTACATCTGGCTCAAGACTCCAGATGGCCTCTCATCGTGGGAATTCTTCGATAAGCTCCTCCGCGGAGTAAGCGTTGTCGGCACTCCAGGTGTCGGCTTCGGGCCTTCTGGCGAAGGCTACTTCAGACTGACCGCATTTGGAAAGTATGAGGATACCGTTGAAGCATTAGAAAGAATCAAGTCGCTTTAAAATAAACATGAAACTTACATACCCCTTTCACTGTGAGAATGGTGAAAGGGGTTTTTGTTTGTATTGAATAGCGCCGCAGGGACATAGCTTGCGCCGCAGGGACGTGGCTTGCGCCGCAGGGACGTAGCTCGCGCCGCAGGGACATAGCTTGCGCCGCAGGGACGTGGCTTGCGCCGCAGGGACATAGCTCGTGCCACAGGGACGTGGCTTGCGCCATAGGGACGTGGCTTGCGCCACGGGAATGGTTCATTTCGATGAGGGGTTCGAGGCTGTTCGGCTTTTGGGATACGCATTGGGTGTTTTTGTGACAAAAAATGTACTGTAAAATACGTTAGCGCTTTATAGAACCGAAACGACTATTTTTAGCTCTTGTTTTGTAAAAAAATAGTCTGGGATTAGTCATTCTAGTACAATTTTTGTGCTGGAAAATAGGATTATCAGTAATAAAGCCGAAGCAGAAAATATGAATAGTTGGGAATAAATTGGAAAAAGAAGAAGAGGAAGGGAAAAATCTTAAAAAATACGTTATGTTAACTATTCGTTAATAAAACGATGCTATTTTTTACTCACGATTACATCTAATCGTTTCTAATGTTCTTTCGCGTATCGCGGTTGAATCATTTTTGATAACAAAATAGGAGGACGAGCCTTGTATAATACTATGTTAAATTACAGGGATGAGCTGGCGCTTAAGATAAAACGTGACAAAGCGTTACTAGATTCATTTCCGACTGGTAACTTAAAGTGTCATCGAGATAGAAAGTATTCCAAATGGTATTTAAAGAATCCAGATGGAAGCATGACTTATATTCCTAAAAAAGAACGTGAACGAGCTAAGCAGATGGCTGAGAAGCGTCTAGTTAAACTTCGGATTGACTCTAATCAGGCTGAACTTGAAGCCGTAAAAAGATATTTGAATAGTAGTGTTGATACGCTACAAAAGATTTCTGATTTAGTATCACCTGAATCAATCTATTCTGAACTTCTAGTAGACGAGCATAAATCGCTCGAAAATCAAATCGCCACGTGGCGAGACGATTCCTATGAAAAAAATGCAAATTATCCTGAGCAGCTAAATAAATATTCACCCACAGGAAATGTACTAAGATCTAAAACTGAATTGATGATTGATATGTATTTAGCATCGAAAAGCATTCCGTACAGGTATGAATGCAAGCTTCAGCTACGAGATGGCTCCTATGTTTTTCCTGATTTCACAATTATGAAACCAAACGGGAAAGAGGTTTACTGGGAACACTGTGGAAGAATGGATGATCCAGCGTATGTAGAAAGTTTTTTGAAAAAGATTGATCTCTACTTTAGAAATGGAATCTATATTAATGAAACCTTGTTTGTGACATTCGAGACAAGTAATTCGATGCTTCAGGTTTCTGAAATGGAATTTGTATTAAATAAAATCATGCGATAGATATTAAATCTTCGCAAGGATGGAGGTAGTTTTTTATAAAAGGCATGTTCTTTATAAAATATTTGTTTAAAGGAGGAGTTCGTATTAAATGGAAATTATAGAACTGAGTAAATTAGAACAGTCGCTTACAGTTGTGACAAGAATTGCAGAGGGCCTGAACCCCATAACTGGCGAGGAGACTCGTGACGACATGATACTAAACAATCCCGAGATAATTCGTAACATGTTTATGGCAAAAGAAGTGCTTGAGGCAGTAAAAAGAAATGATGGCTGTATAGGAAAAAAATCTAAAAAGAATTCATCAGACCTTCCTTATGTAACGCAAGCTGAGCTAAACGAATTCTATTATCAAGGGGATAAGACGATTACTAAACTGGTTGAACAGATCAACTCTCTTTTTGATCTTTGCAAATATAGAAAAATAGGCTATGCGCTTATCATCAATAGCCTCAAGCTGAATGGCTATCTTGAAGAGCAACGCGATGAGACCGGGAAGATAGTATCAGTTGCCTCTGAAAAAGGCAACAGCATCGGAATTTATTCCGAAATGCGTTCATCTATGTATGGTCGCCCGTATATGGCTGTAATCTATGGAAAAACGGCCCAGGAGTTCATAGTAGAACACCTAGAAAAGATTATAGACGGAGAAGTAATATAACCTTTTGATAGATGTAGCAATTGAGCGAATGGCATAAAGCATTCTAGCAATTGAGCGAATGGCATAAAGCATTCGGCCTCATGGTAATAGAGATAAATCAATTTAGTTCTTTGGTGGTTTCGGCTTTTACAGATGGATTAAGCGATTTTAGTACAATTATTGTATATATTCTAAGCATAAATTCTTTATATGGTACAAAATAAGTGGGCGAAGGGTAACATTAGGCATAAATCATAAACACTCTCTTTATTAGTACAAAGATTGTATAAAAATCGCCGTATAGCAATAAAAACGCCGAAACGGGATCGGGTGGGCAACAAAAAGCTGCATAACCAAGTGTTATGCAGCTTTTTTTACCTGCGGTCCATTAGGGACGGAGGCATATGGACCGCAGGAGTGTCCCCAACGAACCGCACATACATGCGGCCCATTAGGGACGGAGGCATATGGACCGCAGGAGTGTCCCCAACGAACCGCACATGCAAGCGGCCCATTGGGGACGGAGGCATATGGACCGCAGGAGTGTCCCCAACGAACCGCACATACCTGCGGCCCATTGGGGACGGAGGCATATGGACCATAGAATTGTCCCTAGTGTACCGAAGGGGGAGGATGGATATTGAGCCGTCGTTTTGCTGTATATGTTTTTTATAGGAACCTTGCTATTTTGGACTGAATAAAGCAATATAGTTGTATCGAATTGATCATCTGCAATGTACGATAAAGCTGAATAGGAGGAATGTTTATGTTAGAGTTTATTAAAAGTCGTCGTAGTACGCGAAAATTCAAGCAGAACTCAGTTCCAGAGGAACTGGTAAATCAGGTTGTAGAGGCTGGTCGTTTTGCGCCTAGTGGTGGGAATTCGCAGAGCACTCATTTTATTGTAATTGAGAACAAGGAGATACTTGACAAATTAGCCAGATTAGCCGAAGAAGAATTCTCCAAAATGGAGATTCATGAAAATACGTATAAGTCATTAGTCAATTCAATTACTGCTTCTAAGAGAGGCGGATATATATTTCATTACAATTGTCCCGTACTCATCGTTACAGCTAATAAAAAGGATTATGGTAACAACATAGCAGACTGTTCATGTGCACTAGAAAACATGATGCTTATGGCTAACGCACTTGATTTAGGCAGTGTATGGATTAATCAGTTGAGGTGGCTTAATGAAAATACTGTTCTTTTGAACGAAATGATTTCTCTTGGAATGGAAGAGGATGAGAGAGTGTATGGAGCGCTCGCTCTCGGATACGCAGATACTGTTGATGGAATGCCTAATAGAAACTGGGTTGAGCGAACCGGAAACAAAGTCACATACATAAAATAGGCTACTAGGGACGGAGGTGGCCCGATAGGGACAGACTTGCGGTCCGAACGCCTCCGTCCCCAACGGACCACGCAGCGAAGCGGCGCGATAGGGACAGACCTGCGGGCCGAATGCCTCCGTCCCCAACGGGCCAGGGGAAAAAGCGGCGCGATAGGGACAGACCTGCGGGTCCAAACGCCTCCGTCCCTAATGGACACAACAAAAAAAGCCTCGAGCGAGATGCTCGAGGCTTGATTGTTGTAAGGGGTAAATTACTTAACAGTTACCTTTGTGAGGTGGCCGTTAGGTCCTTCATACCAGTAAAGGAATGATTCAACGTCTACGATTGAACCAACTTCAAGGTTACCAACTAAGTTGTAGAATTCTTCGTCTGAACCATTGAGGTAGTACTCAAGGCAGAAGTAGTATTCATAGTCACCCTTCTTTAAGTTAACGTAGATGTCATCGCCAGGCTCGTTGTTCTTGTAAGAAACGGCTGTAACTTCCATATCTGTGAAAGATACTAACTGGTTCTGTAAATCAACAAGTGAATCCTGTCCTAAAAGATCTGTAGCATCCTTAGCTACTGCAACGTAAGGTGTTGCATCATCAACGATTTCGAATGTAGCGTCAGCGATTTCAACTTCGCCAGACCACTGTGTCTTTGTACCTGTAACGCGGATAACTACGTTAGAATCTAACTTAGCTGCATCTTCTTCAGAGCAAGCCATGTTGTAAACGAAGTAAGCGCCATCTTCATCAGCACCGTAAACAGTAATCTTGTCATCCCACCATGACTGATGCGCCTGTACTGTAAATTCTACTACAACGTCTGAATCCATGTCAGCTGCTGCATATTCAGCATATGACATAACTGCTACTGCAGCTTCATCAGCTTCTTCAACAGAAGCTTCAACAGATGCCTCTACAGATGCTTCAACAGAAGCTTCAACAGATGCTTCTACTTCAGGTTCAACTGAAGCGGGTGTGTCCTTCTGTCCGCATGCTACTAATGAAAGAGCAAGAGTAGCTACACAGAAAACAGATAAAAATTTCTTCATAATTTTAATCCTCCATTTCGCTTCCGCTATATTAGGTTTCATTCAACCGCGGTCGCGTTTCAAGGAGTATGCGATATTGCATAATCTCCTAAAAATATGTTTTTCAAACGTCTATATTATAGGAGATATGGTATTCTATGCAAATTAACAAAATGCCAAATATTTGTCAGTGTTTTCTCAATTTTTTGACATTTTGAAATAAAAATGCCAAACCTATAGAAACCCAGGTTGCTACAAGCACAACTATAAGGGCGATAGCAGTGTTAGGAAGGGGGCCTAAGTCCCTATTTACTGCTCCATCACCAGATGCAGCTTTGACTTGATCTAGGTGATACTTCGCTACCATAGTATCGTACAATTCTTCTATATAAGCATCATCTGCCACCTTTTTCTTACGAGTATACTTACATACTTCTTCAATCATCTGGCCTGCGGCTTCTCTTAGTGAAGCTGAACCATTGAAAACAGGAGTAACAAAGGTATTCTCGGTATTCTCAAGTAGAAGCTTTGTAGCCTTTATCTTGATGTCATAGTAGTTGTCATTATCCGCGCCTTCTTTAGATAGGTAGTCTAAATAGGCAGAATCAGTCTGCGCCTTAGAGGTTACAGGGTTGTAGCCTTCAGTTTCAGCGTATGGAATCTGAACATCATTAGAAATCATGTATTGTACAAATAGCCATGAAGCTAACACTTCATTAGGATCTTCCTTATTAAAGATACAAATCGAAGGTCCCTGCGAAATCATCTTAGGGTTATTAACATCAACCTGAGGAATTGGTCTAACTACAGTTTCAAACTCAACTAACTTGTCTGGCGAGATGTCGATAAGTGGAGCATGCGAGCCCATCCAGGTAGCACCGGCAGTAGAGTCGATTGCAAAAATACACTGTCCGGCATTTAAGAAGTTTCCAGGATAACTTGAAATTTTAAAGGTTGAAAATGCACCTGTCTTGACATGGTCTCTTATGGTCCAAAGAACATCCTTCGTAGTATCATTAAAAATCTGGATATTCCCGTTAGAATCTGAGTATCCGGCATTGTATTGCTTTAGTAACGAAATCATCATATTGTCAGTTGATTTGTATATAAACGGAATCATTACGTTCTGGCTGTTTACTAAGAAATTGCCTGAAGCATCTTTGGCCATAGCTTTCTCGGATACCTCCCAGACATAATCCCATGTCACTACATCGGGAATATCGTAGCCTAGCTTTTCGACATATGTTTTGTTAATGTACAAAGCTTCTGTCGAACGCATATATGGAACAGCATAGTAGCGTCCTGCAAGCTTACATTCTTCTAAAAATTCAGGAATGATTTCTGCTTTACTAGGACCATCAAATCTAACTTCGCTACCTCCTAGACCATATTTTTCATCATCAAATAAATCATCAAGTGGCACCACTACGTTTTCACCAGTCATATAAGTTGCAATATGATCTGGATATGTGATACATACATTAGGCGTAGTGCCAGTTGAAATATTGGTTATTACATCATTGTATATTCTTGAGTAATCAGTATAAATCTTCATATTCACATGAATATTAGGATAAATCTTTTCAAAGTCCTCAATAGCCTTGTTGTAAATAGCTGCCTGCACAACGTTTGTATCATTTTTAGCCCAAAAGGTAAGCTCATAGTTTTTACTATAATCAAACTCTTCAGGAGTAGTAAAAGCAATGCTTCCCTTCGAACCGTGGCATCCGGTAAGAGGAAGAACCATCATGCATGACAGTAAGAGAGCGAGAATCCTTTTCTTTGGCCTCATCCTTTTGTACCTCCTCTTGATACACCTGCCATAATCTTTTTGTGGAAGATTAGGAAGATGATGATAAGTGGAACAGAAATGACTACAATTGCTGCCATCATTGCGGGCACATTTTCACGACCAAAACCGTTTTCACGAATCTCCTGAATACCGTTTGAAACAAGGTAATAATCAGGATTGTCTGTGATGAGGCGGGGCCATACGTATGAGTTCCAGCACTCGATGACCTTTAAAATAATGATTGTGATAATTGTGGGGCGGCATATGGGCACCATGACTTTTGTCAGGTACTTAAAGTCTGAAGTCCCGTCGACCTTGGCTGCTTTGTAGAGCTCTTCAGGCACCTGCTCGAAATTCTCTTTTAATAGGTAGATATAGAAAATCGAAGCGACTGAAGGGAGCACGAGACCAGCATAAGTATTACGAAGCCCTAAATTGGTAATTGTTACAAAATTTGTGATAATCACAAGCTCATTAGGTATCATCATGAGCGAAAGAAAAAGTGCGAACACAATATCCTTTCCCTTAAACTTTAGTCTTGCAAACGCGTAAGCCGAAAGAACAGATACCACAAGCATTAAAGCTGTTGTAAATACTGTAAAAACAATCGTATTAAAGAAGTAGCGGCCTAACGATACAGTTGTAAAAGCATCGATATAGTTTTGAATCGTAGGATTCGTTGCTATAAACTTAGGCACGAACTCTGAGTTATATGAGCTGTAGCTTTTAATAGAAGTAAGAAGCATCCAGTAAAATGGGAACAATACTATCAGTGCCCAAATCACTAACATAAGGTAAGTAAAGGTGGTTCTTGTAATCCTTTTTGCCCTGGCGGATTTTTCTACTTTTTCATAATCCTTAGTTTCCATGAGTTTCCTTCCTGAATATGTATGCTTTATGCTACATATTCTTGAGTATTCAAAGTTTCCCGTGAGATTATAAGGCACGTTCTTTGGCCTACATAATCTTAGGTTGATTTTAATTATACTGAACGTTTTTCTTGCTAATCATCAGATTGATAACTGTGATTGTAAATACGATAGCAAAAAGAATAAGTGAGGCTGCCGATGCATATGATGGGTAGCCACCGCTGTTTCCGTAGAGCATGTCGTAAACGTAACCAACAATTGTGTTCATGCCTGCTGCGTTAAGGTCAGTTCCGAAAATAGCGACCTCGTCAGAGTAAGCTTTGAAGGCTCCGATAAATCCGGTGATGACTAAATAAAAAATCATCGGACTTATCATAGGAAGAGTAATCTTTCTAAATATTCTAAATCGTGAGGTTCCATCAACTCTTGCTGCATTGTAATAGTCTTGTTTAACGCTTGCAAGGGCGCTTGTTAAGATAAGAACCTTGAAGGGCAGTACAATCCAAATGGTGTAAAAGCACATTACAAACATCTTGGCCCAGTAGGGACCGTCGATGAAGTCGATGGATTCGTGTCCGAAGAGATTTATTACTATATTAATAAGACCGTCTGAGTAGGCTGTTTTTTTGAATAAAATCATGAATACAAGACCTACGGCGAGGGTGTTTGTTACGTATGGTAAAAAGTAAATAGTCTGAAACAAATCCTTTAAAGGCTTAATAGAGTTAAGCCCCAGAGAAATTAACAGTCCTAAAAGTGTTGATAGAGGAACTGTGATAATTACGATAATAAAAGTGTTCTTTATCGCCTGTAAAAAGAACGGATCGTGTAAAACGTAACTAAAGTTGTAAAGCCCATAGCCATCAAATGACTGTGAAGCAAAATTGTAGCCTTCTTCGACAGAATAAATTAATACGTCCACTAAGGGGTAAACCATGAAGAAGCCTAAAAACAGGATTGCTGGCAGTAAGTATAGCCATCCTTTCATTTCTCTTTTCATATTTTTCTCCTTAGAATGTGATTACTTCTTCTGTTTCCTTATTAAATATATGCACCTTGTGAGGCTTTAGTGAGAAGCGAACTTTGTTGTCAACTATGTCAACCTTAGTGTCGGAGCTTATAATCGAACGAATCTGCTTGCCATCCATGCCAGGATGTGTTGACACAACGCTTGAGTCTCGTCCCATTACTTCTAAAGCTACAAGGTCGCACTGCATAGGACCGTTAGGGTCTGGGATGAAGGCTTCAGGACGAATACCTACATATACGGGCTGGTTAGGAACGCCTTTAACGTCTAAGATAGCCTCGCCACCTACGATGAGCTTTCCGTCTAGAACTTCACCCTCGAAAGTATTAATCTGAGGAGTTCCTAGGAACTTGGCTACGAAGAGATTTACGGGATTATCATAAACCTCCTGAGGCTTACCCATCTGCTGAAGCACGCCCTTTTTCATAACGATAATCATATCAGAGATACTCATTGCTTCTTCTTGATCGTGAGTTACAAAAACTGTTGTGATGCCGGTTTCTCGCTGGATACGCTTTAATTCTTCACGAGTTTGTAGTCTTAGTCTTGCATCAAGGTTAGATAATGGCTCATCTAAGAGTAACACCTTAGGCATCTTAACCAAAGCTCTTGCAATGGCAACTCGCTGCTGCTGACCACCAGAAAGCTCTGAAGGACGACGATCCATAAGCTCTTCAATCTGTACAAGCTTAGCAGCTTCTAAGGCTTTTTGCTCCATTTCTTCTTTGGACAGCTTATCCTTGCCCTTTAAGTTTTCAAGAGGGAATTTAATATTTTGTCTCACTGTGAGGTGAGGGTAGAGTGCATAATTTTGAAACACAAGACCTACGCCTCGGTTTTCGGGGGGAAGGTTTGTAACGTCATCATCATCGAAAAAGATTTTGCCAGAGGTGGGCTTTTCAAGACCACTTATCATGTTGAGAGTTGTACTTTTGCCGCAGCCAGAGGGTCCTAGTAAGCCGATTAGCTTGCCGTCTGGGATGGCAAAAGAAAAGGAATCCACAGCCACAACATCTTCCTTTATCTTCTTATTTCGGTTTGGGAATTTCTTAGTAAGCTCCTGAAGGGTAACTTTCATGCTATTTTCCTCGCTTTTTCCTTAAAATATCGTAATTTTTTTGAATAAATCGTTTCTAAATATTTCATTTTAGATTATATTAGTAGAGTCAAGAAAAATAAAGAGGGGATGTGGATTATTAATGAGAGACAACATTGATGAATCATTGAACAACATCTTGGGCGGCAAGAGAAGCAATTACACTCTTGAAGAAATTGATCAGGCCCAGAAATTAAAAAGAAAAAATGGTGGTACATTATTAGACAATTTACAGGCTATTACAGGAAAGGGCCTTCCTTCGATGGACGAGCTTATGGCTCAGAATCGTGAGATAAATAGAATGTGCGAGGAGAGCGGAATTGATTTAAACAAGACTCTTGTTGCAAATTCTGAGAAGTTAAATTCTGATCTTGATATGTTTTCTAAGGAATTGCAGACATATTCTGATGAAAATAAAAAGGTAGTTGAGAATGCACCCATGAAGGTAATCGAGGGTGAGGACGCGCTCGCTGCTTTTGCTGGAATTAATGATGTAGTAAATGAAAAGGTTTATGGGCAGGAGGATTTCGTAAAGAAATTAGTTATTGCCTTTAAAAGACCTTTCGTATTGCAGCCAGAGGGTGAGCTTCCTAAGAACTCAATCTTTATTTTAGGCGCTTCACATACTGGTAAGCATCTTGCACTTAACACTTTGGTCGCTGAGATGAATAAAAGAAAGCTTCTTAAAAAGAAAGAATTCACTACAATGGATTTATCTTTGTATCCTACTGCAAGTGAAGAGAAGCTTTTCTTACAGGATTTGTATGCTGCGCTTGAATCACCCTCAGATGTTATCGTATTTGAAAATATTGAAAAGTGCCATACATCCATGACTACACGTTTAGCTGATTTAGTAGCTAAAGGTAAGTGTAACCTTTCTGAAAGATATGTTATGAACAATGGTCAGTTAGTAAATGTTACTAATGCGCTTGCTAGTAATACAGTAGGCTCACTTTCTGCTGATGATAAGTTCTTAGTGTTTATCTCAAGTCTATCTGTAGATAAGCTTGCAGGAATAATGGGAGCTCCTTTTATTAACTCACTTGGCGATATCTGTAAAACTGATTCATTATCAGAAGTTGCACAGAAAAAGGTTTCTATGCGTGAGATGGATGAGCTTAAGGAGATTGCATTAAAGCAGTTTAACTTTGAGATTGAAGCTGGCGAGGAAGTAGTTTCTTTTGCCGCTAACAGCTACTCTAAGCAGACTGGACTTAAGGCAGTGCTTGACTTATATGATGACATTTTGAAGGCACTTGCAGAGCTTAAGCTTGAGGGCGATTTTATAGGAAAGACTAGCGTTACGCTTACTGTTGAGGATGGAAAGCTTATGGCTACACTTCCTGAAGAAGACAAGCGTGAGCTTCTTTCTATCTTGCCTAGTGGTTACACAGGCGAGGTTGAGGTAGTCAAGAAAGAGCTCGAGGGCATCGTAGGCTTAAAGGAAATCAAAGAATACATCTTAAGCTTAGAAGAGTACTACTCAGTTCAAAAGCGTCGTAAAGAAGCTGGACTTAAGGCTGGTGAAGTGTCTAAGCATATGATTTTCACTGGTAATCCTGGTACAGGTAAGACCACAATCGCTCGTATTATAAGTCGCTATTTAAAGGCTATCGGCATTTTGACTGGTGGACAGCTTGTTGAAGTATCGCGTGCCGACCTGGTTGGTAAGTACGTAGGTCATACTGCTCCTTTAACAAATCAGGTTATACAGTCAGCTATCGGTGGTGTGTTATTCATCGACGAAGCTTACTCTTTATATAGAGGAAAGGATGATAGCTTCGGTCTTGAAGCAATCGATACTTTGGTTAAGGGAATCGAAGATAACCGAGATAACCTTATCGTAATACTCGCTGGTTACTCTAACGAAATGGCACAGTTTTTGACCGCTAACTCAGGTCTTAAGAGCCGTTTCCCTAACGTTATTAATTTCCCTGATTACTCAGGCGAGGAATTATTAGAAATCGCTAAAATCACAGCTAAGTCTAAGGGCTACACTATTGATGAAGGTGCTGAAACTCCTTTACTTGCATACTTAAATGCAGTTCAGGCAGTTAGAGCTAAAGACGCTGGTAACGGACGTTTGGTTCGTAACAAGGTTGAAGAGGCTGTGCTTAATCAGTCTAAGAGACTTGCTAAAGACACAAGCGCTGAGCTTTCAGTGCTCACAAGCGAGGACTTTGATTTAAGCGATGTAGCTGGAGATAAGACTTGTGATTAGTCATCTTAAAGATCTGGCCGAAAGAACATATCGCGCAAATGTTTATACGTTTTCTGATTTTCTAGCTATGGCTGATCTGTCTGATTTTTATGCTGTGGCTGCTTCGGAATTTAAGCATGTTCCCTTCTCAGTGTGGGGTGGAAACGAAGCATGCGAAAGAAAAATGATTAGATTCGGAGATCCTGAATCTTTAGGATATGAAGAAGCATTTCCTATTACCGCTTTAGAGATTAAGCCAGTGATGGAAAAATTCGCTGATTCCTTGAATCATCGTGATTTTCTGGGCTCACTTATGAATCTAGGAATAGAACGAGATGTTTTAGGCGACATTTTTGTAAAAGAAAATAGAGCAATATTGTTTGTAAAAGATTCAATGGCCGATTACGTCATAGAGAATCTATATAAAATTCGTCACACTCAGGTAAAGGTTAGCCGTATCGAGGATATAGGAGCTCTTTCTATCAGTGAACGAAAGGAAATGTCTGTTTCTGTCGCGTCTGAACGCATCGACGGCGTTGTAGCCAGAGTCTACAACCTCTCTCGGAGCGAGAGCGCCGAGCTATTTATTTCCGGAAAAGTCTTTTTAAATGGCAGGCTAATGGAAAATGAATCTCGCAGGCTTTCCGCCGGAGACGTAGTCTCCGTCCGCGGCCACGGCAAGTTCGAGTTCCTCGAACTAGGTGGCTTAAGCCGCAAAGGTAAGCAGTACGTTAAAGTGTCCATGTACGTTTAGTACATGGACTTTTTTTGTCTATCCCCATGAAATGACATCTTGGGGACGGGGTTGGAAATGTCATTTTTGGTATGCACTGCGTGCAGAAAATGACATTTCCAACCCCGTCCCCGAAATGTCATTTTGTCTCGTAGCGTCAATAAATGGCGCTACGCCAGCGCCAAGAAGCGCTGCGATGCTGAAAGTTGCACTGTGAGGGGCATATACCTAATCAAATGTAATAAATACCTAAAGGTCAAAGCCGCCGCGGGGTACAGCAGCGCACCAACGCCCTATATGCCGACGAAGCAGAATGAATAAGACCCCGCGGGGCATATGTCAAGCGAAGTGAAAAAAATACCGAGAAGACAAAGCCGCCGCGGGGTACAGCAGCGCACCAGCGCCCAATATGCCGACGAAGTAGCATGAATAAGGCCCCGCGGGGCATATGTCAAGCGAAGTGAAAAAAATACCGAGAAGACAAAGCCGCCGCGGGGTACAGAAGCGCACCAGCGCCCTATATGCCGACGAAGTAGCATGAATAAAGCCCCGCGGGGCATATGTCAAGCGAAGTGAAAAAAATACCGAGAAGACAAAGCCACCGCGGGGTACAGCAGCGCATCAACGCCCTATATGCCGACGAAGCAGCATGAATAAAGCCCCGCGGGGCATATGTCAAGCGAAGTGAAAAAAATACCGAGAAGACAAAGCCGCCGCGGGGTACAGCAGCGCACCAGCGCCTTATATGCCGACGAAGCAGGATGAATAAGGCCCCGTGGGGCATATGTCAAGCGAAGTGAAAAAAATACCGAGAAGACAAAGCCGCCGCGGGGTACAGCAGCGCACCAACGCCCTATATGCCGCCGAAGCAGCATGAATAAGACCCCGCGGGGCATATGTCAAGCGAAGTGAAAAAAATACCGAGAAGACAAAGCCGCCGCGGGGTACAGCAGCGCACCAGCGCCTTATATGCCGACGAAGCAGGATGAATAAAGCCCTGCGGGGCATATAGGAAAATAGAATACAAATATACCGTTATTTAATCCCGTTGCTTCGGTATTATAAAAATGGATTGACGTATATACCGTGATTAGTAAAATGTATTATGCTTATTTATTTAATATTCATCGTCGTAGCGGTGGAGCTTGTGGGTAACTGGTTTGATCATGCCAGGGGTGGATAGGCTGTGGATAAAGGGTTAATTACTTGTCATTAACCCTTTATCCACAGCCTATCCACCCCTGGCATAACCAGTTATCCATCAAATCCATCCGCATATAGAATAGTGACATCTTGGGGACGGGGTTGGAAATGTCATTTTCCGCACGCAGTGCATACTAAAAATGACATTTCCAACCCCGTCCCCGAAATGTCACTGTTGACATTTCGGTTCCCACGTAATACTATACTTACAGAGGTTGTAGTAAATGACTACAACCTATTCGCAAAACTTATCCCATTTTTGACTTCAATATATAACTTCAATATACATAAACCAATATACAATGGAGAAACTAATTAATGGAAGAACGTGATTCAAACGGCTTGACCGAGAAGGAATTCTTAGAAAACTACAAGCCAGGTGATTATGAGCGCCCTTCGGTAACAGTAGATATGTTGCTGGTGGGAGCAGACGAGAAATACAGCACATTGAAAATTCTTCTTATAAAGAGAAAAAATCATCCCTTCATTAATAAGTGGGCATTTCCTGGTGGATTTGTTGGGATTAACGAATCGGCTTACAAGGCGGCCTGTAGGGAGCTAGAAGAGGAGACCGGTCTTACGGATGTCTACATGGAACAGCTTTACACTTTCACCGATCCTACTAGAGATCCCAGGATGCGTGTCATCGACATTGCGTACCTCGCCCTACTTCCTACCTGTCCGACAATATCAGGTGATGATGCCAAAGAAACAGCCTGGTTCAATTTTAAAATAGAAAATGATGAACTGATTTTGAAAAGTGATGAGCAAAACATCACAATGACTTATAAGCTCACTAAAAGACATTTCAAAAACGGCGTGATTGCAATAGAAAATTACGACAAACCAGAACCTGTAAGCGCAGAGCAGCTTGCCTTCGACCACGCGCAAATTCTGGTAGAGAGCATGCTACGCCTTAGAAATAAAATCGAATACACCGATCTTGTTTTCAACCTGATGCCAGCTAAATTCACGATGACTGACCTTATGAAAGCTTACGAAACTATCCTTGGCAAGGAATTATACCGTAAGAATTTTAGAGACAAGATGAAGACTAAAACAACTCCAACCGGCGAGAAGGGCATCTCACTATCAGCTCTTGGCGCCACACCAGCCGAACTATATTGCTATAAGGCCCAAGAACAGCCTTAGCAAAGCGTACATCCAGCAGAAGCATTCGCGCCAGTAGAGCGTGCAACCAGCAAGAAGCATGCAACCAGCAGAAGCATGCAACTATCAGAAACTTGCAACCATCAAAAGCTTGTAACTATCAAGCGCATTTATAGTTATACAACATAAATATTGAATTTAGGACCCAATATCAAAATAGAAAAATAGTAGAAATGCCAAATCTAAAAATAGCAACTATATTCACTCGGAGGACATGCGTATGAAGAAAATTTTAATCGTAGTAGACATGCAAAAGGATTTTGTTGATGGTTCCCTCGGTTCACCCGAAGCAGTAGCCATCACACCTAATGTGGTTTCTAAAATCAAGAATCACGACGGACTAATTATTGCAACACGCGATACACATTTTGAAGATTACATGGAATCAAGTGAGGGACGTAACCTTCCCGTTGTTCACTGTGTAAAGGGAACTGAAGGTTGGGAGCTTGATAAAAGCGTCGAAGCTGCACTTAAGGAAAAGAACGTTACTTTTTTAGATAAGTTTTCTTTTGCCTCACCAGCACTTCCTGGTATTGTGAGCGGGCTGGTGGGTCGCGAAGACTTCGAAATCGAATTCGTAGGCTTATGTACAGACATCTGCGTGGTTTCTAACGCCCTTTACTTAAAGGCTCATTACCCCGAAGCTAAGCTGTCAGTCGATAGCACATGCTGCGCCGGCGTAACCGTCGAAAAACACAACGCTGCGCTTGAAGTAATGCGTAGCTGCCAGATTGCAGTTAAATAAGAAGTGATAGCGCAGGAAGACTGACGCTGATTCTTCTTATAATAAGAAGTAACTAATCAATTCGCAAGTTTATGCGCGTTAAACAGGATAGACATAGGAGGATTTACCATGGGATACACATTTGATGTGGCAAAAGAAACCGATAAGGTATGCCAGTGGATTGTTGACTTTTTCGAGAAAAATGGGAAGGGCTGCAACGCCGTTTTAGGCATCTCTGGAGGAAAGGACTCGACAGTAGTAGCAGCGCTACTATGCAGAGCGCTTGGAAAGGATCGTGTAATCGGCGTGCTCATGCCTTGTGGAGAGCAGGCTGACATCGACGTTTCAAGAAGAGTTGTAGAGTTTCTGGGAATTAAGCATTACGAAATCAATATTAAGGATGCGGTTGAAGGAATCAAAAATGCGATGCCCTTCGAATTATCAACACAGGCTGTTATAAACCTGTCTCCACGTATCCGCATGTCAACAGTATACGCAGTTTCGCAGAGCCATAATGGCCGTGTAGCTAATACCTGTAACCTTTCAGAAGACTGGGTGGGCTATTCGACAAGATACGGCGATTCAGTAGGTGACTTCAGCCCCTGCTCAGGCTTTACAGTTCAGGAAGTCAAGGCAATCGGTAAATACATCGGTGTTCCCTCTGAATTTACCGAAAAAGCTCCTTCTGACGGATTATGCGGCAAAACAGACGAAGATAATCTAGGCTTCACCTACGCTGAACTAGACCGATACATCCGTACCGGTGAAATCGATGATCCATCTAAAAAAGAAAACATCGACCGTCGCCACAAGGCAAACCTCTTCAAACTTGAAGTCATGCCCATGTACAAACCCGACATCCCCACAATATAAAATGACATTTCGGGGACGGGGTTAGAGATGTCATTTTGCACACGCAGTGCAACAAATGACATCTTGGGGACGGGGTTGCAGACGTCATTTTGGACACGCAGTGCAAAAAAGTGGCCCGTTAGGGACAGTCCTGCGGTCCAAACGCCTCCGTCCCCAACGGACCACCTCCCGCGTAGCGGGCCGCATATCCGGCCGCCCTGCGCCCGCCCGGCGCCCCCGCCCGCGCAGCGCCCCCACCCCACAACAGTGTGAAAGGATTACTACTAATATGGAAAGAATTATAAATAGTTTACTAGAAACAGATCTATACAAATTCAGCATGGGTCAGGCTATCTATCATCAGTTTTCAGATTACAAGACTACATGGACATTTAAGTGTCGTAATAAGGATGTTTTCTTTACGCCCGAGATGGTAGAGGAGATAAGAGCACAGATAAAAGCCTACTGTGAGCTTGAGTTTACAGAGGAAGAATTAGACTATTTAAACAGTATTAAATGGATTAAGGGATCTTACGTTGATTTCTTACGTATCTGGAATCCTAGATTCGAAGACTTCGAAATCACGACAAACGCAGAGTGCGGGCTCTCTATCGAGACAAGGGGAACCTGGCTTAATACTTCAATGTATGAGATTCCCACTCTCGCAATCGTTAACGAAGTTTATTTTAGAAGTCATTATAAATATGAAGATTTGCTTGCAAGCTTTAAAGAAAAATTGCAAGAAAAAATAACAAAAATCGCTGACGGAACCTTTAATATTGGGGCTTTCAGCGAGTTTGGCCTGCGTCGTAGACTTTCAGGTGAGGCCCAGGAGCTTGCGGTCAAGGAGCTAGCAGCACACCAGTATCCAGGCTCAAAATTCGTAGGTACCTCAAACGTTTACTTAGCTAAAAAATATAAGCTTATTCCAGTTGGAACAATGGCTCATGAGTGGATAATGTGCGTAGGTCAGGGTAATCACAAGCACAATCCTGCATATTCAAACTGGTATGCGCTAGAAGCTTGGAAAAACGAATACGGCGTACTAAATGGAACCGCGCTCACCGACGCAATCACGACAGAGTGCTTCTTACGCGACTTCCAGCTAACCTACGCAACTCTTTTCTCAGGCGTGCGCCATGATAGCGGGGACCCTATTGAATGGGGCGAAACGATGATCAAGCACTACGAGGAGCTAGGCATCGACCCTAAGATGAAGACTCTTCTTTTTAGCGACAGCTTAAACTTCGAGAAAGCCGACAAAATTTACGCACACTTCAAGGATCGCATCAAGGTTGCCTTTGGTATCGGAACCTATATTTCTAACGACACAAACGTGGATGCCCTCAATATCGTTATGAAGACAACCGCCTGCAATGGCATGGACGTTGCTAAGATTTCGGACACTCCCGGCAAGGGCATGTGCAAGAACGAGCAGTATGTAGACTATCTTAACCGTTGCATCCAGTGGAGATTAGCTAATGACAGATAAAGGAGTAGTGCTTCTATTCGGAGCCTTTAACCCATTTACTAACGCCCACCTGCTAATAGGTAAGTTGGCAAAAGAACAATATCCTCAATATGAAATCTGTTATGTCCCTTCAAAAATCACTTACATGCTAGGTTGGAAGGGAATGGATGTCGCCGAAGTCCTTGCTGAAGAAGTAAGATACGACCTTATAGCTGGTTCAATAAAAGGGATAAGTGACTTTTTTGTATCAGACATTGAAATAAAAGGACTGGTAGATGGTAAAACATACAACACTGTTAGCTATTTTAGAAACGAATTAGGGTACAAAAACATAGTTTTGTGCATGGGAACAGACAAAGTTTCTGAACTAGAACGCTGGTATAGAGGCCACGAGCTTATAAGTGAAAATCGTTTTCTAATAGTCACAAGAAACGGTGAAACTTTAGAAAAAGTGATGACAGATTATACAAAAATGTATAAAAGGAATTTTTATGAGCTTAAAAACATAAATATGCAAAATGTTTCAGCATCAATAGTTAGGGAAGCTCTTAGGAAAAAGGATTACAAGCTAGTACAACAATTAGTACCAGAATATGTTTATAAATACTTCGTATAGTAGTATTTTATAGAGCCTGCCATTTTGGGCAGGCTTTTCTATTGATTTAATTCAATTTATCTGTTAATATTTGGTTAATAGATTTGCGCTGCGTTATTTTGTGCATAATTGGGGGAGAAATGCCGAGGCATTAAGTACATTGCATAGGGTTGCAAAAAAAACTAAAACGTGTTACAACGTTCCATGCGGTTAATTTTTGGTTAATCGCTATTCCGAATTAGGAGTTTTGTTTTGTAATTATGGGAAAAAGGAATTTATTAGGATTTTTTATTATTCTGCCTGCACTTCTTGCAGCAGTATCTATTGTATTGATTTGTAAAATGTTAGCGACTGGCATATTACCAGCATGGGCACTTGTTCTTTTTGCGGGACTTATTGCGCTGTATGTCATTTTTAATGTATTTGTGATCATTAAAAAGAAAAAAGTTGCAACTATTATATTTTCAATTATCACAGTGTTATTGGTAGTTGTTGCAACATATGGAACTGTTGCATTTGCGAAAGTAACCAAGACTCTTGATATTATCTCTGTTAGTGAAACTCATGAATCTACCAAAATATCTGTTATTGCATTAAAGGATTCTGGATATACAAATATTTCAGACCTTTCAGGTAAGAAAATAGCTTTATGCGATGAAGAAGAGAGTAAGCAGATTGCTTTTAATATCTATGATTCATTGTCTGAAAAACCTTCCCTCATTAAGGGAACAAGCGATATGGATATTATTGATTATCTGATTATCAGAAAGGTAGATGCAGCAATTGTAAACGATGCATACCTTGATGTTGTCCCTGGCTTTGAAGGGTATGAAAACTTCGCAGACTGGATTGTAGTATTAGAAACTTCTGAGATAGAAGTTGTAGATAACACAGCAAGTGATTATGAAGAGACTGCGATAATTTATGATGATGAACTGTCAGCTTTGGATGATGAGACAATTAGTGAGCTTAGCAGTAATGGCGAGCTTGACTTAAGTTCAATGCGTGATCCTAACTATAGTACTGAAGTTTCAGGTAATACAAAACCTGCAGTTACAGTTAATACAGGTGGTATAGCTAATTCGGCTACAGGAGCACATACCACAAACCTAAACTGGGGCGACGATATCGTTACTTCAGGCGAAAACACATTTATCGCCTACGTAAGTGGTATCGACACATTAGGCTCTGTCGATGTTAAACGTAGAAGCGACGTTAATATTTTAGCGGCAGTAAATCGTTCTACTGGAACTATTCAGCTGATTGATACACCTAGAGATTACTTTGTAATCCTTCCTCAGGTAGGCCAGGCTGATAAGCTTACTCATGCTGGAATTTATGGAATCGATTATTCTATTGCGGCACTAGAAAATTTATATGGAATCAAGGTAGATTATTACCTTCGTATGAATTTTACAGGTTTTGTCAAAATGATTGATACCATCGGCGGAGTTGATGTTTATTCGGATTATGAATTTACTGTTGAACCAGTTAAAACATACACAGTAGGTGTTAATCACTTAAATGGTATCGAAGCACTTGCTTTTGCCAGAGAAAGATATTCTTTCTCAAGTGGAGATATTCAAAGAGGCAAGAATCAGATGAAGGTTGTAGACGGATTAGTTCAGAAGCTTTCATCACCTGAGATAGTTATAAACTATGCAGGCATTTTAGGTTGCATTTCAGATAGCTTCCAGACCAATATGCCTACAGAGATGATGTACCAGATTATTTCAAGTCAGATTACGAGCGGTACGAAATGGAATATTAATTCAAGAGTTTCGTCAGGATTTGGTGCATCATCCACTACATATTCAGGTCCTACCAAGGTAGGATATGTAATGACACCTAATGATGATGACGTTGCAGCTGCACATGAATTAATCAAATCCGTAGTAGGCAACTAGGAGATACTAATGAAAAAAGCGTTGATAGTGACGACGATAAGTGGATTTGTACCTCAGTTTTGCCTTAATGATGTGAAAATCCTACAGGATATGGGTTATGAAGTTCATTATGCAAGCAACTTTGACAATCCTATCTATAGATGTGACAAAGATGAGCTTAAAGCTATGGGAATCAAGCTTCACCACATTTCAATCAAGAAAAGCCCTGCAGCGGTTGCAACTAATATTAAGACCTGCAAGAAGCTTCGTAATTTGATTGAAAAAGAAGAGATTGACCTAGTTCACGCTCATACACCTATTGGTGGTATCTTGGGAAGAGCCGCTGCTAAATTTGCAAGCAATCATCCTGTAATAATGTATACTGCGCATGGTTTTCATTTTTATAAGGGCGCTCCACTAATATACTGGATACTCTTTTATACCGCTGAGCGATTAATGGCAAGATGCACTAACATAATAGTTACGATAAACAAGGAAGACAAATACATAGCTAAACGCTTCAAAATCCGTAAGGGCGGTTCTGTTGAAAAGATTCACGGAGTAGGAGTAAACCTTGATAAGTTTAAGCCTAATCCTGATATTTCTTCATGGATGCGTAAAAGCTTAGATATTCCTGAGGATGCATTTCATATCGTAACAGCAGCTGAGCTTAATGGAAACAAGAATCAGATTAAAGTAATCGAAGCAATAGCTCAGATTCCTAATGAAAACATCTACTACAGCTTATGTGGTAAGGGACCTAACAAGGAAAAACTTGAGGAAAGAATCAAGGAATTAGGACTTGAGAACAGAGTAAGATTATTAGGCTATAGATGCGATATGCATGAGGTACTGCAGACAGCTGACTGCTTTGCCTTCCCTTCAATTCGAGAGGGTTTGGGAATTGCCGCTATCGAGGCACTTGCATCAGGGGTTCCTGTTATAGCTTCTGAGAATCGCGGTACGAGAGAATACGTTATAGATCAGTTCAATGGCATATTGTGTAATCCGGACTCGGTAGAGGATTTCAAAAATGCCATTCTTGATTTAGTAAATGACGAGGATAAAAGAAAAAGAATGTCTGCTCACTGTAGTGAGTCTGCCCAGGCATTTAGCACCAGCGAGAATGACCGTATGATGCGTAAGATTTATGAAAAGGCAGATAAGTGTGTAAGAGAAAGGGAATGAGTAAATTGGAGAGAGTAGTTAAGAATCCTACTGTGTCAGTTATCATGGGGGTTTATAACCAACTTAATAAAGATGCTTTGTATAAAGCTGTCCACAGTATCCTTAACCAAAGCTTTTCCGATTTTGAATTTATCATCTACGATGATGGCTCTAATGATGAGGGAAGCACATACATCAACAGTTTAAAAGACGCCGACGAGCGTTTATCTATTATTTCATGTAGAGAAAATAACGGCCTTGCTTTCTCATTGAATGAGTGCTTAAAGGTTGCTAGAGGCAAGTACATAGCTAGAATGGATGCCGATGACGTATCGCTTCCAGATCGTTTCAAAGCACAGGTCGATTACTTAGAAGCACATCAGGATGTATCATGGTGTGGCTGTAATGCCTACCTATTTGATGAGGATGGCATATACGGAAATCGTAGCATGCCAGCGCATCCAACAGTAGATGATTATTTGAAATATTCACCATACATTCACCCAACAGTAATGTATCGAAAATCGGTACTTGATGAATGTGATGGGTATGCTGTAGAGAAAGATACATTACTATGTGAAGACTATGAAATCTTCATGCGCCTTAAGTCATTAGGCTTTTATGGCGCTAATCTTCAGCAACCTTATTTCCTATATAGAGAAAATGCTAATTCCTTCAAAAGAAGAGGATTAGTTCGTCGCATAAATGAATCAAAAATTCGCTTTAGAAGTTTTAAACGATTAGGAATTTTATTTCCTAAGGGCATATTTTATGTAATGCGCCCTATTATAGGTTTCTTTGTTCCTACTCATGCAATTAGATTTATAAAAAGAAAGGAAGCCGTGTGTGTAGAGAAATCTATCACGGGATTGTTGACAGATGTACCAAAGCTCACAACCTGATAAAAGCAGGCTGTCAGACATATTTATGAAATCCTTTGCTCCTGCAATAGTTGATTTCACAAGGTGGGTATTAGAAAGTGCCATGAAAGATGGCCGCAAGCGTCTGTACTTTTTAGCAAGAGATGCATATATCCCGTATCTGATTGCTTCGCGCATTGTTAAACAGGATAATTTAGACATTGAAGTAAAATACCTATACGTATCGCGTTTCTCACTTAGAAAAGCAGAGTTCGCTCTTTTAGATACAGAGATAGCAGGTAAGATTGCAATAGGTGGTATCGATGTTACCTTCGGTAAAATCATGGACCGAGCTGGAATAGATCGGGCTAAAGGGTTAGATATCCTAAAGGATATGCCTATCGATAAAGGCTATGACGACATACTATCGATTGCAGAGATAACAAGACTTAGGGATTACATCTCTAACGACAAAAAGTTATTAACCTTAATCAGAACTACATCACTTGAAGCCTACGAAAACACAATGGGATATTTATCCCGTGAGGGTTTACTTGATGATATTTCCTATGGAATAGTGGATTCTGGTTGGGTAGGAAGTATTCAGGAAACACTTAGACATTTATTGTGGACAGTTAAGCCGGTACAGATAACCGGCTATTATTTTGGCCTTTACGAGCTGCCGCAGGGCGTAGAATCGTCACATTATAAGTCATTTTACTTTAGGCCTTACGGTGATATTCGTAAAAAAGTATACTTTTCAAACTGCCTGTTTGAAACAGTATTCTCAGCCATGACTGGAATGACAAAGGGATATGCCTCTAAAGAATCGGATTTTAATCCTATATATGAGAATAATGCTAGTCTCAACCAGAATGAAATAAGTATATTTTGCGAGTGTGCTGACAAGGTGTCTGTTGAAAAAGCAACTAATCGTGTAGTGGAAGCACATTTGGCTGAGATGGTTCGCGTAATGTCTGAACCTACTCCCGAGGAGGCTAGATACCTAGGTGGGTTACGCTTCTGTGATGATGTAATAGAAAACACAGTTCTTGATATCGCAGCACCATTAACAGATAGCGACATTAGGAAAATCTATAGAGTAAGAAGTGGGTGGACCGAAGCGAGCATTGTAAATACTGACCGTTTTGTACCGCTTCGACTAGAATACTTAAGGCTATATAAGTACTTAAGCTACTCTAGGAAACGATTAATGAATAAGAATTAAAGGTGATGAATTTGGAATTAGTAAACAAAACTAAGGAGATGTTAAAAAAAGAAAGCAGAGAGCGCAAGAAGCAGTATTTCTTTGTAATCCGTGAGTTAACATCTAGAGAAGTAAAAAGAAAATATGCGAGAAGCCATTTAGGTATTATATGGAGTGTTTTGAATCCATTGCTGACAATGTTAGTAATGACTTTTATATTCTCGGCGATGTTTAAAAGATCAATTGAAAACTTTCCTCTTTATTATTTAACAGGAAACATTATGTGGATTCTATTTAGCGTTGCAACGAACTCCGCTATGACTGCTTTGGTTGATAATAAGACACTATTGATAAAAGCTAAACTTCCTAAACAGACTTTTGTTCTTTCAAGAATATATACAGCTTTTGTTAATTTCTTATACACCTGTATAGCATATGTGTTGATGCTCATCGCATATAGAGTAAAACCTTCATTCACTATGCTATTTTTCCCCGTAGCGGTGTTACTTTTGTTAATGTTTGCGACAGGAATCGGATATATTCTTTCGATTCTATATGTATTCTTTGCAGACATTAGTTACTTGTATGGAATTATTCTCACCTTATTGATGTATTTATGTGCTATTTTTTATCCCGTAGATGGATTAGCACCTGTAGTAAAGCAGGTAATAAACGTTAATCCGATATATTTGGCAATTTACATAGCTAGAGAATGTATGGTTTATGGAAGAGTGCCGCATTGGTCAGCTTTCTTGAAACTTGGAATAGCAGCAGTTATAAGCTTTACTTTTGGCTATCATGTATTCCACAAAAATCAGAACAA
The DNA here is from genome assembly GCA_045639565.1 of Lachnospiraceae bacterium. Classification (GTDB taxonomy): domain Bacteria; phylum Bacillota; class Clostridia; order Lachnospirales; family Lachnospiraceae; genus UBA1258. The sequence goes on from JAZUDH010000094.1 coordinate 34,405, forward strand.
CGTTATGGCTAAGGTATAAGGAGATTTGCAATGAAAACGAAGCTTAAACATTTTTTCCTTACTACAGCTTTAATGTTGATAGTAGGGTGTTTTGCGTATGTCGCCATTGATATGTATGCTTCAGGAACTATTTCTTTTGGTTCAGAAAGCTATCAGATTAATAAAGGCGATGTATTTAATATTGGTGTGTACGTAACCAGTGATTACGTTGCCAGCGATTATCATGTTGAACTAAATTATGACAGTTCAAAAATCAGATATTTAGATGGTGCTGACAGGGTAGATGTTACTAATGGAGTTATGTACTTTGATGGTAGTAGCAATCAGACAAATTTTAGATTCTGGCTTACATGTGAAGCTATCGAATCTGGAAATACCAGCATTACTATTGCTAATTCAACCATTCACACAGTAAACGATGCTGGAGAACTGGTATCTGTAGATATTACCAGTCAGGCAAGAGCTCCACTTACTGTAGTAGGAGACGAGGCTGAAACAGTTTCTGAATCAGAAGTTGAAGCACCCCAGGATGAAGACGAAGAAGAAGTTGCTGGCGCAGTAGTTGAGCCTCAAGAAGAAAAAGTAGAAGAGGCTACAAAAAGTGACATAGAATCAGCTGACAATTCTAACGACGCTATTGATACTAAGGAGACTGTTGAACCAGCTGAGACCGAAGTAAATGATAATGTTGAGCCATCTGAAGTTCCTATTAGTCAGGTTAAAGAGCCTTTCACTATTTTTGGAATCAGTGGACCTCAGTTATACATTATTTTAGGTATTCTTTCTATAGGTGTTATCTTTTCGATTATTGGTTTGATATTGCTAATCGTTGATATGAAGCGTGAAAAGAAAGCTAAGAATATCGACGAAGAAAGTAAGCAGGAACTAGTTACGCTCTATCTTCCAGAAGATGATAAGGATGATATTGAGTTTATCGATGTAGAAAACGAAGAAAAGAAGGATGTTGAACCTTCTGTGCCAGTTTCGCATGCTGTAATAAAAGTTGAGAATGTATCAATGAAGTTTAACATAGCGACAAGTAATACTTCTGGCATTAAGGACTACATCATTCAGAAACTAAAAAAGCAGGTAACTACAAAAGAGTTCTATGCTTTAAATGATATTAACTTTGAAGTATTTAAGGGTGAAGTAGTAGGTATTATCGGAACTAATGGTTCTGGTAAGAGTACTCTATTAAAGATAGTATCAGGAGCAATGGCACCTACGACTGGTCGAGTAGTTGTGGATCGTAGAAAGATTCAGATACTTACTCTAGGTACTGGTTTTGATATGGAACTTACTGCAAGAGAAAATGTATATCTCAATGGTTCAATCATTGGATACACCAAGGAATTCATCGATTCTCACTATGATGAAATAGTAGAGTTCGCTGAACTTCAGGATTTCATGGAAGAAAAGGTAAAGAACTTTTCTTCTGGTATGGTATCAAGATTAGGATTTGCAATTGCAACTGTTGGTGGGGCAGCAGAAATACTGATACTCGATGAAGTCTTAGCTGTAGGAGATGAATTCTTTAGGAAGAAGAGTTTGGCTAGAATTAAAGAACTGATTCATAGTGGAAGTACAGTTCTTATTGTAAGCCACAATATGAGTACTATCGTTGAAAATTGTAATAAGTGTGTATGGATTGAAAAAGGTAAATTAAGGATGATAGGGAATCCCAAAGAAGTAAGTAAAGCTTATTCTGACCAGATGGGTTAAACAGTCAAGCAGATATTGTGATTTTTGCAAATTGGCTTTTTCTACTACGTAGAGAGTGCAATATAATTTATGTTTAGTTGGAGGATTATTGTGAGTAAGATTAAGGTATTGGTGTGCTACCATAAAAAAGCAGCGTTGTTTAAGGATGAGATATTAACTCCTATTCATGTTGGTAGAAGTAATGCAAAATGTAGACTAGATCATAATAGTGAAAACTACAAGTGGTTAATGGAAAATCTCATTGGAGATGACACTGGAGATAATATTTCTGCAAAGAACGACTCATATAATGAGATGACATCTTTATATTGGGCGTGGAAAAATTATGACAAGTTAGGTAATCCTGATTATGTTGGGCTGATGCACTATAGACGTCATTTTGTTCTCAAAGAGGGAGAAAAAATAGTCTATAATATTCAAAATCTAGATATGGATACATACTATGACACAATCAATTATTCGCCTGAAAAAATGGAAGAATTTGTTGGAGACTGTGATTTCGTTGCTCATTTAGGTAAAGTACAAAATGTATATAGGCATTTCATCGAAAATCAGAGAAAGACAGACATTGATTTAGCGAATCAAATTGTTTTAGAAAAGTATCCTGAATATGAAGAAATAATGAAAGAATATTATTCGGGGGATATCAGTAATTTTTGCAACATGTTCATTATGAAAAAAGAACTATTTTTTGAGTACTGCGAGTGGATTTTTTCGATTCTTGAAGAATTTGAAAGAAGAGTAGATATTTCCGAAAAAAGATTTTTTATTTCAGAAAGACTATCAGGACTATTTATTGCAAAATTAATGGCAGATAACAAATTGAAATATAAAACTCTTCCAATATCCTTTATTGATGAACCAGTTGAAGTTCAGGTTGCTTTTGACTCTTCTGAAAAAAACGAGTTAAATAATGCAATAGCTATCACTTCGATTATGGAAAACGCAAAAGGCTATCATGCATTTCATTTTTATCTAATGGGAAATAATCACTCTGAAAAGAGTATGAATAAGTGGAAACTTTTTGAACAAAAATATGACAAGTGCAAGATCGATTTTGTGTCTTGTGATGTACCCGAGGGATTCCTTCCTCTGTATTTATCTGATTATTTACCAAAGGTGAATAAATGTATTTATATTAATGGACGTGTACTTAGCATGTTTGATATAGGGGAATTTTATCATGTGAGTAGTTGTGATGACTATTATATGTTGGGTTTGCCAAAGGGAAAATACACTCCGGAAAAAGAAGAAAAAACAATAACGGATGACATTCTTGTGATTAATTGTAAGCGCATGAGAAAGCATAATATTAGTGGTTTAGTAACAGATAAAATGTTAACAGCAAACGACGGAGTTCAGGCAATCAATGACATTTGTAAAGGTCAAGAAGGATATTTTCCATGGTACTATTTTACTTGCGAGCATATTGAAGGATACGATACCTCTATATTTGATCGAGAAAGATCTAGGGGGAGAATTCAAGCTGAATCATTATGGAGACCTTTTTTGATTTATGATGTTGAGAGTCCAATTGAAAATAACCAGGGGGTTTTTAGCGTATTCTGGTGGAATACTTTTAAAGCATTGCCTACTAGCTTTCAAAAAATACAAATTAGAAATGTAGTGCTAAAAAACCTGTATTCTTCTCAGCAAAAAGAAATAAATGATATTCGAGAACGAAAAAAAAGAGAAAACGCAGAGTGGTTTCATAATTCTGATGGATTGAATAATACAAGTGAAAATGACTATTCTGAACAAAATGGCGCATTAAACGATGCAGAACAAAATGAAGAGTGGCGCAACTATGGATTATGGGGAAAACTCATGTTTTATCAGAAACATAATGGCACTAGACAGACGATAAAGTATGTAGCAAAAAAGTATTTTTGTGGAGGAAATGAATAATGGGTAAGGCTTTAGTATCTATTTTACTTCCAGTTTACAATGTAGAAAAATATCTTGTAAAATGCTTAGATTCGGTATTAAATCAAACGTTAACTAACATAGAGGTTATTGCGGTAAATGATGGCTCAACTGATAATTCAGAGTCAATTCTAGCAGAGTATGCAGCAAAAGATTCTCGATTTACATATATAACCAAGGAAAATGGTGGGCTACCTTCCGCTCGTAATGCAGGAATCAAAATTGCAAAGGGCAAATATGTGGCGTTTGTAGATTCTGATGATTATATTGAACCAGATATGATGGAAAAAATGTATAAAGCAGCTGAAAGAGATAATTCAGAAATTGTTATCTGTGGTGCTAATATTTTTCCAGAAGAGCCTAGAGCCAATCAGTGGTTATATGATTGTTTATCCCCTAAGGGAGGTTTTTATCCACAATATGATCCTTCACTTTTATTTGATAGGGTAGATACTTCTCCTTTCTTATGGCGTTGTATGGTTAAGCGAAGCTTAATTATTGAAAATGAATTAAGCTTGGATGAAGATATAATCTTGGGTGAGGATAAGGCTTTTCAGTGCAAATTGTATCCTAGAGCAAATGGAATTACAGTAATTGAAGATAAACTATATAACTATTACTGGTGCAGATCTGATTCACTAATGAGTCAGCAGGTATATGAAAATAAGGAACTAAAAGTTTTAAAACATGCAAAACTGGTTGGTAGAATCGGTGAAGACATTATTAAATTAGGTAAAGACTTTGATAGAAAAGAAAATAGAAAAGCGTATATTGAATGGAGCATTCCTTTCATTTATTCGGATTTCATTTATCTGTCATTAGAGAATAAGCTTGCTGTTGCAAACGAATTGACTAGTGCGTGGGAGAAATGTGGATACTATTCCTTTGTCCATGAAATTCCACAATGGAAACAGGACGCATTTGACTACATTAGCCAGTTTAAAATCGGAAAGCCCAATAATGCCAATCTTAGTATAATCATCCCATTGGAGTACCAGTCTCGGTATTTGGATGAAATGATTGAGACTATTGAACAGTTTGATTCAGATGAAGTAGAAATATTACTTGTAAACAATGGAGTTGATTCATTTTACTATACCAAAATCTTGAAGATTATGAAGCGTCAAAACAATATAAGATTGTTCAATACTCCTTATCATTTTTCATATGCAGAATGTTTAAACTGTGCAAACTCTTTAGCCATTGGCAAATACATTTTGTTTATGGAATCACATGATTGGCTAGTCAGTAAAGAGCGAGTACTCGAATGGGTCGACTCTGCAAACGTGAAGAACGCAGATGTGTCAGTATGTCAGCTAGTTGAAAAGAGAATATATGCTGATCAGGGAGAGAAGAAGTACAAAGAATTAACAAATTTGCAAGATCTATATGGTATAGATTATCATTGTGCACTTTACAGGAATGAATTTTTGAAGAACAACAAGATTGAATTTGCTGAATGTTCCGTTATTACTGGGTATAAGTTTATATGTGAAATATTGTCTTTAACTAGAAATATAGATGTATTTTCGAAAGAAGTTTATTATGTTAGAGAAATGCATCATGCTGATTGGCTGAGTACGCAGAAATGTATTTCGGTGTTGAATGGCTTGGATTCGTTAGCTGATTTATCGCTAAAACAGCATAATGTGTACTTGCATGGATCCATTTTTTCAATTTTGAATGGTGACAAGCTTAAACAAATTATTGTAAACAATACTAAACCGTATTTGATGCCTTCATGGCAATGCCCAAATGGGGAAAACAGTCAGATTGAAGTTGTTGAAAAACTACTCAGTATAACTGAAAAAGCGGATATTGACATGCTTTTAGAATATGGTTTTGATGAGAACAAGGGATACATTGATACTCTTTATGAGGTTATAGAGGAACGACAAAAATTTTTGGCAAATCTATCAAATGAGTATTGTGAATAGAGTAATCTGCGTTTAGTAGCTTCAGTTATCGGTTGAGTTGATAAGCATACTTATTAGTTTCACGATATAGTATTATAAAGAAGTAGTGATGTGGAGGATTTAATGGAATCATTTGCAGTATATGGAGGATGTGTAACAAGAGATGTTTTTAACTATTTAAATGGTGATGACTATTGTCCAGTTCTTACCATTGGTCAAAATCCTATTTCAACTATGTTTTCACCTCCCTTTCCATTTGAATTAAGCGATTTTGAAATAGGGCATAACTTCGATAAGAGGATGCTTTATTATGATGCTAATAAGCTTGCTTTGGAAAAGATTAAACAATGTGATGCTTCGTGGTTTATCTTTGATATGATATGCGAAAGAATCACTATAATGGAGTTCTCTTATGAGAATAAAGTTGGCTTATGCGAAAAGTCATGGGATTTTGTAGATAATTATTTGAATCTAGCTAAATCGGAGAAATGGAAAGGAATAAAGAAAATCCGGGATATTGATGTGTGTGAGTTGGGAGAAGAATACTTAGATAATATTGATCGATTTTGCGATATGATTTTTTCTAAATTTGCTAGTGACCATATAATATTTCTTGAGTGTGAAATGGCTAAACAATATTGGGGTAAAGATAATAACTTATATACATTTAATGTTGAACCCGGATATAAACTAATTACAAAGTATAATGACCCCGATTATGCAAATGAGCAGATAGCGAGGGCGACAGAAAGAATAAGAAAAAATATGCCTAATATTAACTATATTCCAATGCCAAAGGATACTATCGCTGATGAGAAGCATCACTTTGGGCTACACCCGCTTCATTATTCTGATAGTTATTATTTGTATGCTGCGCGTGCTTTAAAGACTATTGTAAATGGCAAAGATGAGAAGGGCTCAAGGGATAGAATATTGAATTTGTGCGATATCACTTCGGAATATAATAGTTTCATTAAAAACCGACTATCGAATAATCGAAAAAGGAGATTTGACTAATACTTTTGGTGATAGTTATACGATATAAGTATCCAGCGCCAAGTTGTTTATAATGGCTCAGTAATTGGTTTACGTAGCATTTAGAAAGATATGAAATTGCCGAGCGGTAGACGATACTATTATGCTATATCAATATATAATAATTATGCTAAATGGGAAAAAGGCAATACAAATTCTTCTTCGAAAAGCAATAAGCTTCTCATTTATGCGCGAGTATAATGATTCATATTACTAATTTTGAAGTATAAGTCGAAGAAGATAAATGAAAAGTATAATATTAATTTCTAGTTTTACATCAACTAACATGTATGAAAGGATTCAGGAATGAGTAATACGATTGATAATATATTAAAGAAGGATTGTACTGGCTGCGCTTCATGTGCGAATAGTTGCCCTGTTAAAGCAATCTCTATGGTACCGAATAAAGAAGGATTTCTATTTCCTAAGATTGCATATGAATCCTGTATTAATTGTGGTAAATGCCTGCTAAAATGTCCTATTGAAAACAGGCCGGTAGATAATGAAATGACTCCAACAATTTATGCTGCATATGCTTCTGATGAAATTCGTCGGAGAGCTTCTTCGGGAGGAATTTTTACTGTTTTAGCCGAATATGTAATAAGTAATGGCGGGAAAGTGTGTGGCGCAGTATTTGACGATGATTTTAAAGGTGTTCATCACACTATTGTTGATAAGATAGAGGATCTTGAACCGTTAAAAGAATCAAAGTATGTTCAAAGTAGCATAGGAAATGTGTATGGTGAAATCCAATCGTTTCTTCAGGAAGGTCAAATGGTATTATTTTCAGGCTGCGGTTGCCAAGTAGCAGGTCTGAAAAATTTCTTGGGAAAAGAATATGATAATTTGATTACGGTTGACATATTGTGTCATGGTGCTCCTTCGCCAAAAGCATTTAGAAAATATGTTGATTCGGTTGTTTTACACGATCGTAAAGACGACAAGATAGTTGATTTCTCGTTTAGAAGAAAGGATGCATGGGGATGGTCCCATTCAATATATGCTAAGTTAGAGAGTGGGTATGAATATAGTAAAGCCAAAACTCAATCGTCATGGTATCCTAGCTTTATTAATATCTTGAACTGCAGAGAAAGTTGTGGAAACTGTCAGTTTAACAAGCTACCACGCCAAGGGGACATAACACTAGGAGACTTTTGGGGAATTGATGCATTGGGGCCCAATTGGAATGACGGAAGGGGAGCCAGCATAATTACCCTTAACTCACAAAAAGCTGGCCGAGTGTATTCGGAGATTGAGTGTAAGCTCGATAAATCAGAAAAAATAACTTTGGATATAGCTAGGGGGAAAAATGGAAATCTAGTTGGTTCTTCAAAATCGCATAAAGAGAGAAAAAGATTTTTCGAACTATTAGATCTATACGATGATTATAATAAAATAACAGAGTACTCATTAGGAAGAAAATTTGATGTTGGATATGTTGGCTGGTGGTATGGAAAAAATTATGGAAGTGTAATGACCAATTTTGCATTGGAGCAATTTATATCATCACTTGGATATTCTGTGTTAATGTTAGAATGGCCCGAGACAACAAAACCTTTTTATCCAATTGAGGATTCTTTTGCAAGAAGATTTGGAAAAAAATATTATGAAATTGCTATGCGTAGGACATATGACGAATTAAAGGATTTAAACTGGTTTTGTGATTCATTCCTTGTAGGCTCTGATCAATTATGGAATTATTGGAGTACAAAGGAAAACGGAGCTTATTTTTTCTTAAATTTTGTTGATGACTCAAGGAAAAAAATAGCTTATGCCACTTCTTTTGGCCACTCAGTTTATGGGGCCCCTAGACATGAACTAGAAAACAATGCATTTCACATGAATAGATTTGATTACATTTCTGTTAGAGAGAAAGATGGTGTAGATTTATGTAATGAAGTGTTTGGAGTTGATGCCGAGTGGACAATTGAGCCAGTATTTTTGCTTGAACAAGAGAGATATAATAAGCTTGTTGAAGATTCGCAGCTTGAGACTCCTGATAACTATATCTTTGCTTACATTTTATCTCCTTCACTTGAAAAGAGAGAGGCTTTACTTGAACTTTCTAAACAAAAAGGATTAAATGTTATCTTGGTTTTGGACGCACAGGCTGACTTTGAAAAAAATAGAAATACTATGAATATGCCCGAATCCTTACTAGAAAATATCGAGATGGAAGATTGGTTAAAACTTATTAAGAATGCTAGCTTTGTAGTCACTGATTCATTCCATGGACTTTGCTTTTCTATGATTTTCGAAAAAGAATTTGTATGTATTGGAAATTCGAAAAGAGGATTATCTAGATTTCAAACATTGTTAGAAGTTGCTGATTTGGAAGAGCGAATGATTATGGATCCATATGAATTGCGAGAATTTGCAAATCCAGTTCCGATTAATTACAAAAAAGTTAGGCGAAATATGTCAGAAATGATAGATGCATCTAAGCAGTGGCTAAAGAATGCATTAAGCACAAAGAAGGCATATAGATTTTCTACATACGACATATTAATGCGAAGAATAAATGAACTAGAAAAAAAAATTTTTGAATTGGAACATAAGTAAGATATTGATAAAGGAGATTGTTATGAAGTATGACTATTTAGTTGTAGGTGCAGGATTATTTGGATCAGTTTTTGCACGTCAAGCTTCTGATAAAGGTAAAAAAGTCCTTATTATAGATAGAAGACCTAATGTGGCAGGGAATATATATACGGAAAAGATTGAAGGAATTAATTTCCACAAGTATGGGGCTCATATATTTCATACTAATAATCGCGAAGTATGGGATTATGTTACTAAGTATGCAACATTCAATAGGTTTACTAATTCTCCTGTAGCGAATTATAAAGGTGAACTGTTATCGCTCCCATTTAATATGTATACATTCAATAAAATGTGGGGAGTTGTCACTCCAGAAGAGGCTATGGCCAAAATCGAGGAGCAACGCAAAGAAATTACAGGAGAGCCTTCAAATCTCGAGGAACAAGCAATTTCTTTAGTTGGCCGTGATATTTATGAAAAACTTATTAAAGGATATACAGAGAAACAATGGGGAAGGGCATGCAAGGAACTTCCTGCATTTATTATCAAAAGACTTCCAGTTAGATTTACTTTTGACAATAATTATTTTAATGCACTCTATCAAGGAATTCCTATTGGCGGTTACACAAAATTGATCGAAAATATGATTTCAGGAATAGATATTAGATTAAGTGAAGACTATTTGAAGAATAAAGAAAAATATGATTCATTAGCTGATAAAGTTGTTTATACAGGTCCGATAGATGAATACTTTAATTATTCCTTAGGCACACTTGAATATCGTTCTGTCAGATTTGAAAACGAGATATTGGATGTGCCTAATTTTCAAGGAAATGCCGCTGTTAATTATACTGATAAAGAAACTCCATGGACAAGAATAATCGAGCATAAGTGGTTTGAATTTGGTAAGGATGAAAATGGAAATGATATTCCTAAAACTATAATTAGTAAAGAGTATTCTTCAGAATGGAAACTGGGAGATGAACCTTACTATCCAGTAAATGATGAAAAGAATTCAGTGCTATATCAAAAGTATAAAGAACTTGCTATGAATGAAAAAAATGTGATATTTGGTGGACGATTAGCAGAGTACAAATATTATGATATGGATGCGGTAATTGCGTCAGCGCTTCAGATGAGTGAGGGCGAATTAGCATAGAGAAATTTTGACGTCTGTCATTCTGTAAGGGGTGTATTACATTGCGTACAGAGCGACAGGCGTTTTGAATGTATGGGTGGAGACAGTATTATGAACACATTAAGAAATATAAACATTGCAATAAATATCTGCACGTATCGAAGAGAAATGCAGGTTAAGAATAATCTGTCGAAACTATTAAGTTCAAAGTTTTTTGATGCTACTAATGAAGAATACTATTTGCATATGCATATTTTTGTTGTTGACAATGGAAATTCGCTAGATTTCGATTCAAATGAGTTTGTTTCTATTATTCATAATACTAGAAATTCCGGTGGATCAGGCGGGTTTCAAAAGGGGATAGAAGCTATTAGAAAAGCAAACCAGAAATTTACACATGTCGTTTTTATGGATGATGATGTGGAGTTTGAACATTCATGTTTCTACACTTTGTATGATTTTTTGAAAAGCGCTTCTGAAGAAAATATCGAGAGACCTATTGCCGGGAGAATGTTTAGAACCGATGATAGGAATATTCAATATACTGCAGCTGAAAAGTGGAATGCTGGTATAATTGAACATATAGGTTTTATGAAGCACATAAGTGATGTGAATAAGGAACCTGATGTAATACTTAATTCTGATGCCGACTACGGCGGATGGTGGCTATGCTGCTTTCCATACAGTTTTGTCAAAAACAATGATGTGATGCCTTTTTTTATTCATTGTGATGACGTTGAATATGGTTTGCGTTGCCAAAAGAAACCTATTATTCTTAAAGGTTTTCAAGTATGGCATGAAACATATGAGTATAGAATTTCACCAATTATGACGTATTATGACACGAGAAATCCATTGTTTGTTAACGAAAGATATAATATGGCTAAAACTCCTAAAGATTTGTGGGCAGAATGGAAAGAAAAAATAAGTATTTATCATGTCGATCATAAATGGGATTATGAGTACTATACAATTATTGCAATGTTAGACTATTTGAAAGGTTTTGACTGGCTTTATCGGATTGATGCAGAGAAAAAGCATACTAGATTGAAAAGGGCCAGAGTGAGTCGATATAAGAATTCTATTTTATGGAGGATTGCGGGCTATATGTTTTGCAAAAAGTTCAAATTGAACGTTTTAAAGCAAGACTAAATGATATTGAGGCTCGAATCATGAATGCTAGAAATAGTTGGGGATGAACATTATAAGTAAGGTGCTATCAACTGTGAGAATGACCATATATAATTTTTTAGTAAACCGACACATCGGAATATCATACAGATATCATTTAATCCATGATAATGCTAGTAGCATTAGAAAAATCTTTTCATGGATTTATTTGATTTTGCTCAACATAGCATATTATTTTTTATTCTTCCGATTTCTAGGCAAAAAACCAGGGAAGATGAATAGTGATGTTAAGGCACTGAATATCACAGAAAGTGAGTCATTGAAATATTCTGATACAACTCTCAAGATAGAAGAGATGATCTGTAACCTTGAAGAGAAAAGTGACATCATTTCTTTCGACATTTTCGACACCCTTATTTTCCGCTCTGTCGGCATCCCAACCGATGTCTTTCTTCTAATGCAAGAGGAACTCGGCATTCCAGACTTTAGAAACATCCGAACTTGGGCCGAGGGTGATGCTAGAGGAAAGTGTTTTGCTAGAAATGGCCACTATGAAGTTACTCTTGAAGAGATTTGGGACGCTGTATATAAAGATACCGGAATTGACAAGAAAAAAGGTATGGACTTAGAAATAGCAACTGAGCTTAAGGTCTGCTATGCTAATCCATTCATGAAAGCTGTTTGGGATAAGCTCATTGAAATGGGCAAGGAAATAATTATCGTTTCTGATATGTACTTGCCTTCTGATGTGCTGGCTCAGATGCTTGAGAAAAATGGGTATACTGGCTATAAAAAGCTTTATGTATCTTGTGAATATGGCAAGAACAAGGCTGGCGGTGATTTGTTTGAAATTGTGAAAAAAGACTTTCCTGGCAAGAAGATTATTCATGTGGGAGACAATCCTAATTCTGATCATGAGCAGGCTAGAAAACATGGGTTAGAAATCTGTCCATATACTAACGTAAATAAGTATGTTCAGATGTATCGTCCTTTTGATATGGCTACACTTACTGGATCTGCGTATAGAGCTTTAGTAAGCAATCAGTTATATAATGGCTTAAATACATATTCCATGGAATATGAATATGGATTCATTTATGGTGGTTTGTTTGCTTTAGGTTACTGTAATTTTATCCATGAGTATGTTCACAAGAATGCTGTAGACAAAATCCTGTTCCTGGCTAGAGACGGCGAGATTTTAAAGAAAGTATATGAAGATACATTCCCTGAAGATAAGGGTATTTTAGAATATGCTTATTGGTCTAGAAAGCCTGCTACTAAATTGATGGCTGTGGGTGATAAGCATGACTTTTTTAGAAGATTTATCTACCATAAGATTAATCAGGACTATACGATTGCTGAGATTTTACATTCAATGGAGCTGGACTTTTTAGTTGATGAGCTAGGAGATTGGAAAGAGATATGGAAATCATGGGCTCAGGAATTGGTAGTTGATTCGCTTTCACAAGCTCGTAAGGATGGCAAAAAGTGTTCTGAAGAAGAACTATGGAATAAGATGAACAAGTCTTTTATCGACTTACATGCAACAGATAAGCTTACAGAAAAGAATGGCTATTTGTTACGAAAATTCATAGAAGCTAAATGGGACAGAGTATTAGCTGCATATGAACCACAGCATAAGGCAGCTAAAAAATACTATAAAGATATGCTTGCTGGATGCAAGAAGGTCGTAGCTGTTGACATAGGTTGGGCTGGAAGTGGAGCATTAGCATTAGATTACCTGTTTAACAAAGTATGGAATTTGGACTGCGAGGTAATAGGCTTACTTGCTGGAACTAATACTATCCATAATGCTGAACCAGATGCGACAGATGCATTCTTGCAGTCAGGAAAGCTAGTATCCTATTTATATTCACCCAGTCACAATAGAGACTTATTAAAGAAGCATGACCCCAACAAAGACTACAACGTCTTTTGGGAACTTCTCTTATCATCACCTACTCCTAAATTTCAGGGCTTCAAGCTCTTAGAAGATGGAAGTGTAGGTTTTGAATTTGGAGACTACGACAAGAATATTGAGGGAATCAAAGAAATTCAGCGAGGTATTCTTGACTTTGCCCATGAATATACACTTAGATTTAAAGATTTTCCATATATGCTTAACATAAGCGGTCGAGATGCCTATGCACCTATGTTAGTCGCAGCAAGCCATAATGAAAAATATCTCAGGGCGATAGAAAAGAAGTTTGCATTAGAGATAAACGTAAATTAAACATTTTAATAATCGGACTGTGTAATCACCGTTAGCCTTACATTAACACTCCCTGTGTATTATATGCATAGGGAGTATTATTTTTATGGCTAACAAATTAATGATTAGAATATATAAGCATCATAAAGCTATTTTGTGGTGCGCAGGATTCTTTGTCGTCACATGTATATTTTTATCTATTATGCTGATGACGAGGACTGATGTATGGGCGCTTCCGCCGGAAGCACTTATGACGCTATCGCTTGATATGCTTGCTTCGATTTATGCAACGATTCTTTTTATTACGACATCAAGCATTGTCGAAACAGATAACAGACAAGGATTCGTACTCTCATTTCTACTGGGAGTCAACTCAATAATATTCTCTTTAAATTCTTTTTACATACTCATTGCTGGTCACAAGGAGTATTCTGAAATTTTGATGACAATATATTCACTCTATTTCTTTCTAGGAAGAGTGCTTAATTTGTTAGGACTGGGATATATATATTTAGTAGCGAGGCCTAAAGGTAAATTCGAGCTTAGGTTATTGCACATAGGCGTAGGGATAGGAATAATTGATCTATTAGAAGTCGTATTTAACCACTTCTTCAAATTTTATTTCTATATTAATGATGCTGGATACTATGCTAGATCAGGAATGCTTTACTATCTATGCTATCTAGGACCGGTTGCTGTTTTGGTAATCGATTCAATTCTGATTGACAGATCGCCTAAAGAGAAAAGAATAAAATTAAGCTTAACATGCTATATTACCGTGTGTGTTATTTTTGCTGCTATGCAGATTGTATTACCGAATGTTGAAGTTCTTTTTCAAGGAACAATGCTTTCGATAATTGTCTTGTATTGTACAACCCAGAATTTTGACTATAAGCGTAGAGCCAGAGAAGCTGCTGAAAGAGAGAAGATGATTGCAGAGCAGAAAATGCTTCTTTTGCAGTCACAGATGCATCCGCATTTTTTGTATAACAGTATGCTCTCGATTAGACGACTTATTCAGACGAATCAAGAAGCTGCGATGGACGCAATGGATAACTTCATAATATATCTACGAGGAAATGTTGATATGTTAGGGGCCAAAGAAGCCATTCCGATAAAGCAGGAACTTGATTTTATAGCTAGTTATTTAAAGATACAACAGACTCGTTTCGGCGAGAAGGTTGAATATGAGATTATAGAAAATGAGTTAGATTTCAAAATACCAGCGCTTACAGTGCAGCCTCTTGTTGAGAATGCAATTAGCCATGGTATCAGGAAACGCCCAAGTGGAGCGGGAAAGGTCACTATTGAGACTGGGATAGCCGAGGATGAATATTGGGTTGAGGTAAAAGACAATGGCGTAGGCTTTGACGCAAGTAAGCCGATGCCTGTAGCCGATGATGGTCGGAGTCATGTGGGTTTTGCTAATGCTAAACTTCGAGTTGAAGCCTTAGGTGGGCGCGTGGTGGTACATAGCAAAATTGACAAAGGAACGACGGTTAGATTGTATCTACCCATGGTAAAATAATGCGAGTAATTGTAATGGATGATGAGATTCTTGCTCTTGAAGATTCCTACGAAGCAGTGTTGGCAGTATTGCCTGACGCTGACATTATTCCATGCGAAACGGTAACAGATGCTCTACGAGCTGCTGAAGAACCGATTGATATTGCATTCTTAGATATAGAAATGCCCGGAATGAGTGGTATGGAACTGGCAGCTAAGCTGCAGGAGAAGTATCCCAAAATTAATATTGTTTTTGTTACTGCTTTTTCACAGTATGCCCTTGATGCATATAATCTGCTTGCTAGCAGTTACTGCGTCAAGCCTATTGTTGTTGATGATATTAAAAAAGCCATGAACAATCTTAGGTATTCGCTAGACAATCCTAGAGAAATAGTTAAGCCTGATAATACTAAACTAAAAGTAATATGTTTTGGCGATTTTACTATCTATGACATGAATGAAGTACCTATAATGATTAGGCGAGAAAAGTCTAAAGAGCTTCTTGCCTATCTAATATCTAAAAACGGAGTGGAGGCTACTCCCACAGAACTATGTGATGTTTTATGGGGAGAGGACTCTGACAATAAGCTTGATTATTTCTGGAAGCTTACCAGTGAGCTTCGAAAAGCTTTGATCGACGCTGGTGGCGAGGATGTGTTGCGCCAGGGACGTGGTAAGTACGCGATTGATCGAGATAAGTTAGATTGTGATTTCTTACAATATCTTGATAAAACCTACAGAAATCCATGGAATGGGAAATTCTGTGAGCAGTATGGCGGCTGGGCCGAGGTTACTAAGGCCGCGATGCTAAATAAGAAAATATAGATAGTATGAGGACTGTGTTCGATGACAGTCCTTTTCTTTTTGACAATAGTTATCCTCTGTATTAATGTTGAAGAATATTTAAAAAGCTTATAATTCACTTAATGCGCCTAAAAAACAGCGATTAAGTGAATTATAACTCTACTTTTACTTGATAATAGGCGAAAATAAGGTTATAATTCACTTAATCGATGAAAAAATAGTAGATTAAGTGAATTATACGAGGTGTTTATGTTAGTTGGAAGAGAAAAAGAGTTGAATCTTCTTGAAAAGATTACCAAGGATGATAACCCGCATTTTGTTGCAGTTTATGGAAGACGCAGAATTGGGAAAACTTATCTAATAAGAGAAGCATATAAGTCAAGATTTACATTCCAGCATGCAGGTATCTATAACGGAACTATGAAGGAGCAGATACTTGCTTTTGAAGCGTCGATAAAAGATGCTGGTGGTCAGATTCCTAAAGTTAGGGCTAAGAGTTGGTTTGAAGCCTTTGAAGAGTTAAAGGATTTAATAAGAAACTCTACTGAGAGAAAGAAAATAATTTTCATAGACGAATTGTCTTGGATGGATACACCTAAGTCTAATATGGTTAAGGCGTTAGAAAATTTCTGGAACGGATGGGCTTCAGGAAGGGACGATATAATATTGGTAGTATGTACATCAGCAACATCATGGATGCTATCAAAAATTGTACATAACAAAGGTGGTTTATATAACAGATTGACTGAACAGATAGCCTTGTCCCCATTTACACTTTATGAGTGCGAGCTTTATGTAAAATCAATGAACATTCCTTTTAATAAGGAACAAATCTTAAACTATTACATGATATTTGGTGGAGTGCCATTTTACTGGAGCAAGTTAGAAAAGGGAATGAGCTTCTGTCAAAATGTGGATAATCTGCTGTTTTCTAGTAATGGCGTGCTTAAGGACGAATTTAAATACTTATATGCATCTATATTTAAAAATCCAGGCGATTACATATCAATTATTAAGGCTCTTAGCTCAAAAAAGAGTGGATTGTCGAGGGAGGAAATAATAGAAAAAGCGAGGATAACTAATTCGGGAGATTTAACTGTCAAGCTTGAAGAGCTTGAGAGCTGTGGCTTCATTCGTAAATACAAATTTTTTGGCACCAAAAAGAAATATGCTATATATCAACTGATTGATTCGTTTACGCTATTTTATTATTATTTCATGGAAAATGGATTTAGTGATGAACATTTTTGGACAAATCAGATTAATACCCCCTCTATAAATACGTGGAAGGGGTTGGCATTTGAACGAGTTTGCTTATTACACATAAGTCAGATTAAGCAAAAGCTGGGAATAGCAGGGGTACAAGCTGATGTTAATACCTGGTTCTGTAAGGAAGATAATAATGTAGGCACCTATGGCTCTCAAATAGATCTCTTAATAGCAAGAAAAGACCAAGTTATCAATTTATGTGAGATGAAGTATTCGGGTACTAACTACACGATAACTCAAGCTGATGATGAGAGTATACGTAGAAAGATTCATGATTTGGCTACAGTAACAGGAACAAAATATGCTATTTTTCCAATACTAGTAACTACCTATGGAATGATAGAGAATTCCTATTCGGGTAATATACAATCTGTAGTTACTATGGAAGATTTGTTTGCTAAATAAAAAGATTATAATGAGTAGATATATACAAACCGCACAATTAACTTTGTGCGGTTTGTGCATTTTAATCCCCCTTTAGTGTCAGGGTAGTGTCAGGTAGCTGACCGTATGATTTAAGTACATAAACAACAAGCAAGTGACGGGAATTTACTTGCAAGACTTTAGGGAACTAATCATACGGAGGGAATATCCATGACAAATACTACATTACGTAACAGACTTACAAGATCCATTTTAGCAATCGCAGTAGCAGTGATGACTACAGTTTCTGTAGTGACTCCCGCAGCTGCTGCAACCCCCAATCTTTTTAATGCATCAGCAGGTATATACAATTACTGCCCTACCAGTATTGATTATGGCAACAATACTGGTATGGTAGCATATTGCACTAATACAAGATCGACCGTTGTTGTTGACAGTATCGCTGTCCGCGCCATTAATAACGGTCAGGTGAGCAGACAGTCAATTATTTTATCACCTACTCCTGGCGCATGGGATTCAGCACATGTATGCGATCCTTCAATCATAGCTGGAAACTTTACATACAATGGAACAGCTTATACATATTTAATGGCATACTTAGGATGCGATACATTTGATAACCAGAAGAATCAGGTAGGATTCGCGGTATCTAATTCACCTACTTCCGGATGGGTTAAGTGCGATGCTATTAATCCTGTAGTAAGACATTCATACGATGCTTCTCAGACAGGTTTTCAGTGGGGCGTAGGACAGCCTTCACTTATTAACCTTGATGGCCAGGGAAACATTTTATTATTCTATACAAGCGGAACCTACAATGAGACATGCACATACGTGCAGCAGCTTAACGCAGCAGATTTAAATAACATAGTAAATAATGGCACAGTAAAAGTTACTAACAACGGAACTGGTGACTTTTTAAGTAATGGTGACTTTGCTTCATATGGAAATGATTTATACGTAGCTTGCGATACACATCCTTTTGCAGCAGGCGTACTCGGAAATATATCTAACACAGAATCTATCTACAAGATGAGTTTATCAAGCCTTTACGACCTTAATGGAATGGCTAACGGAACCTGGGAACTTGTAACTAGAATCGGTGGAGAGACAACAGGACACACTAAGAATCACAATGGCTGCTTTGTAACAAACGCATATGGTGGACTTACAGACAGCACTACAGCACTAGTTACTGTAGCTGACGAACTTGGTGATTTCGCATCCAGCCTTTGGACCTACAGAGTAGCAGAGGTGGATTTCTAAAGTGATATTCCCTTTCCCTAAAGGAAATATGTATATTCCCAAGAAAAGGCCCTGATCGCTTATCGGTCAGGGCCTTTTGGGGCTATAAATTTGCTATGGTTTAGATATTATGCAGGCTAAGCTTCCTCGCTTACCTTCAGAATATCTGTGTGAGAAATATCTGCCTGGATTACACATCGTACATCCTCCCACAAGCTCGATATTTTCAGGAAGTACACCTAACTGGATGAAGCGCTTTTTTACAACTCCTCGTAGATCAAGCATAAACTTTCCATTAGGCTTTTCATCATATAGGCTAGAAGCTACCTCACTACCTATTAAGCTGCACACTCCATCTATAACTTCGCCACCTACCTCGAAGCAGCATTTATCAATTGCAGGTCCTATGGCAACCAAAATATCACTAGGATTACTTCCTAAAGCAACCATTTTACTAATTGCCTGCTTTTCAATATCGGCGACGGTAGACCTCCAACCAGAGTGTACTGCGCCCACCACTCCATTAACTGAATCCTCTAAGAGGATAGGAACGCAGTCTGCTGTAAATACTGACAGCGCCACGTCGCTTTCTTTGGCCACATACCCATCAGCCTCAATTAGTTCACCAGGACCATATGCAGGCCTCAAATCAGCCTTGGTAGCAACATGGACATTATTTCCATGTACCTGATTGCCACACACAAAGGCCTCATTTTTAATGCCGCATGCTTCTCTAAACATGTCCCAGTTTTTAATGACTTTATCTTTATCATCGCCACGATTCATGCCTAAGTTAAGCGATGCATATATTCCATCACTTACGCCACCAATACGCGTTGAAAATCCGTGGGGATATTTGAAATTTTTAGCTTTTTCAATAACAATTTTTTCTTTTTCCATAAGACAAATTTTATATGAATGTTGTTAAATTGTAAATCTAAAGGTACAATCAAATAGACTAATAATAAGAGGTGAATATGCATCCATTTAAACATTTTCATACGATTACTAAGCATAGGAGAATCGTGCGTCATTACTGCTTCAAGGCTGGATTAATCTGGCAGGGACTAGTTCACGATCTTTCTAAATATTCATGGACCGAGTTTCGTGTAGGTGCTAAATACTACACTGGTGTCAAGAGTCCTAACGCAGGCGAAAGAATAGATACTGGCATTTCAACTGCTTGGATTCACCATAAAGGTCGCAACAAGCACCACTACGAATACTGGACCGATTACTGCATTGCAACTGGTGACATTCTGACTCCTGTTGAGATGCCGACTAAATATTTAGTTGAGTCTGTATGTGATAGAATCGCAGCCTGTAAGGTATATAAGGCCAAAGAATATTATGACGGCGCAGCACTAGACTACTACAATAGAAGAGAAGAGACTAAGTACATGCATCCTAACACCTACAAAGCAATGGGAGAAATTCTTACCATGCTTCGAGATAAGGGTGAGGATGAGACCTTTAAATATTTAAGAAAGCTATTAAAAGATGATAAGAAAAATAGATCACCTAAATCTTAAAGAGACTGCCTATAGTGGGCAGTGCTTTAGATGGAAAGAAATTAATGATAATATATTTGGCATAGTTGCATACGGAAAGTATCTTGAAATAGAGGACCTAGGAGATAATGAGTTTGAACTATCCTGTGATGACTCAGACTGGGAGAAAATCTGGGCGCCTTACTTTGGAATAGCTGATGACTACGTAGAAATTGAAAGAAAGATCAGGGCTTCTAGCGATGCCCATCTTATCGAAGCTTTTAAAAAGGGCAGTGGTATACGTATCTTAAAGCAGGATGTCTGGGAGATGGTAGTAAGCTATTTGATATCTCAGAACAACAATATTTCAAGGATTAAAAATAGCATTGACCTAATCTGTAAAAAGGCAGGCTTTCTCGTGCCTGGTACTACAGATCAGTACAGATTCCCGCTTCCAGGAGAGCTTTTACCTGAATTCTTCGATGATAAGAGCTTAGGCCTTGGCTACAGAGACATTTATTTAAAGGAAATATATTCTTTTGCCAAAGAAAACGAAGAATGGGTAGAAAAGTTATGTAATCTAAGCTACGAAGAGGCTAAAATAGAATTATTAAAGAGAAAGGGTATAGGCCCTAAGGTTGCAGAATGCATATGCTTATTTGGGCTACACCATGTAGGAGCGTTTCCTATAGATACTCATGTTAAACAGCTGCTAGCTAAGTATTACCCTGATGGGTTCGATCACGAATACTATAAGGGAGTTGCCGGTATAGTGCAACAGTACCTATTTTTCTATGAAATAAGTTAATTTTTAAGCGTTATTATGTGAAATGTTACTAAATTTTCATAACAACGCTTTTTTATTGTTCAATTTTATTATTGTGGGTTAATAAGTGCAATCCTATAATTAACTAGTTTGATTTTATAAATTTTTTATATTTGGAGAATTAGTATTTATGATTACTCTTAAGCCTAAGATTTGTACCGCTATGAAAGGATACTCTGGAAAGCAGTTTAGTAAAGACTTAATTGCTGGTATCATTGTTGCGGTAATTGCATTTCCACTTTCGGTAGCACTAGCAATTTCATCAGGAATGAGTCCTGAACGTGGTCTTTACACTGCAATCATTGGTGGTTTTTTAGTTTCACTTCTTGGTGGTAGCAAGGTTAATATTGGTGGCGCAACAGCCGCTACTGTAATGACTGTATTTACAATCATTGCTCAGTTTGGATTTGAAGGTCTTGCAATCGCTACAGTTATTGCTGGTATCTTACTTGTTATCATGGGATTATTAAGAGCAGGTGTGTTACTAAGATATATTCCTAGAACCATAACCCTTGGCTTTACAGCCGCAATTGGAATGGGTATTTTCTCTAGTCAGTTAAAAGGATTTTTAGGACTTGATATGGGAGCTATTCCTGTCAACACAATTGACAAGTTCGTGGCATATTCTAAGGTTTTAAATACAATTGATCTTCCTACAGTTTTAATAGGCCTTCTTGCTATGGCAATGCTTATCATCACTCCATTAATAAGCAAGAAGATTCCTGGCTCGTTAGTAGCTATTGTAGTTACTACTCCTGTAGTTTTATTACTTAAGCTTGATGTTCCTACAATCCGCTCGGTATATGGTGAGCTTCCTTCACATTTCCCTAGAATTGAGGCACCTCACTTTAGCTGGAGCTTAGTGGTTGATGTACTTCCATCAGCATTTACTCTTGCAATCTTAATTGCTATCGTTTCATTATTATCGTGCGTTGTTACTGATGGATTAATGGGCGAGGCTCATGATTCTAACCAGGAACTTATCGCTGAAGGTGTTGCTAATATTTTCTGTGGTTTATTCGGAGCAGTACCTGTAGCTGGTGCGGTTGCACGTTCCCAGACAAGCGTTAAGAATGGTGGTCGTACACCTATTGTTGGTATCGTACACAGTTTAGTTGTAACACTTATTTTATTATTAATGCTTCCTCTTGCAGGCTACATTCCTATGCCTACACTTGCAGCAGTACTTATCCTAGTAGCTTATAATATGTGTAACTTCCCTGAAATCATTTCAATGATTAAGAGAGCTCCATATTCAGATACATTAGTACTTATCACAACATTTGTATGTGGTGTAGTAGTTAACTTACTCTTTGCAGTTGAAGTTGGTGTACTTGCTTCTGCCGTATTATTCTTACGTAGAATGTCACACGTTACTACACTTAGACAGTGGGAAGACGTTACTGAAGGCTTACCTGACCCTGAAAAGCCAGATCAGGCTAATTACAAAAAGATTCCAGACAACACACTCGTATACGAGATTGAAGGTCCTGTATTCTTTGCAACAGTCGATGAATTAATCCGTGGTATCAAGGTTAAGCGTAAGTATGATGCAATTATCCTTCGTATGCGTTCTGTTCCAACTGTAGATATTACAGCTATCAGATCACTTGAAAACTTAAATGAGTTATGTAAGAAAAAGGATGTAAGCCTTATTTTCTCACATGTTAACCCTCAGCCCATGGGTGCTTTCAAGAAGAGCGGATATGTAGAATCAGTTGGTGCGGAATTCTTCTGTGAGCACATCGAACAGGCACTTTCGCTTGCTGAAGAAATTGAAGCTAAAAAGCAGGCTGAAAGAGCAGCACTTGAAGCAGCAGGCGGGGAGGCTGAAACAGATAAGCATCTTCACAAATCAAAAGGACAAAGAAACTAATTAATAGATTTATAAGTTTATGGCTCCATGATAAGATATTGTCATGGAGCTTATTTATTATTCACTAAATCAATATCTTAAAGATACCTTTGGCTGTAAGGTTTATAAGGTAGCTCTTGATGGGGGCTTTACCTGTCCGAATAGAGATGGCACTATAGGAAATCGTGGCTGCATATTTTGTTCAGCTGGTGGTTCTGGGGACTTTGCCAGTAATAGGAGCCTTAGTATCACTAAGCAGCTTGAAGAGGGAAAGCGCCTTATAAGTCGCAAGCTTCCTAAGGACAAGCCATTTAAGTATATAGCTTATTTCCAGGCTTTTACTAACACATATGGCCCTATCGATAGGCTACGATCCCTATACTATGAAGCGATAAACGATGAAGAGGTATGCGCTATTTCTATAGCTACCAGGCCAGATTGCTTAAGCGACGAGGTAGTTTCGCTATTAGATGAGATAAACAAAATTAAGCCTGTCTGGGTTGAGCTGGGCCTACAGACAATTCACGAATCAACAGCAGCCTATATCAGACGCGGATATCCCTTAACGGTATACGACGAGGCTGTAGATAAGCTTAAAGGTATAGGGGTAGAGATTATTACTCATGTTATCCTGGGTCTTCCTGGCGAAACCTTAGATGATATGGTTGCGACAGCTAAATACGTAGGAGAATCTGGCGTAAATGGAATTAAGCTTCAGCTACTTCATGTACTAAAAAATACCGACCTATGCAAGGATTATGAGGCTCATAAATTTGAAACGCTTTCTCTTAATGAGTATGTAGATATAGTAGAGGCTTGCATAAAGGTTCTTCCTAAAAACATGGTTATACACAGGCTTACAGGAGATGGGGACAAAAAGATACTCGTTGCGCCACTTTGGAGCGCTGACAAAAAGAACGTGATAAATACTCTTTCAAAAAGGCTAAAAAAAGACCAATAAAGTTATAAATATATGTTGACTTAAGCTTACGTCTGTGATATTATTTCATTCGTGCCAAAGAGATGGCAAGCTAATGTGCGTGTAGCTCAGCTGGATAGAGCGTCTGGCTACGGACCAGAAGGTCGTGGGTTCGAATCCTGTCACGCACACTTTTAAAGAGATGATTCTTGAGAATCATCTCTTTTTTTTGTAAAATAGAATAGGTTAATTGTTCGAAAGGGGAGCACATGTCTAGTAAGGTCAAGAGAAATCTTTTACTCATAAGTATTTCTTTATTAGTTCTTGTCATAGTCATATATAGATACAGTGTAAGTGTGCCCCAATCTATCGACGAGGCCGAGGATAAAAAGCCCACAATTGCTTTTGTCTTAAAAGAAAAGGCTGTCCAAATTTCTCATAACATCTCACAAAAAATACAAACAGCTAGGGATAACAGGGAAAAGAAAAAAGAAGAGAAGCGTTTAGCTGAGCTTATGCTTCAAAACGAACATAACAATCAGCAGCAAGCTAACATTATACCTTCTAGCGAGCCTGTATATGATAATAGTGTTTCCAGGATTATTGATCATCAGTTTTATACTGATCTTGATGGAAAACGCTATGTTGTATCCTATAGTAAGGATGCTTTAGACAAGCTTGTGGCTATGTACAACGAAATTCCAGACGATATTTCAGGCATATCATTTAGACCGGTTGAAGACAAGGTCTATGCAGCTTATGCAGCTAAGCTATATAAAAATCCTCAGTTTGAAGGAGGCGCTGTCACAACGGCTGGGGCCTGGGAAGAATACACAAGGGTAGGTATATCTAAAGACTGCTGTTATCAGCTAGTGACTAAATCAGGCGAGATTCTATACGGAGATGGCCTTTACTTTAGGCGTTATCGTGAGGATATGGAACTTACTGAAAATATTGATTTTCCAGAAGAGCGAGTAACACTAGATGTTAAGAATATTTTACAAAATCCTACGCTTCCTACTGGATGTGAAATTACTTCTCTTGCAATTGTCTTAAACTATATGGGCTATAATGTGTCCAAAGAAACTCTTTCAGACAATTATCTTGATAAAAAACCAGTAGGAGAGGCTAATTTTTATAAAGAGTTTGTAGGTAATCCCAGAAACAGTTCATCATATGGCTGTTATGCTGGTGCGATTGTAGCTTCGGCTAATCGCTATCTAAATGAGCAAGGCTCAATGGAACAGGCAAGGGACTACTCGGGATGTTCTTTTGCTGACGTAATGTGGAAGGTTAGAGCCGGGAAGCCTGTTATTGTATGGGTTACGACTCCTATAACACTTGATCCTGGCTATACTACAGAATGGATCGTGGATGGAGAGTATCTGGTATGGAAGGGAAACCTTCACGCAGTGGTTGTGACTGGGTATGATACAAATACAGGAAAGGTTGTAGTATCAGATCCATTGGCAGGTAATAGGGAGATTGAAATGGAGCTTTTTGTCAAACGTTTCAAACAATTCTATTCTCAGGCTGTCGTTATTGAATAATCTGTCTGAATATTTTATAATAAAGTGGGATTTGGGGAACTCTTCTAATCGGATGGAGGTTCTGATGGTTTGGAACGTAGAGCTGCAGTTTGCAGCATTAATATTAGTTCTTATTGTGGTAATGGTAAGTTTTGGGCAGAAACGTCTGAATTTTGCTGCGGAAAGATCATTCGCAAGACTCCTTATTATAATATTAGCTAGTATCATCTTAGATATATTGACAGTCTTTGCGATTTATTACAAGGCTGAGCTTGGTGCTACGGCAACTAATTTTGTCTGCAAGGCTTATTTACTTAGTCTGACTGCAATAGGGTGTCAGGCAAGCTGGTTCGCTGTTGCCGAAATCAGGCATTCTTTTAGAAAATTTTGGGTAAATATAACAGCTGCTCCTGTAGTTGTCGAGATTATTTTCCTGTCTTTAAGACCCGTCTATTATTATAAAAACAACAATTCTATAAGCATTTATGGCCCATGCATTTATATTACATATGTATTATGTCTGATATATACAGTAGCTATTTTAGTGATGCTTTTTATGCTTCGTAATGGGATTAGCCCTAAGCGGAGAGTTACTATTGCAGTAAGTATGTTTGTGATTTTAGGTGCTTCAGTAATTCAGTTTTTCCAAAAAGATGTTTTCATCATGAGCTTTGCTTTGGCACTTTCTTGTTCGTATCTCTTTATGAAGCTTGAAAACCCTGAGTATCATTTGGATTTTGCTACAAATGTATTCAATAGAGAAGGCTTTAAACTGATTCTTTCTGAGAACATTACATTTAAAGAGGTCAAGTCGCTTGTCGTTTTTAGGATAACTGACTATTCTCAGATTAATGAGATTTTCGGAGCTAGGGCAATGGAAAAACTTATTATTGAGATTGCTAACTACGCTGATGAGCTTCCTGGTTCGACGCTGTTTAGAATTGATGACAGTATGTTTGTGCTTTCTTTTGACTACAAAGATAATGCAGATGGTGCAGTCGATAAGCTTCTTAAGCGCTTTATGCAGCCTTGGGAAGTAGGCGGAGTACTGATTGAAATAAATACTTCAATTGCTTTTATTGAAAGTACTATGGCTTTTAATGATTATGACAGTCTTGAAGAAGCAATTTACTTCTTTAACAAAGAAAGCGTTAAGCTGGGGCCTACGCAGGTTCTTGAGGTTGATGAAAGCGAGATTAAAAAGCGTCAGCACAATATCGAGATAACAAGAGCTATTGACTGGGCGTTTAAAAATGATACGGTGGAGGTTTACTATCAGCCTATATATGACATAAAGGCAGGAAAGTTTACTGTTTTAGAGGCACTTGTTCGTATCAGGGATGAGAATGGAACATTAATCCTACCAGGCGATTTTATAGAGTTTGCTGAAAAGAATGGAATGATTTTACGAATTGGTGAAATCGTATTTAGAAAGATTTGTGAATTCGTTCAGCGTATGCATGTGCAAGAGTATGGGATTGAGCGCATCGAAGTTAATCTTTCGGTCGTTCAGTGTATAAAAGAAGACGTGGCATCAGTACTTAAAAACATAATGGGTGAGTATCAGGTGCCAGGGTATTTCATTGATTTAGAAATAACAGAAAGCTCTGCTTCTCATACTGAGAGGGTACTACTAAATACCATGAAAGAGCTTAAAGATTATGGATGTAATTTCGTATTAGATGATTACGGAAGTGGTTATTCTAATCTTACGAATATTATCAAATTACCTGTCGATGTAGTTAAGATAGACAGGTCGTTTGTAAGAGCTTTTTTTGAAAATAAAAAAGTTCGAATTGCTGCTGAGGGTACCATTGAGATTATGCATGAGCTGGGCCTAAAGGTAGTTGTTGAGGGCGTTGAAACAGAGGAAGAGTACCTTATGTTTAAAAACTTCGGAGTTGAATACATACAAGGATACTATTTCTCTAGGCCATTACCTAAAGACAAGGTGCTAAATTTTATTCAGGAGTGGATGTAATGAATTATAAGTGTAGAAATTGTGGTGGAAACGTAATATACGATCCACATGAGCGTAAGATGAAATGTCCTTTCTGTGATGGACTTGATTGCGGTGATATCGCAGGAGATGCTTCGCTTACAGTTTGTCCTAACTGTGGCGGTGAATTAAACGTCACAGAGTTCACCAGTGCGTCAAGGTGTCCTTACTGCAATACATATATTATTTATGATGAAAGAGTAAGCGGAGCATATGAGCCTGATAGAATTATTCCTTTCACAATCAGCAAGGACGAAGCAGTAAAGAAGATGGATGAAGAGTTTAAAAAGCGTAAGTTTGCGCCTTCCTCTTTTCTTACAGAAAAGTCTTTAGAAAAGATGGATGGACGCTATGTACCTTTCTATCTATATGACTATGTAGTTGATAAGGATTTAAACTGCGAGGGTATACGCGTTAAATCTTGGACCTCTGGAAATTATAATTATACAGAAACTTCGTACTATGATGTGTGGAGACATGTAAAGGCAACATACGATAACATTCCTGCTGATGCATCTACAGAAATGGATGATGCAGTTATGGATTTAATCGAGCCATTTAATTATGAAGAACTCATTTCTTTTGACACCAAATATATGTCAGGCTTTTTCGGTGAAGTATATAACGCGCCAGCGTCTGAATATGAGGGTAGAGCAAGGAAAAAAGCTATGGAAAGCGCTGAAGCTATACTAAGGGCTTCGCTAAAAGAATTTACCTCAATTAAACATGAGCGTACCGAAGAAAATGTGTCACAGAAAGCAACTGAGTTTGCACTCCTTCCTGTCTGGATTTACTCATATAAGTATGGAAACAGAATTTACAATTACTACGTAAACGGTCAGACTGGTAAGGTTGTAGGAACAACTCCGGTTTCAATTAAAAAGGTTATAGCATACGGATGTACTTTTGCAGCCTGCATGTTAGGTATATTTGAATGCATCGCTAAGATTTTGGAGGTGCTA
This sequence comes from Lachnospiraceae bacterium, assembly GCA_045639565.1. GTDB lineage: Bacteria > Bacillota > Clostridia > Lachnospirales > Lachnospiraceae > UBA1258. The sequence goes on from JAZUDH010000094.1 coordinate 62,814, forward strand.
TAATGTGACAAATAGAATATTTGTCACGTGGCACAAAGTGCCACACGGCAACATTCCACGATAATGTGGAGTGCAGCCACAAAATATTGATGTGGAATGTGAGAGTTAATATGAATAGTGCATTGAAAACGTATTTCAAAAATTTCAGACCGATGTTTATTACTTTGGCTATTTTTGCTCTGTTAACAGGCATAATCTGGATGGCAACATATTTTAAAGCTTCAAGAATGGATGTAGAAAGCACCAATACTCAGAGAGTATATGGAAATCAAAGAGTATTTGACTATGCTGATCAGCTGACTGACGAAGAAGAGGATAAGCTTGAAGAATTAATCCATGAAAAAGAAAGGTTGACACTTACTGATATTGTAATTGTTACGTTAAATGAGCCTTTAGAGTTTTATGAGGTTGAGTATCGTTCAAAATATTCTGGTATTTATGTAGGCCCTGATACTCCTGATAAATGGGTAATGGTTTATGCTGATAAATTCTGGGAAGATAATAACTTTGGATATTTCGAGCCTCAGGTTCTAGATGGAACAGACAGAACAGGTGATGGTGTTATCTTAGTTGATAATTTGTATAGAGAAGGTCCCGAGAACAAGGTGTATACCTGGATGGGCACAACCGGCAAGACTAAGCTTAAATTCTCTTCTTCAATGATTGACTCAACGTTAGATGAATTTTATGAAGAGGTTGAGTATGACTATTATGCTGCCTGTGTTGCCTTTGTTAATGGCTATTCCAGACGTATGAGAGGTGGTCTTCATATCGTATTGCCTCAGTCACTACTTTTAGTGGTTACAGCTATGATTCTTGCTATTTATCTAGGCGCAAACTGGCGCTCTAAGGCTGCTCAAAAGACAGTTACTATGCAAACCTATCTTGATGCAGTTAATGGGCCCGAGGTAGAAAGAAAAGATATCTTTATTCGTAAGACCGTATCTAAAACCTCTGTATCGTCAAGCAGTAGCGGAAGCGGTGGTGGCCATTCATCTGGCGGAGGTGGCTCACACGGTGGCGGTGGACACTCAAGATAACAAAAATATGATAATAGAAGGGGACGCAAATTTGCGTCCTTTTTTAGTAGTAGTAAAATAAAAAACCTGATTCGCATGACGGTACGAATCAGGTTTCATTTTGTTTAATCTATAATTTCAATAAATAGTAAAGATTAAGCAAGCTTGTTTACAGCAACGCTCATACGAGAAATCTTACGAGCTACTGTGTTCTTGTGGAATACTCCCTTAGAACATGCCTTGTCAAGAAGAGAAGTAGCGTTTACTAATGCTTCCTGAGCAGCAGCCTTATCGTTAGCGTCGATAGCTGCATAAACCTTCTTAATTGCTGTCTTTACTGCAGACTTAATAGCTTTGTTTCTGTCAGCCTTTGTCTGGTTTACTAAGATACGCTTTTTAGCAGATTTGATGTTAGCCAAGACTATACACCTCCATTTAATAATTTGTAATTGTTAATAGGAAACGGACATCAAACCAGACACGGACGATTTAATGTACGCACACTAGACAATATTATCCCTAAAAAAACTTAATGTCAATACAAACAAACGTATTTTTTTGTATAAATTTGTGTTATACTGAACCAAAATCACATTAAGGAGTAATTTTGTGAATCAGGATCATATAAGAAATTTTTGTATTATAGCTCATATTGACCACGGTAAGTCAACTCTGGCTGATAGAATTATCGAAATGACCGGCTTATTGACTGCAAGAGAGATGCAGGCTCAGGTCCTTGATAATATGGATCTAGAGCGTGAACGTGGTATTACTATTAAAGCACAGACTGTTAGAACTGTCTACAAGGCTAAAAATGGTGAAGAATATATTTTTAACTTAATTGATACTCCAGGACATGTCGACTTTAACTACGAGGTTAGCCGTTCACTTGCTGCATGCGATGGAGCAATCTTAATTGTTGATGCGGCTCAGGGAATTGAGGCTCAGACTTTGGCTAATGTTTACTTAGCACTTGATCATGACCTTGATGTATTCCCGGTTATCAATAAAATCGACCTTCCAAGTGCTGATCCCGAAAAGGTAATCGCTGAAATTGAGGATGTAATCGGTATTGAGGCCGAGGATGCACCACTAATATCTGCTAAAAATGGTATCAACATCGATCAGGTTCTAGAAAGAATCGTAGAAAGAATTCCTGCTCCTGTAGGAGACGTTGACGCGCCACTTCAGGCACTCATTTTTGACTCGTTATATGACTCATATAAGGGAGCCATTTCTTTTGTCCGTATTAAGAACGGTAGAGTGAAAAAGGGTACTCCTATTCATATGATGGCTACAGGTGCTAATGCTGAAGTTGTTGAAGTTGGTTACTTTGGCGCAGGCCAGTTTATCCCTTGTGAGGAACTTACAGCTGGTATGGTTGGGTATATTACTGCCTCTATCAAGAATGTTCGTGATACAGCAGTAGGCGATACTATTACAGATGCTTCTAATCCATGTAAGGAACCATTACCTGGATATAAAAAGGTTCAGTCGATGGTTTATTGTGGTGTTTACCCTGCAGATGGAGCTAAATATCCTGATCTTCGTGATGCACTTGAAAAGCTTCAGTTAAATGATGCCTCTTTATTTTACGAGCCTGAATCATCAATTGCTTTAGGTTTTGGCTTTAGATGTGGATTCTTAGGCTTGCTTCACTTAGAAATTATCCAGGAACGTCTTGAAAGAGAGTACAATCTCGATCTTGTTACAACAGCTCCTGGCGTTATATATAAGGTTTATAAAACTAATGGTGAAATGATAGAGCTTACTAATCCATCAAATCTTCCTGACCCTAGCGAAATCGAATACATGGAAGAGCCTATCGTAAGTGCTGAAATTATGGTTACAAAAGACTATGTGGGTTCAATTATGGAGTTATGTCAGGAAAGACGTGGTCGCTATGTAAGCATGGAATACATGGAAGAAACTCGTGCACTACTTAAGTATGAGCTTCCTCTTAATGAAATCATATATGATTTCTTTGATGCTTTAAAATCCAGGTCTAAAGGTTATGCTTCTTTTGACTACGAGCTTAAAGGCTATGAAAAGTCAGAAATGGTTAAGCTTGACATTTTGATTAACCGTGAAGAAGTGGACGCTCTTTCGTTTATCGTACACAAGGAAAGTGCTTACGAGCGTGGACGCAAGATGTGTGAAAAGCTAAAGGATGAGATTCCCAGACACTTATTTGAAATTCCTATTCAGGCAGCTGTTGGCGGTAAGGTAATCGCTAGAGAAACAGTTAAGGCTATGCGTAAGGACGTGCTTGCTAAGTGCTATGGTGGTGATATTTCACGTAAAAAGAAATTGCTTGAAAAGCAAAAGGAAGGAAAGAAGCGCATGCGCCAGATTGGTAATGTAGAGATACCTCAAAAGGCGTTTATGAGCGTGCTTAAGCTTGATGAAGAGTAAAAGAGACAATGAAATCTATCTACATGTACCTTTTTGTGCAAGAAAGTGCAGTTATTGCGATTTCGTTTCTTTTGCCATGAATGAGGACATGCATAAGAAATATTTTGATGCCCTTATTAAAGAAATAGATTTAAAGGCAGAGTCTGTGGGAAAAATTCCCGTGGACTCTTGTTTTATTGGTGGAGGTACTCCATCACTTGTGAGTGAAAAATATATATTAAGTGTTTTAGAAGCTATAGACCTAAGGTTTTCACTTAACAAAGCTTCAGAACTAACAATCGAGATGAACCCTAACTCAGCTAGTTTAGAAAAGATAAAAGCTTACAAGCAGGCAGGGATTAACAGGGTAAGTATAGGACTACAGTCTACGATTGATTCAGAGCTTAGGGATTTAGGCAGACTTCATAGCTTTGATGAGTTTTTAAGAACTTATGAGGATGTAAGGGATGCGGGCTTTGAAAACGTAAATATCGACCTTATGAGTGCGATTCCGGGCCAGACCATAAAATCCTACGAAAAGACACTGAGACGCGTGTTAGAGCTTAAACCAGAGCATATTAGTGCATATAGCCTTATTATTGAGGAGGGTACGCCCTTTTATGAAAGATACAAAGAAGGCACAGGACTGCCATCTGAAGATGATGAGCGAAATATGTACTATATGACTAAGGATATATTAGCCTCGGAAGGTTATTTAAGATATGAGATATCTAATTATGCTAAAGAGGGTTACGAGTGTAAGCATAATATAGGATATTGGGAAAGGGTTCCATATTTAGGGTTTGGCATAGCTTCTTCGTCTTTATGGGGTGAGAAAAGGTTTACGCATCACGGTGATATAAAGAAATATATTGAAGGAGACTATAGTGGCGAGGAAACTGATCTAGACCTTAATGACAGGATGGAAGAATTTATGTTTTTAGGGTTAAGACTTACTAATGGGGTGTTGGTCAGTGAGTTTAAAGAACAGTTTGGAAAGAGCCTTGAGGAAGAGTATGGCACAGTGTTATGTAAGCTTCAAAAAGAAGGCTTATTAGTACTTGACGAAAGAGTACGACTTACCGATAAAGGCCTGGATGTGGCAAATTATTGTATGAGCGAGTTCATACATTAGGTATTTTGTTTTGGAATACTTTGTAGCGTATTGCATTATTTTCTGTCTTTTTATATACTTTTTGTAGGGTTACTATTCATACGGGGGGTATAGAGAATGCAGTACGTTAGAATTGAAAATCTAAAAAGTGGCATGCGAATAGGAAGGCCAATTTATAATAAAAAAGGCGTTATGCTTTTTGACAGGGATAACGTATTAAGCGACCAGTCTATAGCAAGCATTAAAAACTTTGATTTAGGTGGTATTTATATATTAGAGCCAGCAGAGCCATTGCCACCTCTTACAGCTTCGGACCGTGAATTTGAACGATTTCAGGCAGTCAATTTCCTAGCGCTTGATACTGAGCTAAGAGACATCATCAGTACAAAGCATGCAAGGCGTATTTATACAATAGCAGAAGAAGTTATTTCTGAATTTGGACATCTCCACGAAAAGATTAATTTTAATCAGGATGTACGTTCACACGAGGACTATGCAGGTAAGCATTCGCTTAATGTAGCAATACTCACAGCGATGATGTGTAATCGTATGAATGTATCAGTAGGCGATAGGTTAGATTGCGTGGTAACAAGCCTTGTACATGATATCGGAAAGGCTGCTATTCCAGAAAAGGTATTTCTTAGTACTCCAGAGCATAGACTTTATAAACTATATGAACAGGCTCAGGAACTAGGCTTTGAAATAATTGATCAGGTATTTGGTTCTAACCCCAATATTCGCCGAAATGTAGCGCAGACCTACAAGCTCTTAGCACAGGCTAAATATGATAGAGAGATTGAAAAATGCAAGGTAGTAGTAGGAGCAAGAATACTTACTGTAGCTGATACCTTTGAAACTATGACTTCCATGGGAAGTGGCAATGAACCAGCATCTTCGGTAGAAGCATTACGCTTTATGTATAGTAAGCCTGAAATATTCCATCCCAAGGCTATTGAGGCACTTGTTGATTCTATAAATATATTAGGACCTGGAACCTCTGTTGAGCTTTCAAATGGAGCTAATGCTTTAGTAGTATCAACTAATTATGGCAATGTGTTAAGGCCAGTAGTAATCGACTTTAAAACAAACGAGCTTATGGATTTATCTAACTTGGTACTATTCGATGATATTGAAATTATTGATGTAGTCAAGAAAATGGATAAAAGGCATGTGATGGATGCATCAATGCTTAGAAACTAAGGATGAATGACACCGGGGGATGACCTCGGTGTTTTTTTGAAATCACGTGACAATTAGTAAAGTTTTTAATATTATATATGGGTACTAACTGAAAGGATATTAGTTATGACTCAGGTTAAACATAAAAGAAAAAAGCACGAACCTAAAAAGCATGAAAGCTATTCTAAGGTGGTAAAAAAAGAGCCCTTTGATGCATTAAAATGTTTTACTCAGATTTTTATTATTATAGCTGTTATATTTGAAATCATTATAGGAACAGTTAAAAATCTTCCATGGACATATGCTACTGCATTTGGATTTTTAGTTATATTTGTATCTCTTATAGGCTATGAAATGATTTTTTTAAGAATAGGCCTTGGTATATGCATGGCTGCACAGATTGGATCAGCTATTACTTCGATTTACGGCATTTACTGGTGGTGGGAATATTTATCTAACGAGATGTTTGAAGGCACCATTGTATTGATTATTACGACCTGCTTAGGGGCAGCTGGATTAATAGTAATGCTGGTTTCGACATACCTTAAAAAGAATGTACGAGCTAACGGCTTAGTGGGAGCTGCTCTTTATGCAATAGGTATTTTAGGCTATTCGATAGGATGGAAATATTACGATTTAACATTTCTAAATATTCCGGTATTATTAGCACTTACTCTCTTAGCGTATGTGATTGATAAGATGGTTTTGCAAAAGAATAAGTAATGTAAATGGCACTTGACTCTGTATGGGCCAAGTGCTATATTCTTCTTTGTTCATTTAATCTATATAGTTCTTAACCGTTTCGGTTAAATTATCCATTCGAGAAGTGGAAAGGAAAAAATGGTTTATAAAGTATACTCGGGCTCAGTCGGAGGTGTTTTTGGCGACCTTACAACTGTTGAAGTAGATGCGGCAACAGGACTTCCACACTATGAAATCATAGGACTAGCTGGCTCTGAGGTTAAAGAAGCCAAGGATCGTGTGAGAGTAGCGCTTAGAAACTCAGGAATAGTCATGCAGGCTATGCGAATAGTAATCAATCTTTCGCCTGCTGACGAACACAAAAATGGCTCGCACTATGATCTTCCAATTGCCATAGCGATGCTAGGCGTATTTGGACATATAAAGGACTTTGATCCTACCAAAACACTATTACTTGGTGAACTTTCTTTGGACGGTGAAGTGCTATCAGTCGGAGGCTGCTTACCAATTGTAAAGATGGCTAGAGATAAGGGATTTGAAAGGGTTATGCTCCCTAAGGATAATGCACTTGAAGGTTCGCTAATTCACGGAATAGACATTGTGCCGGTAGAGACTCTTTCTGATGCTATTTTAATGCTCGAGTCTGGCTGCTTTGAAGTCTATGAAAGAGAGACTGAATATGATGATATTGATGTGCCTATAGAAGAAGATGAGCTTGATTTCAAAGATGTGTATGGGCAGGAAAATGTTAAACGTGCGGCAGCTATTGCGGCAGCAGGATATCATCATTTCTTGATGACCGGGCCGCCAGGTACTGGTAAATCGCTAATTGCTAAAAGAATTCCTGGTATCATGCCTAAGCTCTCGTATGAAGAGTGTCTAGAGGTTTCAACAATATATTCGGTTGCTGGTAAATTGAACAAGGAATTACCCTTTATCAAAAAGCGGCAGTTTTGGGGACCTCATCACGGAGCCTCTAGCCAAGCAATTGTGGGAGGCGGTCAGTTTGCTAAGCCAGGCTTAGTATCTCTTAGTCATAAAGGAATACTATTCTTAGACGAAATGCCTGAGTTTAAAAAGGAAACCCTGGACATGCTTAGACAGCCTATGGAAGATGGGACTATCACTGTATCAAGAGCTAGAAACACCTATAAATATCCTGCAAACTTTATGTTAGTTGCAGCGATGAACCCTTGTCCATGCGGCTATTTTCCAGACCGTAACAGATGTAGCTGCAGCCAGCTTTCCGTTGAACGTTATTTATCTAAGATTTCAGGACCTATTCTTGATCGAATAGACATATGTGTAGAGGTATCGCGAATTGACATAAAGGAAAGCAATCAGGAAAACGAAAGTATCGACAGTAAAACTCTAAGAGAAATGGTCGTAAGAGCAGTAGAAGCCCAAAGAAAGCGATATGAGAGAGAAGATTTTAGGTTTAACTCAGAACTTCCTGCCAGCAAAATCGAAGAATATGTACCATTAGGAGCTGAGGAAAAAGCATTCATCTATTCTATGTATGAAGACCTCAATCTAAGCATGCGATCATATCATAAGCTTATAAAGGTGGCTAGAACCATAGCGGATATTGATGGTGACGAACAAGTAGGAGTAAAGCATTTAGCTGAAGCTGTCTGCTATAGATTTCCAGAGTACACAGGAGGTATATAAATGGGTATATTTAAACAGGCGTTATTAAATGACTACGATAGAGAGATTCCTTATTTTTTATGGCTTAGTAAGGTAGGGGATATAGGCGTTAAAACCTATACAAAAATGCAGAGCCATTTTGGTGCTCCAAGCCAAGTTTATAGTGCCTCTTATGAAAAACTTGAGTCAAGCGGTGTCTTTACTAAAAAGCAGCTTGAGCGTATTGAAAGACTTAGGAGAAATTATTGCGTAAGAGAAGAGTACGAGCGCATGCTTAATCTGGGTATTTCAATTATTCCAAGAGAAGATGCAAGATTTCCGGAGCGATTACTTGATATTCCAAGCTCACCAATTGTTTTGTTTTCAAAAGGGCAGCCACTTAACATTAATGGCCCTATAGTATCTGTAATAGGCGCAAGAGAATGCTCATTTTACGGGACACAGGTAGCGATTAGGTTAGGAGAGTTACTAGCTAAGTACAATATCACCTTGGTGAGTGGGATGGCAAGGGGTATTGATTCGATATCTCAGGAAGCTTGTGTTAATGCGGGTGGCAACTCAATAGCGGTACTAGGCGGTGGAGTGGATGTCTTGTATCCTAAGGAGTCAGCTAAGCTATATGATACTTTGTCAAGAAAGGGCACAATTATATCTGAGTATCCGCCTGGAACTGAGCCGATGCCCTCATATTTTGCACTTCGTAATAGAATTATTTCTGGTCTTTCAGATGTAGTCTGTGTGGTGGAGGCCAAAGAAAAGAGTGGGACCATGATAACAGTAGACTCGGCTTTGGAACAAGGAAGAGAAGTTTATGCTGTTCCTGGAAAGATAACTGATATTACAAGTAAGGGCTGCAATCAGCTTATTAAGCAGGGCGCCGGCATGATTTTAGATGTCGAAGAATTTGTAATGGAATTAGCCAATATATATGTCAAAAATCAGGCAGCAGATATTTCGAATGATATTAATATAGAAGAAACTCGCATGGATGGAAGAATTTATGTGATGTGCGAACAAATGTCCGACTACGAGAAACGTTTATTGATTTCAATGGATGAAACGTCCTTCACAGGCGAACAGTTTGCTGTTTTGGCAGGAGTAGAGCCAGGCAAGATGCTTGTGACATTAATAGGATTTTGCAGCAAAAAGCTTTTAAAAAATATGGGCGCTGGACGATTTAGAATAAGTGAATTTGGAATGAAGGTAAGAGATAATCTTTTACAGGAAGTTAATTAGGATTTGTATATTATTTGTAGAAATGTCAAAAAATAGCTTGCGTATGAAAAAAAAGTAGTGTATATTTACAAACTGATTAATCCCGGCTAGGGAAGTAGGGGAAAGATTAATGGCTAAATATCTAGTAATCGTCGAATCTCCGGCGAAAGTAAACACAATTAAAAAGTTTCTAGGACCAAATTATGAAGTCGTTGCAAGCTATGGACATGTAAGAGATTTACCTAAGAGCCAGCTTGGAATTGATGTTGATCATGACTATGAGCCTAAGTATATTACTATCCGAGGAAAGGGAGACATTTTAGCTAATCTTCGTAAAGAAGTTAAGAAGGCTGAAAAGATTTATCTTGCAACTGACCCTGACCGTGAAGGAGAAGCAATTTCTTGGCACCTGATGGAAGCTCTTAAGCTTGATCCTAAGAACGTATATCGTATAACCTTTAACGAAATCACTAAGAAAGCTGTAAGCGATTCCTTAAAGAATGCACGCGCCATAGATATGAACCTTGTTGACGCTCAGCAGACAAGACGTATCTTAGACAGAATGGTTGGTTATAGAATTTCACCTATTCTTTGGGCCAAGGTTAAACGAGGCCTTAGCGCAGGTCGTGTTCAATCAGTTGCACTTCGTATTATTGCAGACAGAGAGGCTGAAATCGATAATTTTGTACCAGAAGAGTACTGGACAATTGATGCTGATTTAAAAGCACCAGGAAGCAATAAGCTGTTAAAGGCTAAGTGCAGTAAAAACATTACAAGCCGTGACGAAGCCGACAAGGTTTTAGAGACAATCAGAAATAATAAGATTTTTGTTGATGATATTAAGAACAACGTAAGAAGTAGAAAAGCACCATTGCCATTTACTACTTCGACTCTTCAGCAGGAGGCCAGCAAGGCTTTAAACTTTTCAACACAAAAGACTATGAAAGTAGCACAGTCTCTTTATGAAGGTGTCGCTATTGATGGTTCGACAGTTGGTGTCATTACCTACTTACGTACTGATTCAACACGTATCGCTGATGAGGCATTAGAAGCTGCTAATGAATTTGTTTCGTCTCACTATGGTGCAGAGTATCTGAAAAAGGATGAAGCAGACAAGAAGCAGGGCAAGATACAGGATGCTCATGAAGCTATCAGACCTACAGATATTAACAGGATTCCTATTGAGATAAAGGACTTTTTATCAAGAGATCAGTACAGACTATATCAGTTAATCTGGAAGCGTTTTGCGGCATGCCGAATGGCTGATGCTGTTTACGATACAACAAGTGTTAAATTGTCAGCAGGAGATGTAAAGTTCACACTTTCTTCTTCAAAGCTTTCTTTTGACGGATTTATGAGCGTATATATGGAAAGCTCGGAAGGTGAAGCAGAGGACGAAGAATTCGATAACACAGGCTTCACAGGAACTCTTGAAAAGGGTATGGAGCTTAAACTCAAGGATTTATCGGAAAAGCAGCACTTTACTCAGCCACCTGCACACTATACAGAAGCTTCACTTGTAAAAGCACTTGAAGAATTAGGAATTGGTCGTCCTTCAACATATGCGCCTACAATTTCAACTATTTTACTTAGACACTATGTTGCTAAGGAAGGTAAGAATATTTTCATTACTGATCTTGGTGAAGTTGTTAACAATATGGTGAAAGAAGCATTCTCAGAAATAGTGGACGTTAATTTCACCGCTAATATGGAAGCTTTGCTAGATGGTATTGGTGAAGGAAACATTAAATGGAAGACTGTTGTTGAAAACTTTTATCCAGATTTAGACAAGGCAGTTACCAAAGCTGAAGCTAATCTTTCTGAAGTGAAGCTTCAAGATGAAGTGAGCGATGAGATTTGCGAAGTGTGTGGACGCAATATGGTTATTAAGTATGGCTCACACGGTAAGTTTTTAGCGTGCCCAGGATTCCCTGAATGTAGAAACACTAAATCATATTTTGAAAAGATTGGTGTTCCATGTCCTAAGTGCGGCAAGGATGTTGTTGTGCGAAAGACACCTAAGGGACGTAAATATTACGGATGTATATCGATTCCTGAATGTGACTTCATGGTATGGCAGAAACCTTCGGACAAGAAGTGCGATGCCTGCGGTAGCGTTTTGCTAGAGCGTGGTAGCAAGCTTGTATGTTCTAATCCTGAATGCGGGAAGATATTTGATAAGTAATTAGTGTATAGAACGGAGTTTTTACTCCGTTCTTTTTTAATTTACTATTAATTCAAACAAATTATAGTAATTGTATCAAAAGATTGATTATTTGGGACCATAATGCTACAATATTCTAATATTAATGGGGAATATTCGAAAACAACATATATAAGGTTTGGAGGCAAAACTATGAGCAGCGTTCAGCTATTGGACAAGACAAGAAAGATTGGTAAGTTATTGCATAACAATAACTCAAGTAAAGTCGTATTTAATGATATATGTAAGGTAATGAGAGAAATACTTGATTCTAATGTTCTTGTGATCAGTAAGAAGGGTAAGGTATTAGGCGTAGCTAATGTTCCTGGAGCAGATACAATTGATGAACTCATTCAAAATGATGTGGGCGGATTTGTTGATCCGATGCTCAATGAAAGACTTTTAGCTGTTCTTTCAACAAAAGAAAATGTTAACTTAGCAACACTAGGTTTTGAACATACAGATATTTCTAAATTTCAGGCTGTTATTTCTCCAATTGAAATTGCAGGAGAAAGATTAGGAACCTTATTTGTTTACAAATGCAATTCACAGTATGATCTTGATGATATCATTCTCTGCGAATATGGCACAACAGTAGTAGGACTTGAAATGCTACGAGCAGTCAATGAAGAGAATGCAGAAGAGTCAAGAAAGCTTGCTGTAGTTCATTCAGCTATCAGTACACTTTCATTCTCAGAAATGGAAGCAATCGTTCATATCTTTGAAGAACTTGAAGGCATGGAAGGAATCCTTGTTGCAAGTAAGATTGCTGACAGAGTAGGGATTACTCGTTCAGTAATCGTAAATGCACTTAGAAAATTTGAAAGTGCAGGTGTTATCGAATCAAGATCATCAGGTATGAAGGGAACCTACATCAAGGTATTAAATGATGCTGTATTTGATGAGATTGAAAAGATTAGAAAAGATAAAACTTTATAGTTAGAAATTCTTTAGTAATGGATTACGAAAACCTAAAAGGACTTTAACACAGTCTTTTTAGGTTTTTTTTAGTTCCGATAATGCCCATAAATTAAAGATTTTTACGTATAAAACCGATAAAAGAGTACACAAACATAACTAATTATGTAAACCTACATATAGTGTGGCCCAGAAATAAAAAACACAATATTTCGTGGTTTTAACCGAAAATTATCTTGTGTTTTTCTGTAAAATTTATATAATAAAATAGAGTAGGCAGATTATACGTAAAAAAATGCCTATTTTCTAGACAGGAGGAACGTATGATAAAGTCCAATGCATTTGACTATATCAATTTATTAGATAAGGCAGCTGATGCTTCATGGCTTAGAAACGAAGCTATCAGTAATAATATTGCTAACGTTGATACACCTGGATATAAGCGTGAGGATGTAACCTTTCAAAGCGAGCTTGAAAGAGCGATTAAGTTTTCAAGTGGCTCATCTATGGATGCCAAGGTTAGAGAGCTTTCAAGAGATAGTAACGCGCTATCAGCAAGAACATATAAAGACTATCAGGGTTATTCGTATCGCCTTGATGGAAATAATGTAGATAATGAAACCGAGCAGGCAATGCTTGCTAAAAACCAACTCATGTATGAAGGTCTTATGAATAGTATAAGTCAGGAATTCAAGAACCTTCAGACCGTAATTAAGTAAGGAGGTAGCCCATGAGTATGTTTAGTGGAATGGATATTAATGCGTCTGGTCTTACAGCGCAGCGATATCGCATGGATATTATTTCTGAAAATGTAGCTAATGCTAACACTACAAGAACAAAGGATGGAACACCTTACGTTCGAAAAACTGTTACTTTTGCCGCAAAAGGTGCACAGACACCTTTTTCTAGAGTATTAGGATCTTCAATGGACCAGTATTCAGGTCAGGGCGTCAAGGTAGTAAGTGTAAACGAAGATAGGGTTACTCCTATGAACAAGGTATACGATCCGTCTCATCCAGATGCAGATGAAAATGGATATGTAACTTACCCGAATGTAAATATCGTAACTGAAATGACTAACTTGATTGATGCAACAAGAGCATATGAAGCTAATGCAACAGCATTTGACGCTACAAAATCTATGGCTCTAAAGGGCTTACAAATCGGCAAATAATAATCTTAGGGGAGAATATTAAATGGATGTTAGTTCTTTAATTGGCATATCACCACTTACCAGTGCTAATCATATCGGTTTAAACGAATCGCCAGTCAAATCGGGCAATTCAATGTTTGATTCGATTCTTCAAAGTGCCATTAACAATATCAATACTACTAATGGCTTGCTTTCAGATGCTGAAAATGAAGAAATTCGTTTCGCAATGGGTGAGACTGAAAACACTCATGACCTTATAATCGCTCTCCAGAAAGCCTCAACCGCCCTTCAATACACCGTAGCCGTGCGCGACAAGTTTCTGGATGCTTATAAAGAAATTATGAACATGCAGATATAAGATTAATCTTCGTTTAAAATCGAAAATTAGATTCTTAGAGTGTGCTTGCACGACGACAAGAATATGATTTTTGATTTTAGAATGCGAAGCATTCGTCAAAAACACACGAGCAATTGTAGCTTCGTGAGAAGCGAAAAAGAAGCATAGCTTCGAATTGTGAGTGGGGTTTTAAAACGAAGATTTAAAGCAAACCATTTATAAGGGGACCTGATAATGGGTGAAAAATTTCTTAAACAAATAAAAGATTTATGGGACAAAATTGTAGAAAAGTGGAAGAGCTTAGATAACAAGCAAAAGACAATGGTTATTGTTACATCAGCTGGTGTTATCTTAGCATTTGTCATATTGTATGCAATTCTTACAAGCCCTAACTACACAACACTTCAGCAGTGCTCATCAACTAAGGAAGCGTCGCAGATAACAGCGGTTTTGGATGACCAGAACATTCCTTACAAGGTAACAGATGACGGACTGCTTATTAAGGTGCCTAAAAAGAGCTTATCTACAGCAAGACTTAATCTTGCTGCAAGTGGAGTGTCTAATACTGGATACACAATTGAGGATGCGTTAAATAGCTCATTTACAACTACAGAATCTGACAAGAATAGAAGATACACTCTTTATCTTGAAGATAAGTTTGAAAAGGACTTTGTAAATATGTTCCCTGCGATTAAGAGAGCTAATGTTGAACTTACTCTTCCTGATAATGATGGGACCTTGCTTAGTAAGCAAGAAGACCCTACAGCTATGGTTACTCTTGAAGTAACAGGAGATTTCACTCGTGAAAATGCAGCTTTTTTAGCTAAAGCAATGGCAACATGCTTAAACTGTAAGAATGCAAATGGCATAATGATTCTTAATCAGGATTGTGTTGCTTTATACGAGGGAGAAGCCGATACCATTTCGGGCATTGCAAGTAGCCAGTTAGGCGTAAAAAAGGACGCTGAAACTATGGTAAACGGTGATGTAAAAAAAGTACTTACAGGTACGGGCCTTTTTGGTGAAGTAAAGGTTTCTTCAAACCTTGTTATTGATTTTTCAACTACCGAAAAAACATCACATAGCTATTCAGCTCCTGCAGGACATGATCAGGGTATGTTAGCTGAAGAACGTAGATATACTTCTGACTCCCAGGGCTCAACAGGGGGAACTCCCGGAACAGACTCTAATACAGAGACAACGTATGTATATCAAAACAGTGATAACACATCCGCTACTATCGAAGAACTTTACAGGAAATATCTTCCTGATGAATACGTTGAGACCCAGACGATTCCTGGCGGCGTAATTAACTACAATCAGTCTTCGCTTGCTGTTTCATCAGTTGAATACATTATCATCAAGGAAGAAGAAGCTAAGAGCCAGGGATTACTTGATGGAATCAGCTGGCTCGAATATAAGAACAGTAATCAGGACCTAATACCTGTTCCTGTTACAAGCGAAATGGTAAAGCTTGCAGCAGATGCAAGTGGTGTTCCTGAAACAAATATAAGTATTATGGCTTACAAGAAAAATCTCTTCATGGATGATGAAGGTTTAGGAATAGATCCTTTTGATGCTATACAGGTTGCCGTTATTGTTATCATTCTTTTGCTTTTAGGAATTGTAATTGCTAAGAGTATGAAGGTAGCTAAGGGCGCTGAGGTAGCAGAAGAATTATCAGTTGAAACATTGCTTCAGTCTAATCCTGAGCCTCAGCTTGATGATATCGGACCAGAAGAGTCGAGTGAGACTAAGAAGCTAATTGAGAGATTTGTGGATGAAAATCCCGAGGCTGTCGCTAATCTTCTTAGAAACTGGCTAAATGAAGAATGGGGCTAAATTATAGTTAGTAAAATATAAAAGAGTGAGAGACTAATTATGGCAAGAACAATGGATGAAAAAATAAGTGGTCTGCAGAAAGCGGCGATTCTCCTGATTACGTTAGGACCTGAGCGCTCTGCGAGCATTTTTAAACATCTCAAGGAAGAGGAAATAGAAGAATTAACATTAGAAATTGCTAATACCCGTAGTATTACGCCGCAGGTGAAAGAAGGAGTATTAGCTGAATTTTATGAAATATGCCTTGCACAGCAATATATTTCAGAGGGTGGTATTGGCTACGCAAGAGAGCTTCTTGAAAAGGCTCTTGGCCAGGACAAGGCACTCGACGTTATCGGAAAGCTTACTGCTTCGTTGCAGGTTAAGCCTTTTGAATTTGTACGTAAGACCGATGCCTCACAGCTTCTTAACTTTATTCAGGACGAACATCCTCAGACTATCGCCCTTATTTTGTCATACCTTTCAGCTGCTCAGTCAGCGCTTATTATTTCAGCACTTCCGCCCGATAGACAGGCCGATGTTGCTAAACGTATAGCTACAATGGACCGTACCAGCCCTGATGTTATCAAGGAAGTTGAAAAGGTTCTTGAATCAAAGCTTGCATCACTTATCAACCAGGACTACACAATTATTGGTGGTGTAGATGCGGTTGTAGACATCTTAAATACTGTTGACCGTGGTACTGAAAAGCATATCATGGAAACTCTCGAAATCGAAGAGCCAGAGCTTGCTGATGAAATCCGTAAGAAGATGTTCGTATTCGAAGATATTCTGTTGCTTGAAGACCGTGCTATTCAGCGTGTGCTTCGTGAGGTTGATAATAATGACCTTGCTATCGCCCTTAAGTCTGCCAACGAACAGGTTCAGACAGCAATCTTTAATAACCTTTCAAAGCGTCTTGCTGTAATGATCAAGGAAGACATGGATTTCATGGGCCCTGTTCGTATGAAGGACGTAGAAGAAGCTCAGCAGAAGATCGTAAATATTATTCGAAAGCTAGAGGATTCGGCAGAAATCGTTATTTCGCGTGGTGGAGGAGACGAAATAGTTGTCTAGTAACGTTTTTAAGGGGAGTTTTGTACAGTTTTCTTTTGAAAACACTCGAGTTATTGATACTAATGAGCTTGTTGCTAAGCGTATGGAAGAACATTCGAGTGTTCTTAGAGAACGTTCTAAAAATGTCCCAAGTGAACCAGAAATTGAATATGACGAAGAAGGTAATCCGATTGAACGTCTTACTGAAGACTATGAAGGCTACAATGATGAGTATGGCGATTTGAGTCAAGAAAGCGGATTTTCAGAAGGCGGTATAGTTTCACAGAATGAACCTATGCCTATTAGCCGTGACGAAATAATTGCAGAATGTCAGGAATTGATAGACAATGCCCAGGCCGAGGCTGACACTATTTTAGAAAATGCCAGAATTGCTGCCGAGGAGATTCGTAAAAATGCTGGCGATCTAGGTTACCAGGAAGGTCTTGAGAACGGACGAAACGAAGGTCTGCAAGAATTTATTGTTCAAAAGGCATTACTAGATACTGAAAAAGAAGAGCTTTCTAAAAAATACGAGGCATTAATCGCTGAGTTTGAACCAAAGCTTGTAAACACTATTGTGTCTGTATATGAGCATATTTTCGGAGAGGGATTGTATGACAAAAGAGAAGTTATGTTAACCCTTATCAAAAGAGCTTTCTCAGAAACTGATGTTGATGATCAAGTTATAGTTCATGTGAGTGAAGACGATTACGATTTGATTTTTGATAGATTTGACGCACTCGTTGAGGCTAAGGGTTACACTCATACGCCCGAGCTTAGACGCCATAGCGACCTTCAAAAGGGTCAGTGCAAGATTGAAACAAACTACGGAATAATTGACTGTAGTATTGATACTGAATTAGCTGAGCTTAGTAAGACCTTAAGAGCTTTAGCATTTGAAAAGTAAAAGTATGGATAGTTTTAGTATTGATTTAGAAAAATACAAAAAATTACATAGTGCTTCTTTTCACAAATCCCAGGGTAAAATAGCTAATGCTGTAGGTTTAACCTTAGAAAGCTACGGCCCTGAAGCTAAGCTTGGAGATTTGTGTGTTATATACGATAAAACAGGAACAAAAGCTATTGCGCCCTGCGAGGTTGTAGGCTTTAAGGATGGAAAAACCTTACTGATGCCTTATGACGATGTACAGGGAATAGGAATAGGTTGTATTGTTGAAAATGAAAATCATCCGCTCGATGTAATGGTTTCAGATGATCTTTTGGGCCATACATTAAATGGACTTGGAATCCCTGAAGGAGCATTTGAGATTCAGGGAGTACCATATCCTATCGAAGCTGCACCCCCTGACCCTATGAGTAGGGATATTATTGATGAAGTCCTTCCGCTTGGTGTGAAGGCAGTAGACGGCTTGCTTACGATTGGCAAGGGCCAAAGAATAGGTATTTTTGCAGGCTCTGGTGTCGGAAAGTCTACACTTTTAGGTATGTTTGCAAGAAATACCAAAGCAGATATCAATGTAATCGCCCTTATAGGAGAGCGTGGTCGTGAGGTAAGAGAATTCGTAGAAAGAGACTTAGGACCAGAAGGAATGAAACGTTCAGTGCTTGTAATTGCAACCAGTGACAGACCGGCACTTGAGCGTACCAAGGCTGCTAAAACAGCAACTGCAATCGCAGAATATTTTAGAGATCAGGGTAAAGATGTTTTGCTTATGATGGACTCTTTGACCCGTTTTTCGATGGCTCAAAGAGAAATCGGATTAGCAAGTGGTGAGCCTCCTGTGTCAAGGGGATATCCGCCTAGTGTTTATGCCCAGATGCCTAAATTATTAGAAAGAGCTGGGCGCAGTAGTACTGGTTCGATTACGGGTCTATATACGGTATTAGTTGACGGTGATGATTTCAATGAGCCTATTACAGATACTGCAAGAAGTATCTTGGACGGACATATAGTACTGAACAGAAAACTCGCTCAGAAAAATCACTATCCTGCGATTGATGTACTTATGAGTATTTCAAGATGTATGAGTCAGATAGTAAATAAAGATCATAAGCTTTTATCAGGCAGAATAAAAAATCTTATGGCTACTTACCAAGAAGCTGAGGACCTTATAAATATCGGAGCATATAAGTTAGGAAGTAATGAAGATATTGACGAAGCTATAGCTAAACACAAGCTTATTGAAGGTTTTCTTTTGCAAGATACCGAAGAAAAGCTTACTTTTGAAGACTCTGTAGGGCTTATGGCTCAGATTTTTAGGGAAGAAGAGTAAAGGTAACAATAGATGGCTAAATTTAGCTTTAGACTCCAGAGCATTTTGAATCTTAAGATAAGACTTGAAGATCAGCAGCGTAATGTTTTTGCAACTGCAAAACGTGCTCTTGACGAGGAAGAAGATAAACTGAATATGCTTTATTCAAGGCTTGATTCCTATGAGGAAGAAGGACGAAGGCTACGGGATGAGACTCTTGTAATCAGAGATTTGATTGACAATGAGCATGCGATTTCACTTGTGAAAGACTACATAGAAGATCAAAAAGCACAGGTGAGGTTAGCTGAAGCTCGCCTTGAGGATGAACGTCTTAAACTGGTTGAAATGATAAAAGAGCGACAGACCTACGAAAAGCTTAGGGAAAAAGCGTTTGAAGAATTCTTAGAAACTGAAAAGCATGAAGAGAGTGTTGCTAATGATGAGCACAACAGCTTTGTGTATAAGGTTCGAACTACCTAGGAAGGTATAAAGGAATTAGATTATGGCTAATGAAAATGCTAAAGCTGAAAAAAAGCAGATAAAAGAAGAACGAGCAAAACTTAAAAACGAAGAAAAGCAACAAAAACAGGATATAAAAAAGCGTGCCAAGGAAATATCAAAGCGTGAGGCGGCAATCGAGGACGAAGAAGATGCGGGAAGTAAGATTTCAAGTGCACTTGTAACGGTAATCATTATTGCTGTATGGCTGGTTATTTTAGCATTACTTATTAAGATGGACGTAGGTGGATTTGGCTCGGAAATTCTCACTCCCATCCTTAAAGATGTTCCTGTAATCAACAAGATTCTTCCCGGACAGGAAGATGAGCCATTAGATGAGGCTTATGGCGGCTATACAAGCTTAAAGGATGCTGTAAAGTATATAAAGGTCCTAGAGCTTGAATTAGAGCACGCTCAGACAGTTAATGATGCTAATGCTGAAGAAATAACAAGACTAAATGCTGAGGTTTCAAGACTTAGTGAGTTTGAACAAATGCAGGTTGAATTCCAGCGTATCAAGGAACAGTTCTATGAGGAAATCATTTATTCCGATGCAGGGCCTGGACCTGATGGCTATAGGTCATACTATGAAAGCATTGATCCTACTACAGCTGCAGCTCTTTACAAGCAGGTTGTAGCTTCTTTGGAAGAGGAGCAAGAAATACTTGATTATGCAGCTGCATATTCGGCAATGAAGCCTAAAGAAGCAGCTAAGATTTTTGAAAAGATGAGCGATGACTACAAGCTTGTTGCAAGAATTTTAGGCGTAATGGGGGCTGATGCAAGAGGTAGTATTTTAGGTGCAATGGACCCTGAAGCCGCAGCTAAGATTACCAAGATTATGAACCCTGAGGGTTAAGAATTAAAAAGATTATCCGATATATTTTATGTACATTGAAAACTGAAGAGAGGAGGAATGAAATGACCAGTACACCTGTGATGGGTTCAGAGGGTTTATTTAACTTAAACTATTTGAACCAGACATCAACAAAATCAAAAGCTGATCTGGGTGGTTTTGGTGACTTTTTAAAGCAGTCTAACAATTCGATGGATATCCAATCGAAAGCTACAGCTGTTAATAAGCTTAGCAAAACAGAAAAAGTAGCCAATATGTCACCTAAGAATAGCGAAACGATTGCTAACAAAGCTAAAGTAGCTGATACTTCAGTAGCTTCAGAAGTTAATGACGATAGTCATGTAGCCGATGTGATGGAAGCAGTAGAGGAAGTGGTTGAGACAATCAAGAATGAGTTAAACGTAACTGATGAAGACATTGCTAATGCATTAGAAACATTGGGACTTACGCTTATTTCCTTGCTTGACATAGAAAGAATGCCTGAAATTGTAGCAAAGCTTACAAATCAGGAAGATACACTTTCAATTGCAACTAATCAAGACATTTATGAATCATTTAATAACATTTTAGACAAGGTTGAGAATGTTATTAATGAACTTGCTACTAAGCTTGATATTGAAGTGCCAGAGCTTAAAGATGCAATTAAGATTAATGAAAAGGTAGAGACTTTGGATTCAAATTCTTTTGCCAAAGCATTATCTGAAGCATCAACAAAAGAGCCAGTTAGTGACGAAAAAGAGTTAGAAGAAAAGATTGTTGTAAATGACAATCGAAAAGTAAAGTCGGAGGCTAAAACAGAGGAAACTTCGAAGGAGGTATCCGACAAACCACAGGAAACAGCCAGTGTTGCTAAACTTGAAACCAAGAGAGACGATGCGCGTGATACACATCACGAAGCCAAAGATAACTCTATGGCAGGTTTTGTAAATAACATTATTGAAAAGGCTGTTCAGGCATTGAATGGTGAGACGAGCGTTGAAAGCTTTACAACCTTTGATGCTAAAAACGTGCTGAATCAGATTGCTGAATCAATCAAGTTTGAGTTAACTAATGACGTAAATGAGGTAAGTTTAAGACTTCATCCTGAAACACTTGGAACAGTAAATGTTAAAGTTACTGCTAACAGTGAAGGCGTTATGACAGCTCAGTTTACTGCTCAAAACGAACAGGTCAAGGCAATAATCGAAAGCCAGGCAGTTGTGTTAAAAGAAACACTTGAGTCTAAGGGCGTTACAGTTCAGGCTGTAGAGGTATTAGTTGAAAGCCATGAGTTTGACAGAAATTTGAACGGTGAGCATAGAGGCCAAGAGGAAAGCAGGGGTAGCAGAAAACCCCGTAGAATCAACCTTTTAGAAGATGATGAGCTTGAAGTTAGCGAGGGCGACGAAGTAATCAAAGAGATGATGGCACAAAATGGAAACACAATAGACTACAGTGCATAGCGAGGTAAATTAATGGCAGACGTTAATAATTTAGGTGCAATCATAAAGGACGGTAAAGTCCAGGATGCAACAGCATCGGCCAATTCATTGTCCAAAGCCAAAGAAAAAAAGTCTAATGGATTAGATAAAGATGCTTTTTTGACACTGTTAGTTACTCAGATGAAATATCAAGATCCACTTGAACCAACAGATAACACAGAGTACATCTCGCAGCTGGCTAACTTCTCTGAACTCGAAGAGATGCAGAATATGGTAGCAAGCAATGAGCTATCACGTGCAAGCTCGCTTGTAGGACAGAGCGTTATCTTAAAGGTTACAAATACTACAACAGGTGGAACCGAAGTGGTATCAGGTCAGGTTGATTATGTAGTATACGAAAAGAACAAAGCATATCTTTCAATCAATGATTCGCTTTATTCAATGGATGATGTATACGAAGTAGTTGATGACACATACGCATCAGCTTATGATCTTGCTCAGAAATTTATGAAGGCATTAAGCAATCTTCCAAAGGTTGATGATGTAACTCTTGAAAATGCTACAGCAATCAAGACGCTTGGAACTGCATATGATTCAATGACAGATTACCAGAAGAGCTTCATCGATGAAGAGACCTTAGAGGTATTAAAGAAGTATGTTGCTAAAATTCATGAACTTGAATTAGGTGCAGAGGCTAATAAAAAAGCAGAAGATGCCGATAATAATAGTGAAGCTGATGATACTTTAAAAGCATAAACTAACAGACGGACGTTAATCGAGGTAAGGAATATGGAAATTCACAAGAATAATTTCCTTTCCATTCAAGAGGTTCAGGATCAGTTCCTAAACCAGCAGAAGAAGGTTACATCGACACCCCGTACAGACATTTCTTTCAGCGATATTTTGAAGTCTAAAACAGAGATTAATAAGGCGCCAGAGGAGCTTAAGTTCTCCAAACACGCAGCTAATCGTCTGGTAGACAGAAACATTTCTTTATCTAACGATCAGATTGAAAGACTGAACGGAGCCAAGAGGATGGCCGAGGAGAAAGGAATTAAAGAGTCACTTGTGTTAGTTGATTCTTATGCATTTATAGTGAATGTTAAAAACAACACAGTGATTACCGCATTGGACAAGTCGGAGACCATGGACAATGTATTTACAAATATAGACGGAGCAGTAATTGTATAGCCGGACCTTTTGGAGGCTATGACTTCTGACTGACAGATGAAGTCAACTGCGACGCTCAAGGAGGTCATATAACACTATGATGAGATCAATGTATTCTGGTGTATCAGGTCTTAAAACACACCAGATCAAAATGGACGTTATCGGTAATAATATCGCTAACGTTAACACAGTTGCATTCAAATCCAACTCTGTAACCTTCAGTGAACTTATGTATCAGACAACACAGAAGGCAAGTGGTGCGAATGCTCTTACTGGTACCGGTGGTACTAACGCAAGACAGATTGGTCTTGGTATTAAATCCGGTGCTATCAGTACAGCAATTTCAAGCCAGGGTGCTACCCAGACAACTGGTAACCCTTTTGATATCTGTATCACAGGTAGTTCTTTCTTTGTTGTAAATGATGGCTCACAGAACTTCTTTACAAGAGCCGGCGCATTTAATGTAGACTCAGTTGGTAACCTTGTAATGGCAAGTAACGGTTACAACGTAATGGGCTGGGGCGTTAACGAAGAAGAAGGTATTGTTCAGCAGGATACAGTAGAACCTTTAAGAATCATGAACGCTGATAAGCTTACATATCCACCTGAAGCAACTACTCTTGGATATCTTGCTGGTATCTTAGATAAGAATGACAAAGACGTTGCTACAGAAGCTGGTAAAAAGGTTAGCTTAAGCTTTTATGATAACTTAGGATATGCATACGTAGCTAAATACAGCATTCACCAGACTGTTGATGAAGGTGTATATTACGTTAAGCTTGATGATGTGCTTGACTCAAATGGTAAGTCAATCACAGAAAAATATCCAGGTTCAACCCTTAAAGATTTAGTAAGCATTGCAAAAGAACCTGATTCGTCTACTATGGACGGCGGCGAATTTAATGTTAAGGTGCCTCACAGCCGTGTAAGCTCAGCTGATTATCAGGCAACCAAAGATGCTGGTGGTGCTGTTACAGGTGGTACAATTAAATACAAAAAAGCAGATAGCTCTGATGGAAGCTATGCTTTAAGCGGTGCTGGAATCACAACTCTTGATAAGGCAGCAATTGATGGCGGTGCAAAAGAAATGCTTATGCAGGCATATGGATTAAAGGAAAGTGAGCTTGCAGATATTCAGGAAATCACAATTGATAACGCAAATGGTTCATTAAATGTTACTAAGGTTAAGGTTTTAGGTTCAGGTCTTGTTTACAGTACAGATAATGGTTCATTCCAAAGCATCGCAGGAAACGCAGATGGAAATTTCTACCTTAACTTCAATACTGAATATACAGCTAATGCAGGTCAGGCTGATGCTAAGACCTATAGCCTTGAGAACTTCGCTGATATCGAAGTAAACTGGAAGGCAACTAATATGTACAATAACTCTGGTACTTCAACTCTAAACGCTACAAGTGGTAACAAAGATGGTTTAGGAACCGGACGTAAGCTTGGTAATATGTCAGGTGTTACTATTCAGACAAACGGTATGATTTATGCATCATACGATAATGGTATGACAAGATTGTTAGGCCAGATTGCAGTAGCTGAATTTACAAACCCTGAAGGTCTTGAAAAGGCAGGAGATAACCTTTATAAAGCATCTCTTAACTCAGGTGAGTTTGATGGAATCGGCGTTGACGTAACTGGTTCTGGCGGATATATGACAACTGGTGTTCTTGAAATGAGTAACGTAGATCTTTCAGCAGAATTTACTGAAATGATTACTACTCAGAGAGGTTTCCAGGCTAACAGCCGTATCATTTCCGTATCTGACCAGATGCTTGAAGAATTAGTAAATCTTAAGAGATAAATAATCTGATAATTAGCGCAATTAGGGGAACAAATAGTTCCCCTTTTGTGCATTTTTGCTTTTAATAATTGGGAAACTAAGAGGAGATAAAATTGATTAACGTTACCAAGTTAAATGGGGCTAATATTACCGTAAATGAAGCATTTATTGAGATAATTGAGGAGACTCCAGATACTGTAATTACAATGTCTACAGGACGTAAAATTATTATAAAAGAAAGTAGACAAGAGGTTATAAATTTAGTAAAATCGTATAGAAAGGACGTTTTTGCAAACAATTGCGAAAATTAGGGGTAAATTGTTATGGATATAGCTTCGATTCTGGGTCTACTCATATGTTTGGGACTCGTCATATTCGGTATCGTTTTTGGCGATAAGGGAATCGATTTCAGCGTAATTCCAAACTTCATAGATATACCTTCTGTCGCCATTACTATCGGTGGAACTTTCGCTTGTATGCTTGCTTCATACAGCGTTAAGGACTACATAAAATGTCTTAAATCCTATACACAGATTTTTAAGGTTCCATCAATTAATACACAGGCTATTATTACCAAAATAGTAGATCTTTCTAACGTAGCTCGTAAGGAAGGTCTTCTTTCGCTTGAAGAAGCAGCATCAGATCTTAATGATGACTTTTTGAGAAAAGGTATCTTGCTTATCGTTGATGGTACTGATCCAGAACTTGTGCGAGGCATCATGGAAACCGAGCTTGCAAGTATTGAAGCCAGACATAATAACGTTATATCATTTTTCGAGCGAATGGCGGCCATGGGTCCTGCCTGGGGTATGATTGGTACACTTATCGGACTTGTTAACATGCTTTATAACATGGACGACCCTTCATCAATCGGTCCTGCGATGGCGGTAGCCTTGCTTACCACCATGTACGGTTCACTGATTGCTAACTGGATGTGTACACCTGCTACCTTTAAAATGAAAGGTAACAATGCTACAGAAATTACGATAAAAGAAATCATGATCGAGGGGTTGCTTTCCATTCAGGCCGGCGAAAATCCTCGAGTTATTGAAGAGAAGTTAAAGTCGTTCTTATCACCTTCTGAAAGAGCGGCAATAACTACTGAAGAAGGAGAGTCATAATGGCACGTAAGAAAAAAGAGCCCGATGGCGGACCTGGTTCACCCTGGCTTAGTACTTTCGCGGATCTTATGAACTTACTTTTGTGCTTCTTCGTTTTGCTTTTCTCTTCAGCTAATATGGATGAAGCTAAGTTCGATGAGATTGCTGCTTCATTTCAAAGTACTTTTAGTATTTTTGATTCGGGAGCAACAGCAATTGGAGATGGAGTATTAATCAGCAACGGTGTAAGCCAGTTAAATGAACTTGCAGAATACGTTAATAGTACTGGTGCGATGGCTGAAAACAACCAGGAAGCTGAAGAATTTGACGAGATTCAGGATGCAGCTGATAAGCTTGAAACAGCTAAGCTTGAGGCTAGCGAAGAGCTTGCTGAAAAGATTGCAGAGGCAATGGCTGAAAACAATATAGCTGACAAGGTAGACATTGATTTCAACAGTCAGTATGTACAGCTTACATTAAAGGGTGCTATATTATTTAATCCTGGTTCAGCAGATATCGCTAATTCTATCAAACCTACTCTTGATAAGGTGGGAATGATTTTAGAAAAATATGCGCAATACGAAATCGAGATTGAAGGACATACAGATAATGTTCCTGAAAGATCGAAACGCTTTAAAAACAATGATGAACTTAGCAGTGCACGTGCGCTGTCAGTATTTTACTATCTTGTCGAAAACACTTCTTTGGACCCAGCATTTTTAAAGCATACAGGGCGTGGAGAATATCTTCCAATCGCTGATAATTCAACGAGCGAGGGAAGAGATAAAAACCGAAGAGTTGAAATCAAGATATATCATCAGATGAGCAACTATTAATTACGTTAGGGGCGTATAAAGATGAAAAAAAATTTAATATCCATTCTGATACTGGCATTGCTTGTGGTGAATGTAGCACTTACCGCAGTGATGATGTTCTCATTTACCAGTGCTAATAAAAAGACAAGTGCTTTAGTAACTAACATTGCTACAGTGCTTAATCTTGAGTTAGAAAGTGGAAAGGCTACTGAGGAAGAGGCTACAGTTCAGATGGCTGATGCAGTTTCATATGATATTCCTGATAAACTTACAGTTCCATTAAAGGTAGGCGTTGATGGCAAACAGCATTATTGCCTTGTAAGTGTTTCGTTCCTTATGAATTCTAAGCATGAGGATTACGCTACGTTGTCAGAAACCTTTACAGGAAACAGTAGCTACAATAAGAGTATGATTGTTGAAATTTTCGGGGGACATACCCTTGAAGAGGCTCAGACTAATCCTGAGGCGCTTAAGGCTGAAATCCTTAAGGCTTTCCAAAACGAATATAACTCAACATTTATCTATAAAGTAGCATTTAGCGATATTATGTATCAGTAAAATGCTTTAAAATTTTAGAAAATGGGGAGGTGAGATTTGTGGGTGAGGTACTATCTCAGAACGAGATTGACAGTTTGCTGGCAGCGTTAAGTACCGGTGAGCTGGATGTAGAAGATATGCAGGACAAGGGCGATAGACAGGTCAAAAATTATGACTTTAAACGTCCAGCCAAGTTCTCAAAAGAACACCTTCGAACTCTTGAAATTATTTATGAACATTATGGAAGATTGCTATCTACAAATCTTCCTGTGTATTTAAGAAAGAACATACAGGTAAGCGTAGCAAGCTCAGAAACAGTAACGTTTTCCGAGTTTACAAACGCTCTTTCGAACCCAGTAATTTTGGGTATAATAAATTTCCAACCGTTAGGTGGTAATATAATTCTTGATATGGCAGCTAACCTTGGTTTTGCCATGATCGACAGAATGTTAGGAGGAAAGGGATTACCTCTTGAGCGTAACCGAGATTTCTCAGAGATTGAAAGAACAATCATTGAAAAGCTGATGATTATTTCTATCCAGCTAATGCGAGAGCCTTGGAAAAACGTATTAGATGTTACCCCGATACTTGAAAGAATTGAGACTAACCCTCAGTTTGCACAGGTAATTGCTCCCAACGAAATGATTGCTATTGTTACACTTAACATGAAGATTGGTGATGTTGAAGGCTTCGTAAATGTGTGCCTTCCATATTTCACACTTGAATCTATCATGGATAAGCTGAATACAAAGTACTGGTTCTCTACAATGCAGGACAATGCAGGAGAGGATTATGTCATGTATATCGAGTCGTTAATAAAACGTGTCGATGTACCTGTTAAAGTAAATATGGGTCAAAGCGCTATTACTATTACTGACTTCATTAACCTGCAGGTTGGTGACATCATTAGGCTTGACACAAATGTTGACAGCGAGCTAGATGTGTTCGTGGGCAACATCAAAAAATTCAAAGCCGTTCCTGGTACTGACAAAGACAGGTATGCGGCAAGAGTTACTCAAATACTGAAGGAGGAGGAATAAAACATGGATGGAATGTTATCTCAGGACGAAATTAACGCCCTCCTGAGCGGCATGGATCCCGCGGATTTGCCACAGCCAGAAAAGAAAGAAACACCAGAACCTTTTACAATTGGCAATGGCGCTAGCGAAGAAACAACTCTTACCGACGTTGAAAGAGATGCAGTAGGCGAAGTCGCAAACATTAGTATGGGATCTTCAGCCACCACACTTTATTCATTAGTTAATCGCAAGGTTAATATTACAACTCCTGTTGTTTCAATGGTAAAATGGCAGAACGTAATAGAACAGTACGAAAAACCTTGTGTTTTCATCCAGATTCACTATACAGCAGGTCTAGATGGAACTAATATCCTTGTACTTAGAGAACAAGATGTTAAAGTCATTACCGATTTGATGATGGGTGGTGACGGAAGCAATACAGATGGCGAGCTTGGAGAATTGCATTTAAGTGCTATTTCAGAAGCGATGAACCAGATGATGGGTGCTTCTGCAACATCACTGTCTACAATGCTTGGTACAATGATTGATATCAGCCCCCCAGAGGCAACATTACTTGATCTTACTGAATTTAAGGATGGTCAGGATATTTCGCCTTTCCTTGGTGGCTCATTTGTAAGAATCTCATTTGCAATGCAAATTGGTGATTTAGTGGATTCAACTATCATGCAGTTGTATCCGATAGAATTTGCTAAAAAGATCGTACAGACCTTTATGGCACAGAGCGGTGGCGATGGTGGTAGCATCGCACAGGAAGCTCAGTCAGTAGCAGAGCAGACTCAGGAAATGGAAGCTGCTACGGCTAATCAGTCAGCTCCGCAGATGGCTGATCCTTCAATGGGAATGAACATGGGAATGCCCGGAATGGGTATGGGTATGGGAATGCCCGGAATGCAGATGGGAATGCCTCAGATGAATATGGGAATGCAGCAGATGGCTATGAATGTGCAGCCAGCTCAGTTCCAGACCTTTTCACCTGAGTATATTGCCCAACAGGCGCATGAAAATATCGGCTTGATTATGGACGTTCCGCTTAATGTTACAGTAGAACTTGGCAGGACTAGCAAGTCCATATCAGAGATTCTTGACTTCTCACCCGGTACTATTATCGAACTAGATAAGATTGCCGGCGAACCTATAGATGTTTTGGTAAACGGAAAATTTGTTGCCAAAGGAGAAGTAGTAGTAATTGAAGAAAGTTTCGCTGTACGTGTAACGGAAATTATTAAGTAAGCAAACCCCCAATAGGAGTAATTTATTATGGCAAAAAATATTTTAATTTGTGATGATGCAGCTTTCATGAGAATGATGATTAAGGATATTCTTTCTAAGAATGGATATGTAGTAGTTGGAGAAGCTGAAAACGGTCTTAAGGCTGTTGAAAAGTACAATGAAACACATCCTGATTTAGTACTCATGGATATTACAATGCCAGAAATGGATGGAATTCAGGCACTTAAAAAGATTAAAGAAACCGATCCTGGTGCTATGGTTATTATGTGTTCAGCAATGGGCCAGCAGGCAATGGTTATTGAATCTATTCAGTCGGGTGCTAAGGACTTTATCGTTAAGCCTTTCCAGGCAGATAGAGTACTTGAAGCAGTTAAGAAGGTTGTCGGCTAATGCCCATTCTTCTTACGTCAATTACATCCAGTGTGGTGCAGTTGATAACTGTTCTTTTCATATTTGTTTTTGTTTTGGTAATAACATATTTTACAACCAAGTGGATTGGAAACTATAAAAAAGACCAGTCGTTAGGGGATAATATTGCTATTATAGAAGCTAAGAGAATTGATCAGAACAAAACGATTGAGATCGTGCGCATAGGGGACAGATATTTCGCGTTGGGACTGGGCAAGGATACTGTCACTTCTATAGCCGAAATATCGAAGGATTCTTTGCAATTTCCTGAAGTTAATAAGACTAACTTCTCTTTTAAGGAATTTCTAAATAAAGCGAAGGAAAACGGGGAAAACTAATTTAATGAAGCACATTTTTAAACCTATATGCCTGCTGCTATTGGCGGGCATATTGTTTATTAGTATACAGATACCTGCATATGCTGGTGGGCTTAGTACTAATACAGAGACGAATTTTAATAATTCGACCTTTAATACAACCGGAGACACCGGGTCAAGAACCTATATTAATGAACCTGGAAGCCAGGACGCAGATGGAATCAAGGAACTTAATATAGCTAATGATATTAATATTACCTACAACAATGGTAACGGAGAGCTTTCAGGGTCATTACGTATCTTACTTACGTTGACATTTATAGCAATTGCACCGTTACTTCTTGTAATGCTTACTTCTTTTACGAGAATCATTATCGTATTGCATTTTACAAGACAGGCTTTGAATACTCAGACAGCGCCACCTAACAATGTGCTAATAGGGCTTGCGCTGTTTTTGACGTTCTTTATTATGAACTCCACATTTGTAACTGCATATAACGAAGCAATTATCCCCTTTGACAGAGGAGAGATTACTCAGGAACAGGCCATTGAAAAGGGGTTACAGCCATTTAGAGAGTTTATGTATGGACAGACTCAGACTAAAGATGTGAGACTCTTCATGGAGATTTCTGAAACTGAATGGGATGGAGCACTAGAAAGCATTCCTAACACTATATTAATTCCAAGCTTTATTATAAGTGAGCTTCGAAGTGCATTTATTATAGGCTTTGTTATTTACATTCCATTCATTGTAATAGACATGATAGTCGCCTCGGTACTTATGAGTATGGGTATGATGATGCTTCCGCCTACGACTATTTCGATGCCATTTAAGATTTTGCTGTTTGTACTTGCTGATGGTTGGAATCTTGTTATAGGTTCATTAGTCAAGTCATTTCATTAGTTTTAAAGAGGGAGGGATAAGAATATGACAATTGATGACGTTGTAAATCTTACAAGAGAAGCGTTATTTTTGATTATTAAGCTTTCGGCGCCTATTTTACTTATTTCTTTAGCTGTTGGTCTGATTGTCAGTATCTTCCAGACTGTTACATCAATTCAGGAACAGACACTAACATTTATCCCGAAAATATTAGCGGTTTTTACAGGTATCATAATTTTAGGATATTGGATACTTTCTAACATTAAAGATTATATTGTTATACTTTGGTCAGATTTTGCAAGCTATATTCATTAGGAGACTGAAAAATGCTTAACCTTTCTTTTTCCGTGGCTGAACTTGAATTTTTCCTGGCCGTAGTAGTGAGAGTGACCACCTTTATGTTTGCGGCTCCGTTCTTTAGCACGCCGAATGTGCCTAGACGAGTTAAGGTTCTGTTCGGTATCTTATTTTCAATTTTGATTTATACAAGAATTGGAGTGCATGAGCTAGAGTACAGTACTGTTTTAGGTTATTTTATTATTGTCATAAAGGAAGCTATAGTGGGGCTTTTAATAGGTCTTTCTGCTAATATCTGCATAGCTATATTAAACTACGCAGGTCATCTGGCTGATATGGATATAGGCCTTTCAATGGTTTCTTTGTTTGACCCTATTACAAGACAGCAGACAACCATTTCTGGTAGCTACTATCAGTATACAGTAACACTTATTCTTTTAATAAGCGGAATGTATCAGTATGTGGTCGGTGCAATTGTAACAAGTTTTTCCATGATTCCTATAAACGGAGCTATTTTTAATTCAGATAGAATACTTGTATCGATGATTTCATTCCTAACAGACTATCTGTCTTTGGGATTTAGAATATGTTTACCTATTTTTGCAGCTATTATTTTGCTTAATGCTGTTCTTGGTATACTTGCCAAGGTTTCTCCACAGCTTAATATGTTTGCGGTAGGTATGCAGCTTAAAATATTAGTAGGACTGGGAGTTATGTTTGTGACTGTAGGATTATTGCCTTCGGCGTCTAATCTAATCATGTCTGAAATGAGAATGATGGTTACAAGGTTTATGGAGGCGATGGCTCCATGATATTAGAATATAATCTTCAGTTTTTCGCAGATGGTCCTGGTGGAGAAAAGACTGAACCTGCGACCCCTAAAAAGCTTTCGGATGCAAGAAAAGAAGGACAGGTTGCTAAAAGCAAGGAAATTGAGAATGCTTTTGCTCTATTAGCTTTATTTCTGATTCTTAAATTCTATATAGGTTCTTTAGGGACAAAGATGCTAGGCCTTTTTAACGTAGTCTATGATGATATTCCAGAATATATCAAAAACTACGATGGACTGGTTAATGAAACAAGTATATATGGGCTATTAGCTGGGGTTATTACTCAGTTTCTACTCATTTTGTTACCAGTATTTGCTATTTCCTTTTTGGTTTCTTTTGCCTGCGACGTAGCACAGGTAAAATGGCAGCCTACGCTTAAGCCGTTGCAACCTAAAGGGAGCAAATTAAACCCCATTAAGGGGTTTTCAAAAATTTTTAATAAAAAACAGCTTTTTGAGCTGGTAAAATCAGTTCTAAAGATAGCGATAATCTTAATTGTGGCGTACAATTATGTTAAGAAAAATGCTAATGGTTTGTTGCTTATGTATGATGTTTCACTTAACAGTGGAATAGCTATGACAGGCAAGCTGGTGACTGATTTAGGACTTAGAATATCTATTTTCTATATGATTATTGCATTTTCAGATTTTGCATATCAGAAATGGAAATTTAGTGATGATATGAAAATGACTAAGCAGGAAGTAAAAGACGAATTCAAGCAGTCTGAAGGAGATCCTCAGATTAAAGGAAAAATTCGTCAGAGAATGCAGGAAGCGTCTAGGAGACGTATGATGCAGAATCTTCCTAAGGCTGATGTTGTTATTACTAACCCTACTCACTATGCAGTAGCGATTAGTTATGATGCAGAACATTACGATGCGCCTATTGTTATTGCTAAGGGCGCTGATTATTTAGCTAGACGAATCAAGGAAGTCGCAAGAGAGAACGACATTGAAATCGTCGAAAACAAGCCACTTGCGCGTATGCTATACGCTAATGTTGAGGTGGGGGAGATGATACCACCTGAGCTTTATCAGGCAGTGGCTGATGTACTTGCCTTTGTATATAGATTAAAGGGCAAGCTAAAGTAAGGGAGAGAGGAGATAAGGCATGAATCTTAAGAGAGCCGATTTAGGCGTTGCTATATATATTCTTGCAGCATTTGTAATGCTTATTGTGCCTATTCCCTCATGGTTACTTGATATATGCCTTGCTATCAACATATCATTAGCCTTCTTGATTATGTTTGTGTGTATGTTCACAAAAGAAGTACTTGATATGTCTAATTTCCCCACTATTCTTTTGTTTACAACAGTATTTAGAATTTCATTAAACGTTTCATCTACAAGACTTATCTTAAGAGATGGTAATCCGGGTAATGTTGTGCAGACCTTCGGTGGATTCGTAGGTGGCAACAATCTGGTTGTAGGTGTAATCGTGTTCATTATATTGATACTTATTCAGTTCATCGTTATCAACAAGGGTTCTGAACGAGTAGCTGAAGTAACTGCAAGATTTACACTCGATGCTATGCCTGGTAAGCAGATGGCGATTGACGCTGACTTAAATACCGGAGCAATCACAGATGCCGAAGCCAAGGCTAGAAGAGAGAAGATTCAGCTTGAAGCCTCTTTCTTTGGCTCCATGGATGGTGCTGTTAAGTATGTAAAGGGAGATGCGGTTGCAGGTCTTATTATTACAGTTATCAACATAGTCGGTGGTATTGTAATGGGCGTTGTATCAAGAGGAGTTGATATTAATACTGCGCTTCAGCTATACACAAGACTTACCATAGGTGATGGTCTGGTGTCACAGATACCCTCACTTCTAATTTCATTATCAACAGGTATTTTAGTAACAAAGGGTTCTAACCAGGCTGACTTTGGAACCGTTTTAGTAAAGCAGCTTTTCGGCCTTCCAAAAGCTCTTTATATTGTGGGAGGAACAATTGCAGGACTTGGCATTGTTACTCCATTAAATAAAATTCTGTTTATCTCATTAGGACTTGCATTTATCGTTACAGGCCGTATCATGCAGAATAATATTTCTGTCGAATCAATAGAGCAAGAGACTGAGGTTGAGGAAGCAGAAGCACAGGAAATCAGACAACCAGAAAACGTTACCTCATTACTATCTGTTGATCCTATCGAACTCGAATTTGGTTACGGAATTATTCCGCTTGCTAACATAAGCCAGGGCGGTGACCTCCTTGACCGTGTAGTCATGATTAGAAGACAGATAGCATTAGAGTTAGGTACTATCGTGCCTATCATTCGTTTAAGAGATAATATTCAGCTTAATCCTAACCAGTACATTATAAAGATTAAAGGTATTCAGGTAAGTGAGGGCGAAATTCTCTTTGATCACTACATGGCCATGAATCCAGGCTATGTTGAAGAGGAGATTACAGGTATTCCTACTTTTGAACCTTCCTTCCATCTTCCTGCTGTATGGATAACCGAAAATCAGAGAGAGCGTGCTGAGAGCTTAGGCTACACAGTAGTTGATCCTCCTAGTATTATTGCGACTCACTTAACAGAAATAATCAGACAGCATTTAGCAGAGCTTTTAACAAGACAGGATGTTGCAAGCTTAATCGACAACTTAAAAGAGTCTAATCCTTCAGTTGTTGATGAACTTTATCCTAAACTTTTATCTCTTGGTGAGATTCAAAAGATTTTACAAAACCTCTTAAAAGAAGCTGTTTCAATCAGAGATTTACTTACTGTGTTTGAAACTTTAGCAGACTATGCCGCTTCAACAAGAGATACAGATATATTGACTGAGTATGTAAGACAAAGCTTAAAACGCTCTATTAGTAGTAAGTTCTTCCCTCAAAATGAGTCGACAAGCGTTATTACTTTAGACCCTAAGATTGAGCAGGAGATTATGGCAAGCGTTAAGCAGACTGAGCAAGGTGCATATCTTACCCTTGATCCAGACAGAACCAAGGCCATTGTAAATGCTACAGGCAAGGAGCTTGCAAAGCTTGATAATTTAGGAAAGGCTCAGATAGTAATAACCTCTCCGATTGTTCGTATGTACTTTAAGCGACTTACCGAAGAATATTACAAGGATATGGTTGTAGTATCGTACAACGAATTAGAATCTAACGTGGAATTACAGTCAGTTGGGATGGTGACAGCGTAAATGATAATCAAAAAATTTCAGGGAAAAAGTGAAGAAGAAGCTATAGAGAACGCTAAAAAAGAGCTTGGAAACAACGTTGTCGTCATGAATGTTCGAAGCGTTAAAAAGAAAGGCTTTTTAGCTATTTTTCAAAAACAGATGATTGAGGTTACTGTAGCAGTAGAAGATGAAGCTGAAAGACATGATAATGTTACTGTTGAAAATGCCAGAAGCATTACCGAGGCTTTAGGAAAGATTGCACCAATCGTCGAAAAAGCAGAAAACAGAAAAGCTATGGAAGCTAAGAGTGTATCAAGCAGCATCGATGTTGTAATAAAGGATGAACCTAAATCTCAGGAAATCGAGAAGAAGCTTGATAACCTTCAAAATCTCATTGAAGAAAAAATTGTTAAGTCTACCGACTCTGAAAAGACTAAGTCCTCTGATGAACAGGCAAAAGAAGAGAGAAATGATGAACTTAGTATGTTCTTTGATCTTCTTAAGCGCACAATGGTAGACAACGAAATAAATGATGAATATGCTGCTTCTATTATAGAAGAAACTGCTAAAATAACCAAAGCTGGAACACCATTTGATGTTGCCTTGGCAAGTATTTATCAGAAGATGATTTTAAGATTTGGTAAAGCGTCTACTATAAGTCCAGCCGAGCATGGTCCTAAGACCGTTTTCTTTGTAGGCCCTACTGGAGTAGGAAAGACGACTACTATTGCTAAAATTGCATCTAAGTTTAGTGTCGAGCAGAAGAAAAAAATTGCGCTATTAACAGCAGATACATATCGAATTGCTGCAGCTGAACAGCTTAGGACATACGCTAATATCTTAGAAGTACCATTTAGAATCATATATACAGTTGAGGAAATGGAGTCAGCACTTAGAGATTTCCAAAACTTTGATTATGTTTTTGTTGATACAGCTGGACATTCTCACCAAAACAGTGAGCAAAAGAACATGATGGGAACATTTATTCATTCAGTTGATGGAGTGGTAGAAAAGGAAGTTTATCTTGTAGTAAGTGCAACTACAAAATATCGTGATCTTAAATCCATTGCAGATGCATACAAGGAGGTTGCTGACTATAAAATCATATTTACTAAACTTGACGAGACAACTGCACTTGGAAATTTATTAAATCTCAAACTATATACAGATGCAGATTTATCCTATGTAACATGTGGACAAAATGTTCCTGATGATATAGAGGATTTCAATGCACAGAGCACTGTAAAGAACTTACTTGGGGGTAAAAAATGATGGATCAGGCTTCTTCGCTTAGAAATATTATTAAAGCCAACAATCAAGCCCCAAGGCCCGTAGCAAGAGTTATTACTGTAACAAGCGGTAAGGGAGGTGTTGGTAAATCGAATACTTCCATAAACTTAGCAATACAGTTTAGAAAGCTTGGACAAAGAGTAATCATTCTTGATGCCGACTTTGGACTTGCTAACATCGAGGTTATGTTTGGCGCAGTACCTAAATACAATCTTGCCGACTTAATATATCAGGGCAAGAACATAAAAGAAATCATTACCTGGGGCCCTATGGACGTGGGATTTATCTCTGGAGGCTCAGGTATAGCAAGCATGTCAAATCTTAATCGAGAGCACTTGACATACATCATTCAGAATCTTGCTGAGCTTGATGCTATTACCGATGTAATCATTGTAGATACCGGTGCTGGAATCTCAGATGCAGTTCTTGAATTTTTGGTTGCCAGTGGTGAGATATTATTAGTTACAACACCAGAACCAACTTCAATTACAGATTCATATTCTTTGTTGAAGGCGTTAGCAAGGCATCAAAGATTTAGTACTGACAATTCACAGCTTAAAATGATTGCTAATAAAGTAGAAAATCAGGCTGAAGGTCAGGCACTATTCAATAAGCTTAATGCTGTTGTGGCAAGATATTTGAAACTACCCATGACCTATCTTGGGGCAGTTCCAGAAGACTCGCTGCTTAACAGAGCAGTTATGCAACAGATGCCTGTGTCTATACAGAGCCCAAATGCTAAGTCTTCAATGGCTTATGAAAGTATAGCAAGAACTCTTATGAATGCTGAAAATACTGTGACAGTAAAAAAACGTGGAATGGCTGCTTTTTTCTCTCACATAGTAGTAGGTAAGAAAAAAGAGCAGAATAATTTATAATTGGAGGAGTCCTAATGTTATCAGATTTGGTACTTGCAGGGGATAAGGTTGAATTACGAGCTTCGGATCACCTATTTGCAAAAGAAGATGAAGAAAGCGGCAAAACATATACGACGAGAGTATATGATGTTTTAGGTGAAGACAGGCTCGAAATTGTAATGCCTATGGAAAAGACAAAACTTATTTTGCTTCCCATAGACGGGGAATATGACATTACATTCTATTCATCAAAAGGATTGTTCCAATGTTATGCAAGAATAGTTGACAGGTATAAATCAAATAACGTATACGTACTAGCATTTGAAATTACAACTAATCTTAGAAAACAGCAGCGCCGTGAATATTACAGATTTAGCTGTGTCATGGATATGAAATCCAGAGAGTTAAAGGTTGATGAAGTTAACAGCCTTAATTCGCCTAGGCCGTTGATTGTACAGGGCCTTCCTTTAAGACGAAGCATAATATGTGATATAAGCGGTGGCGGCATGAGATTTATCACAAACTGCCTGTATGAAGTTGAAAGTCACGTATACTGTACCTTTTCTTTGGACTTTGGAAACAAGACAAAGGATTATGAGGTAGTTGGTAAAGTTCTTTATGCAAAAGAAGTCGATAATCGTCCTAATGAGTACGAACATCGAATTCAATATGTAGGTCTTGGGAGAGATACTAGAGAAGAAATTATCAAATACATTTTTGAAGAAGAACGTAGGCTGAGAAGAAACGGCAAGTGATAGTTAAATTGTCAGACAATTAACGGATAATTAACGCATTTGTGCTCAGCGCATACGAAATGGAGCAAATTGTATGAAAAATATTCTTGTAGTTGATGATTCTGCACTCATGAGAAGTGTCATGTGTGATATAATCAATTCGGATGAGAGGTTCCATGTGCAGGACCGCGCAACTAACGGACTAGAAGCTTTAGATCTGTTACAGCGTAAAACATACGATGCAGTAGTGCTCGATGTTAACATGCCTAAGATGAACGGATTAGAGCTACTGGCCGAATTACAAAAGCGGAAAATTGCTGCACGAGTTGTCATGGCCAGCACTGACACAAAGGAAGGTGCTAAGACAACGCTAGACGCTCTGAGTCTAGGAGCTATCGATTTCGTGCATAAGCCATCTGCTGCAAGAGAATGTAGAGAAGAGGCCTTTTCTAGAAAGCTGATTCAAATTATTGAAACTGCTTGTAGTAGTAAAAGTCCTACTTTTGATGACAAGCCACGAAACGTAGAGCAGGAAAAAACAGCGACCAGAAAGCTTGTTGAGCTTGCTAGACGATCTTCGGTAGCAATAAAAGACAGACAAATAGTTGCACTTGCTAGCTCCACTGGCGGCCCTAGAGCATTACAGGAGGTTGTGCCTAAACTTCCAGCTAATCTTAAGGCACCAGTTGTGATTGTACAGCATATGCCACACGGATTTACAAAGTCTTTAGCTGATCGACTTAATTCTTTAAGCGAGATTAAAGTCAGCGAAGCGGTAGATGGAGAAATCCTTGAGGCAGGACATGTATATATCTCGATGGGAGGCAAGCACTTAAATGTTGAGTCTGTCGGAGGCCAGTACAAAGTCAGATATAGCGATGAACCATCGCGAGAAGGTGTCAAGCCATGTGCTAACTACATGTATGAATCCTTAGGAATTGGTATTTCAGACAGAGTAGTTTGTGTAGTGCTTACGGGTATGGGTGCTGACGGTACCAAAGGAATCGAAAATCTTAAGAAAACCAAAAAAACATATGTAATCGCACAAGATGAAGACTCCAGCACAGTTTACGGAATGCCTAAAGCGGTTAAGGTCGCAGGGCTTGTTGATCAGGTTGTTCCGCTAAACCAGGTTGCTCAGGAGATCATAATGAACGTGGGGGTCAATTAAGATGGATGTAAGCCAGTATCTTGAGATCTTCCTTGATGAAACCAAGGAACATTTACAAAACCTAAACACTCAGATCCTTGAACTTGAACAGGACTCTGAAAACATGGACACAGTTAATGAAATTTTCCGTGCTGCCCACTCTTTAAAGGGTATGGCAGGAACAATGGGATATAAAAGAATGCAGAATCTTACCCATGATATGGAAAATGTATTCTCTGAAGTTAGAACCGGAAGCATTAAGGTTCAGCCTGGAATGATTGATATTTTATTCCAGTGTCTTGATGCACTTGAAGGTTATCTTTCTGCTATTCAGCAGACTTCAGATGAAGGAACAAATGACAATGAGCATTTGATTAAAGCACTTAATGAAATCCTTGAAACCAAAGGCGGTGCAGTTGCAGCTCCTAAGACTGAAGAAGCACCTAAAGCAGAGGCACCTGCAGCTAGTGGTGATGGTGATAAGAATAAGTGGAAAAATATTAAACTTACTGAAACAGAAAAGAACCTTTATGAAAAGGCTAAAGCAGAAGGCGCAAACTTCTATGGCGTTTCAGTATACATTCAGGAATCTTGTATCTTAAAAGCAGCAAGAGCATTCCTTGTACTAAAGGCGATTGAAGACTTAGGTGAAGTTATTCTTTCTGATCCTAGTGCTCAAGACATTGAAGATGAAAAGTTTGAAAACTATTTCAGTTTAATTATTGTCTCAGAAGCCCCTTATGATAAGGTTATAGCTGCAATTAAGTCTGTTTCTGAAATTGAAGATGCAGTAGGCGAAACACTTACTGATGAGCACTTCAATAATGCAGCTTCAGCTGAAAGCGCAGGTGAAGCAGATGTCAAGGCAGAGGAAACAAAGCCAGTAGAAAAGCCTC
The DNA here is from genome assembly GCA_045639565.1 of Lachnospiraceae bacterium. Classification (GTDB taxonomy): domain Bacteria; phylum Bacillota; class Clostridia; order Lachnospirales; family Lachnospiraceae; genus UBA1258. Next base: position 103,038 of record JAZUDH010000094.1, read on the forward strand.
AGGAAACAAAGGCTCAGGCTCCAGCTCCTGCTAAGGCAGCGGCTAGTGACAAGAAGGCAGTTGCTAAACCAGTTGTTAATAGAACAGTTCGTGTTGATATCGAAAAGCTCGATGTATTAATGAACCTTGTCAGTGAGCTTATCATTGCCAAGAACTCATTGGTATCTTCAACAACTGCAGCAGAAGATGCAACTCATAATGGTAATTTCACAGAACAGATTGAATACCTTGAGAGTGTAACCACAAATCTTCATGAATCAGTTATGAAGGTTCGAATGGTTCCTATCGAAAGTGTTGTAAGTAAATTCCCTCGTATGATTCGTGATATGCAGAAGAATCTTGGCAAGAAGATGGAACTGCACATGACTGGTGAGGAAACAGAACTTGACCGTACAGTGGTTGACGAAATTGGTGATCCTTTGATGCACTTATTACGTAACTCTGCTGACCATGGTCTTGAATCTGGAGAAGTTAGAAAGTCTCGTGGTAAGTCTGAAGTAGGTAATATTTATCTTGATGCTTACCAGGATGGTAATAACGTTGTAATCGAAGTTAGGGATGATGGTAACGGTATCGATGTAGCCAAGGTTCGTGACAAAGCTATTTCAAGAGGAACAATTACTCCTGAACAGGCTGAGAACATGACTGACAAGGAAATTATCGACTTATTGTTCTTGCCTTCATTCTCAACTAAGGAAGTTGTTTCCGAAATCTCTGGTAGAGGTGTAGGTCTTGACGTTGTTAAGTCTAAGATTGAAGCTCTAAGCGGTGAAGTTGAAGTTAAGAGTAAGCTTGGTGAAGGCTCTACTTGGACAATCAGACTTCCTCTTACACTTGCTATTATCCAGGCCCTCATGGTTGTTGTTGGCGGTGAAAAGTATGCAATTTCACTTGGATCTATCCAGACAATCGAAGATGTACCTGCTCAGGATATTAAGCTTGTACAGTCTAAAGAAGTTATTAACCTTCGTGGTTCTGTAATACCGATTATCCGTATGAACGACGTGCTTGACGTTGAGTCAACAAAGTCGCCTGAAGATAACCTTATGGTTGTTATTGTTAAGAAGGGTGACAAGCTTGCGGGTCTTGTTGTTGACGAACTTATCGGACAGCAGGAAATCGTTATTAAGTCCCTCGGAAAGTATGTTAGTAAATGTAAGTTCATCAGTGGTGCTACAATCCTTGGCGATGGCGAGGTTGCTCTTATCATTGATGCTAACGCATTAATTTAAGGGGGGCATAAAGATGGAAGAAATTAAAACAACTACTGAAAATGAATCAACTCAGTTTATTGTAATTAAAATCGGTGCAGAGCAGTACGGCATTAATATCGCATTTGTTGACAATATTGTGCGTATGACTCATATCACTAGAGTACCCAAGGCTGCCCCTTATATTAAGGGTGTAATAAACCTTCGTGGTATTGTTATTCCTGTTATGAGCTTAAGAGTTAAGATGGGCCTTCCTGAGGATGAAATCACAAAGGCTACTCGTATTATTATTCTAAAGCTTGAACAGCATGGAACAATTGGTATCGTTGTAGATGAAGTTAAAGAAGTTATCGCTCTTGAATCTGAGCAGATTGAAAAGGTTGCTTCTAATGAGACAGCACCTGATCATGTTAATTTCGTTCAGTGTGTAGGAAAGACAGGAGATGAGCTTATCTCAATCCTTGATCTTAACGCTGTTGGCAACGAATAAACTTATATTTGATTTAAGGGGAAACGATGGATCAGTTTAATATTGATAGCATGGAACAGTATTATGACGTGCTAAAGGAAATTGGAAATATTGGTGCTGGTAATGCTACAACAGCATTATCTCAGCTCATTAACTGCAAAGTGGATATGAAAGTGCCACAGGTCAAGGTGTTAACCTTTAGCGAGGTTGGCGAAATGATGGGCGGCGAAGAACAAATTATGGCTGGCATTTATCTTTGTGTAGAAGGCGATATTACAGGTAGCATAATGTTCTTGCTTGAACAAAATTCCGCTAAACACTTAGTGTCGAAGCTTATGGGCATAGAAATCGGACAGTCTGATGATTTGGATGAAATACAGATTTCAGCCCTTAAAGAAATCGGTAATATTATTACTGGTGCTTATTTAAATTCGCTTTCAACATTATTAAACTTATGTATTTACCCGTCGGTTCCGGATATGACAATTGATATGGCGGGGGCAATTTTAAGTGTCCCCGCTATTGAATTTGGAACACTAGGTGACAAGATTCTGCTTATACAGACTCAGTTTTCTGATGATATTGACATTGATGGATATTTTATCCTCGTGCCGGACATGGAGTCATACAAGAAAATTTTGACATGTTTGGGAATTGTTCAATAAAAATAAGCGAGGATTTTTAGATGAGTGAACTTATAAAGGTGGGGATGGCAGATTTAAAAATCTGCATTGCTCCAAATAGCATTACTACTTTGGGTTTGGGTTCATGCGTCGGGGTTGCAATTCGAGATAAGGTAAGTAAGGTTGGAGGGCTTGCACATGTTATGCTGCCTGACTCAACTGCCATTACTAACAACTCGAATATAGCTAAATTTGCAGATACAGGGATTACGGAATTAGTAAGACTCATGGAAAAAGCTGGTGCAAAGCGTAGTAATATGGTAGCTAAGATTGCTGGTGGTGCCCAGATGTTTTCATTTCAAAATAAAAGTGACTTAGTGAGAGTTGGAGACAAAAATGTTGCAGCCAGCAAGGCTAAACTAAAGGAATTGGGGATTCCTATCTTAGCAGAGGATACGGGGAACTCATATGGTCGTACGGTTGTTTTTTATCCCGAATCAGGGGATTTCATTATTAGAGCTGTAGGTAAACCAGAGAGGATTATATAACAAAATGAACAAAAAAATGATACCAATTATGCTAATGCTATTTGCAGGAGCTATGACGTCGATTGTGGTATACTATAGAAAGCTAGGACCGGTTTGGATGTTAATATCCACGATGGCTGTCATGGTAGTTTTCTATCTGATTGGTTCTATTGTAAAGCTGGTATTGGATTCACTTGAAGAGACTTCGCAAGAGAAGGCTACAGGTGATGGAGCGGTTATTGAAAAAGGAACATCGGAGCCTGAAAGTAATGTGGAGAGTGCTGAAGGCTTAGATAAAGAATAACCTTGATTTAGTTCGAGGGGACTGTTAGGGGAAAATTTCCTAGATGGATGAGCAGGGACGTAAGAGATTGTGGGAGAACTATGCAAGTAAACCTTCTCCCGAAGTAAGAGAACAACTGATTTTAGAGTATGCTCCGCTAGTTAAACTAGTAGCGGGGCGTCTTAGCATGTATTTAGGCTACAATGTAGAGTATGATGATCTGGTAAGTTACGGTATTTTCGGACTTATTGACGCAATAGATAAGTTTGATTTTGGCAAAGAGGTAAAATTTGAAACATATGCAAGCCTTCGTATCAGAGGCTCTATCTTAGATCAAATTCGTAAAATGGACTGGATTCCCAGGACAGTACGCCAGAAGCAGAAACAATTAGATGCTGCTATTCATGAAATTGAACTTGAAACAGGTAAGCAGGCTACCGATGAAGCGGTTGCAGCAAGGCTAGGCATTTCAGGTGAAGAATTATGCGATTGGCAGACTCAGATGAACGTTACTAACGTGATATCCTTGAATGAATTTATGGAGCAGGGTAGTGAAGTTCCAAATGAAAAGAATTTTGCTTCACACTTTGAAGGCCCAGAGGAAGTTTTGGAAAAGTCTGAGCTTAAACAAAAACTCATGGAATCCTTAGACATGCTCACTGAAAAGGAAAGAAAAGTAATATTACTTTATTATTATGAAGAACTTACTTTGAAAGAAATAAGTTATGTACTTGAAGTATCAGAGTCTAGAGTATCACAGCTTCATACAAGAGCTCTTCAGAAGATGAAAGAAAAGCTTGGACGATATCTGGATATTCTCTCACCTTAAATAGGAGCTTAAGATGAATGCATATTTTCAAATCGTAAATAACAACGGCATGTGTGCCATTAAGCTGGTTCCACCTACTAACGGAGGGGAGCCTATTAATCGTGAGGAATTGTTAGAATATCTTTCTATAAAGAATATGCTCTATGATGTTAAGGCATTAGGACAGATTCTTTCTGAACACGCTAATACAATAGTATTTCCTACACAAACTCCTTTCCAGTTTAAGGAAGGAGAATATGTAAAAATTTCCATTGCACCTGATAATATGTCAGTTTCTGTCAGAATAATTCCACCATTTGAAGGTGGTGAAATTATGAACAAAACTGAGTTTTTAAGAGAATTTTCATCAAGAGGAGTTAAGTATGGTATCGATGAAAAACTAGTTGATGATTTTCTTGCTATTCGTCCATACTGTACGACGGCCGTACTTGCTAAGGGGAAACCTCCAGTACATGGTAAGGATGCTTCAATCGAATATTTTTTCAATACAGATCCTAGGGTTAGACCTACGCTTAATGAAGATGGTAGCGTTGATTTCTTTAACCTAAATACCATCAATCACTGCTTAGAGGGTGATGTATTAGCAAGGCTTACTCAGGCCACACAGGGTGAACCTGGTATGAACGTAAAGGGTGAGCGTATACGACCTAGAGACGTAAAGATTCTAAGCTTAAAATATGGTCATAATATAAAGATTACTGAAGATAAAACAGAACTTATTTCAGAAGTATCAGGACATGTTAACCTAGTTGAAGGCAAGGTGTTTGTTTCTAATGTATTGACTGTTGAAAATGTGGACAATTCTATTGGAAATATTGATTATGATGGTAGCGTTACTGTAAATGGAAATGTATGTGAAAACTTTACAGTTAAGGCTAAGGGAACAATTAATGTAAAGGGCGTAGTAGAAGGTGCTCATATTGAGGCTGGCAAGGATATTATTATCGCTAGGGGCATGAATGGAATGCATAAGGGGAAGCTTAAGGCTGGTGGCAATATTATAAGCAAGTTCATTGAAAATGCCGAGGCAACAGCAGAGGGTTACATTTCAACAGAATCTATCATGCATAGCACTGTAATTGCAGGTGCTGACATTAAGGTTACTGGGAAGCATGGTTTCATTTCAGGCGGCAGGGCATGCGCTTCACACAGTATTGAAGCTAAGACTCTGGGCTCTACTATGGGAGCAGATACAATAATAGAAGTAGGCGTTGATGCTACAGTAAAGACTAAGATTCAGGGCTTCCAAAGAGAAGTCATTGAGATAAATAAAACGCTTGCTCAGGTTAGACCCGTTATAGATGGAGCTAGACAAAAACTTGCTGCAGGCATTAAAATGTCTACAGAGCAGCTTCTACAGGTACAAAAGCTTGCTCAGATAAATAAAGAAAAGACAGAAAGACTTGAAGTCATCATGAGTGAGATGGAAATTCTTGATGGAGGAGATCCTGAAACTAAAGGACAGGTTATTGTTACAGGAGGGGTATATCCAGGTACCAAAATCTGTATTGGTGATGTTTCAATGGTAGTTAAGAATGCAGTTAAATATTGCCGCTTTATAAAAGAAGCTGGCGATGTTAAAATGACAGCGTTATAGTAGTTAGTGGTTTGGTTTATGGTTTGAGGTAGCATATGGCAATAGGACTAGTGGAACTTCAAGGATCAGTTCAAAGGCTTCAGGATTATGCGCAGATAAAGCATAATGATGACAATAAGGGGCTTATTATGCAGTCGCAGCTGACTAAAGATGCACAGAAAACAGCTGAGGACAAAGCATACACTGTCAGACGCGGTGATGATGTTAATAATAGTGGAAAGCGTTTTGATGCCAAGGATAAAGGCGGAAATGAGTATGCTGGTGATGGCGGCAGGAACCGCAAAAACAGTAATCAGACTCAGGATGGTAAGGTCGTAATAAAGGGCACAGGCTCAACGCTAGATATAAGGATATAAAAGGTAATGGGAACAACAGAGATAGTATTGTTGGTGATAGGAGGCTTATTCTTTGTAATAAGTTTCTTTTTGCCTGATGGGAAAAAGAAAAAAGAAGAAAAAATTACTGCTGATGAAATAAAGGCACTTGTTGATAAAGAAATGGAATCTGCTAAAAGCAGAATCGAAGATATGGTTGACGAGACCGTAAATTATTCCGTTGAAAAAACAGAGAGAGCTTTAGAACGCCTGTCTAACGAAAAGATTATGGCAGTGGATGAGTATTCAGAAACTGTTCTTAAAAAGATTAATGACAATCATCAGGAAGCTGTTTTTCTTTATGATATGTTAAATGACAAAGATGAAAAGCTTAAAAGCACAGGTGAAGAATTAAAAGCTGACAGAGCTGCGCTTGAATCTAAAGAGAAAGAGCTTAAATCTCAGGCTGAAAAAATTGAAATTGAGAAGAACCTGATTGAATCTATAAAAGAAGAAGCTATTAAGGAAGAAGCGGTGAAGTCTGCTGCTTTACCAGATACCGTAAAGGAAGAGTTTATTCCATTTGAAACATCTAACTATGAGGTTGTGAATATCATAGAACCAGTCAAGGAAGAAACTCCTAAAGCTTCGACTAAAAAGAAAGCATCCTCTAAAAATGCTGAAAACAAATCATCTTCTAAGGCTAAAAAGACGTTTGAAGAGGTATCGGTTCATTTTGAATCAGACAATGATGGTCGTAAAAACAGCAACGAGCTAATCCGAAAGCTTCATGAAGAGGGCAAGACAAATATGCAGATTGCAAGAGAGTTAGGCCTAGGAGTAGGAGAGGTTAAGCTCGTTATCGATTTATTTGCAAATAGAAAATAAGAACGGACACTTAGGTTATGAATATAAAATCATACTTGAGGGGTATAGGCGCTGGAATGATAGTAACTGCACTTATTATGGGTGTACAAAGTGGTAAAAGCCATGCTATGACAGAAGCAGAGATTATCAATGCAGCTAAAAACCTAGGAATGGTTGAAAGCAGTACCCTCTTAGAAATGAATAAGCAAAATGCAGTAGAAGCATCGGTTTCTTCAATACCTGTTGCGCCTGGTAATATATCTGATATTGATAGTGCCTTAGTTAGTGAAGAAGCAGAAGCTTCTATGATAGATAGAGAGCCTGATGTAACATTGCCTGTTGAACCAGTTGTATTAGAAACAGAATCTACGATTAGCGATGATATAAATGATAGCATTGAAACAGAAGAAACCAGTACAATAGAACCTGAAGCTATTAATCCTATGCCAGAAGGAGAAGCTGGATTTGAGTCTGGTGACGATTATGTTACTATCAGAGTTATTAAAGGCGATAGTTCTGTTAGCGTAAGTCGTAGAATTTTTGAGGCAGGACTTGTAGAATCTGCAGTAGAATTCGATAGATATTTGTGCCAAAACGGGTACGACAAATCAATCAGTGTGGGAGAATACAAGATTCCCATGGGCAGTGAATTTGATGATATTGCTAAAATTGTTACAAGAAGAAAATAAAGTTTGTAAAAATCCCTGTATGTACAAAGTTTTTGTTGCATACAGGGCGTTTTTGTGATAAACTACTCACGCTGTGAATAAAAAGCACGTGTATTTTGCATGCTTAAAATGCTTACCCCGTCGGTGCCACGTTAACGCCGTGGTGGACGGTATTTAAGGGAATACACGGATGATTAAACCAAATGGAGGATTTTAAAATGAGCGTTATTTCAATGAAACAGTTACTCGAAGCAGGTGTTCATTTCGGACATCAGACAAGAAGATGGAACCCTAAGATGGCTCCTTACATCTTCACAGAAAGAAATGGTATCCACATCATCGACCTTCAGAAGTCAGTTGGTAAGGTAGACGAAGCTTACAACGCAATTTCTGATATCGTTGCACAGGGTGGTACAGTATTATTTGTTGGTACAAAGAAGCAGGCTCAGGATGCTGTTAAGACAGAAGCTGAACGTTGTGGTATGTACTATGTAAATGAAAGATGGCTTGGCGGTATGCTTACAAACTTCAAGACAATCCAGTCTCGTATCGCTAGATTAAAGGCTATCGAAACAATGTCACAGGACGGAACATTCGACGTACTTCCTAAGAAGGAAGTTGCTGAACTTCAGAAGGAATGGGACAAGCTTGAAAAGAACATCGGTGGTATCAAGGAAATGAAGAGAATCCCTGACGCTATCTTTGTAGTAGATCCTAAGAAGGAACATATCTGTGTTCAGGAAGCTCACTCACTTGGAATCACATTACTTGGTATTGGTGATACAAACTGTGATCCTGAAGAACTTGATTATATTATTCCTGGTAATGATGATGCTATCAGAGCCGTAAAGTTAATCGTTGCTAAGATGGCAGATGCTGTTATCGAAGCTAACCAGGGCGAAGCTGTAGAAGCAGCTGACGCTAACGCTGATGTTGAAGTTGAAGCATCAGATATCGAAGAAGTAGCAACAGAAGCATAATTACTAATTACATAGGTTAATGGAGGAATAATCAATGGCAGAAATTACAGCTAGCATGGTAAAAGAGTTACGTGAACTTACAGGCGCTGGTATGATGGACTGTAAGAAGGCTCTTAATGAAACAAACGGAAATATGGACGAAGCAGTTGACTTCTTAAAGAAGAGCGGTGCTGTTAAGGCTGAAAAGAAAGCTAGCAGAATCGCAGCAGAAGGTATCTGTAGAGTATCTCTTAACGATACAACAGCATGTGTTGTAGAAGTTAACTCTGAAACAGACTTCGTTGCTAAAAATGAAACATTCCAGGAATTCGTTCAGGCAGTTGCTGATCAGGCTCTTGCTTCAAACGCAGCTGATGTAGACGCATTACTTGCTGAAAACGGATTAAAGGAAACATTAATCGAAAAGACAGCTACTATCGGAGAAAAGCTTTCTATTAGAAGATTTACTAAGGTTTCTGGTGAAGCAGTAGTATCATACATCCACGGTGGCGGACGTATCGGTGTTTTAGTTGCAGCTAATGGAGCTGGAAACACAGATGCAGTTAAGGAAGCTCTTTCTAATGTTGCAATGCAGGTTGCAGCTATGAATCCTCAGTACATTAGCAGAGCAGATATCTCAGCTGATGAACTTGCTAAGATTAAAGATATTACAATTGACAGCGCTTTAAATGATGCTGCTACTCTTCCTAAGCCTATTTTACAGAAGTTACTTGACAAGGCTATGGCTGGTGTATGGAGTGCTGAAGATGTTAAGGCATTTGAAGAGCACAAGAGCAACATGAACTTCGTATGGAATTTCCTTTCAGATGCAGCTAAGGCTCAGTTAGGTGAATTAGCTATGGCTGACAAGGAAGCTATCGTTTCAGAGAAGATGTTTGGTGGTCTTGTTGAAGGTCGTATTTCTAAGCAGTTAAAGGAAATCTGCCTTCTTGATCAAACATATGTTAAGGCTGAAGATGGTAAGCAGAGCGTAGGACAGTATCTTGCATCTGTATCTAAAGACCTCGTAATCGCACAGATGGTTCGTTACGAAGTTGGTGAAGGTATGGAAAAGAAGAACGAAAACTTCGCTGAAGAAGTAGCTAAGCAGATGAATGCTTAATTACAATTAGCATATTTAGACTCTGTACAGGAAACTGTACAGAGTCTTTTTTTTACCAAAAGAGAGGATAATGAGCTGAACACGTTGACACTTTAAAGTGCTAATGTTAATATAGTAGATATTTTGAGAATTTACACCCTTTTGATACATAATATGGTATCTTTAAAAGGGAGTATAAAATGTTTAGGAGGGTTTTATGAGCCGTCTCGATGATGCCAGAAAAGAGATTAATGAAATTGATGAGGAAATGGCTAAACTCTTTGAGCGCAGGATGAACGCTGTTAGAAATGTCGCTGAATATAAAAAAGAAAATGGAATGCAGGTCTTTGACTCTTCCAGAGAGCAGCAAGTAATTGAGCGAAATACAGAGCATATAACAGATGAAACACTCAAGTCTTACTATGTAAAATTTTTACAGGATATGATGGACGTATCTAAATCATATCAGCACCAGCTTATTAAGGGGGCCAGAATCGCATATAGTGGAGTTGAAGGTGCTTTTGCTGCAATTGCTTCACGTAGAATTTTTCCTGATGGTGAAATGGTAGCATTTACAAGCTTTAGTGCAGCGTACAACGCTGTAGTTACTGGCGATTGTGAATTCGCTGTACTTCCTATTGAAAACAGCTTCGCTGGTGAAGTAGGTCAGGTTATGGATCTTATGTTTAACGGCAGTCTTTATGTAAGAGGCGTCTATTCACTAAAGGTATCTCAAAATTTATTGGGAGTTCCTGGTGCTACTGTATCTAGTGTTAAAAAGGTTGTAAGTCATCCTCAGGCACTTGATCAGTGCGCTGACTATATTGCTAAGCATGGATTTGAAAGAATACAGTCTTCTAATACGGCAAGAGCGGCAATGCAGGTTGCTGAGCTTAAAGACAAATCAATTGCAGCTATAGCAAGTGCTGAGACTGCTGCAATATATAATCTTGAGATTATTGATCACGATATTAATGAAAGCGATTGGAATGCCACAAAGTTTGCAGTATTCTCACGAATTGGAACAGTACCTAAAGATGAAGACAGAAAGTCATTTATGATGCTCTTTACTGTAAAGAATGAGGCTGGAGCACTTGCAAGAGCCCTGGATACAATTGGTGAGCATAAATTTAACATGAGAGTATTAAGAAGCCGTCCGCTTAAAGGCCTTGCCTGGACCTACTATTTTTATGTTGAGGCCGAGGGACAGATCACTCAGGCCCTAGGGGACGCATTATTAGATGATTTAAAAGAGCATTGCGAAATGCTTAAGATATATTATCCAAACGAGGGGAATATTTAATGAAAAATACTTTGGGTAACAGTACCAGTATCACTATTTTTGGAGAAAGTCATGGGCCATATATCGGGGCAACCATAGATGGGTTGGCACCTGGTATAGAGGTATCTAAGGAATTCATAGATAAACAGCTTACACTAAGGCGTCCTGCTGGGAAGATTAGCACAGCCAGAGTAGAAGCAGATGAATATCAGATTATAAGCGGAGTATTTGAGGGAAAAACCACAGGTACAGCTCTTACAATCATTATTCCTAACACAAATACAAAGTCTAAGGACTATTCTAAGATGCGTAGTATCGCGCGTCCCGGACATGCAGACTATACTGCATATCTTAAGTATCATGGATATGAAGATTATAGAGGTGGGGGACATTTTAGTGGACGTATAACAGCTGCGTTAGTTGCTGCTGGAGCTATTGTTATTCCTGCCTTAAACGATAAGGGAATTAAAATAGCTACGCACATTAATAGATGTGCCGGTGTGAGTGATCGTAAATTCGAGGATTTAGACAAAGACATCGAAGCTTTGAATAATTCTTCTTTTGCCGTATTGGATGAGAAAGCACAAGAAGAAATGCTTGCTAAGATGGAGGCTATTGCTGCAAATGGTGACAGTGTAGGAGGCGTACTTGAAACTGTAGTTACAGGAATGCCAGGTGGGGTAGGCGAACCATTCTTCGATTCACTTGAAAGCATGCTTTCGCATGGACTTTTCTCTGTTCCTGCTATAAAGGGCGTTGAATTTGGCGGTGGATTTGACTTGGTAGATGCGCTTGGAAGCGAGTACAATGACGCTCTTAGATTAAGTAATGGTAAGATCACAACAAAAACTAATAATAACGGTGGCATTAATGGTGGAATCTCAAATGGAATGCCCATTTTAATTAGATGTGCTGTTAAGCCTACGCCTTCGATTTATAAATCTCAGGAGACTGTTGATTTTATTAACGAAACTGAAACAGAGCTTTCAATTGAAGGAAGACATGATCCAGCGATTATTCATAGAGCAAGAGTGGTAGTAGACTCTATGGTTGCTCTTGTTTTATATGATGTTTTATCACAAAGATTCGGAACAGACTTTTTTAAGGGAGAATGATTAGATGGAATACGGACTTATCGGCGAAAAGCTGGGTCACAGTTTCTCTAAGGAAATACATAGTAAGATTGGGGACTATTCATACGAAATCCGTGAAATAGCTAGAGACGATGTCGATGCTTTTATGAGGGCTAAGGATTTTAAAGCTATTAACGTGACTATCCCTTATAAGCAGATAGTAATTCCATATCTTGATGAGATTAGTGATGGCGCCCGTAAAATTGGCGCAGTTAATTGCATAGTAAATAAAGAAGGAAAGCTCTATGGCCACAATACAGATTTTGACGGTATGAGAGCTTTGATTTTGAAGAATAAAATCAATTTGAATGGTAGAAAAGTACTTATCTTAGGTACAGGCGGTACCTCTAAAACTGCGACTGCAGTAGCAGAAAGCTTAGGCGCTTTAGAGATTTTAATTGTAAGTCGTACTAAAGCAGAGGGAATCATTACTTATGACGAAATGTATGAGAAACATCTTGATGCAGACGTTATTATAAATACTACTCCAGTTGGAATGTATCCTAAAGTCGATGGAACGCCTGTTGATGTATCGAAATTTACAAAGCTATCCGGTGTAATTGATGCTATTTATAATCCCATACGCACAGATTTGGTAATGGATGCTAAAAGACTAAATATACCTTCTGAGGGTGGTCTTTATATGCTTGTGATGCAAGCGATTGTAGCATCTGAGTATTTTTTTGATACAAAGTATGATCAGAGCTTATGTGACAGAATTTTTAGTGAGATTATGATGGCCAAAGAAAATGTTGTACTTATAGGTATGCCTGCTTCAGGAAAATCTACTGTAGGATACAAGCTATCTAAAAAGCTTGGAATGTCATTTGTTGATTCTGACAGTGAGATAGTAAAAGCAGCAGGAAAGCCTATTCCTGATATTTTTGGTGAAGATGGGGAGGCCCACTTTAGAGCTTTGGAAACCGAAACCTTGAAGGTGCTTTCTGAAAGTGGTGGTAAGGTTATAGCTACTGGCGGCGGAGCTGTTTTGAATCCTTTGAATGTTAAGAATCTAAAGAAAAATGGCAGGATTGTGTTTATAGACAGGCCCCTTAGTGCTCTGATTCCTACAGAGGATAGACCGCTTGCTAATTCTAAAGAAAAAATCGAGGCTTTATATAAAGCCAGATACGATATATACAAAAATGCCGCAGACATAACGATAGATGCGGTTGGAAATGTAGACTGGGTAGTAAGAGAAACAATAAAAGGACTGAGTTGATTACATGAAAATTAAGGTTATAAACGGGCCTAACATAAATATGTTAGGAATCAGAGAGCCGGGAATTTATGGAAACACAGGTTATGAAAATCTGCTTTCAATGATAGAAGAGCATGCTAAAGATAAGGGTGTAGAGGTTACTTTATATCAGTCTAATCACGAAGGAGACCTTGTAGATTACCTACAGGAATCATACTTTGATGGAACTGATGGAATTGTCATAAATCCAGGTGCCTATACACATACAAGTATTGCTATTTTAGATGCATGTAAAGCTGTTGGTATTCCTACAGTGGAGGTTCATATTTCTAAGGTTGAGGAAAGAGAAGATTTTAGACAGATAAGCTTCATTAGACTAGCTTGTGTAAAAACTATTACAGGTCACGGTGTAAACGGATATTTAGAAGCTATGGATTACCTGATTGAGATGGAGAAAAAAGATGATTGCTAAGCTTATGCCCTCAAAGGCTAATGGAGTGTGTAGCGCTCCTCCTTCTAAAAGTATGGCACACAGATACTTAATCTGTGCTGCATTGTCAAAGGGAAAAAGTGTTATCAGTAATATAGAGTTTTCCGAAGATATTAGAGCTACCATTGACTGCATAAAGGCTATGGGAATTAGTGTAGAAACAAATGAAGACAGCGTAGTTATTGAGGGTGGAGTATCACTTGAAAAATTACAGTCTACAACGTTTCCTTGCCGGGAAAGTGGGAGTACGCTTCGCTTTTTTATACCAATCTCTATGCTTTCAGGTAATGAGATGACCTTTGTAGGAAGCAAAACGCTTCTATCAAGACCATTGTCATTATATGAGTCTATAGCCATGTCTCAAGGACTTAAAATTGAAAAATCAGAGGATTATGTAAAGGTTGCTGGTCCTCTTGTAGCTGACACTTTTTTACTAAAGGGCAATATAAGTAGCCAGTTTATAAGTGGTTTGCTTTTTACACTTCCACTACTTTTAGAAGACTCAGTGATTGAGCTTATTCCGCCAGTAGATTCAAGATCATATATTGAACTAACTCTTCAGGCTCTTAGAAAGTTTGGCGTAGAAGTTTCGTGGCAGTCTGAGACTACTCTATTTATAAAGGGTGGTCAAAAGTATGTTGCAAGGGATGTTGTTACAGAAGGTGATTATTCTAATGCGGCATTTCTTGACGCCTTTAATTATCTTGGTGGAAACGTATTAGTTAACGGATTAGATGAAGATAGCCTACAAGGAGACAGGGTATACAAGGATTTGTTTGAAAAGCTTAAATGCGGCAATCCTACAATCGATATATCTGATTGCCCTGATTTAGGACCTGTTCTTTTTACAATAGCAGCTATACATAATGGTGCAAAGTTTACGGGTACAAAGAGGTTAAAAATTAAAGAAAGCGACAGAGGTCAGGTTATGTGCGATGAACTATACAAGTTTGGCGTTAAGACCTCAATGCAGGAAAATTCTATTACTATCTATAAGGGAGAGATTGTTAAGCCTTTGGAAACAGTGAAGGGGCATAATGATCATAGAATAGTAATGTCAATGGTTCTTTTGCTTACACTTGTAGGTGGAAGTGTTGATGAAGCTAATGCGGTCAGAAAGAGTTTTCCAAGCTTTTATGATGTTATTAGGGAATTAGGAGTAGAGGTAAGTTTTGATGGAGTGGATAAGTAAGAGTAACATTTTGATTGTGGGCTTAGGTTTGATGGGGGGCAGCTATGCCAAGGCATTAAAGAGATTAGGCTACTACGTTATGGCTATCGATAAAAGGGACGCTGGAATCGAATATGCCATTCAAAATGGTATTATTGATGAGGGAAGCACCAATGTAACTAATGAACTGGTGGGCAAAGCAGATACAGTTATTTTTGCATTGTATCCTAAGGTTTTTAAAGAATGGATATTAAAATATCAGGAGTATTTCAAACCAGGAATCATGATAACAGATGTTACCGGCGTTAAGTCGGAAGTTGTTGATGATATTCAGGAAATACTTCGTGAGGATGTTGAGTTCATAGCAGCTCATCCCATGGCAGGACGAGAGGTGTATGGTGTTGAAAATTCGGACGAAAGAATGTTTCATAATGCTAACTATATTGTGACACCTTCGTCTAAAAATACGCAAAAAGCAATTGACTGGTGCGCCCATTTGGGACAGATATTAGGCTGCAGAAAGGTCTCTATTTTAAGCCCCAGTGAACATGACGAGATGATAGGATACGTGTCACAGCTAACTCATGTTATTGCAGTTGCACTTATGACTTGTAAAAATAATAAACACTTAGTAGACTATACAGGTGACTCATTTAGAGACTTAACTCGAATTGCACGCATCAATGATGAGATGTGGAGTGAACTATTCTTGATGAACAAAGAAGTTTTGCTAAGTGAAATGAATGACTTTATTGGTGAGCTCACATACATGAAAAAACTGTTAGAGGATGAAGACAGAGAGGGAATGCGCGAAAAAATGCGTATTTCAACTGAAAGACGTGCATGGTTTGACAAAAAGTAAAAGGGAGTGATTTCAGACTATGAATATGGATTTTGAGAGAAAGCTTGCCATTCCGATGGAAGTTAAGGAAATGTTTCCTATTACTTCTAAGGTAAGCGACGCTGTCGAAAAGCGTAGGATTGAGATTAAGAATGTGTTTGAGGGAAAAAGCGATAAGCTTATTTTGATTATCGGTCCTTGTTCTGCCGATAATGAAGATAGTGTAATGGACTATATGCACCGTATCACAAGACTTCAAGAAGATGTTAAGGATAAGATATTAATTATTCCCAGAGTCTATACCAATAAGCCCCGTACAACAGGAGAAGGCTACAAGGGACTACTTCATCAGCCAGATCCCAATGCAAAGCCAGATATGTTTGAGGGCATTATTGCTACAAGAAGACTTCACATGCGTGCGGTAGAAGAGACTGGTCTTGCGTGTGCTGATGAGCTTTTATATACCGATAATTATAAATATCTTGATGATTTGCTAGGCTATGTTGCAATCGGAGCTAGAAGTGTTGAAAATCAGGAGCATAGACTTACTGCAAGTGGTATTGAGGTTCCTGTAGGAATGAAAAATCCTACATCTGGAGTATATAGTGTAATGATGAATGCTATCAAAGCTGCTCAAGGGTGTCATACCTTTATCTACAGAGGATGGGAAGTTCACTCACAGGGCAATCCTTATGCTCACGCAATCTTAAGAGGATATTCTAATAAGCAGGGACAGTCTTCACCTAATTATCATTACGAAGACATCATTAGATTATGTGAGATGTATGGCGAGGGAGAGTACAAAAATCCGGCGTTAGTAGTAGATGCTAATCATGCTAATTCTGGAAAGAATCCTTTTGAACAGCCTAGGATAATAAAAGAAGTATTACATTCTGCAAGACATAATAAAGATATTAAAAAGCTTCTTAAGGGCTTCATGGTTGAAAGCTATATTGAAGATGGAAGCCAAAAGATTGGCGAAGGAATATATGGTAAATCAATTACCGATGCCTGCTTAGGTTGGGAAAAATCTAAAAAAATGGTACTTGAAATTGCAGACTTATTATAAAGATTTTGAGCCTCTCTTATTTTTGAGAGGCTTTTCTTTTGCCTTAGAATCAATTAAACTAGTTTTAGGGGGATGTGGGAACTTATGAAAATAAAGACAAAAGAATTATCGTATGACGAATATCTAAAACTACCAAAGGCTAAAGCTAAGCTTCCGATAAAGCAGAGAGCATTTTTTAGATGGCTTATTAAGTCTTTAGCTAAGAGCGAGCTTGATGCTACCTCCTTTAAGGTTTCAATGACAGGGATGGAGAAGGTTTCTAAAAAAACTCCATGCTTCTATCTTATGAATCACTCAAGTTTTACTGATTTGATGATGGCAGGCACTATTTTAAAAGACAAACAGTATCACATTGTGTGCACTAATGACGGCTTTGTGGGCAAAGAATGGCTCATGAGGGCAATCGGTTGTATTCCAGCTAAAAAATTTATTACTGATGTCAAAATGGTTAAGGATATTAAGTATGCAGTAGAGAAGCTTCATAGCTCTATACTTATGTTTCCTGAAGCCAGCTACAGCTTTGATGGAACTATGACACCGCTTCCGGATAGCTTAGGAAAGTGTGTTAAGCTTTTAGGCATTCCGGTAGTGATTATTAGAAGCAGAGGAGCATTTTTAAGAGATCCATTATATAACTGCCTTCAAAAAAGAGATGTTAAAGTATCATGTGAAGTAAAATATCTTTTATCGCCAGAAGATATTAAGAATATGTCTGTTGCTAATATAAACGCTATGCTAAACGATGAATTTATGTATGATCATTTCAAAGAACAGTTTGAAGAAGGCGTGCTTGTAAAAGAACAGTTTAGGGCAGATGGTTTGGAAAGGGTACTATATAAGTGCGCAAAATGTGAAACTGAAGGCTATATGCATGGAAAGGGTACAAAGGTTACCTGTCAAAAATGTAAACATGCGTATGAGCTTATGGAAAACGGTAAGCTAAAGGCATTAGATGGCGATACCAGATTTGAATTTGTTACAGATTGGTATGCCTGGGAAAGAGAATGCGTAAAAGATGAAGTAAGCCAAAGAAAGTATAAGATGGAGTTTGATACAGATATCATAATCTATTCTGACAATAAAGCCGTTTATAAGGTGGGAGAGGGACATTTTGTACATGATGAGAATGGCTTTTTGCTAAATGGGTGTAACGGAAAACTTTCATATAAGCAAGGGCCGAAAGCGTCATATAGTCTTTACTCAGATTACTATTGGTATGAAATTGCAGATATGATTTGTATAGGAGATACAAAAAGACAATACTATTGCTTCCCTAAAAAGGGGGAAAACTGTATAGTGGCAAAAGCAAGGCTTGCAGCAGAAGAGATGTATAAGCTTCCTAAATAATAAATTGGTAAAGTAGTCAGTTTTTCTTCTTGACTTTAAAGCTTTAAAGTGATACACCAATTACATAGGGTTTATAAAGAAGGAGAATTAACTTATGAAAAAGAAATTTTTAGCAATTTTACTTGCTGCAGTAACCGCACTTAGCTTAACAGCATGTGGAAGTGGAGCAAAAGATACTTACACTGTAGGTATTTGTCAGTTAGTACAGCACGTTGCTCTTGACGCTGCTACACAGGGCTTTAAAGATGCGTTAACCAAGGAACTTGGTGATAAGGTTGTATTTGACGAGCAGAATGCTTCAGGCGAACCAGCTAACTGTGCAACAATCGTTAACGGATTTGTTTCTAAGAATGTTGATCTTGTTTTAGCTAACGCCACACCTGCTTTACAGGCTGCAGCTTCAGCAACTGACAAAATTCCTGTTTTAGGAACAGCTATCACAACATATCCTGTAGCACTCGACCTTGATGTTGATTCATTTACCGGTGTTGTAGGAAACAATATTTCTGGTACATCAGACCTTGCTCCTTTAGCAGAACAGGCTGACATGATTTTAGAATGGTTCCCTGATACTAAGGCAGTAGGTATTATTTACTGCTCATCAGAAGCTAATTCAATCTACCAGGTAAACGTAGTATCTGATGCACTTTCAGCTAAGGGTGTTAAGGTTACAAAATATGCATTCACTGATTCTAATGATATTTCTTCTGTAACACAGAAGGCTTGTGATGAATCTGATGTATTATATGTTCCTACAGACAACACAGCAGCTTCTAATACAGAAGCAATTGCTAATATCGTATTTACAGAGCAGGTTCCTGTAATATGCGGTGAGGAAGGTATCTGCAAGGGCTGTGGTGTTGCTACATTGTCAATTAGCTACTATGATTTAGGATACACAACAGGTCTTCAGGCTGCTAAGATTTTAAAGGGCGAGGCTAAAGTATCTGAAATGGCAATCGAGTATGCTCCGGCTAAGAAGGTATACAGTGCTTCAAACTGTGAGAAATATGGTCTTACAGCTCCTGCTGGATATGAAGCAATTGCAGAATAAATTCTGACTTTTGTTACGAAACTTAAACAATGCTACTTGATTCTGTTAATTTATGTGTGCTATAATGTCAACTTGTCACGAATAAGCGTGGCAAGTTGATTTTTTTTCTACAGGAGGAATACAAAAAATGAAGAAGTTTTTAGCAATGCTTCTTGCTGCAACTCTTTGTGTATCTTTATGTGCATGTGGTGCTGAAAAGACAGAAACAAAGACAGAAACAAGCACAGAAACTAACACAGAAACAAGTACAGCCGCAATTAAGGTTGGTATGGTAACAGACGTAGGTGGTGTAAACGACCAGTCATTCAACCAGTCTTCATGGGAAGGCTTAACAGCATTAGCAGCTTCTAATGACAAGATTACAGTTAAGTATCTTGAAAGTAAGACAGACGCTGATTACGCTGCTAACATTCAGACATTTATCGATGAAGAATATGATCTTATTATCTGCGTAGGCTTCATGCTTGCTGATGCTACAATGAATGCAGCTCAGGCTAATCCTAATCAGAAGTTCGCTATCATCGATGATTCAACATGTGCTGACCTTTCAAACGTTGCATGCCTTATGTTCTCTCAGGAACAGGCTTCTTACCTTGTTGGTGTAGCAGCTGGTATGATGACAAAGTCTAATACAATCGGTTATGTTCAGGGTATGGTTTCACCCGTTATGAACCTTTTCGGTATTGGATATATCGCTGGTGCTAAGTCTGTTAACCCTGATGTTAAAGTACTTCAGTTCAATGCTAACGCATTTGGTGATGCTGCAATTGGTAACACAGCAGCTACAGAAATGGTTTCTAAGGGTGCTGACGTAATTTATCATGCAGCTGGTGGTACAGGCTCAGGTGTTATCTCTGCTTGCCATGACAACAATGTATGGGCAATCGGTGTAGACGCAGATCAGTCTAATGTTGATCCTTGTCACGTTATCACATCTGCTATGAAGCGTGTTGATACAGCAGCTCAGAACATTTCACTTGACGTATTAAATGGAACATACGTTGGTGGTGTTCATACATTTGACTTATCAAATGGTGGTGTAGATATCGCTCCTACAAGAGATCTTTTACCTGCAGAAGTTATCGAAGCTGTTGAAGCAGCTAAGAAGGAAATCCTTTCAGGTGCTGTAGTAGTTCCTACAACAAATGAAGAATGTCCTGAATTCGAACTTCAGTAATTCTTTAAAATGAACTAAGGGCGGTTCTCGTAAGAGAGCCGCTTTTTTAGTTTGAATCACAGGATTAGTCAATGTTACAACATCAAAACTGGAATTGCTTGAACGAATATGGTAAAATAGTTTAGATAGTCTGATACAAATGACTAAGGAAAGGTGGACTTATTTTATGAAGAGAACACTTACTAGTAAAATGATAGAAGAAAAGAGACAAAATATTTACGATATTTTGCTTGATCCAGCTTCTTCACATGAGCAGAGAGTTACTTATCTTGCTAGAGCTGCTGAAAATATGCTGACTGTATTAGATGAGCCAGATGAGTTAGATGAATTAATGAGATGCGATATCGACAAAAGATGCATCTGCAATTTATTCGAAGGAGATGCGCCATATCGTCCCAGGTACATCTGCATAGATTTTCCTAAGTTTTTAAGAGAAGGTAGCAGTTTCTTGGATTTAGGACCTGCTAAAACCTTTGGTGAAGCATTAACTAATCTTATGATTATGTATCATAATATTCCAAGTATTACAAATTATCCTGTTTTCTTAGGTGATTTAGATGAATTGCTAGATCCATATATCAAGGATATGAGTGATGAGGATGTCAAAACACAGCTTAAGCTTTGGCTTACTATGGTTGATAGAACCGTTCTTGATTCTTTTGCCCATGCTGATGTAGGACCTAAAGCAAGCAGATTAGGCTATTTATTGCTGGAGGTGGAAGCTGAGCTTGAAAATGCAGTTCCCAACCTTACAATGAGAGTTTCTGAAGATACTCCTGACGAATTTATATTAGCAGGGATAAGATGTGCACTTAAATCAGCTAAACCTTCTTTTGCTAATGACAGAATGTTTAGAAGTGAGTTAGGTGATGACTACTGTATTGCAAGCTGCTATAACGGATTATATAAAGGTGGCGGTTCTTATACTTTATCTAGACTTATTCTTTCGAATATTGCTAAAAGGGCTAAAGACATTAAGGACTTTGAAGAAAATGTTCTTCCTAAAGTTATGGATGTTATGGCCAGATACATGGATGAACGTATCAGATTTTTAGTTGAAGAGAGTGGATGGTTTGAAAACAGTTTTCTTGCAAGAGAAGGATTTGTAAGCCGCGATAAGTTTACTGCTATGTATGGAATGGTAGGCCTTGCTGAATGTGTTAATACTCTTTTAGAAAAAGAAGGTTGCCATGAAAGATTTGGTCATAGCGACAAGGCGGACGCTCTAGGCGTTGAAATCATGGATTTAATCGAAAAGATTAATAATAATCATTATAATAAATACTGTGAGTGCACAGGTAATCATTTCCTACTTCATGCTCAGGTTGGAATTGACTCGGATCATGACTGCTCGCCTGGAACCAGAATACCAGTGGGTGAGGAACCAGAAAATCTTGTGGACCACTTAAATAATATCAATAAGTTCCAAAAGTATTTTCCTTCTGGAACAGGAGATATATTCCCTGTTGATCTTACAGTACATAAAAATCCTGAGTTCTTACTTGATGTAATTAAAGGCAGTATGAAACAGGATATAAGATATCTTTCTTTCTATGCTTCTGACTCGGATGTTGTAAGAGTTACAGGATATCTTGTTAAAAAGAGTGAGATTGCTAAGCTTGAAAGTGGCGTAAACGTTCGTCAGAACACTACTGGACTTGGTCTAGGAGCTGCTAAAAATTGCAAGGCGTTGGATAGAAGGGTGCGTTAATGGAGTATGCTACTGTCAATAAGATAGTACCTTTTAGTTCAGTGGATGGACCTGGAAACAGAACTGCGATTTTCTTGCAAGGGTGTGGTTATCGTTGCAAGTATTGTCATAATCCAGAGACTATTAGTCAGTGTATTAACTGTGGTGAATGTGTTAAAGTATGCAAAAGTGGAGCACTTTCTAAGGCTGATGGAAAAGTGGAATATGATATAAAAAAATGTGTTTTATGCGATGAATGTATTCATACATGCAGGAATCTTTCTTCGCCTAGAACATCAGTGATGTCCACTATGGAAGTAATGGATATAGTTTCAAAAAATATTCCTTTTGTAAGAGGAATTACTGTTTCGGGAGGAGAATGTACAACCTGGAGAAATTTTCTGGTTGAGCTTCTTACGATGGCTCATGAAAAGAGCCTTACTACACTTCTTGATTCAAATGGAAGCTATTTATTTGAAAATGATCCTGAACTTATGGCTGTAACCGATGGAGTGATGCTGGATGTAAAGGCATGGGACATTGGTGAGCACATAGAGCTTACCGGAACTAAAAATGAAAATGTAAAAGCAAATCTTTCATATTTGCTAAGGACGAAAAAGCTTTCAGAGGTTAGGGTAGTGGTAGTGCCTGAGCTTATGAATGCTTTAGAAACTGTTAGCATGGTTTCTAAAGAATTAGTTAAATACTCTTGCCAGGATGTAAGAGTTAAAATTATAAAATACAGATCTAACGGAGTTCGCACTGAGTATAAAAGCTTAGTTCCCCCTACGGATGAATTTCTATTAGAACTTAAGGATATAGCACTTGGGTTTGGTCTTAGAGATATAGTTTTGATCTGACTAAAAAAATAAGGAGGTCTTCACATGGCTAGAGAACATGTGGATCTTAATACTGTTGTTATTGAGATGAAGGATATTGTCAAGAAGTTTGGCTCTTTTGTCGCTAATGACGGTGTTAATCTCAAGGTTCATAAGGGAGAGATTCATGCCATTTTAGGTGAAAATGGTGCTGGTAAGTCTACGCTTATGAATCAGCTGTATGGTTTATTAAAACCTACATCGGGACAGATTATCGTAAATGGTAAGCCTGTTAGTATGAATTCACCAAAGGATGCTATTTCAGTAGGAATCGGTATGGTACATCAGCATTTTATGCTTGTTCAGCCCTTCACTGTAACTGAGAATATCGTTCTGGGTATGGAACCTCACAAAGGCGTGACAGTTGATTTGAAAATTGCCAGACAGAATGTAGTTGATATTTCTGAAAAGTATGGTCTTGCAATTGACCCCGATGCTAAAATTGAAGACATTTCTGTAGGTATGCAGCAGCGTGTTGAAATTTTAAAGGCGTTATATAGAGGAGCAGATATCCTCATTTTGGACGAGCCTACTTCTTCACTTACTCCTGCTGAAATTTTAGAGCTCATTCAGATTATGCATAATCTTACTGAAGATGGTAAGAGCATTATTTTGATTACTCATAAGCTTAAAGAAATTAAGGAATCAGCAGACTATTGTACAATTATCAGAAGAGGTAAGTACATTCAGACTGTTGACGTTTCAAATACTTCAGAGGATGAGCTTGCCAGCATGATGGTAGGACGTAAAGTAACCTTTAAGGTAGACAAGCCTGAAAAGAAAACGGGTGATGTTGTCCTAGATATAAAGAATCTACATGGTGTGGATTATCGAGGCGTTGAAATACTAAAAGGTCTTGACCTGCAGGTTAAGGCTGGTGAAATCGTAGGTGTGGCTGGTATTGATGGCAATGGTCAGACTGAAATGGTTGAGATTATTACTGGGCTTAGAAAGGGTACTTCAGGTGAGGTTTTAGTTAACGGAACAGATGTATTCAATAAGCCTCCACGCTTTGGTTTTGATCACGGAGTTTCTTCTATTCCTGCAGATAGACAAAAGCATGGTTTAGTACTTGAATTTTCGGTTGAAGATAACCTTATATTGCAAAATTTTAAAGAACCAGAGTTTTCTAAAAATGGCATTTTAAAGAGAGATGCAATTAGAGATTTTGCTACAAAGTCAATTGCTAAGTATGATATAAGACCTGAAAACAGCGAGGAACGTCCAGCTGGTACATTATCTGGTGGTAATCAGCAAAAGGTTATTATCGCTAGAGAAGTACAAAATGACAAGGATTTACTAATTGCTGTTAACCCTACACGTGGTCTTGACGTAGGTGCTATTGAATATGTACATAAGTACATTGTAGAACAGCGTAACAAAGGCAAGGCAGTTTTGCTAGTATCATTTGAATTAGATGAAATCATGAGTTTATCAGATGATATTGCTGTTATTTTTGATGGCAAGATTGTGGATAAAATTCCTGGAAATGAAGCTGATGAAAATACACTTGGATTAATGATGGCAGGAGGTAAAAAAGATGAAAAATAAGAAGACTATTGTTGACTTTTTTGCCGAAAACAAATTTATCCATACTATTCTTTCGATTATATTAGGTTTTTTAGTAGGAGCTATTTTCTTAAAGGTAATGGGACTTGGTGTAGGAGTTGCATATAAGCAGCTTTTCTCAAGTACATTTAAAAATGTAAAGAGTGTTTCATATTGTATAGCGTATGCTACGCCATATATCATAACCGGTTTATCAGTAGCATTTTCATTTAAAACTGGTGTATTTAATATAGGCGCAGAAGGACAGTTTGTAGTAGGTTCCATGGCAGCCTGTGTTACAGCCATTTTAGCTGGTTCACTTCCTAAGGCTTTACTCATTCCTCTTTGCTTTGTTGCTGCAATGCTAGCTGGAGCTATTTGGGGTATGATAGTAGCTTTTTTAAAGACAAAGTGGGGAATCAACGAAGTATTAAGTATGATTATGTTTAACTGGATTGCGTTCTATCTTAGCAATTTTGTTGCTGATCTTTCTGCAATTCATAATGAGGGTACTGCTGAAGCAACAAAGTTTATTTCAGATAATGCTAAGCTGACTTTTAGTGAAGGCTTTATCAACAATATGAAGCTATGTCCAGTTGCTAACTGGGGCATCTTAGTTGCTATTGTTCTTACTATTTTAGTTTATCTGATTATAGAAAAAACAACTCTTGGTTATCAGTTAAAGGCGGTTGGCTTTAACAAAAATGCAGCTGAATATGGCGGTATCAGTTCAAATCGTTCTATTTTTACTGCACTTGCCATTTCTGGTGCGCTTGCAGGACTAGCTGGCTCAATACAGCTTATGGGTATTGGATATCGTATAAGTATCTTCTCAGGACAGGAAGGATTTGGCTTTGCTGGTATTGTTGTAGCTTTGATAGGCTGTTCTAATCCATTTGGTGTATTTATGGCCGGATTGTTCTATGGCGCTTTAAAATACAGTGGTGGAAAGCTTAACCTTGTTGACGTTCCTACTCAGGTAGTAGATATCATCGTTGGTACTGTTGTGTTCTTTATAGCTATTTCTTGTATCTTCTCATACATTAAATACTTAAAGAAACAACCTAAAGAAGTTAAAACTTTAGAAAACAAAGAAAAGGAGGAAAAGTAAGATGAGCGGATTCCTTACAGAACTAAGTATCATTATTTACGCAACTCTTTTGTACACACCTCCCTTACTCTTTGCAGCATTGGGTTCATGCTTTTCGGAAGTATCTGGTGTGATTAACATTGGTATTGAAGGTATGATGACAGCTGGCGCTTTTACCGGTTGCGTTATATCGTATTATACAAACAATCCATGGCTTGGCTTATTATGTGGCGGTCTAGGAGGTATGATATTTGGTTTCTTACATGCAGTTGCAACTGTAAAGCTAGGAGCAGATCAGACTATTTCAGGAACTGCAATAAATATGCTCGCTCCTGGTGTAGTAATCATGATGTGTAGAGCATTATTTGATTCTACAGATACAATTCCTCTTAAGAGTGAAGCTAAGATTCCAATTTGGTTTAATAATACCTTTGATGTTACTACAACCACAGGCCGTATTTTGAAGAACATTTTTACAAACTATGCAACTACATACCTTGTGTTTATTGCCGTAATTGTTGTGTGGTTTATCTTTAACAAGACAAGATTCGGTCTTAGACTTAGAGCCTGTGGAGAGCATCCTCAGGCATGCGAAACGCTAGGTATTAATGTAATCAGACTTCGTATGCTATGCGTGTGCATTTCTGGATTCCTTGCAGGCATCGGTGGAGCCTGTGTAACAATGGCAGCAAGTAATCAGTTTAGACCTATTTCAATTGTAGGTCAGGGCTTCATAGCTATTGCCGCAGTTATCTTTGGTAAGTTCAAACCTCAGGGCGCGATGTTTGGTTGTCTTCTCTTTGGTTTGTGTACTGGTCTTAAGGTAGTAGTAGGTAGCAGTAGTGTTGTTCCAGTACATGTTATTTCAATGATTCCAT
This sequence comes from Lachnospiraceae bacterium, assembly GCA_045639565.1. Taxonomy (GTDB): domain Bacteria; phylum Bacillota; class Clostridia; order Lachnospirales; family Lachnospiraceae; genus UBA1258. The sequence continues at coordinate 129,336 of JAZUDH010000094.1, forward strand.
ATATTGTAACAGTAGTAGTACTTATTCTTTTTGTTGGTAAGTCGCGAGTTCCTGCTGCTAACGGAAAGCCATTTGTTAAGGCTAAATAAATATTGTTTAATATAACCTCTCAGAGTGAAATCTGAGGGGTTATTTTTTTGCCCCTATTTAATCGACCATTAACTATCTTGTGAGTAAATAGTACATGAGATGCTAGCGATTTAATGCTTGCAAGTTACAGGTTGGATTAAATGAAAAAAGAAAGAAACAGTAAAAAATCAGGCAATATAGAAAAGCAGACTAAAACAAAAGAACGCAACATTAATTACAGAAGACAAATTATCTTAGCTAACAGAGTTGGCTCTATTGTTGTGCTTTTGCTTGCTATATTAACTATTATAGCTATTGATATGCTTAGGCTTACTTTATCTGGTGAAGAAGTTTCTTTTATGGGATGCTTACGACAGTCACAGGAACTATTCTTCTTTATACCACTTTTCATAGTGTGTCTGCTTGTTACGGGAAGACAGTCTGCACATTTTACCGAAGCTTTATGTGAAGGGTTAGAGGAAGCGGCCAAGGGGAATCTTGAATATCGCCTTGATGAAAAAGGTGCAGGCCTATACAAAAGGGCTTATCAAAATTTCAATAACATGTGCGAAAATCTTTCTAGTACTGAAGAAAGCCTGAAAAGAGCAGTAATGTTAGCTAATCAGTCTAACGAAGCTAAGTCTAATTTTCTATCTAACATGTCTCACGAAATCAGAACCCCTATAAACGCAGTAATGGGCTTTGATGAGATGATTATAAGAGAGTCGGGAGAGGCTAAAATCAGGGACTATGCTTTGAATATTAAGCGAGCAGGATCCACTTTGCTTGGTATTATTTCTGATATTTTGGACTCATCAAAAATAGAGTCAGGTGAACTTACAATAGCACCCACCGAATATGATTTAAGCTCTCTGATCATTGATATGGTCAATATGTATCAAAGAGCAGCAATGGAAAAAGGTCTATCCTTTTACTTAAATATCGATGAGAGAATCCCACACAGACTTTTTGGTGATGATATTAGAATTAAGCAGATTATCATGAATCTTTTATCTAATGCGGTTAAGTATACGGATCAAGGATCAGTAACTCTTGCAATGGATTATGAAAATCTGGGAAGTAATACTATTAGTTTAAATGTAACTGTATATGATACTGGCCAGGGCATGAAAACAGAGGATTTTGGTGCTTTGTTTGGACAGTTTGAAAGAATAGATATAAATAAGAACCGTACTACGAGTGGAGCCGGCTTAGGAATGTCTTTGATTAGGCAGCTCTTAGGTATGATGGATTCTGAACTAAAGGTTGAAAGCAAATATGGTAAAGGAAGCGCATTCTCTTTCTCTATCGTTCAGCAAGTAATCAAGGAAGAACCTATCGGAAATGTTGAAGAAACCTTTGCGAGAGTAAGAGAAAGTGAATCTATGTATCACGAAAACTTCCGCGCACCAGGTGCACGTATACTTGTGGTAGATGATGCTAATGTAAACCTTACAGTAGTAGAAGGTCTCTTAAAGGAAACACAGGTTCATTTAGATACAGCGGAGAGTGGTCCTGAGGCAATAGAGCTATGCAAAAAGAACAGATATCATATTGCTTTTGTAGATCATATGATGCCAGGCATGGACGGCGTAGAGACTATGAAGCATATAAAGTATGATGAGGATTCATTAAATAAAAAAATTCCAATTATTGTACTTACAGCTAATGCCGTTGCGGGGGCCAAAGAAAATTATCTTTCAAGCGGATTTACAGACTACCTTTCTAAGCCGGTAGAACCTTTAAAGCTTGAACGAATGATTGTAAGATATATTCCTCACGATTTAATTATTGTGCCCGATGAAAATGGAAGATTCAGCGCATCTGAAATAATTGATAAGCAGGTTGCCATGAATACGTCTGATACCTTAGCTAAAGAAGAATCTAATACTGCAAAAGTTGATGAATCATTACTGATTCAGGAAAAAATCAAAAAGCTAGGTGAAATACTTGATGTAAATACCGAGGTCGGGATAAGCTTTTCCGGTTCTCCTAAGCTATATATTAGCGTTGTTGAGAAGTTTGTCGAATCTGGTCATTCACGTGCCGATATCATTGAGCAGTATTTCGAGCAACAAGACATTGATAATTATACTATTCAGGTACATGCACTCAAATCATCTGCAAGAGTGGTGGGAGATGATAAACTATCCAAACTTGCTGAAAAGATGGAAATGGCTGGTAAGGCAGGAGATAGAAACTTAATAGAAGAAAACACTGCTACGCTTCTTAAAATGTATAGAGAGCTTATAGAAGATATGGCTAAAATCGTAGTATGTGATGATGATCTTGAAGAAATAGACAGGGATTCACTTAGAGATGCTATTGAAGGATTAATGGTTACTGTTGAGGCATTTGACTTTGATGGAGCTGATGCAATAATGGAACAGCTTAAAAGATACAGAATGCCTGCAGATTTTGAATCAACGTATGCAAAGCTTAAAATACTAATGGCTGAGGTAAGCCGGGATGAAATATTACTAATACTTAGGGACTATTCTATATAGGAGATAAAAAATGGAAAAACAAGCGCTTTTCATAGGTGCAGCATCCTCATTTTTAATTAATGCTGTAAAAGATGGATTAAAGGAATCCGGGTTTGCTACTACATTTTGTAAGTTAAAAGTAGATGAAATCAGTAAAATTCAAGACAAGCCACAGTTTATATTAATATATGTGGATGATGATTCACCTCATCAAAATGATGCTTTGATATATCTTAGGGACATAGCGTTAGAGGATGATAAGCAGATATTTTTGATAGGGTATCCTGATGAGGTCAACGAAGTAAAGAACAAGTTTCCTTCTAATCTAATAGGAGGAACATTTGAAAGACCTATTAATGTTAAGGAAATTGCTGAAACATTAAATGCATCTGCGAATAATGCTATTTTGGATACAAGGAAGAAACATATTCTTTTGGTAGATGATTCTGGAACAATGCTACGAACCATTAAAGGCTGGCTTGAATCAAAGTACAGAATTTCAATGGCTAATTCAGCTACTGCAGCCATAAGTTTTCTTGCAATGAATAAGCCGGATTTGGTATTATTGGATTACGAGATGCCTATCTGTTCAGGCCCTCAGATGCTACAGATGATTAGGTCTGAACTAAAGACTGAGTCGCTTCCTGTAATATTCTTAACCGCTAAAGGGGACAAGGAAAGTGTAGCGCAGGTACTATCATTAAAGCCACAGGGATATTTATTAAAATCTATGCCTCCTAATTCTATCATTGAGGCAATTGATAACTTCTTCCTGTCGCAAAAATCTAAGGAAATATAATACATTAGGGAGAGATATAATGAAATTTAAGGGATTAAAGCGAGAACATTACACAGACCGCTGGGATGAAGCATTTCCGATAGGAAATGGAAGTATTGGCGGGCTCATTTTTGGAAATCCATTAGAGGAGGTTATCGCTACTAATCACGAAGAGCTTTTTGTACCCCTTCCTGAAAATAACGATAAAAGACCGTACAACGGTTATAAATATCTTGATGAAACTCGTAGATTAATCCATGAGGGAAAGTTTAAAGAGGCAACTTTATACTACCTCAAGGCATTAAGCGAGGAAGGTGCGCCATATAACACAATTATCTGGACAAACCCTTATGAAACTGCGAGTGAAATCCATATTGACGTTGCCCACGAAGACAAAGAGGTAATATCTGACTATGTGCAGCGACTTGACTTTAGAACAGCCGAGTCTAGCGTATCATTCAAACTCAACGGTGATTATTTTGAAAGAAAGGCCTTTGTATCCAGAAGCAGAGATATTATGGCTGTTGAAATAAATAAAGAAGGATCACCAATTTCGCTTAGCGTTTCTTTAACTCCTAATAAGGAAGTTCATAACATTTTGGATGTAAACACATATATAGAGGATGGACTTATTATCAGCGAGGTTACTCATGCTGAGGATGAATCTGGTTATGTTTCATTACTAAAAGTAGTAAGTGACGGTGAAGTCAACAAAATGGATTATTACCTTAGCGTTGAAAAAGCTAATCATGTTCTTTTGCTCTACACTATTACTCCATGGAAGGCAAGAATGGAGGCTAGTAAGGTTAAAGCCAAAAGAATGCTTGAAAGCAACGTTTTAAACTACGAGGGTCTTTTCAAAGAACACGAAGTTATTCATCGTGAATTCTTTGAACGAGTATCTATTGATATGGTTGAAGATGACAAAGAGTACTTAAATGAAGAGCTTAGAGATGCATTAAAGGGTGAGCTTACTCCACATATGCTTGAGCGTATGAATGATTATGGAAGATATCTTATGATTGCAAGCTTTGGAAAGCTGCCGCCTAATCTTCAAGGCATATGGTCTGGTACTGCGAATCCTCCCTGGAGTGCTGATTACACACTTGATGAGAATATTCAGATGATGATGTGGCAAGTGCTTCCTGGTGGATATAATGGATTTGCCAGATGCTATTTTGACTGGCTTGAAAGCTACAATGATGCGTTTAGAGCTAATGCCAAGGCATACTATGGAGCAAATGGCCTTTTCGCAGCATCAAGAGTATCTTCTGATGGGTATCATACTCATTATAATGAAACCTGGCCTATGTGCTTTTGGACTGCTGGGGCGGGCTGGTTAAGTCAGGTCTACGAAGATTATTATGAGTACACAGGAGATGAAGCTATTTTACAAAGAGGTGTCAGATATTGGAAGGAAGTAGTTGCTTTCTATGAGGATTTTATGACACTTAGAGATGGAAGATACGAGTTTTCGCCTTCTTATTCTCCAGAGAATACACCACTTGGAAATGATTCACCCACAGCCATTAATGCTACAATGGACATTGCTGTATGCAAGGAGGTTTATACTAATCTCATTAATGCATGCAAGATTTTGAATATTGAAGAAGAAAACATTAAGAAGTGGGAAAAAGAGTTTTCGCTTCTTCCTGATTATGCGGTAAACGAAGATGGGGCAGTAAAGGAATGGGTGCCTTCTGAGCTAAAGGATGACTATCATCATAGACATTCATCTCATCTTTATATGGTATTCCCTGGAAGGGAAGCGTTAATGGATGGAAACGAGGAGCTGCTTAAAGCCTGCCATGAGGCAGCCAAGCTTCGCTTGATTGATGGAGTAGACGCAATCTCTGGATGGGGACTAGCGCATTTAGCTAATATATCTGCAAGGCTTAAGGACAGTACACTATGGTATATGGCACTTTGCAGACTTATTAATGTGTTCACTCTTGATAATCTGTTTACAGGCCACAATCCTCATTCACTATTTCAGATGGATGCTAACTTAGGAATAACCGCTTCAGTATATGAGATGCTTGTTTTCTCTACAACAAAGAAGGTTGAAATTATGCCAGTTATGGTTGAAAAGCTTCCTTACATAAAGGTGTCTGGCCTTAAGCTAAGAGGTCAGGCAGAGCTTATATCACTTGTTAAAGAAAACGATACTGTTTCGGTAGAGATTAAAGTCAATGGAAACGATGATCTTTTAGTTATAGCGCCAGATGGATATTCATCTTCTGATGGTGATACCGAATGGGTTATTCACGGTCATGAAACATTTAGAATTAAAATGTTAAAGAGATAATAATGTATTTTCATTTACCTTTTGCTATGATACAATACAAGTGCGGTTTTTTGTAAAATCGCACTTGTCAAAAGGGGAGATGAGAATATGTCTGAATCAGGTATTTCAGAAAAGTCGCCCTCACGAGTAAAACGAGTTAAACGTTTAAAGAAAATCATTTTGGGTGGCATCATTACACTTATTGTGGTTCCGTTAGTTACATCAGTTCTTTTAGGAGTACGTTTAGCAATTGTAAAGTCTGAGCTTACTGAGAAAACTGAAGAGCTGAATTACTATCTAGAGATTCAAAGCGAGCTTGCCCTTACTACTAATAATGTTGTAGAAGATGATTTAATAGCAGTATCCGCTAGCGAGGCACCTGCTAAAGAAACAGAAAAAATACCTAAAGAATTGTCTTTAGCTGATATAAAAGAGTTGGAGCTTGGCGAAGAAGAATTATATGATGGATATCGAAAGATATATTTAACATTTGACGATGGTCCTAGCTCTAATACAGATCAGATTCTTGATATACTGGCTAAATATGATGTTAAGGCTACTTTCTTTGTGCTTCAAAAGGAAGGTCGTAATATGGAAAGACTATATCAGAGGATAGCTGATGAGGGTCATTCAATAGGTATGCATTCTACTAATCATGTGTATGCGACGGTATATGCCAGTGAGGAAGCATTTTTAGAGGATACTAAAAAGATACGAGACTTTATATACCTTGTTACAGGTCAGGAATCTAATATTTACAGGTTCCCTGGTGGAAGCTCTAACAGGGTAAGTCAGGTAGATATGCATGTTTTTGGAAATGCATTACAAAATGAGGGAATAAAGTATTATGACTGGAATATTTCCAGCCAGGATGCATCTGTGATTAAGCCTTCGAGTGCTCAGATTGTCAAGAATGTTACCAGCAGACTGGCTAATTATGATGAGGCAATCATATTATTCCATGATGCTCAGAGTAAGGATACGACAGTAGCAGCATTACCTGCTATTATTGAATATATTTTGGGAATGGAAAACACTGTTCTTTTGCCTATTACAAGTGATACTAAACCAGTTCAGCATATGACGGTTGAATAATAAAATAATAAGCCATACGGAGGGAATGTTATGGGATTTTTTACGGACTTAAAGGAAGACTTATCTCAGGCTGTTAATGAGATGGTACCCCAGGAAACTGAAGAAAATGAAACAGTGGAGACTACAAAACAGGAAATTGATTTAAATTCATTGCTTGATAACATCGCTGAAGAAGCTGAGGAAAAAGCAGAGGAAGTAGTTGTCGAAAAGCCTGTTAAAGCTACCGATGAGACATCTATTATTACTGCTGGCATGAATGTTACAGGTGATCTTTCGTCATCTGGATCCCTTGAATTATTAGGTTCTGTAACCGGTAATATCACAATTGCAGGTAAGCTTAATATTCTTGGTAGCATCAATGGTGATTCTAAGGCAGCTGAGGTTTATGCTGAAGGCGCTAATATCAATGGTGAAGTAAATAGTGCCGGATCAGTTAAAATTGGTCGTAGTACAGTTATTATCGGTAACATCTTTGCAACAAGTGCAGTTATTGCCGGCGCTGTAAAGGGTGATATCGATGTAAAGGGGCCTGTTGTATTAGATACTTCAGCCATCGTAATGGGTAATATTAAATCTAAGTCAGTACAGATCAACAATGGTGCTGTAATCGAAGGTATCTGCTCACAGTGCTATGCTGATGTATCGCCCACATCATTCTTTGATGAATTTAAAAAGAATAGAAAATAAGAGGAAATTTGAACTATGCGTATCTTACTAAAACTCAGTGGAGAAGCACTGGCCGGTGACAAAAAGATGGGATTCGATGAGGAGACTGTCAGAAAGGTTGCATTACAGGTCAAGGAAATTGCGGCTAGAAATGAGGTGGCTATCGTTATAGGTGGTGGTAACTTCTGGAGAGGTCGTACCAGTGAACATATGGACAGAGTAAAGGCTGACCAGATTGGTATGCTTGCTACTGTTATGAACTGCTTATATGTATCTGAAATTTTTAGAAGCGTTGGAATGGACACAGATATATTTACACCTTTTATCTGCTCTACATTTACTAAGCAGTTTAACAAGGATGAAGCTGTAAAGAGCTTAACATCAGGAAAGGTAGTGTTCTTTGCTGGTGGTACTGGACATCCATATTTCTCAACTGACATGGGAACAGTTTTACGTTCAATCGAAATTGAAGCAGAGGCTGTATTATTAGCCAAGTCTATCGACGGTGTGTATGATGATGACCCTGCTAAGAATCCTAATGCTAAAAAGTTCGATGAGATTTCACTTGAAGAAGTTGTTAAGAGAGGCCTTAAGGTAGTAGATACTCCTGCAAGCGCACTTGCACTCGAAAACAAGCTTCCCTTCCTTGTATTCGATCTTAATGAAGAAAATAGTATTGTAAAGGCTCTTTCCGGTGAATTTACTGGAACAAGAGTAACTGCTTAGAAAGAGGTATAAAAATGGACCAGAGAGTAACAACATATCAGGAAAAAATGCAGAAAGCATTTGATTTTATGGAATCAGAATTTGCAACAATTCGTGCAGGACGTGCTAATCCTCACGTTTTAGATAAGCTTCGTGTAGATTATTATGGAACAGCAACTCCTATTCAGCAGGTTGGTAACGTAACAGTTCCTGAACCTCGTATTATCCAGATTGCTCCTTGGGAAAAGTCATTAATCAAGGAAATTGAAAAGGCAATCATGATGTCTGATATAGGAATTACACCTTCCAATGATGGTTCTGTAATTCGTCTTGTATTCCCTGAACTTACAGAGGAAAGACGTAAGGATCTAGTTAAAGAGGTCAAGAAAAAAGGAGAAGAGTGTAAGGTAGCAGTTAGAAATGTTCGCCGCGATGGTAATGACGCATTCAAGAAGCTTGCTAAGACTGAAATCTCTGAAGATGAAATCAAGAAGCTCGAGGATGAACTTCAGAAAGTTACAGACAAATTCATTAAGGATATTGATGTAGCAATCGAAGCTAAGTCAGCAGAAATCTTGAAGGTTTAATTAATAGAATAAGAATGGGCAGGAGCGGATTATTTCCAATGCCTGCCCTTTGTTTTTGATTTTACAAAAATTTTAGGAGAAATGAAATGAATATTCCTAATTCAGTGGCTATAATATTAGATGGAAATGGCAGATGGGCTAAAGCAAAAGGTATGCCTAGAAACTATGGTCATATTCAGGGGGCTAAAAATGTAGAAGTTATCTGCGAGGCATGCCATAACTTAGGCGTTAAGTATCTTACTATGTACGCTTTCTCGACTGAAAACTGGAAGCGTCCTAAAGACGAAGTTGATGCTTTGATGAAGCTATTAAGAGACTATATGAAAACCTGTCTTAAAACCGCTGCTAAAAACAATATGAGAGTCAGGGTTATCGGCGACAAAACTGGTCTTGATGATGATATTAGAAATCGTATAGCCGAGCTTGAAGAAGCAACTAAAGGTTATACTGGTCTTAATATGACAATTGCTATTAATTATGGATCTCGTGACGAAATAAGAAGAGCTGTCACAAAGATAGCTAAAGATGTTAAGGATGGAAAGCTTGAGCCTTCAGATATTACAGAAGAGCTTATTGCTAAAAACTTAGATACCTTTGATATTCCAGATCCTGATTTACTTATCAGAACCTGCGGAGAACTTAGAATCTCAAATTTCCTTCTTTGGCAGATTTCATATTCTGAAATATATGTTGCGGATGTGCCATGGCCAGATTTTGACAAAAATGAGCTTATAAAGGCTATTGAGGCATATAGTGCCAGAGACAGAAGATTTGGAAAATTAAAAGAGGAATAAATATGTTTATTACAAGATTGTTAAGTGGAATAGTGCTATTAGGCCTTTCGTTTTTATTTGTCATTTTAGGTGGATATCCATTAGTGGGAATTACGTTTTTACTTTCTATCGGTGGATTTTATGAAATGACTAAGGCACTTAAGGTGGGTAAAGATAAAAAGTTTAATGCATTAACTGTGTTTGGTTATATTGCAATCACCATATTCTACTGTGTAATGGCATTTGTGGATAACACAGCCTTTTTAGCACTTGCATGTGTAATGACAGTAATTGGTTTTTTAAGCATATATGTTGTTACATTCCCAAGATTCAACGTTGAAGATACTATGGGTGCAATATTTTCGTATATGTATGCTCCTATAATGCTGGCTTTTTTACCATTAACAAGAAGCCTTCCAGAGGGAAAGTATATAGTATGGATGATTTTCATTGCATCGTGGGGATACGATACCTGCGCTTACTGTGTAGGTGCTTCTCTTGGTAAGACTATAGGAAATCATAAGATTTTCCCTAAGCTTAGCCCTAAGAAGTCTATCGAAGGAATTATTGGTGGAGTTATAGGCGCTGCATTAATAGGTTGGATTTATGGCCATTTCTATGTTGCGGGTAATGTTTCAATCGCATATATAGACTGGGCGTTAGCTGGAATTGCTGCTATTGGTGCTATTATTGCACAGGCTGGTGATCTTGCGGCGAGTGCTGTTAAGAGAAACAAGGAGATTAAGGACTATAGCAAGCTTATTCCTGGGCATGGTGGCATTTTAGACAGATTTGACAGTATGATTTTTACTGCACCAATCACATACCTGCTTGCGCTTATTTTGTTAGTTCAAAAATAAAACGGAGTATTAGTAATGAGCACATTAAAAAATTTAGTAGTGTTAGGTTCAACTGGTTCAATTGGAACTCAGACTCTTGAAATAGTAAGACTACAGGGCGGATACCATTGTCTTGCATTAGCTGCTGGGAGAAATGTTGACTTAATCGAAAAGCAGATTAGAGAATTTAAGCCTGAATACGCAGTAATGTACGAAGAAGCTGCATATAAGGATTTAAAGGAAAGAGTAAGGGATCTTGATGTCAAGGTATTACAGGGCATGGAAGGACTTATCACTATATCGTCTTTAAAAGAAGCTGATATGGTTGTAACTGCTTTGGTAGGCATGATTGGTATTCAGCCTACGATAGCAGCTATTAAGGCTGGGACAACAATTGCACTGGCTAATAAAGAAACATTAGTAACTGCGGGACATATTATTATCCCTTTAGCCAAAGAATATGGGGTTGATATATTGCCGGTTGACTCAGAGCATAGCGCTATTTTCCAGTCGATGAATGGAGAAAATAGAGGTGAGGTTAGTAAGATTTTACTTACTGCGTCAGGTGGACCATTCAGAGGAAAGACTTATGATGAGCTTAAGTCCATGACTGTAGAAGATGCATTGAAGCATCCTAACTGGAGCATGGGTAAAAAGGTAACAATTGACTCAGCATCTTTAGTTAATAAAGGACTTGAGGTTATCGAAGCCAAGTGGTTATTTGGCGTAGAGGCTAAAGATATTCAGGTACTAATTCATCCTCAGAGCATTGTACATTCAATGGTAGAATATAAGGATGGAGCTGTAATCGCCCAGCTTGGTGTACCAGACATGAAGCTTCCTATACAGTATGCTATGTTTTATCCTAACAGAATGCCTATGCAGGATAACCGAGTTGATTTCTTTAAATTACGCTCATTAGATTTTTATGAACCTGATATAGAGACATTTAAAGGACTTAAGTTTGCGTATAATGCAATAGAAGCAGGCGGTAATGTTCCAACTGTATTTAATGCGGCTAATGAGCTTGCGGTTAAAGAATTTATAAGCAAGAAAATTAGCTTTACTGAGATTTATGATTATATTGAGGCTGCTATGGAAAGCGTGCCTAAGATAGATTGTCCTTCTGTTGAGGAAATTCTTGAAACAGAACAGGCTGCATATCAGGCTATTAGAGAACGTTTTCACATTTAGTTAAGGGGAGTTCATGTTAATATCAATTCTTTGGTTTTTACTAATTCTATCTGTTATAGTGTTAGCTCATGAGTTTGGGCATTATATTATTGCAAGGGTAAATGGAATTCATGTAGTTGAATTTTCACTTGGTATGGGTCCCACCTTGCTTTCTTTTACAAAAAAGAATACTAAGTATTCGCTAAAGGCACTTCCTCTTGGCGGGTCGTGTCGGTTTGAGGGAGAAGATGGAAAAGAAGATGAGATGGCACCTACTGGCCATAGCTTCCAGGAGGCCAATGTATGGGCCAGAATCGCAACTGTCTTTGCAGGCCCTTTCTTTAATTTCATTATTGCCTATATTTTTGCACTTGTTATTGTAAGTGTGGCTGGTTCAGACATTCCTTCAATTCAGGGACTTACTGAGGGCAGACCTGCAATAGAAGCAGGACTTGAGGTTGGAGATGTGATTTCTTCCATTAATGGAGAAAAGATTCATGTGTGGAGAGATATTACCCTGATATCCATGCTTAATAGTGGAGAACCTCTTAATGTAGAATTTTTAAGAAACGGTGATAAGAAATCCTGTGTCATCATTCCTATGTTTTCTGAGGAAGATAATAGATATTACATTGGTATTGAGGGCGGAAATAAGTATGTTGAGTGCAAGGGGTTAAAGCTTTTTAAATACAGCTGGTACGAGTTAGTATTTAATTTTAGAAATACGCTTAAGGCATTAAAACAGTTAGTTATTGGAAAGCTTGGAGTTGATAATCTGTCTGGCCCTGTTGGAATTGCTCAGGTTGTAGACGAAAGCTATTCAAGTGTTAAAGATTATGGAATGATATCCGTTATACTTACAATGATGAATATAGCAATGCTTTTAAGCGTAAACCTAGGAATTGTGAATCTGTTACCACTTCCAGCGCTCGATGGTGGACGCCTTGTGTTTTTATTTATCGAAGTTATACGCAGAAAGGCAATTCCTGCCGAGAAAGAAGGTATGGTTCATTTAATAGGAATTGTACTGTTCTTTTTACTTACAATATTTGTATTGTTTAATGATATCAGAAAGCTTTTTGGTTAGAGGTTAAATAAATGAGTTTTAGAGATAATACTAAAGAAGTTCATATTGGAAATAAGGTTATTGGTAATGGCAACCCCATTCTCATTCAGTCAATGACTAACACTAGAACAGAAGATGTTAAGGCTACTGTCGAACAGATTCACAGACTAGAAGCGGCTGGATGTGAAATAATAAGATCAACTGTTCCTTCTTTAGAAGCGGCTAAAGCGATTGCTAAAATTAAAAAGGAAATATCGATTCCAATCGTTGCAGATATTCATTTTGATTACAAAATGGCTGTGGCTGCAATAGAAAATGGTGCTGATAAAGTTCGTATTAATCCAGGAAATATTGGAACTGATGATAAGGTTTTAGAGGTTATTAAAGCTGCCAGAGAAAGAAATATTCCTATTAGAATCGGTGTAAACTCTGGCTCAATGGAAAAGGATCTTATCGAAAAGTATAACGGAGTTACAGCTGATGGATTAGTTGAAAGTGCACTTAGAAATGTAAGAAGAGTCGAGGACATGGGATACGATAATCTGGTTGTAAGCTTAAAGTCTACTAACGTATTAATGTGTGTAGAGGCTCACAAAAAGATTGCAGATAAAATACCATATCCTCTTCATGTAGGTATCACTGAATCAGGAACTGTGTTTAGTGGAAATATTAAATCCGGAATAGGATTAGGAATGATTTTAGGAGAGGGAATCGGTGATACTATACGAGTTTCTCTTACTGATGATCCGGTTGAAGAAATCAGAGCTGCTAAAATTGTATTACGTACGTTGGGACTTAGACAGGGTGGAATTGAAGTTATTTCATGTCCTACATGTGGACGTACAAAGATTAATATTATAGAACTTGCTAAAAAAGCAGAAGCCATAGCTGAAAGATACCCACTTGATATTAAGCTTGCAGTTATGGGATGCGCAGTTAATGGACCTGGAGAAGCTAGAGAAGCTGATCTTGGTATAGCTGGTGGAACCGGCGAGGGACTTATTTTTAAGCATGGAGAAATACTTAAAAAGGTTCCGGAGGACAAGCTGTTTAGTGCGCTTGAAGAAGAACTTAAAAATTGGGAAGGTAAATAACAATTCATGGACATCAAGGCGTTTTGGGAAGTATTTAGAAATCTAAACGTAAAGGACAATTTACGGGATGCATTTGAAGATGTATCAGTATTAAAGGTAGGTACTACTAAACGTCAGGATGTTTGCAAGGTTTACATAAGTTCAAATCATATTATTTCTAAAAGAGACATCTACACTATGCAAAGAGAGATTAAGCAACAGCTCTTTGCGGATGTCTCTATCGAAATTCGTATTTTGGAGGAGTATCATCTTCCTGAATCCTACACAGTAAAAAGCTTAATAGATGAATACTGGGATAGTGCTCTTTTAGAGGTGGGAGAGTGTAACAAGGTTTTAGAAAGCACGCTTAGAAAGGCTAAGTTCAATGAGCTTGCAGCTGACAACCTTGAAGTAATACTTCCTGACACTGCCATCACTAGAAATCGTGAGCATGAAATCTTAGAGTATTTTTCTAAGATTATTAATGAGCGCTTTGGTCTTAATTCAATTTTTACCGTGGGTTATGAAGAAGCCCCTAAGTCTAACAGAGAGGAATGGGATGAATATCGTATTCAGCAGTTAGTAAGCCAGCGACTGGGAGATAAAATAGCAGGGCTTAAGAAGCCTGAGCTTCCTGATTCTAATAGTGAAGTTCCTTTTGATGAAAACGGTGCAGGAGTTAAATCTTCTAGCAGTGAAAGCGACGTAAACAAGCCTGCTTCTGAGACTATAAAGCCAGTAGAAAAAGTTAAGGATGAAAAAGCCAAAGAAGATAAAGCTAAGGATAAAAAGAGCTTTGATTTTGCAGACAAGAAATATCCTTCTGGTCAGAAGGGTAAGTTTGGCGGTCGTAAATCCTTTGGTGGCGGCACATATGAAAAGTCTGATAACCCTGATACTCTTTGGGGCAAGGATATTGATGAAGAAGAAAGCATCGTAAAAATCGAAGATATTGTAGGAGAAGTAGGAACTGTAGTAATAAGAGGTAAGGTCCTTACTGGAGAAAGGCGTGATATTAGAAACGAAAAAAGTATCATGACTTTTAGCATCACTGACTTTACAGATACTCTTAAATTTAAATTTATTGTGCCTAGTGCTGAAGCTGATGAATATATAGATAAGCTTGTGGGTAAGTTTGTAAGATTAAAGGGTAACCCTGCTGTTGATCAGTATGAGCACGAATTAATGATTTCTTTCCCCTTTGGTATTATGAAATCTACCGATTTTACTACCACCAGAATGGACACCGCTCCTATGAAACGTGTAGAGCTTCACTGTCATACTAAAATGAGCGATATGGATGGTATTACTGAAGTAGCTGATTTAGTTAAAAGAGCACATAAGTGGGGACATAAAGCTTTAGCTATTACTGATCATGGAGTGGTACAATCTTTCCCTACAGCTAATCATACATGGGAAGATTTGTGGAAAAAAGAGAAGGCTAAGAGAATTGAAGCTGGTGAGGAAAAGCCTGATTCTAATGATTTCTTTAAGGTAATATATGGTGTTGAAGGCTACTTAGTCGATGACCTTATTGAAACAGTAACAGATTCTAAAAATCAGAGCTTAAACGATAGCTATGTAGTATTTGACATAGAGACAACTGGGTTTTCGCCTACAAAAAATAGAATTATAGAAATAGGCGCTGTCAAGGTTGTAAACGGAGAGGTTACAGAAACATTTTCGGAATTTGTAAATCCAGAGGTACCAATTCCATATAGAATAACAAAGCTTACCTCGATTACTGATGCCATGGTAAAGGATGCAGATACAATCGAAGCTATCTTGCCTAGATTCCTGGCATTTTGTACGGACTCTGTTTTGGTTGCTCATAATGCCAAGTTTGACACCTCATTTATTAAAGAGAATGCCAAGCGCTTAGGACTTCCATACGACTATACTTCTGTTGATACATTAGGCATTTCAAGAGCGTTACTTCCTAAGCTTAATAAACATACTCTTGATGCGGTTGCCAAAGAACTGAATGTAGTGCTTGAAAATCATCATAGAGCAGTAGACGATGCAACCTGTACTGCATACATTTTTGTAAAGCTAATAAAAAGACTCAAGGATTTAAATATTGATACCTTAGATAAGGTTAATGAATATTGCGCTGTTTCTCCAGAAACTATCAAGAAACTGCCCACTTATCATGTAATTATTCTAGCTAAAAATAATATTGGCCGAATTAACCTTTATACACTTATTTCGGAATCACATCTTAACTACTTTAACCGTAGACCTCGTATGCCCAAGAGTCTCATTATGAAGCATAGAGAAGGTCTGATAATAGGAAGCGCATGCGAAGCAGGTGAACTATACAGAGCACTCATCGACGAGAAGAGTGAAGATGCAATTGCTAATATAGTAGATTTCTACGATTACTTGGAAATTCAGCCAAGGGGTAATAATGCTTTCATGATAAGAGATGACAAGTATGAAAACATTAATTCTGAGGAAGACATTTTAAACATAAATCGTGAAATTGTCAGATTGGGCGAGCAGTACAATAAACCTGTATGTGCAACCTGTGATGTACACTTTATGGATCCTGAAGATGAACTATATCGTCGTATCATCATGAAGGGACAAGGCTTTGACGATGCTGATAATCAGGCTCCGCTTTATTTACATACTACAGATGAGATGCTTGATGAATTTGGATACTTAGGAAGAGACAAGGCAATTGAAGTTGTTATTACCAACACAAATGCGATAGCTGATCAGATTGAAACAATGTCGCCTGTTCGACCAGATAAATGCCCTCCTGTAATCGAAAACAGCGACCAGATACTTACTAATATTTGTTATACAAGGGCTCATGAGATGTATGGGCCAGAGCTTCCTAAGATTGTTGAGGAACGCCTTGAGCGAGAGCTTAATTCAATTATCACTAATGGCTTCGCCGTAATGTATATCATTGCTCAGAAATTAGTATGGAAATCGGTTGAGGATGGTTACCTTGTGGGTTCAAGAGGATCTGTAGGTTCAAGTTTTGTTGCTACGATGGCCGGTATCACTGAGGTTAATCCGTTAGTTCCTCATTATTACTGTTCGGAATGTCATTATTATGATTTTGACGAAGAAGATGTTATTAAGTTTAGAGGTATGGCTGGTGTAGACATGCCAGACAAGATATGCCCTAAGTGTGGTGCGTTGCTTAAAAAGGATGGATTTGATATCCCATTTGAAACCTTCCTAGGCTTTAAGGGCGACAAGGAACCCGATATCGACTTAAACTTCTCGGGGGAATATCAGTCCAAAGCGCATAAATACACAGAAGTTATTTTCGGTGCAGGTCAGACCTTCAGAGCGGGAACAATTGCAACCCTTGCTGACAAGACGGCTTTTGGATATGTTAAGAAGTATTATGAAGAAAAAGGTATTCCTAAGAGAAACTGCGAGATTGACCGTATCGTATCTGGATGTGTAGGTGTCAGACGTAGTACAGGTCAGCACCCTGGCGGAATTATCGTATTGCCTGTAGGACAGGATATTAACTCATTTACGCCTATTCAGCATCCGGCTAACGACACGACAACTGATATTATTACAACGCATTTTGATTATCATTCTATCGATCATAACCTTTTAAAGCTTGATATTCTAGGACACGATGATCCTACAATGATTCGTATGCTTCAGGACTTGACAGGAATGGATCCTGTTACGATTCCTCTTGATGATCCTAAAGTAATGTCATTATTCGAGTCTACAGAAGCTTTAGGCATTAAGCCTGCTGATATTGGAGGGTGTGAGTTAGGATGCTTAGGTATCCCTGAATTTGGTACAGACTTTGCGATGGGAATGGTTCAGGAGGCTAAGCCTACTTGTTTCTCTGATCTTATTCGTATTGCTGGTCTTTCTCATGGTACTGACGTATGGCTTAACAATGCCCAGGATTTAATTAGGGATGGCATAGCAACTATTTCAACAGCCATATGCACAAGAGATGATATTATGACATACCTTATCAATATGGGCGTTGAATCAGAAGAGTCGTTTAAAATCATGGAAATGGTTCGTAAAGGTAAAGTTGCTAGTGGTAAATGTGACAAGTGGCCTGCATGGAAGGAAGATATGAGAGCCTGCAATGTACCTGAATGGTATATTGAATCCTGTGAAAAGATTAAATACATGTTCCCTAGAGCTCATGCTGCAGCTTATGTAATGATGGCTTGGCGTATAGCTTACTGTAAGGTTTATTATCCGCTAGCCTTCTATGCTACATTCTTTAGCATACGAGCTAAGGCCTTTAACTACCGAACAATGTGCTTTGGCAAGGAAAAGCTTGAAGAGGAACTTAGAAGACTTCAAAATCTTGAAAATCCTACTCCTAAGGATGAAGGCTCTATAAAGGATATGAGATTAGTACAGGAGATGTATGCAAGAGGCATTGAATTTGCACCTATTGATTTATTCAAGGCCCAGTCAAGATTATTTAGTATCGTTGATGGTAAGATAATGCCTTCCTTTAGTAGTATTGATGGTCTTGGTGAAAATGCCGCCGATTCAATTGTTGAAGCAGCCAAAGAAGGGCCATTCTTATCAAGAGACGATTTTAAATCAAGAGCAAAAGTGTCGCAGACTATAACCGACGATCTTGCTGATTTAGGCATTTTAGGAGATATTCCAGTATCAAATCAGTTTAGCCTCTTTGATTTTATGTAAAAAAGGTGTTGCATTTTTTAGAAACTTACGATAATATAAACGAGTGCCTAGCAAATGGGCACTCGAATATGGCTGATTGGTCAAGCGGTTAAGACGCCGCCCTCTCACGGCGGAATCAGGGGTTCGATTCCCCTATCAGCTGCTAACTGTTTTTATTAAACAGCCCAACCCGAAAGAGTCGCTTATTTATCATACGATAGATGAGTGATTTTTTTTTGCCCTAAGCAATCGAGTAGCATGGGCAACAGCAAAAAATCTCAAAACAGATATAAAGCAGAAAATGCAAAAAAATAGTAAAATCATGTTGCATAACGCGTACATTTGTGCTATTATAGCTGTAGTTTAATAAAGGATATGTTAAGAGCGGACTTGAAAGAGCCCGCTCTTATTTATTGGTTTATAAGCTTAACACTTAATAGAAAGGATAAGTTATGTCCAAGAGAGAAGTCTACGAAGAAAAGACTGCTAAAATGCTCGAGCCTATTCTTAGTGAATATGGCGTAGAACTCTACGATGTTGAATATGTCAACGAGGCAGGCGAATGGTATTTAAGAGCATATATTGACAAAGAAGGCGGCGTTACAATTAACGATTGCGAAGCTGTTTCAAGAGCACTCTCAGATGCTCTTGATGCTAATGATTTTATTGAAGATGCATACTATTTAGAGGTTTCAAGCCCAGGACTTGGTCGTGCCCTTAAAAAAGATTCGCATCTTTCAAAGAGTATAGGAGACGAGGTTGAACTTAAGACCTACAAGCCTATCAACAAACAGAAAGAATTCTCAGGGATACTTAAGGCATTTGATGCTTTGACAGTAACCCTTGAAATAAATAAAAAAGAAGTATCATTTAACAGAAGCGATATAGCTTCGATAAAACTAGCACTTGATTTCTAAATAACGATCACGAAAGGAAAAAAGAAAATGAACAAGGAATTATTAGCAGCACTTGATGCTTTAGAAAAGGAGAAGCAGATTAGCCGAGATGTTTTGTTTGAGGCAATTGAGAATTCACTCATTACAGCATGTAAGAATCATTTTGGTAAGTCTGATAATATCAAGGTTGAAATCGACAGAAACACATGTGATTTTGTATGCTACGCTGAAAAGGAAGTAGTTGAAGAGGTTGAAGATGATGTTTTACAGATTTCCTTAGAAGATGCTAAGAAGATTCAGGGTAACGCTCAGATTGGTGATATCGTAAATGTTGATATCAAGTCTAAGGAATTTGGACGTATCGCTGCCCAGAATGCAAGAAACGTTATCACACAGAAGATTCGTGAAGAAGAAAGAAGCGTTGTATATAACATCTACTATGAAAAGGAAAAGGATATCGTAACAGGTATTGTACAGCGTTATGTAGGCAAGAACATAAGCATTGACCTTGGAAAGGCAGATGCAGTTTTAACAGAAAGTGAGCAGGTTAAGACAGAAAAGTTCCGTCCTACAGATCGTATTAAGTTATATATCTTAGAGGTAAAGAACACTTCTAAGGGTCCTCGTATTATGGTAAGCCGTACTCATCCTGAACTTGTTAAGCGTTTATTCGAAGCTGAAGTTACAGAAATTAAGGATGGTACAGTTGAAATTAAGAGCATTGCTCGTGAGGCAGGATCTAGAACAAAGATTGCTGTATGGTCTAATAACCCTAACGTAGATGCAGTTGGTGCATGTGTAGGTATGAATGGTGCACGTGTTAATGCAATCGTTGATGAGTTACATGGCGAAAAGATTGACGTTATTAACTGGGATGAAAACCCTGGTAACTTAATTCAGAACGCTCTTTCACCTGCTAAAATTGTAAACGTATTTGCTGATCCTGATGAAAAGACTGCCAAGGTAGTAGTACCTGACTATCAGTTATCTCTTGCAATTGGTAAGGAAGGTCAGAACGCACGTCTTGCCGCAAGACTTACAGGATACAAGATTGATATTAAGAGTGAAACTCAGGCCAAGGATGCTTATGGATTCAGACTTGAAGATTATCTTGATGATGAAGCTTACGAAGAATACGATGAAGAATTTGAAGGCGAAACAGTAGAGGAGTCTGACGAGGAAGCTTAATGGATAAAAAAATACATTTAAGACAGTGCGTCGGATGCGGGGAAATGAAAGATAAAAGAGATTTGATTCGAGTAGTTAAAACCCCAGAAGGAAATATTACGCTGGATTTTAAAGGAAAGACTAATGGACGAGGCGCATATATATGTAAAGATGCAGCTTGCCTTGACAAAGCCCTTAAAAACAAGGGAATTGAAAGATCCTTTAAAATTAGTATTCCGGATGAAATAAAGACAAGCTTGAAAGAGGAATTTGAACTTGCAAAGTAAAAAGATTTTGTCACTACTTTCTTTGGCCCAAAAGGCAGGAAAGCTTAAAAGCGGTGAGTTCCAAACAACCGAAGCAGTTAAGGGTAAGAAAGCGTTTTTAGTCCTTGTTGCAACGGATGCTTCAGACAACACCAAAAAGGAATTTCGTAACATGTGCAATTATTATGAAACTCCATATTATGAATTTAGCACAAAAGAAAACTTGGGAAGAGCAATTGGAAAAGAAGAGAGATCTTCAATTGCGGTATTGGATGAAGGGTTTTCGAAATCACTGATAAAAAATCTGGAAGAACAGGCGTAAGAAAGGCGGTAAAATATTGAAAGTACATGAATTAGCAAAAGAACTTGATGTTCAGAGTAAAGATATTATTACATTTCTTGGTGAAAAGGGAATAGAGGCTAAAGCAGCTCAGTCGTCGGTAGATGAACAGGCTGAAGCATTGGTCCGTTCTAAATTTGCTAAGACAGCTCCTGCACCTAAAGCTGAGCCTTCACAGCCAGCTGAAGCTAAAGCAGACAGCGAGCCAGTTAAGAAGAAAAAGATTATTTTCATTAATAATCCTAACAATTCAAGAGTTCCTGGACAGGCTGGAAATAATAACCGTCCACAGGGTCAGGGAAACAATAAGCCTCATAATGGAAATCGTCCTCAGAATGGACAGGGCCAGAATCAGGCTAGAAGAGAAGATCGTCAGGGTAATGGGCAGCGTACCATCTCAGGAAACAATTACACACATCAGATTATTAAGCCACGTCCAGAGGCAATTAATCGTGCAATTCCTGATAAGTTCAGTGCCAAGGATGAGCCCGAAGTAGTTGAAACACCCGTAGTAACTAAGGAAGCCACAGTAGCTGAGACTTCGGTAGTTGAGACACAGGCTCCTAAGAAAGAATACCTTAACAAGGAACCTAGAGAAAATCGCGAGCCAAGAGACAACCGTGAACAGCGTGACAATCGTGAGAATCGTTCACAGGGAGACCGTCCTCAGAGAAATGACCGCCAGTTTAATAACAATGGCGAGAGAAACTTTAACCGCGACAATCGTCAGGGAGATCGTCCTCAGAGAGGAGATCGTCCACAGGGAGACCGCCCTCAGAGAAATGATCGTCAGTTTAATAATAATGGCGAAAGAAACTTTAATCGCGATAACCGTGATAACAGATCCTTTGGAGATCGTCCTCAGAGAAATGATCGTCCACAGGGACAGGGTTCAAGACCTCAAATGGGTGGCATGAGTTCTCGTCTAGAGAAGCCTTCATTTGGCGGAATGGGAATGGCTAAGCCAGGATCAGATAACAGAAGAGATGACAAGCAGCATGTAAGAAATCAGTTCGATCCTACAAAGGATGGAAAGAAGAATAGTAATAACAGTCGTCGTAATCAGGAAAGAGACAACAAGAATGTTAACTACATGAAGATGGACGACGAAGAAACACTTGAAATGAAGCGTAGAACAGGTAAGTTCATCAAACCTGAAAAGAAGGTTGAAGTTGAAGAAGAAGTAATCAAGGTAATTACTGTTGATGAAACAATCACTATCAAGGATCTTGCAGAAAAGATGAAGATTCAGCCTGCAGCGATCGTTAAGAAGCTTTTCTTACAGGGACAGATTGTAACTGTTAACCAGGAAATTTCTTTTGAAGAAGCTGAAAACATCGCTATTGAATACGAAATCATCTGTGAAAAGGCTGTTAAGGTTGACGTTATCGAAGAGCTTCTCAAGGAAGAAGAAGAAAACGAAGAGTCAATGGTTGAAAGACCTCCTGTTGTCTGCGTAATGGGTCACGTTGACCATGGTAAGACATCATTACTTGATGCCATTCGTAAGACTAATGTTACAGACCGTGAAGCAGGTGGTATTACACAGGCAATCGGTGCATATACAGTGCATGTAAATGACCGTGATATCACATTCCTTGATACACCTGGTCATGAAGCATGCACAGCTATGCGTATGCGTGGTGCTAATTCTACAGATATCGCTATCCTTGTAGTAGCTGCTGACGATGGTGTAATGCCTCAGACAGTAGAAGCTATCAATCATGCCAAGGCAGCTGGTGTAGAAATCATCGTTGCAGTTAATAAGATTGATAAGCCAGGTGCTAACCCTGACAAGGTTAAGCAGGAGCTTACAGAATATGAATTAATCCCTACTGACTGGGGTGGATCTACTGAATTTATCAATATTTCTGCTAAGCGTGGAGATGGTATTGAAGACTTACTTGAGACTGTATTACTTACCGCTGATGTATTAGAGCTAAAAGCTGATCCTAAGCGTAAGGCTCGTGGTCTTGTTATCGAAGCAGAGCTTGATAAGGGACGTGGTCCTGTAGCTACAGTATTAGTTCAGAAGGGTACATTAAAGGTTGGCGATTTTGTATCTGCTGGAGCATGCTCTGGTAAGGTTCGTGCGATGATTAATGATAAGGGTAAGAACGTTAAGGTAGCTGGCCCTTCAATCCCTGTTGAAATCTTAGGACTTAATGATGTTCCTAACGCAGGCGAAGTATTTATCGCGCATGATAGTGATAAGACAGCTAAGCAGTTCGCTGAAACATTCATTGCTCAGAATAAAGAAAAGAAGCTTGAAGAGATTAAAGCAAGAATGTCGCTTGATGACTTATTCTCTAAGATTCAGGAAGGTAACTTAAAGGAACTTAACATCATCGTTAAGGCTGATGTTCAGGGCTCTGTTGAAGCAGTTAAATCATCATTAATGGGTCTTTCTAACGAAGAAGTTGTTGTTAAGTGTATCCATGGTGGTGTTGGTGCCATTAATGAATCAGATGTTACACTTGCAAGCGCTTCTAATGCTATTATCATCGGTTTCAATGTTAAGGTTGATGCAGTAGCTAAGAATACTGCTGAAACAGAAGGTGTTGATATTAGATTATACAAGGTTATTTACCAGGCAATCGACGATGTTAAGGCTGCTATGAAGGGTATGCTTGATCCTGTATTCGAGGAAAAGATTATTGGTCACGCAGAAGTTCGTCAGATCTTCAAGGCATCTGCAATCGGTAATATCGCAGGTTCTTACGTGCTTGATGGTATGTTCCAGAAAAACTGTAAGGTTCGTATTACTCGTCAGGGTGATCAGATTTTCGAAGGTGATTTAGCATCACTTAAGAGATTTAAGGATGACGTCAAGGAAGTTAAGGCAGGCTTTGAATGTGGTCTTGTATTTGATGGATTTGATGGAATGCAGGAATTAGATATCGTTGAAGCTTATATTATGGTTGAGGTGCCTAGATAGGTTACCAGACCAAAATGGAGAATAAATGAGAAAAA
The DNA here is from genome assembly GCA_045639565.1 of Lachnospiraceae bacterium. GTDB lineage: Bacteria > Bacillota > Clostridia > Lachnospirales > Lachnospiraceae > UBA1258. The sequence goes on from JAZUDH010000094.1 coordinate 153,225, forward strand.
ACAGTATTAAAAATATGAGTGTTAACGAAGTTGTTTACAGAGAACTCGCTAACATTATCAGAGGAGATATTAAAGATCCACGTATCAACGCTTTTACAAGTGTTGTTAGCGTGGAGGTAGCTCCCGACTTAAAAACATGTAAAGCATATATTAGCGTACTTGGTGATGCAGAAGCTAGAAAGTCTACATATGCAGGACTAAAAAGTGCAGAAGGCTACATTAGAAGCCTTCTTGCCAAGCGCGTCAATCTAAGGAATACACCTACTATTACGTTTGTAATGGACAATTCAATAGAGTATGGTGTTAATATGTCTAAGCTTATAGAGGATGTGAATAACAAGGATGTTGAATCTAACTAAAGAAATTACAGAAGCAAAAACCATAGGAATAAGTGCGCATATACGACCTGATGGGGACGCTGTAGGAAGCACTATGGGGTTGTATCTTTATCTGAAAAAGAACAGACCAGAGCTTGATGTTCATGTATTCTTAGAAAAGCCTGCTGACATATTCTCTTGCATTAAAGATATTGATGATATTGAAAATGCCAGTGACTGTGATACAGCTTTTGATATATTCTTTGCCATTGATTGTGGAAAAGAAAGATTAGGGGAAGCTGAAAAACTTTTTGATAAAGCAGCTAAGACTATTAATATTGATCATCATGTTTCGAATCCTGGAACAGGTGACTATAATTACATAGATCCTAAAGCTTCAAGTGCCAGTGAACTGGTTTACGATCTTTTAGACAAGAATCTTCTCGATGAAGAAATTGCTAAAGCTCTTTATATAGGAATCATCCATGACACTGGTGTCATGCAGTATTCTAATACCCAGCCTAAAACGCTTGAAACAGTAGCGCATCTTATAACATACGGATTTGATTTTCCAAAGCTTATTGAAGAAACCTTCTACCAGAAGACATATCTTCAGACACAGGTTTTAGGAAGAGCTTTACTTGAAAGCTTTCTTATGATGGATGGTAAGGTTGCGGTGAGCCAGGTTGACAAGAATATGATGGATTTTTATCAAGTGACTTCACATGATCTTGATGGAATCGTAAATCAGCTTAGAAATATTACTGGCGTTGATGTGGCTATTTTTATGTATCAGTTAGGTACAATGGAATACAAGGTAAGCTTACGCTCGAATGGAGTTATTGACGTAGCCAGGGTATGTAGTGCTTATGGTGGTGGCGGACATGTGCGCGCCGCTGGCTGTACAATGCCTGGAAGATTCCACGACGTGGTTAATAATCTTACCGGACTAATCGAAGCGCAGTACAAGGAGCTTAAGTGATTAACGGATTAATTAATGTTTATAAAGAACAGGGTTTCACGTCTTTTGATGTGGTTGCGGTTATGCGCGGCATAGCTTCACAGAAAAAAATCGGACACACAGGAACTCTTGATCCCATGGCAGAGGGAGTACTTCCTATATGCCTTGGAAATGCAACGAAATTATGCGACATGCTTACAGATAAAAGAAAAGAGTATGTCGCTACTTTTCTTTTGGGAACCAAGACAGATACATTAGATATTACTGGAACTGTTTTAAATGAAAAGGCGCCTAAAGTAGAAGAAAAGGAGCTTACAAATGCCATTATGTCTTTTGTAGGAGGTTATGATCAGTATCCTCCTATGTATTCGGCTAAAAAGGTGGATGGCAAAAAGCTTTATGATCTTGCAAGACAGGGGAAGGTAGTAGAAAGAAAAGCCTGTCATGTGGATATTTATGATATAGAAGTGATAGATATGTCACTTCCACATTTTACTATCAGAGTATCTTGTGGCAAGGGAACCTATATAAGATCGCTTGGTGAAGATATTGCTGCAAAATGTGGTGAATATGCAACTATGACTTCATTAAAAAGAACTAAGGTAAGCGAGTTTTGTTATGAAGAAAGCTATACTTTAGAACAACTAAAAGCTTTAAAGGCTGAGGGAAATCTAGAGTCAGTTGTAAAACCTACTGAAGCTGCTTTAATGGAATATCCTGTATGCCATGTGTTAAAAGATTTTAGAAAGCTTATAGATAATGGCAATAAAATGAAAATGAGCCAGATCGCTGAAACACTTGCACTAAGAAACGGTGAGTGGGTGCGAGTTAGAAATGATGAGGACACTTTTGTGGGACTTTTTTCATATCGAGAAGAAGAAGATACACTAGTCCCGGTCAAAATGTTTATGGGAGAATAGTTATTTGATTATCCTAGATGGTTTAAAAGAAATTGAATATAAGGGAAATACAAGAGTAGTAATTGGTAAGTTTGATGGTATTCATGCTGGTCATCAGCGACTTATCAGAGAAATAACAAAGCATGATGATGATTTAAAATCTGTTGTTTTTACATTTTCAAGATCCTCAGAGTACTTAAAGGATAGTGAACGTATCTTTACTGAAAACGAAAGAAGACGACGCTTCGAAGAGCTTAATGTTGACTATCTTGTTGAGTATGATTTAAATGATGTTACGTCTAAAGAAGAGCCTGAAAGCTTTGCTAGAAATATACTAAAGGGAAGACTTCATGCTGCTGAAATAGTATGTGGCAACGATCTTTCTTTTGGCTACAAAGGAAGAGGTAATGTGGAATTACTTAAGGCTTTAGAAGATGAACTTCGTATTAAGGTAAATGTGATTGAAAAGGTACAATTTGAGGGTGAAGATATTTCTTCAACGCGCATACGTAAGGCTTTAGCAGCCGGAGACGTCGAAAGTGCTAATAAAATGCTTGGAAACGTATAAATTATCAGTATATATATTCTTGCTACTTTACTTTCAATAGGATACAATCTTTATCGTATATTGGAAAAAGGATAAGGGATTGCTTTGAATCATGTATAATTTCAAAGTGTCATATCGCTAGCTATTAGGCTAGCGAAACGGAGATTAGTATGAATTTAGGTATTGTATTGAGCCTTTGCGGAGGACTGGGGTTATTCCTATTTGGTATGCGTATCATGAGCGACAGTATAGAGGCTTTCGCTGGTGATAAGCTTAGAGGTATTTTAGAGAAGCTTACAACTAACCGTTTCATGGGTATTATTGTAGGTTTGATATTTACAGCAACAATTCAATCCTCATCTGCTTGTACAGTTATGGTTGTCAGCTTTGTTAACTCAGGGCTTATGAACTTAACACAGGCTGCAGGAGTTATTTTTGGTAGTAACATTGGTACAACTGTTACTGCGCTGTTAGTATCATTTAAACTTGAAAAGGTCGCTCCTATTATTTTATTATCAGGCGTCCTTGTAGTAATGTTTGCTAAAAAGCAAAACATAAAGAAATTTGCTGAAATTATTGTTGGTTTTGGTGTTCTCTTCATGGGACTTAGCGCGATGTCTGGTGCTATGGGTGGTATGAGAGAAGATCCTTCGATGATTGAGCTTTTTTCATCACTTGATTCGCCTATTTTAGGTGTTTTATTAGGACTCGTTCTTACTGCTATTATTCAAAGCTCGTCAGTTACGGTATCAATTATGGTACTTATGGCTAATCAGGGACTTATGGATTTAAGCATGTGTATGTTTATTACATTAGGATGTAATATAGGTGCTTGTACTTCAGCAGTTTTAGCTTCTTTAACCGGTAAAAAAGATGCTAAGCGTGCTGCAGCAATACATGTACTATTTAATGTAATTGGAACAATATTCATGTATGTTCTATTTGCATTCGATGTTGATTTATTCGTAAGTATCATGTCTAAGCTTGCTGGAAATGATGCAGGACGAATTGTAGCGTTCTCACACTTATTCATCAAGGTTATTCAGGTAGTAGTTATGACTCCTTTCATAGGACCTTTAGTTAAGCTTACTAAGCTTATCATTCCTGGTGAGGACAAAAAGGTTGGATACCGTGAAAGCTATCAGCTTAAATACATTGGTGACAAGGTTGTATTGAACCCTGCAACAGCAGTTGTAGAAGTTATTAAAGAAGTCGAGCGTATGGCTGACCTTGCTGGTGAAAACCTAAATCGTGCTATGAACGCATTGATTACGCTTGACGAAGAGGATATTGCTGAAGTTTATGAGGTTGAAAAGAACATAAACTTCTTGAATCACTCAATTACAAACTACTTGGTTAAAATCAACCAAACAACACTTCCTATTGAAGACTTAAAGAGCATTGGTGCTCTTTTCCATGTTGTTAACGATATTGAACGAGTTGGTGACCATGCTGAAAATATAGCAGACTGCGCTAAGCAGCGTATTGAAACTGGTGTACTGATTAGTAAGGTTGCGCAGGGTGAACTAAATGAGATGATGGAAATGGTCAATGAGATTTATCGTCTTTCAGTTAAGACATTCTCTTCTGGTGATGACACATACCTTGAAAAGATAACTCAGCTTGAAGATGCAATTGACGAAAAAGAACGTGAGTTACAGCATTCACATGTAGACAGACTTACACGTAATGAATGTACTCCTGAAGCAGGAATGATTTTCTCAGATGTTGTTTCAGGACTTGAAAGAGTAGCTGACCATGCAACAAATGTTGCTTACTCAGTTAATCACGAACAGGAAATGTAAATTTTTGCCGGGCTTTTTATAGAGCCCGGTTTTTTATAGGAGGTACAAGATGGCTAAGGAATTAAAAAACAGAGAAGACGTAGCGGTAGAGAATACCTGGGCTTTAGAGGATCTTTATGCTACTAAAGAAGAATGGGAGGCTGATGTTACTCGCATTTCTTCAATTGGTGAAAAAATCGCAGCACTCGAGGGAAAAGTATGTGATAGCGCCGCTAACTTATTAGAGACAATGACTTTATTAGAGCAGTTTGATTTAGTAGCTAGCAAGGCAGGAGTATATGCTCATTGTCGTTCAGACCAGGATACTGGTAACAGTGAATTTCAGGCTATGGATGCTAAGATAGGAAGTGTAATTGCTGAAGTATCTGGAAACATTGCTTTTATTGATCCTGAAATTCTTGCAACATCATCTGAAACAATTGATAAATTCTATACTGAGTTGCCTGAACTTAAGAAATTCAAGCTTGTTATTGACGAGACTCTTAGATTAAAGGATCATACTTTATCTGCTGAAATGGAAAAGCTTCTTGCCATGAGTGAGGAGGTTAGAGATGCTTCTAGTACTACATTCGGCCTTTTGAATAACGCTGATATTTCATTCCCTACTGTTAAGGATGAAAATGGTGAGGATGTAAAGCTTTCGCATGGCCGCTTTGTAGGAATGCTTCAGTCTCCTAGCCGTGAAGTTAGAAAAGAAACCTTTGAACAGTATTACAGTGTTTATAAGCAGTTCCGTAATACATATGCTTCTTTATACAACGGTAATGTTAAGGGACTTATTTATCGTGCTAAAGCTAGAAAATACAATAATACTCTTGAAGCAGCTGTAACACGTAACAATGTTACTCCTAAGGTTTACGAAAACCTCGTAAATGCGGTTAATGAAAATATCGATGCACTTCATAGCTATGTTTCACTTCGTAAGAAGTTATTAGGCGTTGACGAGCTTCATATGTATGATATCTATGTTCCTATGCTTCCTGATTTTGACAAGAAGGTTTCTTTTGAAGAGGCTAAAGCTACAACACTTAAGGCTCTTGCTCTTTTAGGAGAAGATTATGTTAAGGTTATCAAGGAAGGCTATGATAACAGATGGATTGATGTATATGAGAACAAGGGTAAGAGAAGTGGTGCTTATGAAACTGCAGCTTACGGATATCATCCTTTTGTTTTACTAAACTACGATGAAAAGCTTGATGATATGTTTACGCTTATCCATGAAATGGGACATGCAATGCACTCATATTATTCTAACAATGCATTGTCATGCTTTGAAGCTCAGTACAAGATTTTCGTTGCTGAAGTAGCATCAACATGTAACGAATTATTATTACTTGATTACTTACTTAAGAACGCAACAGATGTCAATGAAAAGAAGTACTTATTAAATCATTATCTTGATATGTTCAAGGGTACATTATTCAGACAGACACAGTTTGCTGAATTTGAAATGCTTACAAACAAAATGGTAGAAGATGGTGAAAACTTAAATGCTACTAACCTTTCTAAGTTATACAAAGAAATCAACGAAAAGTACTATGGACCTTCAATGATTAGTGACGAAGAAATCTCATATGAATGGGCTAGAATTCCTCATTTCTATTACAATTTCTATGTATATCAGTATGCTACAAGCTTCTCAGCTTCAGTTGCTATTGTACAAAGAATTTTAAATGAAGGTGAATCAGCAGTTAAGGAATACAAGAAGTTCCTTGCAAGCGGATGTACAAAGCCTCCTGTTGAACTATTAAAGGCAGTTGGCGTTGACCTTGAAACTGATGCTCCTATTAAGGCAGCTATCGATGAGATGCGTAAGGCAGTTAAGGAGTTGGAGGCTTTATCATAATGGTAAAGGCAGTATTCTTCGATATAGATGGGACTCTTTCTGTTCCTTATTATAAGACCAATGGCAAAATGGTAGTAGGCTTTACTGATGAAGGATGGCTCAATCATTGTGCTACGCAAAAAGAGCATTGTTATGATTTCTGTAAGGTTGTTTCTCCTGTTAAACGATACGCGATTAACAAAAAGAACGAGGGAGCTAAACTCTATGTATTGAGTGTTTCTCAGTCTGAGGGAGAAAGATTAGGTAAGATTAAATTTATAAATGATAATTATAATGGCCTATTTGAGGATATCATTCAGGTTGAACATAATAACGATAAGGTTAAAGTGATGTCAGAATATGCTGCTATTAACAATCTGAAACATTTTGAAATTGAGATAGTAGAGGATACCTATTCGATAGTTTTAAATGCCAATGATAATGGCTTTATTGCTACTCATATTGCTTCAATAGTATGTGATTTGTAACTGCTATTATATTAAAAATTTAGAAGCCGCAAGTATTGCTTATGTCTAGCAATACTTGCGGCTCTTGTTTTTTATGACGATTTTAAGTTGTGTCAAAAATAAATCTTATGAAAAGAAATGCTATTTAGAATTAATCATTGTATAGTAGAAGCCTTGTTTAGCCAAGAGCTCTTCATGAGTTCCATGCTCAATGATATTACCGTCTTTCATAACTAAGATTAAATCTGCATTTTTAATTGTTGATAATCTGTGTGCAACAATGAAGCTTGTGCGGCCTTCCATTAGTGTCTGGAAGGCTTCATTTATCTTAGATTCTGTACGGGTATCAATTGATGATGTAGCTTCATCTAAAATAAGTATAGGAGGAAGTGATAGCATTAATCTTGCTATACATAAAAGCTGCTTTTGTCCTTGTGACAGGTTTCCACCATCTGGAGCAATCAGTGTATCATACCCATGCTCTAAGCGCTTTATAAAGCTGTGAGCATGTGCTTTTTTGGCTGCATTAATGATTTCTTCCATAGTAGCGTCTTTTTTGCCGTATGCAATATTCTCAGCTATAGTACAATTCTTAAGCCAGGTGTCTTGCAGAACCATTCCGATATTTCTTCGTAAGTCAGCCTTATGAATAGAATATGACGGAATATTATCAAAAAGTATTTCACCGCTGTCTGGTTCGAAGAATCTTAGTAAGAGATTAATGAAGGTTGTCTTACCGCAACCTGTCGGCCCTACGATAGCAACATGGCTTCCCTTTTTAACAGAAAAATTAATGTCATACAGTAGCTTTTTAGTCTTATCATAGCTAAAGGCAAGATCCTTTATTTCTATGTCGCCAGACAAAGCTAAATCAGTGCTAATATCATCAGTTTTTACCTCATTACCATCGGCATCAAGAACGTCCTTATTTTTAGGTGCATCTAAAAATTCAAATATTCTTGTAGCGCAGGCTACAGCATTTTGAAACTCTGTTATTACCCCGGAGATTTCGTTAAAGGGCTTAGTATACTGATTTGCGTAGCTTAAAAAGCAGGAGAGTGTACCTACAGTAATCTTTCCACCGATTCCTAAGAGGGCACCTAATATGCCTACAGCCGCATAAACTAAGGAGTTAACAAACCTAGTAACTGGATTTGTAGTTGAGCTAAAGAAGAGGGCTTTTAAATTTGTCTTAGCGAAATTCTCGTTTTTATCTTCAAACTTGCCTACTTCAATACCTTCAGCTCCAAATGCCTTTATAAGTCTTACTGAATTAACTGTTTCATTAATATAAGATGTGAGGTCACCTTGCAAAGTGGCTTGCTTCTTAAAGTGCTTATAGGTCTTTTTGCTGATAAATGAAGCAGCAAATAGTGACACGGGAGTCAGTACAATAACAATAATTGAAACCAATAGATTAATTCTTATCATAAATATCAAAGTAGCAATTATTGTAATCACACCAATAAACAGCTGTGAAAAACCAAGCAGTAAACCGTCTGATAATCTTTCTACATCAGATATCATACGGCTTAGTAAATCGCCATGTCCCATTGAATCCAGATAAGAAACTGGTACATCATGCATCTTTTCAAACAGTCTGCTTCTAAGATCCCTTACTATTTTAAAGGTAATTCGATTGTTTATAATGGTCATAAGTCCGCTTGATAGAGCATTAGCAGCAATTATTACACCAAAAAGAATAAGTATTTTAGCAATAGCATCCATTGATACGCATCCTGCATCAATCATTTCATCGATTGCTTTACCTATAAGCACAGGAATGTAAAGGGATGTAAAAACATTAGCTATAGCTAATAGAAGGGAAACTATTACCCAGAAAAGTTCTGGCTTTATCAGCTTCAAAATTCTTAAATAAGTGTTCTTTTGCTTCATAGTGACGAACCTCCTTTTGCCTGAGATTCAACAATCTCCTGATATACAGGGCAGGACTTTAGAAGCTCACTGTGAGTACCTATACCTACTAAGTTGCCATCATCCATTACTAAAATTTTGTCAGCATCTTCAATTGAAATAACTCTTTGCGAGATGATTATGACAGTCATATCGGTAAGCGCTTTTAGATTAGCTCTAAGCTTTGAATCAGTTGCATAGTCAAGAGCGCTTGATGAATCATCAAGGATTAGAATAGGAGCCTTTTTACAAAGGGCTCTGGCTATAGTAAGTCGCTGCTTCTGACCACCAGAAAGGTTGCTGCCACCTTCCTTTATAATAAAATCCAGACCCTCGCCCTTAGAAGCAACTACATCATCCGCAACTGCTAGCGTAACTGCTTTACTCATATCCGCATCAGTTGCATTAGGATTAGCAAGTAACAGATTGTCTCTGAGCGTTCCTGAAAAGAGCTGTGCTTTTTGAGGCACTATTGAAAACACCTTTCTAAGTGACGCGGTTGTAAGCTTCTTAAGATTTACGCCGTTATATATGATTTCTCCGCTTGTTACATCATAGAAACGCATCATAAGACTGGCAAGGGTAGATTTACCAGAACCAGTACCTCCTATGATACCGACAGTTTCGCCTCGTTTAATTTCAAAGGTCACATTGTCGATGAAATCATTTCCTGCATTAGGATAGGCAAAAGAAACATCACTGAAGCTTAGAATGCTTTCTTTATTTTTTAGTGAACTAGCATCAAGCTCACCATCATCACTAAGTGCATTTTCGATTTCAAGAGTATCTTCAATTCTTGCAGCCGAAGCAAGGGATTTGTTGATAGTAATAATCAGATTAGCAAGCTTAACTAATTCTACTAAAATCTGTGACATATAGTTAACTAAGGCGTATACCTGACCATTAGTAAGCGTTCCGTTATTTACAAGATCAGCGCCACTAGCAAGAAGCACAAGCATTGCTACGTTTACAATGATGATTGTAAGAGGATTTAGTAAGCTTGATATACGAGAGGTTGATACTGATAAAAGGTAGAATGCCTTGTTGTCACTATTGAATTCTTCTTTTTCTTGGGCACCAGTCGAAAATGCTCTGATAACTCTTGAACCAGACAGGTTTTCTCGAATATGACCAGTTAAGCCATCAAGAGACTTTTGAATCCTTTTATACATTGGAATTGTAATCAGAGTGATTGCAAACACCGCTATAAAAAGGAGAGGAATCATTACGACAAAGGTCAAGGCGGCTTTTACATTAATGGTAAAAGCCATGATCATGGCACCAAATACGATGAATGGAGAACGCATAAGTAAGCGAAGCACCATATTGACACCGTTTTGTACCTGATTAATGTCGTTAGTAATTCTTGTTATTAGTGATGAGGTTCCAACTGAATCAATATTTTCATATGAGAAACCTAATATTTTAGAATAAAGAGTTTTGCGCACTCCCTTTGCAAAGCCAATTGCAGCTCTTGCTGCAAAAAACTGAGCTATAAGAGCACAAACCAAACCGATTAGTGCAAGGGCTACAAGTATAGCGCCATTTTTAAATATTACTTCCCTGTCTGATGCTTTAATTCCATAGTCGATAATTCGTTGCATTACTATAGGAACAAAGAGCTCAAATAAAGCTTCAAGCATTTTAAACGAGGGAGCAATAACACATTCTTTCTTATATGGCTTTAGATATTTTAAAAGCTTTTTCATGTTAATTTCCTTCCCTTATATTATAAGTTAGATTATACACTATTTTTTTCAAAAATCTTTACTTTAGCGCTAGATAAATCTATAATTACATATATTATGTCCAAATTGGACAAGATATTATTTTTTTAGTGGTATTGGAGGAAAGTCACCATGAAAAAACTTGAGGAATATGTTAGAAGCATACCCGATTTCCCTGAACCTGGAATCATCTTCAGAGACATAACCAGCGTATTACAGGATGCTGACGGATTACAGCTTGCTGTAGATACAATGCAGGATTTAGTAAAGGATGTTGATTTTGATGTTGTAGTAGGACCTGAATCACGTGGATTCATCTTCGGTACACCATTAGCATACATTAACAAAAAACCATTTGTGCTTATTCGTAAAAAAGGTAAGTTACCATGCGAAACAGTATCTAAGGAATATGCACTTGAATACGGCACAGCTACAATTGAAATACACAAGGATGCAATTAAGCCTGGACAGAAGGTATTAATTGTTGACGACCTTATCGCAACTGGCGGTACTACAGAAGCTATGATTGAACTTGTTGAGTCACTTGGCGGCAAGGTTGTAGGCGTTGTTGTACTAATGGAGCTTGCTGGATTAAACGGTCGTGAAAAGCTTCACGGATGTCCTTTATATTCAGCTATTACATACGAAGGAAAATAATAATGGATAGTACTGCGAGAGAGCATGTTCTGTTCTTTCGCAGTATAAAATAAAAATAGGAAGTTACTCTATGGAACCTACCAAGACCCCCAATAATACGGTAGAAATTAATAGTGTAAGTGATGAGTTTCAATTCGTAATAGATGATGGTCGAATTGAATCCATTGGCGAATTCATTAGTCCCGATGATTTATTTCAGGACTTAATTAACCGTGTGCGAAAATATCATCCTTCAGATGATATTAGCAGTATTGAAAAAGCATATAAGATTGCAGACAAGGCTCATGAAGGACAGGTGCGTCGCTCTGGCGAACCCTATATTATTCACCCCCTTTATGTAGCTATTATTTTAGCGGACTTAGAACTTGATAAAGAAACCATAATTGCTGGTATTTTACACGATGTTGTGGAAGATACTATTCTGACAAAAGAACAGATTGCTCAGGAATTTGGGGATGACGTAGCATTACTTGTAGACGGAGTTACAAAACTAAAAACCTTTAATAGCGCTTCTGATGGAGCACCTATTTCGCAGGACAAGGAAAAGCTTGAGCTACAGGCTGAAAACTTAAGAAAAATGTTCCTTGCCATGGCTAAAGATATCAGAGTTATTCTTATTAAGCTGGCCGACAGACTGCATAATATGAGAACTCTTAAGCATCAGCCACCCGAAAAGCAGGTACGTATTGCAAGAGAAACTCTTGATATTTATGCACCTATCGCAGACAGACTTGGTATTTCTAAAATTAAGGTTGAGCTTGACGACCTTTCTTTCAAATATCTTGAGCCGGATGCATATAAGGAATTAACAAAGCTCATCGCTGTTAGAAAGAGCGAGAGAGAACGTTATATAACTCAGATAGTAAATGAAGTAGCAACACACATTGCTAATGCCGAAATTAAAGCTAAAATTGACGGACGTGTGAAGCACTTTTATTCAATACATAAAAAGATGGTTAATCAGAACAAGACCATCGATCAAATCTACGATTTATTCGCAGTAAGAATTATCGTTGATTCTGTAAGAGACTGTTACGCTTGCTTAGGCGTTATCCATGAAATCTACAAGCCTTTACCAGGTAGATTTAAAGATTACATTGCTATGCCTAAGGCTAATATGTACCAGTCCTTACATACAACCTTGATAGGATCATCAGGACAGCCTTTTGAAATTCAGATTCGTACTGAAGAAATGCATAAGGCTGCTGAATATGGTATCGCAGCCCACTGGAAGTATAAGGAAGCTTCTGATGGCAAGAAAGCACCTGAAAATGAAGCTGAAAAATTCATGTGGCTTCGTAGAATCTTAGAGTGGCAAAATGATACCACAGATAATAGTGAGTTTATGGACATAATCAAGAGTGACCTTGATTTGTTCTCTGATTCAGTATATTGCTTTACTCCTAATGGTGAGGTTAAAAACCTTCCTAGAGGTGCAACACCCATTGATTTTGCATATAGCATTCATTCTGCTGTTGGTAACAAGATGGTTGGTGCCAGAGTAAACGGTCAGTTAGTTACTATTGATTATGAAATCAAGAATGGTGACAGAGTAGAAGTAATCACTTCACAAAACTCTAAGGGACCTAGCCGTGACTGGCTAAATATTGTTAAGTCTAATCAGGCCAGAAACAAGATTTCTCAGTGGTTCAAGGCCGAGTTCAAGGAAGACAATATTAATAAGGGTCATGATCTTTTCAATTCATATTGTAAAGGGCATAACATCAATCCTCAGGAAATACTTACGCCTGAATACATGGAAGTTGTTATGCATAAATATGGTTTCCATGATTGGGATGCTTTACTTGCTGCAATTGGTCATGGTGGATTAAAGGAAGGTCAGATTATTAACAGAATGCAGGAGCTTCTTGCTGCTGATAAGCGCAAGAACATGACTGACGAGGAAATCCTTGAAGAAGTTAATGATCAGGCACGAATTAAGCCTAGAACTGTTAATTCAAAGAGCGGAATAGTTGTAAAGGGAATAGATGACGTTGCTGTCAGATTTTCAAAATGCTGTTCACCGGTTCCAGGAGATGAAATCGTAGGCTTTGTAACCAGAGGTCGTGGTATTTCAATTCATAGAACAGACTGCGTTAATATTATTGCGCTTCCCGAGCTTGACAGAGTAAGACTTATGGATGCTGAGTGGCAAAAGGGCGCCGGAGATGAATCTGGCAAGTATACTGCCGAGATTAATATTTACGCATCGAACCGTACAGGTCTTCTTGCTGATGTTTCAAGGGCCTTTACGGAAAATAACATTAGTATTATTGCATTAAATACAAGAACCAATAAACAAGGCGTAGTTACCATGAATACTTCATTTGAAATTCAGGGTCGCGAGTCTATGAATCATATTATTGAGAAGCTTAGAAATATTCCCAGTATCCTTGATATTGAGAGAACGAGAGGGTAGTAATGAGCATTAAGATTGGCAAGCTTACATTAGGTATGTATCAGACAAACTGCTATTTCCTTTACAAAGAAGGATCAAGCGAAGTCATTTTGGTAGATCCTGCTGATTCAGGAAACTACATATATGATAAGTTAGCAGAGCATGGATTTGAAATTAAGCATATTCTTTTGACCCATGGACATTTTGATCATATCTATGGCTGTAAATCACTTAAGGCAAAATCTGGAGCCAAGATTTACTGCCATGAGGCTGAAGCTGAGCTTTTAGGTGATTCATCCATGAATGTTTCTGAAAGCGTGGGACGCCCCGTAATGCTTCTTGCTGATGAATGGTTTAGCGATGGCGAGGAACGCACTTTCTCAGATATGACCTTTAAGGTTATTCATACTCCGGGTCATACAGAGGGAAGCTGCTGCTTTTACTTTGAGGATGGTCACATATTAATTGCTGGTGATACTCTATTTTGCGATAGCGTGGGACGTACAGATTTTCCTACCGGCAGTTCAAGAAAATTAGTATCGTCAATTAAAGAAAAGCTTTTCGTGTTGCCTGATGATACAAGGGTTTATCCTGGCCACGGTGGCTCGACTACTATAGGATATGAGAAAGAAAATAATCCATTCCTTAACTAGTATGGAGTGAATAATAAATGGTAATTGTTTATATCAATGAACCCAAGTTTGAATATGACATTATGTCTTTGGTTAAAGCATTTTATCCAGAGCATAACGTAAGGGTAGGCATTGACAAGGTAGATACAGATGAAGAGACTATAGTGTTCTACGTAAAGTATGAACCTACAAGGTTTTCTTTTTATAATAGTGACAATGAGCTTTTAGGTGATATGGAGGTACCTTCATTTTCAGACAGGGCATCTGAAAAAAATATTATTAAGAAGCTTATATACATTGCACTTTCTAAGCTTACAGGTACTAATCTTGCATGGGGTGATCTTACGGGTATTCGTCCTACTAAGATTCCAAGGAAAATGCTAGAAGAGGGCAAGTCTTATAAAGAAGTATTTGACTATATGAAGGATACATACCTTATCAGTGATGAAAAGGCTAATCTTTCGATAGACATTGCTAAGCGTGAAATTGAAATTTTAAAGCCGCTTCATTATGAAAATGGCTATAGCGTATATATAGGCATTCCGTTTTGCCCTACAACATGCTTATATTGTTCTTTTACATCTAATTCAATATCTATGTGGAAAGAGCATGTAGATGCATATCTTAGTGCTTTAGAAAAAGAAATTGATTATGTAGGAAGAAAAAGAGCAGGCAAGCCCATTGACTCAATTTATATAGGTGGAGGTACGCCTACCACACTTTCTGCCTCTGAGCTTGAAAGATTGCTAAGCTATATTGACACACATTTAGATATTAAAAATGTGCTTGAATATACCGTTGAAGCAGGAAGACCTGATTCAATCACTGAGGAAAAGCTTAAAGTGTTACTTGACCATAAGGTAACAAGAATTAGTGTAAATCCTCAGACTATGAATCAGGATACTCTTGATTTAATAGGTCGCAGACACACTGTAGAGGATGTGGAACGAGCCTTTTATATGGCAAGGGATTTAGGCTTTAATAATATAAATATGGATATTATTTTAGGACTTCCTAATGAAGGCCCTACAGAAGTAGGCCGTACTATCGATAGGATAGTAAAGCTTAGTCCGGATTCGCTTACTGTCCATTCGCTTGCGATTAAGCGAGCATCAAGATTAAGTGAATGGATAAATGAAAACGGATACAAGACTATGATTAATACACCTAAAACCATGGAAATTGCGCATAAAGGAGCCATGGCTTTAAACATGAAGCCATACTATTTATATAGGCAAAAGAACATGGCAGGAAATTATGAAAACACAGGCTATGCTAAAGAAGGCGCCTTTGGAATTTATAATATACTAATCATGGAGGAGCTAGAGCCCATAGTTGCACTAGGTCCAGGAAGTGTATCCAAAGTAATCACCAAAACAGGTGAATTTGTAAGAAATGATAATGTAAAGGATGTAAAACTATACATCGATAACATTGACGATATGATAAATAGAAAAAGAGAGTTATTCTCTCTTGAATAGGAGATAAATATGGCTTTAGTTAAGAAACCTGTTACAGGTATGAAAGAAATTTTACCAAGAGAAATGGAGATTCGTGATTATGTTCAAAGCGTAATCAAGGAGACATACCGTTCTTTTGGCTTTACAGCAATTGAAACACCCTGTCTTGAGGACATCAAGAATTTATGCAGTAAGCAGGGTGGCGAAAATGAAAAGCTTATCTTTAAGGTATTAAAGAGAGGCGAAAAGCTTAATCTTGAGACAGCAAAAGAAGAGGCTGATCTTACAGATATGGGATTAAGATATGATTTAACAGTTCCCCTTGTTCGTTTTTACTCTAACAATGCTAATGATTTGCCCTCCCCCTTTAAGGCTTTACAGATGGGTAATGTATGGCGTGCTGACAGACCTCAGAGAGGCAGATACCGTCAGTTTATGCAGTGTGATATCGATATTTTAGGTGAGCCTACTAATATGGCTGAAATCGAATTAATCCTTGCTACTACAACTACCTTAGGAAAGCTTGGATTTAAAAATTTTGAGATTCGCATAAATGAAAGAAGATTATTAAAGGCTATGGCATTATATGCTGGATTTTCTGAAGACAGATTCGATACTGTATGTGTAATCTTAGACAAGCTTGATAAGATTGGTCTTGATGGAGTTAAGGCTGAGTTAGTTGAAGATGGTTTTTCAGAAGAATCAGTTGACAAATACTGCGAGCTTTTCAAAGATTTAACTAGTGATGTTTCTGGAATTGCTAAGATGAAAAATATTTTAGGCGATTATCTGGATGATGAAGTTGTAGTGAGCTTAACAGAAATCATTGAAAGCGTTGAAAAGGTTAAGAAGGCTGACTTTAAGATGGTATTTGATCCTTCTTTAGTACGTGGTATGGGTTACTACACTGGAACTATTTTTGAAATTGCCATTCCTGAATTTGGTGGAAGCTGTGGTGGCGGTGGACGTTACGATAAGATGGTAGGAAACTTTACTGGTCAGAATGTTCCTGCATGTGGTTTCTCAATCGGATTTGAAAGAATTGTTTTATTACTAGTAGAGAGCAATTATCAGATTCCTGGTTCAAGAGAGAAGATTGCTTATCTTGTTGAAAAGGATATGCCTAAGGATAGATACGCTGAAGTGTTAGACAAGGCTATGGCTGCAAGAGAAGCAGGTAAGCAGGTTTTAGTTGCTAAAATGAATAAAAATAAGAAATTCCAGAAAGAGCAGTTGACTGCTGAAGGTTATACAAGCTTTGAAGAATTTTATACAAATCCTTTATAGGATGGGAGAACTGCTTTGAGAAAAACTAAAATAGTTGTTTACAAGGCATGTATTAAGGATGTTGATGAGATTGCTCTATTCGATTGTTATAAAGAAAAAATGACCGATGATCGATTGGCAAGAATCAATAAAGCTAAAAACAAAGCCGCTATTAAGAGTATCATATGCACTGGTGCTCTTATAGCAGTTGTGCTAGATAAATATTTTGTTTATAAGGATATGATAGTATCTTCTTCGTGTGGTAAGCCATATATTGAGGGAAGAAATGATTTGTTCTTTAACGTTTCTAACTCAGGTGATTATGTAGCGATTGCTGTTTCTGAAAAAGAAGTGGGAATTGATATACAAAAGCCTGTAAAAGCGGATGAAGCCTTGATAAAAAAGGTCATTTCATTAGATGACAGAGAGCGGATGGAAGAACTGATAAACGCTTCGTTTAATGCGATATGGTCCATAAAGGAAGCCTATGTGAAGCTTACTGGCGAGGGGATTTCAAGAGATTTATCGGGAATATCCTTTGAAACGAATGATGATTTATTAAATATCTATGATAAGAGTACGTTAAAAGCAAAAGGCATATTAAAAAGAATTGATGATGATTATTCTATGGCAATTGCTTCATATGATGACTTTTTGATAGAAATTTTGGATGTGGATTTAAATAAGAGGTAGGAATTTTGGATACGGTTGGTGTCATACAGTTAGTAATATTGTTTTTATTAGTATTGTTATCTGCGTTTTTTTCTTCTGCAGAAACTGCACTTTCAGCAATTGGGCGAGTTAAGGTGCGTTCCCTTGAGGAAGAAGGAAGGAAACACTCTAGGACATTAAGTTATGTAGTTGGCAAATATGATAATATGATTACTACTATACTTATTGGCAATAATATAGTAAACTTAAGCGCGTCGGCACTAGCTACTGCAATGACTATAAGGATATGGGGAAATCTATATGTATCTCTTGCAACGGGTCTATTAACCTTTGCAATTCTAATTTTTGGTGAGATTATTCCTAAAACTTATGCTAAAAGAAACTGTGAAAAGCTTGCATTAGGCTTTTCACCTGCAATTAGGTTTTTGATGGTAGTTCTTTTTCCATTTGCTTTTATTTCAGAGAAAGTTGCACATTTCTTTTTGATGATTTTTAAATCTGATAGTAATGATGGAGATGTCATTACTGAAACAGAGCTTAGAACTTATGTGGACGTTTCGCACGAGGACGGTGCAATTGAATCTGGTGAGAAGAAGATGATTACTAATGTGTTCGACTTTAGTGATTCAATGGCCAAGGATGTAATGGTGCCCAGAATTGACATGATTACGATTTCTCATGATGCTACTTACCGAGAGGTTATGAAGGTATTTAGAGAGTCCATGTACACAAGACTTCCTGTTTATCAGGGTGAAAAGGTTAATATTATAGGCTTTATTAATATAAAGGACTTAATCAGATTAAAGGATCCATCATCTTTTTCTGTGTCTAAGTTTTTACGCGAAGCTTATTATACATATGAATATAAAAAGACTAATGATTTGATGCTTGAGATGCGAAACGCATCAATGAATCTTGCTTTCATTAATAATGAATATGGTGAGACTGTTGGTATGGTAACCTTAGAGGACCTTTTAGAGGAAATCGTAGGTGAGATTAGAGATGAGTATGACCAGGATGAGGCCTTCCAGATTAAGGAAATTGAAGGTGGATTCTTGATTGAGGCGCGTATGAAGCTTGAAGATATCAACGACGCTCTTGGTACCGAGTTTGAATCTGAGGATTATGATACAATTGGTGGTCTTGTATTAGATCAGCTTGATCGTATACCAGAAGATCAAGAAGTGGTAACATTAGAGGATGGCACTGTGTTAAAGGTATGCGGTATCAGACAGAACCGTATTGTAAAAGTTAAAGTTTCTCTTCCAGAAAAGCAAAAAGCAGAGCTGGAAGAAGATTAAATATAATATAAAAAAGGAGAAACAAAGATGACTAAGCAGAAAGGTTTTATTGCTATAGCATTAATTGTTATCGCTACAATCTTCATCGGATTTATGGATATCTGTGGACTTGGCGCTGACAAAAAAGGATCTGCAAAAGAGATCAAATTAGGTCTTGATCTTGCAGGTGGTGTTTCTATCACTTATCAGGTAGTAGGAGATGGTACTCCATCAGACCAGGATATGGATGACACCGTATTCAAGCTTCAGAAGAGAGTAGAAAAATATAGTACAGAAGCTGTTGTTTATAAGGAAGGTAGTGATCGTATCAGTATCGAAATCCCTGGTGTATACGATGCTAACTCAATTTTACAGGCACTCGGACGTCCTGGTACACTTTACTTCTTTGATCACTATGGACCAAATGGCGAAGTTAACTACTCATACGGCGCTAATGGTTGGGAACTTTTACGTTCTGTTGATGAATTAGTAGCTGATGGATCAGCAGTCTTAGTTGGTACAGATGTAGCAAATGCTCAGGGTGGTTCTATTAAGGACGACATGGGCAACGTTGAATTCGTTGTATCTTTAACATTTACTGAAGAAGGTGCTAAAAAATTCAAGGATGCTACAGAAGTAGCCTTCAACAGAGGTAAAGATGTTATCGCTATTTACTATGATGGAAACTTTGTAAGTGTTCCTCAGGTACAGGGTGTAATCACTGGTGGTATTGCTCAGATTTCCAATATTCAGGATTATGAAACTGCTGATAGAGTAGCTTCTTCAATTCGTATCGGTGGACTTAAGCTTGAACTTGAAGAATTACGTTCTAACGTAGTAGGTGCCTCACTTGGTCAGGATGCTATTAAATCAAGCTTACTTGCTGGTGCAGTAGGTTTTGCAATCGTTGTTGTATTTATGATTGCTGTATACTATGTACTTGGTCTTGCCAGCACAATTGCTCTTTCACTTTATGCAGCACTTGAAATTATGCTTATCAATGGATTTGGTATTACACTTACCCTTCCTGGTATTGCAGGTATTATCCTTTCAATTGGTATGGCGGTTGATGCTAACGTTATTATTTTCGCCCGTATCAGAGAGGAACTTCGTTCTGGAAAAACAGTAGATTCAGCTATTAAGGTAGCTTATTCTAAAGCGATGTCAGCCATCATGGATGGTAACCTTACAACATTAATTGCGGCCTTCGTATTATGGGTAATGGGTTCAGGATCAATCAAGGGCTTTGCTCAGACACTTACTCTTGGTATCGTGCTTTCATTATTTACAGCCGTAGTTATTACAAAGCTTTTACTTAATGCACTCTTTGCAATTGGCGTCAAGGATCCTAAATTCTATGGCGTTGCTAAAGAAAATAAGAAGATTGATTTCTTGTCTAAGAAGGGTATCTTCTTTGGCGCATCAGGTTTAGTTATTGCAATTGGCTTAGTATTCATGCTTGCATTAAACGGTTCATTTGCTTCTCGTGGACACTCACTTAACTTTAGCTTAGAGTTCTTAGGTGGTACACAGACAACTGTTCCTATGGACAGAGATTATTCACTTGATGAAATCAATACATTAATGGTTTCTGATATTGAAGATATTATTAATGATTCTAATGTTATTACTACCAAGGTTCAGGGTAGCAACGAAGTAATCTTTAAGACAATTACTCTTTCAGCTGAACAGCGTGAGGCATTAAATGATTACTTTAGCACAAAGTTTGGTGTTGATGAAGAAATGATTAAGGCTGAAACCATCAGCTCTACAATCAGTAAAGAATCACAGAGAGAAACAATTGTAGCTATCGCAGTAGCTTGTGTGTTAATGCTTATCTATATCTGGTTCAGATTTAAGGATATCAGATTTGGTGCATCATCAGTTCTTGCTCTTGCACACGACGTTTTAGTAACATTAACATTCTATGCATTAGCTTATGTAAGTGTCGGTTCTACATTCGTAGCTTGTATGCTTACAATTGTAGGTTACTCAATCAACGCGACAATCGTTATCTTCGATAGAATTCGTGAAAACCGTGATGAGAATGAGGGCAGAAAGTACGACTTAAAGGACATTGTAAATGATAGTATTACAACAACCTTATCTCGAAGCATTTTCACTTCACTCACAACCTTTGTTATGGTTGTTGCGCTTTACGCCTTTGGTGTAAGCTCAATCAAGGAATTCGCTTTACCTTTGATGGTTGGTATTTTGTGTGGTACATATTCATCAATCTGCCTAGCTGGTTCATTGTGGTTTGTACTTCGTACCAAGCTTGCTAAGAAAGATAAGTAAAATTTTCGAAATGGAGATATGTGATGGAAAAATGGGTTGAAATACGAAAGTCCGGTGATTTTAAAAAAATGGCTGGTGAGTATGGAATATCCCCCGTAACAGCACGTATTCTTAGAAACAGAGATTTGACCAATCCTCAGGGATTAAGAGCCTTTCTTAATCCTGGGGAAGGTTCTTTACGCGACCCGATGATGCATATAGGCATGAATCGGGTCGTTCAAGTTTTAAGGGACAAAATTTCTGAATCTAAAAAGATACGTATTATTGGTGATTATGATGTAGATGGAGTGTGTTCTACATTAATTTTGTACAAAGGATTATCTTTCTTTGGCGCATTAGTAGATTATGCAATTCCGCATAGAATAGAAGACGGTTATGGAATAAACATTTCAATGATTGAAGCAGCTCATGAGGCAGGGTGTGATACTATTATTACCTGTGATAATGGTATTTCTGCATTAAAGCAGACTGACTATGCACATGAACTTAATATGACTATGCTTATAACTGATCATCATGAGGTACCGTTCGAAATATGTGATGGAGAAAAAAAGTATATAATACCTAATGCAGATGCTATTGTTGATCCTAAAATGCCAGGCGAGGAATACCCGTTTTCTGGTATATGTGGTGCATATGTTGCATTTCAGACTATCGATGCACTGGCACTTTCCTATGGGGTGTCATGCAGTGAAGGTTATATCAACCTAAAAGATGAGTTGCTTGAATTCGCTTCGCTTGCAACAGTATGTGATGTAATGGAACTAAAGGATGAAAACAGAACTTTAGTTTATAAGGGCATGCGCTTAATGGAGCATAGCAGGAATTTAGGGCTTAGGACACTAATAGATATTACTGGTTTGGCTGGTAAGACGCTGAATCCTTATCATTTAGGTTTTGTGATAGGACCATGTATTAATGCAACAGGTCGCCTAGATACTCCGCTTAGAGCAGTAGAACTTTTTTTAGAAAATGACATCGATAGGGCGGTTATTAAAGCTAGTGAGCTAGTTACATTAAATGATTCTAGAAAAGCCATGACAATAGAGGAAACAGAAAAGGCCTTCGATATTATTGATAGAAGAGGATTACTTGATAAAGTACTGGTAGTGTATCTTCCTGACTGTCACGAAAGCCTGGCAGGTATTATTGCAGGTAAAGTAAGAGAAAAATATCATAGACCTGCTTTTGTGCTTACTAAGACAGAAGATGGACTTAAAGGAAGTGGACGAAGCATTGATGCTTATGATATGTATGAGGAGCTTAGTAAGGTAAAGGATGTACTTAGCAAATTTGGCGGTCATAAGCTGGCTGCCGGACTATCACTTCCGCTAGAGAATCTTGAACGCTTCATAAGCTCTTTAAATGAGCTTACTACGCTAACAGAGGAAGACTTTGTAGAGACAGTTCGAATAGATATGCAGCTTCCCTTAGATTATGTAGATGTTTCTTTGGCTCGTGAACTATCTAGACTAGAGCCTTATGGAGTTGGAAACGAGAAGCCCCTATTTGCTTCAACTGGAATAAAAATTATTTCTGGCACTAAAATGGGCAAGAATAAGAATGTAGGAAAGTACAAAATTGTCGATGCCAGTAACAAAGTGTATGAAATCATTTACTTTGGAAATCTTGATCTTTTCGAGGATTTCGTGGCTGACATATATGATAGAGAGACGGCAGGGAAGCTTCATAGCGGGGAACGTGTTTCTATATTAATTGACTTATGCTATCAGATTGAAGTTAATTCATTTAGAGGCGTTGATAGTGCCCAGATACAGATGAAGTATTATAGATAAATCATATTTATGATAAAATATGATATAAACAATAGAGAAAAGGAGTGCATTGGTGGAAGGTCGTTTTGCTAAAGTAATAATAAATATCTCACATGAAAGTGTTGATCGCCCTTTCACATATATTGTGCCAGAGCACCTAAAAGGCGTACTAGAGCCTGGCATGCAGGTTAATGTTCCCTTCGGACAGGGAAATAATGTTAGGAAAGGCATTGTAATAGAGCTTTGTGACTCTTCAGAAATTGATGTTTCTAAGCTTAAGGAAATTATCGATTTTTCAGACAAAGACATAGCACTATCAGATACCAGAATTGCTCTTGCCAGATGGATTAAGAATAATTATGGTTCAACAATGATTAACGCTTTAAAGACTGTACTTCCTATAAAAACCAAGGTAAGCGAAGCGACTAAAAAGTCGATTGAACTAAATGTATCGACTCAGGAACTTGATGAGGCTATTTACACTGCAATTAAGAAAAACAATGCGGGGCAGGTCAGACTTTTATCTGAACTTAAGACATCCACAGTGATTCCTAAAAAACTTGTGGACGAGAAGCTTCATATTGCTCCATCAACCATCAAAAGACTCGAGGAGTTAGGAATCATCAAGGTCACAGAGGAAAGAGTTGTAAGAGGTATGCTTTCTGACAGTCTCGTCATAGATGATAAACCTATACTTAGCGAGGAGCAGGCCGTTATAGTTGATTCAATAAAAGCGGATTATGATAAAGGCATTCATAAAACCTATCTAATCCGAGGTATTACTGGAAGCGGCAAGACAGAAGTATATATGAGAGTTGCTGAAAATGTATTAAATGAAGGTAAACAGGTTATAATACTTATTCCTGAGATCGCCCTTACATTTCAGACTCTTATGAGATTTTATAAACGTTTTGGTAATCGTGTAGGAATTATGAATTCGACTCTTTCGCAGGGCGAGAAATATGATTTGTACGAGCAAGCTTTAAAAGGAAACATCGACATAGTAATAGGACCTAGAAGCGCGCTTTTTACACCATTTCCAAGCTTAGGACTCATAATAATAGACGAAGAGCATGAAGGCACATATAAGAGTGAGAATATGCCTAAGTTCCATGCAAGGGAAACGGCAATCGAATTAGCTAGGATGACAGAGGCTTCTGTCATTTTGGGCTCAGCGACTCCATCAATAGATGCCTACTATAAAGCATCAACAGGAGAATATCAACTATTCAATATGACTATGCGACTAACTGGAAACCAGCTTCCAGAGGTTTTAGTAGCCGATCTTAGAACTGAGCTTAAGGAAGGAAACAGATCAATTCTTTCAAGAAAGCTTCAGGAATTAATTGAAGACAGACTAAATAAGCATGAGCAGATTATGCTGTTTTTGAACCGACGCGGTGTTGCAGGTTTTGTTTCATGCAGAGCATGCGGATATGTGGTAAAATGTCCACACTGTGATGTTTCTTTATCACTCCATAAAAATGGCAAGATGATATGTCATTATTGTGGTTATTCTCAAGATAGCTATAAGCTATGTCCTGAATGTGGATCTAAATATATTTTAGGATTTAAAGCAGGAACCGAACAGGTTGAAGAAACCGTCAAGATTATGTATCCTGGCGTGCGTACTCTCAGAATGGATGCTGACACTACTAAAAAGAAGGATGATTATGAAAACATCCTTACTAAGTTTCTAAATAAAGAAGCTGATATATTAGTAGGAACGCAGATGATTGTTAAGGGACATGACTTTAAAAATGTAACTTTAGTGGGAGTTTTAGCTGCTGATATGTCACTTTTTGCTTCTGATTACAGGGCTTCAGAAAAGACATTTCAGTTACTTACACAGGCTGCAGGGCGTGCGGGAAGAGGAGACATTCCAGGCACAGTTGTAATTCAGACTTATCAACCTGAACACTATGCTATACAATATGCAATAGAACAGGATTACTTAGGCTTTTACGAAGAGGAAAGCGGATACAGAATGCTGATGGATTATCCACCTGCTGCCCATATGTTATCTGTTTTAGTAACCTCAGAAAATGAAGCCATGGCTGAAAGCTTAGCTAATCAGCTGGTTGAACTAATCCGGTCTAAATGCAAAAAGCTTGTCATAGGACCAGCACCAGCCAGCATATCTAAAATAAATGATATATACCGTTTTGCCTTTTATATAAAGGATAAGGACTATAATGTATTAGTTGAGATTAAGAATATGCTTGAAGCTACACTTTTAGAACGAAAAAGCTTTAAAGAAAATGTATTCTTTGATTTTGACCCTCAAAATATGATATAAACATTAAGTAACAAACATTAACGAATGGAGATTAATATGGCACTTAGAGCAATTAGAACAATGGGAGACGAAGTATTGAATAAGGTATGTAAGCCTGTAACAGAAATGACTCCCCGCACAAGGTTTTTAATTGATGATATGATTGATACAATGTACGAGGCTGATGGAGTAGGTCTTGCTGCCAGCCAGATTGGAGTTTTGAAGAGAATAGTTGTTATCGATACAACAGGAGAAGATCTAAGAGTATTCATTAATCCTGAAATCTTAGAGGTATCTGGTGAACAGGAAGGATATGAAGGCTGTTTAAGCGTTCCAGGAAAAAGTGGTGTTGTTAAACGTCCTAATTATGTAAAGGTCCGTGCGCTTGATGAAAATATGCAGCCCTTCGAGCTTGAAGGAGAGGGCTTACTTGCAAGAGCTATTTGCCATGAATGTGAGCATCTTGACGGTCATCTTTACGTAGAAAGAGTAGCTGGTGGAGTGCAGGGACTAGTTGATAATTCTGAACTTATTCCAGTATCTGACGAAAACGAAGAAGAGTAATAGGAGGAATCTATGAAGATTGTTTTCATGGGTACACCCGATTTTGCTAAATGTGTATTAGAAGCGCTTTTTGATGCAGGACATGAGATTACTGCTGTATACACTCAGCCTGATAAGCCAAAGGGGAGAAGCGGCGCATTAATTGCCTCTCCTGTTAAAGAATATGCCCTTAGTAAAAATATAAAAGTATACCAGCCTGAAAAGATTAAAAATCCTGAAGAAGTGGCTATATTAAAGTCAATTGAAGCAGACGTTTACGTGGTTGCTGCTTTTGGACAGTTTTTATCTGAAGAAATATTAAATATACCAAAGTTTGGTTGTATAAATGTCCATGGATCTTTATTACCTAAGCTTAGAGGTGCAGCACCTATTCAGCGATCTATTATGATGGGACTTTCTGAAACAGGTGTTACTGTTATGAAGATGGCTAAGGGAATGGACAGTGGTGATATGATTAGCAAGGCTATCGTACCTATACTAGATGATGACGATGAAGAAACTATGTATGAAAAGCTTGCTAAGGCCGGAGCTAAACTGATAGTTGATACACTTCCTGACATTGAAAATGGAACAGCAGTTTATACTCCACAGATACACGAAGACGCTACTTTTGCCCCAATGCTTAAAAAAGAAGAGGGTCTTGCAGACTTTACAATGTCGGCTAGAGAGCTAGATTGCAGAGTACGTGGAATGAGTGTATGGCCTAATGTATATACTTATTTCAATGGTAAGCTTGTAAAAATATATAAGGCTAAAGAATGTAAGTCTGAAATTGGTGAAGCATCATCGCTTAAGCCTGGTGAGATTTTTGTTACCAAGAAAAACCTTTATGTTAAAACAGGAACCGGATTATTAGAGCTTATTGAGGTTCAGCCAGAGGGCAAGAAACGTATGCCCGCGATGGATTTTGCAAGAGGTATGCATTTGGAAACAGCCCAGGTCATGGGATAAATTATTATGAGCGACAATATTAGAGAAATAGTGTTAGACACACTTTATGAACTTGAGACAGGTGACAAAAAAAGTCACCTTCTTATTCGTGATGTATTAGACAAATATGATTACCTTGATGCAAGGGATAAAGCATTTTATAAAAGGGTGAGCGAGGGTACAATTACTACAAAACTCACCCTTGATTATGTTTTAAATTGCGTATCTAAAAAGCCTATGGATAAATGCAAGCCCATGGTAAGATGCATTTTGCGTATGAGTGCTTATCAGATTCTTTATATGGATAAAATCCCAGAGCATGCAGTTATTGACGAAGCGGTAAAGCTATGCCGAAAGAGAAGCTTTGAAGAGTTTTGTAAGTTTATTAACGGTATTTTGCGTGCGCTTGTCGAAAGAAAAGACGAGCTTACTAATTTCGATTCTATAGAAGACAATATATTAAGATTATCAGTTAAATATTCTATGCCAGAGGGACTAGTAAGGATGTTTTTAAAAGAGCAGGATAATGCTGAAGAACTATTAAAAGCATTTGGAAACATTCGACCTGTCTGTGTAAAGGTTAGACGACCAGAAATGGTAAATAAGCTTACTTTGGAATGGAAAAACTTAGGAATCGAAGTTTTGCCTTGCAAGCTTATTGAAAATGCATTTTATGTTAAGTCGTTAGAGGGTGCATATTCTTTGGCAGGATTTTCGGAAGGTGAGCTCATAATACAGGATGAAAGCTCTATGTTAGTAGGATTAGCAACTGGGCTAAAGAAGGCTGATGACAAGACTGTCATTGATGTGTGTGCTGCTCCTGGTGGTAAGACATCCTGCGTAGCTGACATTATGTATCCTAATGGCTTGGTATTAAGCTTTGATGTGAGTGAAAAAAAGACTAGCCTTATAGATGAAAACATCGAAAGATTAAAGTTAACTAATGTTACTGTAGATGTTCATGATGCAACTATTTTAAATGAAGAACTGATAGAAAAGGCTGATGTTTTAATCTGTGATGTTCCATGCTCAGGGCTTGGTATTATAGGTAGAAAGGCCGATATCAGATATAACATTACTAACGAAAACATGAAGTCAATATGTGACCTTCAAAAAGAAATAGTAAATACAGTCTGGCGGTATGTTAAACCAGGCGGAGTTATGATTTATTCTACATGCACTATTCATAAGGCTGAAAATGAGAAGATGGTTAAGTATATCCTTAATAATCTTCCTTTTGAAGGAGACTCAATAAAGGCATTAGTGCCTTCGCTTTATACTACTGAGCGAGAATCTGAAAATTACGTTCAGCTTCTTCCTAATGTGGATGAAACCGACGGATTTTTCATTGCCAGATTTATTAGAAGAGGATAATTATGCTAAGGGACATTAAGTCACTAGATTACAACGAATTAGAAAATGAAATAATAGCTTTAGGATTTCCTAAATTTCGAGCTTCACAGATTTATGAATGGCTTCACAAGAAGCTTGTTGCGTCATTTGATGAAATGACTAATCTGTCCAAGGATATGAGAGAAGCCCTAAAAAAGGAATTTGTAGTGATATGCGCTATTCCTGAAAGAGTCCAGACATCTAAGATAGATGGCACACAAAAGTATTTGTTTAAATTAATGGATGGAAACTATGTTGAGAGTGTTTTGATGAGATATCACCATGGTAACTCCGTATGTATTTCCTCGCAGGTAGGGTGCCGTATGGGATGCAGATTTTGCGCATCCACTCTTGATGGATTAACAAGGTGCCTTGAACCATCTGAAATGCTAGAACAGATATACAGGATACAGGCACTTACAGGCGAGAGAGTGTCTAATGTTGTGGTAATGGGCACTGGTGAGCCTATGGACAATTACGATAATCTAGTAAAGTTTGTGCGTATGCTTACTGATGACAAAGGCCTTAATATCAGTCAGCGTAATATTACTGTTTCAACCTGTGGACTTGTGGAAAATATGAGAAGACTGGCTGATGAAAATTTTCAGATTACCCTTGCTTTGTCGTTGCATAGTGTAACTGATGAAAAAAGACGTACTCTAATGCCTATAGCTAATAAGTATTCAATCGCTGAACTAATGGAGGCTTGTGATTATTACTTTAAAAAGACTGGAAGGCGTATTACCTTTGAGTATTCATTAGTTAGAGATGTTAATGATTTAGATGAGGATGCTGAAGGACTTATAACACTTGCTTCGAGAGTAGGAGCTCATGTTAATCTCATTCCAGTCAACCCTATAAAGGAACGTGATTACAAAGAAACTACCCATGAGAACGTGGTGCGCTTTAAAAATAAACTTGAAAAAAGAAGAATTAATGTTACTATTAGAAGGGAAATGGGCCGAGATATTGACGGCGCATGTGGTCAGCTTAGGAAGAAGACCATGGATGAGAATGCTTTGGAGGAGTAAACGTGCTTAAAACCTTTTCATTGACAGATATAGGTAAAAAAAGAACAATGAATCAAGACTTCGTGTTTACTTTAGAGTCACCAGTTGGTAATCTAAAAAACCTCTTTATCGTTGCGGACGGTATGGGAGGCTACAACGGAGGAGGTTTGGCTTCTTCGCTTGCCGCCAAGGTTATTCACGATTCTATAGCTGCTTCTAAGGAAGTATCCGTATATAAGATTTTTGAGGAAGCAATGAATAAGGCTAATACCACAGTTCACAATGAATCTTTAAAAGATGCAGAGCTTGAGGGAATGGGTACTACAGCAGTTGTTGCTACTATTACGGGAGACTGTTTGCAGGTATGCAACGTTGGTGATTCAAGATTATATATTATTGATGATGAAATCAGACAGATTACTGTAGATCATTCTTATGTAGAAGAGATGATTCGAGTAGGTGGGCTAGATAGAGAAAGTGCTAGAAATCATCCTAAGAAAAATATAATTACAAGAGCAGTTGGCGCTGAAGAGAGTGTTACTGCTGATTATTTTACTGTCAAAATGACTAAGGGACAGATGGTCCTTATGTGCTCGGATGGACTTACAAACATGGTTGAAGATCAAGAAATCCTACGAATTGTTAAAAGTCAAAGAGACTTAGCCAGTATGACAGAAGAACTGATTAAGGCAGCTAATGATAACGGTGGAAGAGATAATATCGCAGTCATAATAGTTGATCCTTTCTCAGAGAATTAGCAGAAACGTTAAGAGGAAATATATGGTTAAAATCGGTATGATGATAGGCGACCGATATGAAATCCTGGAAAAAATCGGTACAGGAGGAATGTCTGACGTCTACAAGGCTAAATGTCATAAGCTTAATCGTCTTGTGGCCATAAAGGTACTTAAGCAGGAGTTCTCTGAAAACGCTAACTTTGTTTCGAAATTTCGAGTAGAGGCTCAGGCCGCTGCAGGACTTATGCATCCAAACATTGTAAATGTATATGATGTTGGAGAAGAAAATGACATTAACTACATAGTTATGGAATTAGTTGAGGGTATTACTCTCAAGAAATATATTGAAAAGAAAGCAAGGCTGTCGGTAAAGGAAGCTGTTACGATTGCCATACAGATTGGACTTGGAATTGAGGCAGCTCATAATAACCACATCATTCATAGAGATATAAAGCCACAGAATGTTATTATTTCTAAGGACGGAAAGGTTAAGGTTACAGACTTTGGTATTGCTAAGGCTGCTACCAGCAATACTATAACTAGCAATGTAATGGGTTCGGTTCATTATACATCACCAGAGCAGGCTAGAGGTGGATACTCTGACGAAAAGAGTGATATATACTCACTTGGTATTACGTTATTTGAGATGCTTACAGGCCGTGTCCCCTTTAACGGAGATACTACGGTAGCTATTGCTATTAAGCAGATACAGGAGGATATGCCATCTCCAAGAGAATATGTTCCTGAGATTCCTATAAGCGTTGAGCAGATAGTGCTAAAGTGTACTCAGAAAAGTGCTGATAGAAGATATCAGAATATGGGATCACTAATTTCTGACCTAAAGCAGACATTCATTACTCCTGATGAGGATTTTGTTAAGCTTAATGAAACTGATGAGCTTGGCGAGACTAGAAAAATGACTGAAGCGGATATGGAGTCATTAAAGAAAACAGTAAGAGATAACAATGAACTTACTGGAAATCTTCCAAGAGTAGATGGTGATGAAGGTGATGAATACGACAATAAAATGGATAAGATCACCACTATTCTTGCTATAGCAGTTGGCGCTATTTTGTGTGTTGCCGTAATACTTCTTATCATGAATGCTATTGGCTCATTTAGACTAGGTAGGAAAGACCCTAATGCTACAGTTCCCTCAGTGAGCGAGGAGCAGGTTAACCAGGTTGTAATGCCTCAGGTTTCTATGATGGATTATACTAAGGCGCTTGGCGTTTTAGAAGCTAATAAGCTTAAGGGAAAAGTAACATGGATAGAGTCTAGTGAATATGAAAAAGGTATTGTAATTAAGACAAGCATTCAGGAAGGTCTTAAGGTTGATGAAGGAGCTGAAATTGTACTGACAGTAAGTGCTGGAACATCAACTATAGAAGTACCTGATGTTGTGGGCTTTACTTTAAACGCTGCTAATCAGTCCCTTATGAAGAAGGGCTTTGAAGTAGATATACAGTATGATTTTTCTGAAGTAGTAGCCGAAGGAATTATATTATCTCAGAATCCAGAAGGCAGTGAAAAGGCACCAGAGGGGTCTGTTATTACCATAGTAGTAAGCAAGGGAAAAGCCTCTGACTTAGTTCCTGTTCCAAGCGTGCTTGGAAAGACTTTAGAGGAAGCTACTATAATTCTTCATGAAAGTGGCTTTGATTTAGGTGAGGTTACTGAAAGCTATAATAATATCTATGCCGAGGGATATGTCTGCTATCAGAGTATTGATTCTAATATCGACGTATCAAAAGGTACTGTTATTAACCTTCAGGTAAGTAAGGGCAATGAGCCTGAAACTCAAGATACCTATAGTTTTAGTGCTAGTATTTTAGCACCACAGCCTTCAGAAGATGATCAGTATGTTACTGGTACAGAAGTAGAAATATCGATTAAGACATCTACAGGTAAGGAAATATTAAATACAAAGACAACATCCTTCCCTCAGGCGGTTAATTACTCTAACATAACTGGTTCAGATAGAGGTACTATTACATTGACATTCGATGTGACTAAATATGAGACAATAACAGATGAAGATGGTAAGCAGACTGTTGTTCCTGGCGAAACCACAACTCATACAATTACTCGTGAAGTTACATTTGTAAAGGAATAACGTTTAGTCTATGCAGGGTAAAATAATTAAAGGTATTGCTGGATTTTATTACGTATATGTTGATTCAAAAGGCGTCTTTGAGTGTAAAGCCAAAGGCGCTTTTCGTAATGAAAAAATCAAACCTCTTGTAGGAGATGACGTTGAGATAGACATTATTGACGAAGAGAAGATGCTTGGTAATGTTATTAGTATTATGCCTAGAAGAACACAAATGATTAGACCTGCGTCAGCTAATGTCGATCAGGCTATGATTATTTTTAGTGTTAAGAGTCCTGATCCCAATTTTAATCTATTGGATAGATTCCTAATTTACATGGAAAGTGAAAATGTACCTTGTATAATATGCTTTAACAAGGAAGACTTACTTTCAAGCATAGAAATTGAAGAAATAAAAGAAGCATATTCTTTGGCTGGATACCCTTTAATGTTTATAAGTGCCAAGGATACGGTGGGAATTGAAAAGGTTAATGAAATAATAGAAGGTAAAACGACTGTTGTAGCTGGTCCTAGTGGAGTGGGAAAATCTTCGCTTATCAATCTTTTGTGTCAAAATAACCACATGGAAACAGGTTCAATCAGTAAAAAGACTGAGAGGGGAAAACATACTACAAGACATGCAGAACTAATGCCGGTTAGGGATGATACCTATATTATGGATACTCCAGGATTTACATCGCTTGATGTATTTGGGGCAACAGTTGATAATCTGAAATATTATTATAACGAGTTTGAACCATATAATGATGAATGCAGGTTTAGGGATTGTAAACATATAAATGAGCCTGACTGCAGCGTAAAGAATGCTGTAAACGAAGGAAAGATATCAAAAATCCGATATGAAAATTATACTTTGTTACATACAGAGCTTTCTAATCACAGAGCATATTAAAAGAGCACTTTAAAAGTGCTCTTTATTATTTTATGAGAGAAATAAGATAAGGTAATTCAAGTTCAAAATTAACGCCATACTCGACTCTGTCAGGGTCATTGTAAGAGTTTTCTATACATTTTGAGGTGTATTTTGATGCTATAACTAAAGAATCAAGTTCTGAATATCCACTTGAAACTGCTCCGGTAAATGTGCTAGCAAATATGTCGCCAGTTCCGTGAGAACGCATATTAACCTTTGGAGTGCCAAACTGGATGATTTTATGCGATTCATTGTCATATCCCATAAAACCAAAGGTTCCATCATTGAATGATACGCCTGTTATGACGCTTAATCTTGCACCAAGCTTAGAAAGCTTTATAAGTAAATCTTTGATTTCTTCTTCTTTGGCCTCTTCACCAGGATATGCTGAATCAGTTAAAAATGCTGCTTCTGAAATATTAGGAAGGATTATATCTGCTTTCTTACATAAATCTTTCATTTTACTAGCAAAGAACTTATCAAAGCCTGCATATAGTTTTCCACCATCAGCCATAGCAGGATCTACTATTACTTTAGTGCCTGGCTTTTTAAATGTATCAATATAATCAGAAACGATTGCAATCTGCCTGTCTGAACCTAAGTATCCTGTATATATTGCTTCAAATTCAAAACCTTCATTTTTCCAATGGTTTTTAATTGAGTCAAGATCATCAGTCAGGTCTCTGAAAGTAAAATTTTTGAAATGAGTATGAGTAGATAAAACTGCAGTTGGGACAATAGCTGTTTCGATTCCAAAGGCTGAAATGATAGGAAGAGCGACAGTCAGCGAACATTTGCCGATACAGCTTATGTCCTGAATAGTTAAAATTCTTTTCATGCGATTCTCCTTAGTTGGATTTACATTTACTAATATAATGCATATGTGGTATTATTCATATATCCATTTTGACAATTGTTTATAAGACCAGAGGAAACATAATGCTTACATATGATCTTTCTAAAAAGGGCGATACGCCATTATATGAATATATCTATAACTGCATAAGAGAAGACATTATAGCTGGACGCCTAGCTTGCAATGAGAAGCTTCCTTCTAAACGAAAAATGGCCAGTAACCATAATATCAGCATTATTACGGTTGAAAATGCCTACGAACAGCTTGTGCTCGAGGGTTATATCAATTCATATGAGAAAAGGGGATATTATGTTGCTGAAATAGAGAATACCATTAAGCCTTCAGTAAAGCAAATGAGTGAGCCTATAAAGAGCAAGGAAACTAGCAGCAAGCCATTTATTGACTTTACATCTAACAATACTGCCAGAGAGCTTTTCCCTGCTTCTATATGGGCTAAGCTTGTGCGCAAAAACCTTCTTTTGCCAGATATAACACTTACTAATGAAGCCAGTAAAACTGGAGTCAGGGCACTTAGACAAGCTATTTCTGACAATTTGTTAGGTATGAGAGGACTTGCGGTCAATCCAGATAATATCATTATTGGTGCAGGAACTGAGTATCTGTATGGACTTGTGGTTCAGATACTAGGACGCACCGGAATGATTGCGGTTGAAGACCCGGGGCATCTAAAGGTTTCGTATGTCTATGAGTCTAATGGTGTCAGACTATTGCACGTGCCTGTTGATGAAAGT
The DNA here is from genome assembly GCA_045639565.1 of Lachnospiraceae bacterium. Lineage (GTDB taxonomy): Bacteria > Bacillota > Clostridia > Lachnospirales > Lachnospiraceae > UBA1258. Next base: position 187,670 of record JAZUDH010000094.1, read on the forward strand.
GGGTTTTCAATTGATGCGCTAGGAAATGTAGTGCCGATGGCTATTCACATTTCACCTTCACATCATTTTCCGACAGGGGTGGTAATGCCTGCTACAAGAAGGCATGAACTGGTTTCTTTTGCTAGAGAGCATGGACTAATAATAATCGAAGATGATTATGACAGTGAGTTCAGATTTTCAGGAAGGCCTATTCCTACCCTAAAAAGTCTTGATAGTGAATGTGTAATTTACATGAATACCTTTTCTAAGACTCTTTCTTCAGCCATTCGAGTAGCATATATGGTGCTTCCTGATAAGCTTATGGCTGTATACAAAAACAAGCTATCGTTCTATTCGGGAACGGTATCTAATATCGAGCAGTATACTTTAGCTGATTTCATAGCAGAGGGATATTATGAACGACACATCAATAGAATGAAGAACTATTACAAGGGCTATAGAACGACTATTTTAGATGTAATTAGTAATTCAAAGCTATATGGGAAGGTAAAGATTGAAGAGGAGAACGCTGGCCTTCACTTCATTGTGAGCTTTGAATCAGACAAATTCGATAATGAAATAATAGAACAACTAAGGTATAATGGAGTGAAGATTAATTCAGTAAGCAGCTACTGTTATAATGATGCTGAAAGGTTCAAGCACAAACTGATTATGAATTATTCAGATATTAAGCCTGAAGATTTGAAAAAAGCCATTGAGATAATCAATGATACGATATAGGGGGTATGTATGGCCAAAGAAAAATACAGTATCAAAAGCGGAGAAATATTGGTTTTCCCAATCAAACCAGATAAAGAAAACTTTTCAATCTGGGATATAATCTGGGAAGCATATGAAAAAGGTGGAGATCAGAAAAAGGTAGCAACCATTACTTTTTTAGGTGAACCAGATTGTGGTGCGGTTGAATTATCTGTAAAGGTTGAGGATGGCTTTAAGCTTCATTCCTATGCCAAGGACGCAGTTCGCACAATGATGGACTGGGCTCTTGATCAAAAGGACATATATGAGGTTAAAAGTACTGCATCAGTTGATGATGAGGTAGTATCTGATGCCATTCAAAGAGCAGGCTTTGTTTATAGAAGTAAAGACAAGGAAAAAGAATACTATTCAGTAGATAAACAGCGTACAGCATGGACTGCACTTTATCTGATTATAGGCTTTATAGCAGGTCTCATTATCGGTATTACAATAGGCCATATGCTTGTAGGCCTTATTATAGGTATTGTAGTGGGTGTATCTATTGGTGGCATTATGGATGGTAAAGCAATGGCTGAACGAGCTAATGTCACTAAGCATGAATATATTGCTCACTTTAAGAGAGCTAGGATGGAGAAAAAGAACAAAAATGTCGAAGAGAGTCAAGAAGACGAACAAGAAGAATAAAGAAGACAGAGCATATAATAGAATTGACAGGAAGCTTCGAAAACTGAGTCCTAAGAAAAATGTAATAGGCCTACTAATTGCGATTGCTATTTTGTTTGGTAGTAGCATAGCCGGTATGCTTACTGGCGTTTTTGAAGGATTAAGTGCTATTTCAGAAGGCATTTTGTTAAAGCCTGAAACAATACTAAAGATTATTATTGTTATTGGTTTTATGTATGCGTTCAAATGTATAGCTAACATTATATTTTCTTTCTTTAAACTATCAAGGGCTAGATCTAAGACAATTGCAACTATTATTTTAAGCCTTATAAAGTATGCCATTATACTAATAGGGGTGTGTTGGATACTTACAATCATAGGAGTCAATGTAAGTACTATTTTTGCCAGTGTCGGAGTCGTTGCGTTGATTGTAGGCTTTGGTGCAGAGAGTCTTGTTTCCGATTTGGTCACAGGAGTTTTTGTTTTAATTGAAAATCAGTTCAATGTAGGAGATATTATTGAAGTTGATGGTTTTAGAGGAACTGTTGAAAATATTAGCGTTCGAACTATAAGCGTTAGGGATGCGGGTGGCAATGTAAAGATTATAAACAATTCAGACCTGAATAATGTTATTAATCGTTCGGACAGAGGCTCTGTTGCTGTTACTGAAGTGGGGGTCTCTTATGAAACTGACCTTGAAAAGTTTGATGAGCAAATTGTTCCTATTCTGGCTGATATTAAGGAAAGACATCAGGATATTTTTATAGGTGAAATAAATTATTTGGGTGTTGAAGAACTTGCTGATTCTTGTGTTAAGCTTAAATTTGTAGCAGAAGTAGTAGAAGCCGATGTATTTAGTGGCAAAAGAATGCTTAACAAGGAACTCAAGATTGCTTTTGACAAGGCACACATTGAAATTGCATATCCTCAGTTGGATATTCATACAAAGTAGTGAGGTTTATTAAGTGGAAGAGTTTAACATGCCTAGAGAGATGCTTTCTCCTGGAAGCGAATTTCATGAGCCGGCTGAAGAGATGCTTACAAGATATGATGAGTTTTCTGTACAAGTAGCTACTAAGAAAACAAGAAAGAAGAAATCTTTTGTTAATGCCAGAAAGTTATTTTATCTGCTAGCAGGATCCGCAACTATTGCATCAATTGGTTTTTTAGCTAAATAAGAATGCATATGAAAATGGCATTTTATGTCATAGAGATTATGTTGAATAATTTTTGAAAATAAAAAGAGCAATGAACTTATATTATGGTTCATTGCTCTTTTTGATTTTATAGATTACTTTTTACTTATCAAATCTAATTGTATTAAGAGTGAAGTCCTCTCCCTCGAATACAATATAAACAAATTGTGTGCCCGTTATAGGAGCATCGAATGATGCGCTAACCTCAGCATTATTTAAGCCACCATTAATATCGATTACAGCAAGATTGTCTCTGTTAGGGTATTCTGTTCTTACCATGATGTGTCCAGAGGCGTTAGCAGTAGAATCTACAGTGAATGTAACTTTTGTAGCTCCTTCGCTACCAAAATCAACTCCTGTTAATTCGATATAATCACCGGTATTGATATCACCTAGCTTCATCTTGCCGTATCCTACTTCATCAGCAGAAACTGCATTAGTACCAACCATGTTTGAAACAGTTACAGCGCTATGGGTTTCATAAGGGTTGTAAGATACTAACTGTTCAGGACCTTCCAGAGACTGAGGAATTACTCCGATAGTACCATCTTCCTTGATGTTAACCTTGTTAATAAATGTAGCACGGTAATTGTGTTCAACACCCATTTTCTTTTCTAAGAATCTTGAATGGTATACGATGTAGTGCTGACCATTAAACTCAAATACTGCGTGATGGTTATTTCCATAAAGCCCACATAAAGTGCCAGGATTTTCTAAGATTTTTTCTTTGTACTTAAAAGGTCCCATGGGAGAGTCACTTTCAAGCATAGCAATCTGTCCACTAGCAAAATTGAAGTCCTTAAGTGCTGAATCAGGAACATTCCAGTTTGTGCAGTAAGTATAGTAGTATTTGTTGTTAAACTTATGAATACCTGAGTCTTCGAAAAGATATGGCACGTCAAGTGCAACAGGATCACCATCAAGACTTATCATGTCGTCACCAAGCTTACATACACGACCAGTGCCTGGAGCGTCAATCTTTCCTTCGGGAACTCCACCACCAAAATAGATATATGCTGAACCATCGTCATCTACTAAAACAGCAGGGTCGAAAAGCCATAATACTGTGTCGCATGTAGGAACTGAACGTGAGATAAGTGCATGTCCTAAAGGATCAACGAATGGACCCTCTGGTGAATCTGCTGTTAATACACCGATTCCGCCACCATTATCAGCAAAGTAAAGGAAGAATTTGTCCTTTCCATCAATTACTTTGTGTGCAGCAGCTGGCGCCCATGAATTTTTAGCCCACTTTGCAGCGCCGTCCTTGCCGGCTGCCTTTATCTCACCATGATCTGTGAAATTTTTCATATCCTTGGTAGAAACAAGGTGAATGGTGTTGATTGTACTGTATGTATTCTCTGTAATTTCACCCTTAGCATCATATGTAAATGCATCAGCTGTCATATAAATATAGACAGTATCATCAACCACAAGCGCATATGGGTCAGCACCAAATGCCTGCGTCATAATGGGGTTAGTATTACCCCTTACTTTAAAACTCTTTGTAAGTTCCACTTTTAAATCCTCTTTCTCCACTTTTATTTCATCAACTGAAGCTGATACTGATTCGCTAACTGAAGTATTACTAACATCACTAATATTTGAATCATTGCCAGCGCAACCACAGAGCATTACAGCAGCAGTTAATAATATAGCGTATTTTTTGATTTTCATGGATATCACCTCCATTTGAGTACATTTTATAAGAAAAGAGTTTCTTTTGCTTTTAGATTATTGCTTTAAACAAATTAGATGTTGCTAAGAGGAAAAAGAAAATATCATAATATTGAGTTTTTCTTGCAATAATGGGGACGGTCCTTTTGCCATATGGATGTGCACTTTGCCACAAGAAGTTGAACTTTATTACAAGAGCTATTTTGTGTTACGGGGGATGCAAAAAGAATAGAAAAGCAAGAAAAAAGCAAGATTTAAGTGACGTACATATCATAACTATAATGTTATGATGAAGATATCTATTTAGGAGGTAAAAACTGTGAGTGATATACATCTTGCAAATGACAAAATAGATATATATGCCCATGCAAAATGGGAAGATGCAACGACGGATTTTCATACATCAGAAGAAGGCCTGTCTGAAGAGCAGGTCATTCGTAACAGAGAAAAGTATGGGGATAACCAGCTGCTAGAAAATAAAGCGGATACATTTCTTTATCGGCTTGGGCGTGCCTTTGTAAATCCTTTTTCTGTCATATTATTTGTGCTTGCACTTATTTCTTTTTCAACAGAACTTCTTATGAACAGAGGATATCGTCATGATTTTTCAACTGCGATTATCATTGTGTGTATGTTGGTTATCAGTGGTACAGTAAGACTTGCTCAGGAGATGCGAGCTAAAAAGGTATCTGATAATCTTCTTAGCATGGTTGTATCTGAAAATTTAGTAAGACGAGATGGCCAGTGGAAGGTCCTGCGTTCTTCTGAAATAGTAGTGGGGGATATCGTTGCATTAAAAGCAGGGGACAGAGTTCCCGGTGAAATGAGACTGACAAAAGCTAATGATTTATTTGTGTCTCAGTCTATGCTTACGGGAGAAAGTGCGATACTTGAGAAAGACACAGATCCGCTTACGATAACTAATGTATACTCATATGCAGAATATAAGAATATTGCATTTACTGGTTCAGCTGTTATTGGAGGAACTGGTGAAGGAATTGTGCTTGCCGTTGGACAGGATACTGTGTTTGGTGGAATTAGGGAGAAAACACAGGGAAGTAAGTCAAGCTTTGATAAGGGTGCAAATTCTATTGCAAAAGTCCTGATAAGATTTATGTGTATTCTTGTTCCGATTGTATTTTTGGCGACAGGAATCACTAAAGGAGACTTCGGAACCTCAATTTTGTTTGCTCTTTCTGTTGGTGTGGGCCTAACACCAGAGCTTTTACCAATGGTAGTGAATGCATGCCTTGCAAAGGGTTCACAGGCAATGGGGAAAAAGCAGACCATTGTAAAAAATATAGGTGCCATGCAGGGCTTTGGCAGCATGGACGTATTATGTGTTGACAAAACCGGTACGCTTACTGGAGATAAAATTGTCCTTGAATATTACATGGATATTCTTGGTAATGAAAGTATGGCGGTTCTTAAAAATGCTTTCCTTAACAGTGCTTATCATAGCGGTATGAAAAACCATTTGGATGAAGCAATTCTGAAGGCCTATGAAATGCCGGGAAAAGAAGAATTCTTTGAAAGGCTTCTTACAGACAACAGGAAGCTTGATGAGGTTCCTTTTGATTATGAGAGAAAGCTGGTTTCTGTTTTGGTTGCCGGACCTGATGAAAAGAAAATACTTGTAAAGGGTAGTGTGGATGAAGTTACAAAGCGTTGTACAAAGATTAGTTTTAAGGGTCAGATTTTAAAGATAGATGAAGATAAAGAAGGAAGCATTCATGCTGTAGTAGACGAAATGTTAGATGACGGCATGAAGGTTTTGGCTGTCGCATATAAGCCATTTTCTGGGGAAAGTTTATCTAAAACTGATGAGTATGACTTGATTCTTTTGGGATATCTTGCGTTCTTTGATGCCCCGAAGGAATCGGCAAGGAGTACGCTTGAAAAACTTAAAGCCCTTCATGTGGAAACAAAAGTACTTACGGGGGATGAAAGCCGTGTGGCTGTTTCCATTTGCAAGCGTCTTGGAATTGATGTGACTGAAAAGTATTCTGGTTCCGATTTTGAAATGCTATCTGAAGAAGAGAAGAGTCTTGCAGTTCATAAGTGTGCATTGTTTACAGAGCTTACTCCTAAGCAAAAAGCACAGATAGTAAAGATACTACAGGATAATGGACATTCAGTTGGTTTCTTAGGGGATGGGATGAATGACTTGCCGGCAATTGTGGAGGCAGATGTAGGAATCTCAGTAGATATGGCATCTGATGTTGTAAAAGAAGCATCTGATGTTATTTTGCTTCAGAAAGATCTGAATGTGCTGGAGGCTGGAATATTAGAGGGAAGAAAAGCCTTTGCCAACACACGAAAATATATTAAGATTACAGCTTCATCCAACTTTGGTAACATACTTTCTATTGTGGTAGCAAGTATATTTTTACCTTTCCTACCAATGACCTCTTTGCAACTATTATTGCTGAACCTGCTATATGACATTATATGTCTTATTTTACCATGGGATAATGTGGATGAAGATATTTATTCATTACCACAGGAATGGTCAGGAAGAAATCTTGGAAGATTTATGCGGTGCTTCGGTCCGATTAGCTCTATTTTTGATTTGATTACATTTGGCATTTTATACTATTTTATTTGCCCGAAATTAAGTGGTGGAAATGAAACTTTATTCATTACTATTTTTCAAACAGGATGGTTCCTAGAATCTATGTGGACACAGGTACTGATACTTCACTTACTGAGAACTAAAAAGGTTCCGTTTATTCAGAGCAGACCAGCTGCTTCTGTTATGGGAGTGACTATACTTGGTATTGTGTTATTTACTGCTTTCGCATTTACCAATATAGGAGGTCTGTTTGGTTTATCAAGGATGCCTTTAGGATATTTTGGACTCCTAGCAGCAATCGTCGTTTGTTACATGCTTTTAGTATCGGTAGTGAAATTGTTATACCTGAAAAAATATCAGGAATTAACGTAAGGAGGGATTAGGCATGAAGAAAAACATTGAATATGCAAACATAAATTCCTCTTTGCTTAAGTGGCTTAGTGACAAGCTAAAAGGTGCACCGAATGATTTACATGGAGCTAAGGAACTAAAGGGTTGTTTTGATGAACTTGCAAATGGAGCATGCAGCTCTTTGATTCTTGAGGCATCTGATGAAGTGAACGAAAGAGATTATTCAGATAGTATAGTGTATGAGGAAATGGAAATCATACCAAAGTATCGGAGAGTAATAATATCGGGGGAGGAAATACCTCTTACACCCAAGGAGTACGATATCCTATATTTCTTGGCTTGCAATCGGGGTGAAATATATACCAAAGAACAGATATACAGAGCTGTTTGGGATGATGAATATTTGCTTGATGACAGTAATATTATGTCATTTATACGTAAACTTAGAAAAAAGATTGAGCCCAATCCTGATGCTCCGAAGTTTATCTTAACGGTATGGGGAATAGGTTATAAATTCAATGATAAGTAATAGGTTTAATTTTTATTTCTTGCTAAGTCGCAAGGAAATCGCAAGGTTTTAGCCATGTGAATTTCCTTGCGACTTTTTTATACTCCTATTGCATAGAAGGGAGGGAAGACATGACATATTTAGATTATATTGGAAGAATCGCATAGGCGGTACTTCTTTAATGCTGAAGCAACACTTTTGATGCACAGCAACAATAAGTATACGGAGGAAGAAGAATGAATATCACATGTATTATTTTTGGCGTTTTGTTTATAGCCATAGGAACATTGTTTTTCATTGGAAAAGCACATAAGCATATTGAAAGCTATAGCACAATGACGGAGACCGAGAAGTCAAATATAAAAATAGAACCATTGTGTAAGAATGTTGGAATCGTTATAGGACTGGCTGGCTTAGGCATTCTGAGTGCTGGTTTTGTCCCTATTTTTGCCAGTAAATTTTTTATCTGGTATATGATTGCTTGGTTTATAGGAGCAGGTCTTGATGCAAGATTTATATCAAAGTCAGGCCACTATAAAAACAAAGCTTAATGCTTTTGAATAGATATATTGAAAGAAAGAGAGGATCAGATAATGACTCAGAAAGAAAACAACAGAGTTCAGGCAAGACAGGCTACAGAGAGAGCAGTACAGCGCGATGAACAAAACAAAAGAATACATTTTGCTGCAACACATCAGTTGAAAGAAAATTTTATGAAGTTAGGAACATCACTTAGAGGATTATCAGAAGATGATGTTACTAAAATGCGTGAAAAATATGGTAATAACAAGGTCACAAAGGAAAAGAGAAAATCTTTAGGAAAGAGATTGGCTGGAGCTTTTATAAATCCTTTTACAGCAATTCTCTTTTGCCTTGCTCTAGTTTCGACGATTACAGATATGGCTATTCCAGCTATGAGTCTATTTGGAAATTCACCAGAGGATTTTGATCCACTAACAGTGATTATCATTCTCACTATGGTAATTATTTCAGGAACACTTAGATTTGTGCAAGAATCCAGGAGTGGTAATGCGGCTGAGAGATTGCTTGCAATGATTACTACTACCTGCACTGTGGATAGACGTGAAAAGGTTAAGCAGGAAATTAAGTTAGAAGATGTAGTAGTGGGTGACATTGTTCATCTATCTGCCGGAGATATGATTCCTGCTGATGTACGTATCATAGATGCCAAGGATCTATTTGTAAGCCAGTCATCTCTTACAGGAGAAAGTGAACCAATTGAGAAGGTGGGAAGTGTATGTGAAGCTGTAGAAAGCATAACAGATTACAACAACATAGCATTTATGGGAAGTAATGTTATTTCTGGTAGTGCCACAGCAGTAGTCATCTGTACAGGTGATAATACACTGTTTGGCTCTATGGCAAAAGCTGTTGCAGGAGAAGCTGTAGAAACCAGCTTAACCAAAGGTGTAAATGCAGTTAGCTGGGTACTTATCAGATTCATGCTTGTAATGGTACCTATTGTGTTCTTTGTAAATGGAATTACAAAGGGTGATTGGCTTGAGGCTTTCCTATTTGGTATTTCTATTGCAGTAGGACTTACACCAGAGCTGCTTCCTATGATTGTTACAACTTGTCTTGCAAAGGGTGCAGTTTCTATGAGTAAGAAGCAGACAATTGTAAAGAACCTTAATTCTATTCAGAATTTCGGTGCTATTGATATTCTCTGTACAGATAAGACTGGAACACTCACACAGGATAAGGTTGTGCTTGAATATCATATGAACGTAGAAGGCTCAGAAGATGCTAGAGTTCTTCGTCATGCGTACCTTAATAGCTATTTCCAAACAGGATATAAGAACCTTATGGATATAGCAATTATAGAAAGAACAGAAGCAGAGGAGGCAGAGAATCCACAGCTTACAGATCTTTCCGAAAACTATGTAAAGGTGGATGAGATTCCATTTGATTTTACAAGAAGAAGACTGTCAACTGTTGTTCAAGACAAAAATGGAAAGACACAGATGGTTACAAAGGGTGCAGTAGAGGAAATGCTTTCTATTTGCAGTCACGTTGAAATAGATGGAGAGGTAAAGGAATTAACAGAGGAGCTTAAAAAGCGTGTTCTGAATAAAGTTGATGAATTAAATGATGATGGACTTCGTGTAATTGCAATCGCTCAGAAGAGTAATCCTTCTCCTGTAGGAGCCTTTAGCGTAAAGGATGAGTGCGACATGGTTATGATGGGATATCTTGCTTTCCTTGATCCACCAAAGGAATCAACTAAAGATGCAATTAGGGCGCTAAAAGAATATGGGGTTACCACAAAGATATTAACAGGTGACAATGATAAGGTTACTAGAACTATCTGCAAGCAGGTAGGTCTTAAAGTTAATAACATGCTTCTTGGCTCAGATATCGACAATATGAATGATGATGAGCTTATGAAAGCGGCTGAAGAGACTCAAGTGTTTGCAAAGCTCACACCAGCGCAGAAGGCTAGAGTAGTTACTGCACTTAGAAATGCAGGACATACAGTGGGCTTTATGGGAGATGGTATCAACGATGCTGCTGCAATGAAAGCTGCTGATGTGGGAATTTCGGTAGATACAGCCGTTGACGTAGCAAAAGAGTCAGCCGACATTATCCTGCTTGAAAAGGATCTGATGGTTCTTGAAGAGGGAATCATTGAAGGAAGAAAAACCTACGCAAATATGATTAAGTACATAAAGATGACCGCATCATCTAATTTTGGAAATATGTTCTCTGTACTTGCTTCAAGTGCATTGCTTCCTTTTCTTCCTATGGAAAGTGTACATCTTATCTTCCTGAATTTGATTTATGACTTATCATGTACAGCAATTCCTTGGGACAATGTTGATAAAGAGTTTATAAAACTACCTAGAAAATGGGATGCTTCAAGCGTTGGTAACTTTATGATTTGGATAGGGCCTACAAGCTCAATCTTTGATTTTACTACATACATTTTTATGTATTTTGTATTCTGTCCAATGTTTGTTTCAAAGGGAATATTGTTTAATGATTTAGCTAATCATTTTAATGGTGCAGAACTTGCTGAATTAAAGTTTAGATATGCAGCCATGTTCCAGGCCGGATGGTTTGTAGAGTCTATGTGGAGCCAGACTCTTGTAATTCACATGATTCGTACACCTAAGATTCCCTTTATCCAAAGCCGTGCATCTGCACCACTTACCTTGCTTACATTTACAGGAATTGCGTTACTAACAATTATTCCATTTACAGGATTTGGAACAATGCTGGGATTTGTTGCGCTTCCAGCATCTTACTTTGCATATTTGATTCCATGTATCCTTCTTTACATGTGCCTTGCAACGAGCTTAAAGAAAGCATATGTAAAGCATTATGGCGAATTATTATAAGGAGGTAACTTTAGATGAAAGTTAATTGGATAGCACTTTGGATGAAAATGTTTGGAACAACAAAACTTTTAGGACTTAATATGGGATTTTGGGTTTCTATGGCAGTTGTTGCTCTAATAGTTATTGTCATGAATGTAGTATTTTGGAGCATGAAACCACAAGGTGGATGTTAACCCCCTCCCTTATGTGGGGACGGTCCTTTTGCCACAAGGACCGCCCTTTTGCCATAGGGATGATTCTTTTGCCATATGGATGTGTACTTTGCCACAAATCTGAATCATAATTCAAATTCAAATTCAAATCCGAATCTGAATCTGAATCTGAATCTAGATTTAGATCTGAATTTAGTTAAGAATCAAGATCTGAATCTAGTTAAGAATCTAGACCCAAAATGCCTGTTAATTGCAACAATCATACGACAGTAGTTAAAGCCTATTTTCGATGATGCGGTCTACGATTCCGCGAGGTATGCCTGTTAATCGATTGATTTGTCTGGCAGAAACTCCGCGCTCTTTGCACAGGCGTACACATTTGTTTCTTTCTAAAATATTGAATTCGGCCACATCGGTAGTATCCTGAACATTGCAGATTTCTTTGATGATATCCATAGCCACGTCGTCTGGAATACGAACTTTAATTTTGTGTACGTCTAAGCAATCGTCTTGATTTTCTGCATTGTGGAAGGCCACAAAACTATCTAGATCTCCAAATTCTTCTAATGCTAAAGTAGTGTCAGCAATATCTGGTAGCGAAAGAACATACGAGTTATAGCTACACCATTCATATTTTTCACCAGGATATTCTTCCAAACCAGCCTTAACGGGATTTAGGTGAATATATCTAAGGGCGCACATGAAATATTCAATATTATCCACAGGCTCACTGTAGTAGCGACCGTCCTGAAGAGGACCGAAACGCTTGTATTTCATATTGAACCAACAAGAGTATGTGGTGTTTATTTTCTTGAATAGTATGTCAATCGGCACGTAATCAGATTGGATAAGAAGATGCACGTGATTTGACATTAGGCAATATGCGTAAATTCGAAAATCGCACTGAGTTTTTTGATACGCTAAGATGTCTAAATATTTCAGATAATCTTTTCTTTCTTCAAATAATAGTTGGCTATTTGTTCCTTTAACAACAACATGGTAAATGTTTGTTGCGGATAATAATCGTCTTTTTCTAGGCAAAAGAAACCTCCTTGTATGTTTAAAAATATTGGTGATTTTAATTTTGTGTATATTTATGAAAAACTGCTGAAGTTGCTGAAACTGACTCCTCTGATAAAATATATATGAGTAGCAATGAGTAGAGAATAAAAAATATAAGTTAAGTAATCTGTAGATTCTAAATGAAATAAAAACATTAAAGTAATAAAATATGGGTAGGTGAACGGCTTATTTAATAAACAATGAACTAAATTAATGTGCTTTTAAAAGGCAGGCTTATCGTATTATATTGAATGCCAGGTGAATTGCAGATATTAGAAATAATAAATCTCTAGGACTAGAAAAGTAATGAACTACAGAATTATATAGAAAGAAGAATTCATCTTTAGATTGAATCATCATATAGCATTTTGAAGAAAAAGTAAATATCGAAATATTGAGTTTTTACTCTATCTGTGATAGCATTGACGCGATAGACCTGAATAGAATGTGGGGGATGATATGGCAAAGTACACATCCATATGGCAAAGTACACATCCATATGGCAAAGTACACATCCATGTGGCAAAAGGACCGTCCCCAAAAGGAGATATATATGAAACTGGGAATCGTAGGACTTCCTAACGTTGGAAAAAGTACATTATTTAATGCAATCACAGGTACTGCTAATGCGCAGGCTGCTAATTATCCATTCTGTACAATTGAACCTAATACTGGTATTGTTGCAGTTCCGGATGAAAGACTTGATAAGTTAGCTGAATACTGGCAGACAGATAAGAAAACTCCTGCAGTTGTTGAGTTTACAGATATTGCTGGACTTGTAAAGGGAGCATCAAAGGGCGCAGGACTAGGAAACAAGTTTTTAGGCCATATCAGAGAATGCGAAGCTATTATCCATGTAGTAAGATGTTTTGATAATGATGAGATTATGCATGTAGTAGAAGATGCAACAAAGGCTGTTGCAGTTGATCCAGCAGGCGATATGGAGTGTATTGACCTTGAACTTATCTACGCAGACCTTGATATGATTGAGAATAGACTTGCAAAGGCTATTAAAGCTGGTAAGGGCGGAAACAAGGAAGCGAGGGAAGAGGAAGCTTTTCTTAATGAAATTAAGGCTCACCTTGAAGCTGGAAATAATGCGCGTACTTTTGAATATGATACAACAAATGAACTTTATGCACAGGTTATGAAGGAAATGGGACTTCTTTCTGCAAAACCTATTATTTATGCATGTAATATGGATGATGAAGGCGTATCTAATCCAGAAGCTTCTGATTATTACAATATTGTAGCTAAGAAAGCTGCTTCTGAGGGAGCTGCAGTACTTCCTATATGCGCTAAAACAGAAGAAGAACTTTCTGAACTCGATGACGAAGAAAAGGCTATGTTCATGGAAGAACTTGGTATCAGTGAATCAGGTCTTGATAGATTAATTAAGGCAAGCTACTCGCTTTTAGGACTTATTTCATACTTAACTGATGGTAAGAAGGAATGTCGTGCATGGACAATTAAGAAGGGAACTAAGGCTCCTCAGGCAGCTGGAAAAATCCATTCTGATTTTGAACGTGGATTCATTCGTGCTCAGGTTATTGCATACGAGGATTTAGCCTCTGCAGACTTCAATTACCAGGATGTTAAAGCTAAAGGAAAGCAGAGAACTGAAGGCAAGGAATATGTTGTAGAAGACGGCGATATTATTGAATTCTTGTTTAATGTATAAATTTTAGAGCATATAAAGTTGAACGCTTTCGTATTCATTATATGGAAGCGTTTTTTTATTGCTTAATAGAGGTATGAAAATTTTTAAAAGAATACATGACCTTTATAAATGTTCTTTTACCGTTAAGAAAATTTTCTTTATTGTAAATGTTATTTGGCCTGGAAAATATTTGATCTTAAAAGAAATATGTTTGTTTTTAAGAAGTATCTTCAAATTTTTTTGAAGATACTTCTTATTTTTTTTGCCTAAATTTGGTATTGTTCCCCACTATCTACCACAACATCTAAAACCTCGAAAAAGCCCGTAAAATCAACAAATAATTAACTTCAAAAGTATTGATTTTTCCTTAAAAAAGTATTAAAATGTGGGTAAAAGTGGTAGAGAGTGGTCAGTAAGTGGCGAAAAGTGGTAGATTTTGAGAGGAAGGAGAGTTGATTATGTTCATCGGTGAATACAGTTACAGCGTTGATGAAAAAGGTCGACTTGTTATTCCTTCAAAATTCCGTGAAGACCTTGGAAATGAATTCGTAGTTACAAAAGGACTTGATGGATGCTTATTTATCTACGGTGATGAGGAATGGAAAATCCTTGAAGCTAAACTTTGTGCCTTGCCGCTTACAAACAAGGATGCAAGAGCATTTGCAAGATACATGCTTGCGGGTGCAACAAGAGTTGAAACTGATAAGCAGGGACGAATACTGATACCTTCAGTGCTACGTTCTTTTGCAGGACTTGATAAAGATGTTTCACTAATTGGCGTAGGAAGCCGAGTTGAAATCTGGAATAAGGCTAAATGGGAAGATGTTTCTTTTGACGACAATATGGATGAAATTGTAGAAAAGATGGCAGATTTAGGAATTTAAAGGTAGGAAGATGGAATTTAATCACTATTCAGTAATGCTTACTGAAACAATAGAACAATTAAATATCAAGCCAGATGGTATCTACCTTGATGGAACACTTGGAGGCGCTGGCCATTCAAGTGAAATAGCTAAAAGACTTTCAAAAAACGGAAAGCTATACGGAGTAGATCAGGATGAGGCAGCAATAAAGGTCGCAAGTGAAAGATTAGCTCCTTACAGTGACAGGGTCGAAATAATCAGATCTAACTACAAAGATGCGGTTAGCGCATTAAAAGAAAGAGGAGTAACTGGAGTAGACGGAATTTTACTTGACTTAGGAGTTTCGTCATATCAGTTAGATACAGTCGAGAGAGGTTTTTCATATAGATATGATTCAGACCTTGATATGAGAATGGACACAAGACAAAGGCTTACAGCCAAGGATATTGTGAATACCTATTCTCAAAAGGATTTATTTAGAATCATCAGAGATTACGGCGAGGATCAGTTCGCACAAAACATTGCTAAGCATATTGTGATGGCAAGAGAAGAAAAGCCGATTGAAACAACTTTTGAATTAAATGAAATCATCAAGGCTTCAATTCCTATGAAGATGAGAGCTAATGGAGGACATCCTTCGAAGAGAACCTTCCAGGCAATCAGAATTGAATGCAATCACGAACTTGACGTGTTAAGGGATTCTCTTGATGAAATGATTGATTTTTTAAACCCCGGCGGAAGATTAGCGATTATAACGTTCCACTCGCTTGAAGACAGAATTGTAAAAACCGCCTTTAAGAAAAACGAAGATCCTTGTACTTGCCCTAAGAACTTTCCGGTTTGTGTATGCGGACAGGTATCAAAAGGAGCACCAACCACTAAGAAACCAATCTTACCAAGTGAAAAAGAATTAGAAGAAAACTCAAGATCAAAAAGCGCTAAATTAAGAGCGTTTGAAAGGAAATAATAAATGGCAACAACAAGCAAAGCTAATAGAAATTCATATGTATACGGCAGTGCGGTTAGAAAAATAGATCTTACAACAGCACTTGATGAAAAGCCTTCTGGATTACATCAAAAGGAAATTACAAGTGACAAGTTAAGAGCTAGAGTGAGCGGCATTTCTTTTGGATATGTTCTTTTTATGACAGTTGCTCTTCTTGTTACTGCTTATATATTCATTTCGTATCTTAAACTACAGTCTGAAGTTACAAATTATGTTGATAAAATCGCTTATTACGAGGTTGAGCTAAACAACAAAACTATTGCAAATGATGATGATTATAGTAAAATGATAGAGTCAGTAAATCTTGATGAAATAAGAGCTGTGGCAATCAATGAACTTGGTATGGTATATGCATCTGAGGACCAGATTATTAGCTATACAAGAGAGAACAGCGATTACGTAAGACAGGTAAGCGACTTAACTAATTAGTGCAGGTGTTTTGTTTTGGATAAAGACAATAACTTAGATAAAATCAGACAAAAGAAAAAAAGAAAAATCATGGCAGACCGCAAGCGCGCGGAGTCCATATCAAACAGGCTGGGAGTATTTTTACTGATTATACTTCTGGCTTTTGTTGGTTTAAGTGTCAAATTGTTCTTGATTAATCAAAATTCTAACGATTATCAGCGAATTATCCTCTCACAGCAGTCATATGATTCGACAACATTAATTCCTAAGCGAGGAGAGATTCTTGATACAAACGGAACAGTGCTTGCTACGACAAAAGAACAGTACAACGTTATTCTTGATGTAAAGAAGCTTCTGGCTAAGTGCGATGAGGCTGGAAATAGTATTCCTCAAAGCGTGACAGTAAACGCTCTTCACAATATATTTGGCGCTGATACAAATTCTATGAACGAATACATTATGTCGGTTCCGGAATCTCAGTATTTTATTATAAAAAAGGGCGTGGACTATGAAGATGTTGCAAGGTTTTCTCAGTATACTACAAAGCCTCCTAAAGATATGGAGGAGGACAGCCTTTACGATGAAAATGTAACAGGTGTTTGGTTTGAGAAAAACTATGTAAGATATTATCCTCAGAACACCCTTGCCTGTGATGTTATAGGCTTTTCTAAATCTGATGGACAGGCTTCGTATGGCCTGGAGGAATATTATAACGATGAACTTACTGGTACAAATGGTCGTAAGTATGGAATCATGGGCGATGAATTCACACATGAGCAGACTATCATACCTGCGGTTGATGGAAATACAATAGTTACTACTATCGATGCTAATATTCAGAGCATAGTTGAAAAGTATTTAAAGCAGTTTAATGATGAATATCAGAATAATGCAAGAGAAGGATTAGGCGCTAACAATATAGGCTGTATCATTATGCGCGCTGATAGTGGTGAGGTTTTGGCCATGGCCAGCTATCCTAATTTTGACTTAAACAATATTTATGATTTGTCATTTTTATACTCTGAAGAGCAGATTAAGGCAATGGAAGAAGACGGTACCATTAAGGACGCTTACGACAAGCTGTGGAAGAACTTTTGCATCTGCGAT
The DNA here is from genome assembly GCA_045639565.1 of Lachnospiraceae bacterium. GTDB lineage: Bacteria > Bacillota > Clostridia > Lachnospirales > Lachnospiraceae > UBA1258. The sequence goes on from JAZUDH010000094.1 coordinate 204,959, forward strand.
ACCTATGAACCAGGTTCTGTAATGAAACCATTCACAGTAGGTATGGGGTTAGAAACTGGAACTTTAACTGGCAATGAAAGCTATTATTGTGGAGGCTATCTTGTAAAAGGCGGCCACAAGATTCACTGTCATTCCGTTACTGGTGAAGGCTATCTTAATGTTAGAGGTGCTATTGCTCAGTCTTGCAACGTCGCACTTATGCAGATGGCTGACCAGATTGGAGTAAAAAACTTTTTAGATTATCAGAAGATATATAATATAGGCCTTAGAACCAATATTGATCTTGCGGGAGAGAGCCGTACTGATGCACTTATCTACAACGAGAAGACTCTCAATGAATCTGAGCTTGCAACTGCAAGCTTCGGACAGGGCTTTAATGTAACTATGATTCAGATGATTGCTGGATATGCTGCTTTAGTTAATGGTGGTTATTATTATGAACCTCATGTCGTTAAGCAGATTCTTAACTCAAGCGGTGCAGTAGTCAAAAATATTGAACCTAGAATGATTAAACAGGTGGTATCTAACTCTACCTCAGATATGTTACGTGAGTATTGCAATGCAGTTGTGACAGAGGGGACCGGTTGGAGAGCTAAGCCTGCTGGATATTCTATAGGTGGTAAAACAGGAACTGCGGAAACAGCTCCTCGTGGAACAGGTGACTATGTTGTTTCTTTTGCATGCCATGCTCCTTCGGATAATCCCGAGATTGTATGCTATGTGGTAATTGATAGACCTAATGTAGTAAAGCAGCTTGATTCTAAATATTCATCTATCGTAACAAGACAGATTTTAAATGAAGTGCTTCCTTACCTAAATATTCATATGACTGAGGAAGTAAGCGAGAAAGAAATGGAAGAACTTTTGGAGCTTGAACTTTCTATCTACACAAATAGAGTTGAAAGAGGAGATCCTGACGAAACAAGTGATGAGAATATGACTATTGTTACAGGAGAAAATGAGTAATGAAAAATACATATATTTTTGCCGCACTGGCAGCATTTTCGTTAAGCATAATATTGGGACCAATTATTATTCCTATATTAAGAAAGGTCAAGGCAGGACAGACTGAAAGAACAGATGGCCCTAAGTCTCATCTGCAGAAAACCGGTACTCCGGCAATGGGTGCATTTATTTATCTTATTTCTGCTTTAGTAGTAGAAATGTTCTTCTTTAAGACTAATCCAGAAATTTTGCCTGTGGTTTTACTTACAGCTGGTTTTGCGGTTATAGGCTTTATTGATGATTTCATTAAAATTGTACTTAAAAGATCAGATGGCCTTTTAGTATGGCAAAAACTCATATTACAGGTAGCTTTGGCTGCAGGCTTTGCTATTTTCTTGCAGACAAGCAATGCATATTCTTTTGCAGGATATGTGCCATTTATGGGAAATAAGCTTGTTGATTTTGGCGTGCTTAATATTCCTGTTACTATATTCATTATTGTCGGAACTGTTAATGGCTCTAATTTTACCGATGGTGTTGACGGACTTGAGACAAGTGTAACTTCAGCGATTTTAGCAGTTTTATTTGTTGCAGCATTAGGAATGGAGAGCAAGGTCGCAATTCTTCCGGCTATATTTATTGGTGCTTTGCTAGGATTTTTGATGTTTAACGTAAATAAGGCTAAGGTTTTTATGGGAGATACTGGCTCGCTTGCACTTGGTGGTCTGGTTACAGGTCTTGCATACGTGCTTCATTTACAGCTATATCTTCCTATTATTTGCCTGATTTATTTTATGGAAGTATTAAGTGTTATTATCCAGGTGCTTTATTTTAAGGCAACTCATGGTAAACGTATTTTTAGAATGGCGCCTATTCATCACCATTTTGAACTTGGTGGATGGACTGAGGCCAAGGTTGTAGCTGTGTTTACAACCATTACAATTGTGCTAGGTGCAATTGCTATTATCTTTTTACCTATCTTTTAATGTGATTGTGGGGAACTATGGAAGTATTAAGCAATAAAACTTATAAAAAGAAATATTTTGATTATGGATTGCTTTTTATAGTATTATTCCTGCTTGTTTTTGGCTTGGTAATGATTTATTCAACAAGCTATTATTCATCATCAATCAAGAATAACGGTGATGGATTGTTTTTTTTAAGAAAGCAGATTCAGGCCACTATAATTGGTCTTATTTTCATGTTCGTAACTACTTTTGTACCTTTGAATTTATACAAAAGATTCTACTTTTTTATTTATCTTGCCGGTTTAGGTATTGCCTTGCTTACGTTAACTCCATTAAAACATACTGCTAATGGTGCAACCAGATGGATTGTGATATTTGGATTTAGTTTGCAGGTTGCTGAAGTTATTAAGATTGCAACAATTCTTTTTACGGCGGCTCTTCTTGACAAAATGGGCTACAACGAAAGACGTTCCTGGAGAGGCCTGTTTCTAACCTTGCTTCCCGCTGGAATTTCGGCATTATATATCTGGAGATTTACAAATGACTTAAGCTCTGCTGTTATTATAGGCGGAATTGCATTTATGATGCTTGTTATGTCTGATCGTAAGATGATTAAACCATATTTCCTTCTTTTGCTTGGCGCGATAATAGGAGTGTTACTTGTCCTTGCCATATTCAAGGGCTGGGGATCATTTGGATTTAGAGGCGAAAGAATACTTGCCTGGCGAAACCCTGAAAAATATGCCGATTCTTCAGGCTTTCAGACACTACAGGCATTATATGGAATAGGCTCTGGCGGAATTACAGGTAAAGGCTTAGGAAAGAGTATGCAAAAGCTTAACTTCCTTCCCGAAGCCCAAAATGACATGATTTTTTCGATTATCTGTGAGGAGCTTGGAATCGTAGGCGGCATTGCAATAATGTTTATGTTTGCAGTTCTTTTATGGAGAATCTATGACACCACCCGTAGAAATAGAGATCCTTATTCTAATTTAATTGTAGTAGGTGTTCTTTCGCATATCGCAATTCAGGTTGTGCTTAATATAGCGGTTGTTACAAATGTAATTCCTAATACAGGTATTTCGCTTCCTTTCATAAGCTATGGTGGCTCGAGTGTAATCTTTTTGCTTGGCGAAATGGGATTTGTATTCAATGTGTCAAGAAGAGTAGATTTTAGAGAGTTAGCTGAAGAAAAATACGAAAAGGAAGCAAGAAAAGCTCAGAAAAAGAAGGGTGCAAAAAGGGAAGTAAAGGATGAAGAATAAGCGTCTTAAAAAGCTGTTAATCATCACGCTTGTTCTTTTTCTTTTAGCAGGCGTAGTAGTATTTGGATACAGATGGTTTGTTCGTGAATATACGATAAAAGATGTATCTGTTGAGGGTAGTGTGCATTATACTGAGGAGGAAATAAAGGATATTGTTATGGCTGGAAAGCACGGTAATAATTCTTTTTTTCTTTCTTTAAAATACAAGAATAAAGAAATAGAAAGTATACCTTTTGTTGAAACTATAAATGTATCTGTCGAAGCAAAGGACAGAATTAGAATTGTTGTCTATGAAAAAGCATTAGCTGGATTTGTAGAATATTTAGGCCGTTACATTTATTTTGATAAAGATGGAATTGTAGTTGAAAGCTCTATGGTAAAAACAGCAGGAGTTCCAGAAGTCGTAGGCGTTGACTTTGACTATATTGTTTTACATGAAAAGCTTCCAGCCAAGGACGATTCTTTGTTTAAAAGGGTACTTAACATGACTCAGCTTATGACAAAGTATAAGGTTGATGCTGAGAAAATGTACTTTAAGGATAACGGTGAAATTGTTCTTTACTACAAGGATATTACGATCAATTTAGGAAAGGACGATGACCTTGATATAAAGGTTTTGAACCTTCCTTCATTACTTAAAAACCTTGAGGGTATGAGTGGTACCCTTCGCATGGAAAATTACAACGAGAATACAAAAAAGGTTTCTTTTGAACCAAGGCATTAAGAAAATGGAAAAATTATTAGGAAAAATAATAAAGGACAAAAAGGTACTTATATTAGGATATGGCAGGGAAGGCAAGTCTACTTTGAAAATGATTATGGAAGTAGGCGGATTTTTGTCACTTACTGTATCTGATTCAAGGGATGTGTCAGGTGAACTTCCTGATACAGTTAACTTAGTGACTGGGGATAACTACTTAGAATGTATTGATGATTATGATTTGTGCTTTAAAAGTCCTGGGATTGTCCTTTTAAAGGACATAAATAAATACAGCTGTGAGATAACTTCTGAAACTGAGGTATTTATAAGAGCATACAGAAAACAGGTAATAGGCATTACTGGCACTAAGGGTAAAAGTACTACCTCGTCTTTACTTAATCATGTGCTTAGGCATGCTGGCAAAAATGTTTTATTTGCTGGAAACATTGGTATTCCTGTTTTTGAAATAGCAAGGAGCGTAAAGCCTGACTCTATAATTGTCCTTGAGTTATCTTGTCATCAGTTAGAATATGCTAAAACTGCTCCACATAGAGCAATTTTGCTCAACATTTACGAAGATCATCTTGATCATTATGGAACCAGGGAAAAGTATTCTTTGGCCAAGCAGAATATATATCTTTCTCAGGAAAGTGATGATTATCTATATACAACTAAAGAAACTCTTTTAGAGATTAAAAAGGCTCCATCGATTGTGAAATGTATTGATTTAAAAATGGCACCAATTGAGCGTTTTGAGGACTACCCTGGAATCACATTAAGAGGTAAACACAATCTATTAAATGCAACTTTTGTATATGAGGTGGCAAAAGAATACGGAGTGACTAAAGAAAGCTTTATAGAAAGTTTGGAAAGCTTTGAAACCTTGCCACATAGGCTTCAGTATGTGTGTAAGAAAAACGGAGTAGATTATTATGATGATTCCATTTCTACTACAGTAAAATCGACGATTAGTGCTGTTGAAAGTATCGACAACGCAGCCGTTTTGTTAGTAGGTGGAATGGAAAGAAATATAGAATATGATGAGCTTGTAGATTATGTACTAAAGAGCAAATTAAAATATGTTATATGCATGTACTCTTCAGGAAAACGATTCTACGAAATGTGCTTAAATAGAGGAATATCTGAGGATTCTCCAAAGATTATTTTGAAAGCTGAGCTTAGTGATGCGATGGAGTGTGCTAAGCAGGTTTCCATACCTGGAGACGCAGTAATATTAAGCCCTGCGGCTGCAAGCTATGGGTATTTTAAGAACTTTGAAGAGCGTGGAGATGTTTTTCAGGAAATCGCTAAAAATTAGTAACAATCCGTTAATTTTTGGTTGTAAATTTGACAGAATGATTATATGATAGTTTTGGTGAGTTTTTATATCGTGAAGGAGGAAGTACCTTGCTAGAGATTATTAGTAATGAAGCAGAAGCAGCTGCCAAGATTATAGTTGTTGGTGTTGGTGGCGCTGGTAATAATGCTGTAAATAGAATGGTTGAAGAAAATATTTCAGGAGTTGAATTTGTAGGAGTTAATACTGATAAACAGGCACTCCAGTTATGCAAAGCTCCTAAGCTTATACAGATTGGTGAGAAACTTACAAAGGGATTAGGCGCTGGCGCTAAGCCTGAAATCGGAGAGAAGGCAGCTGAAGAATCAGCTGAAGAACTTCAGGCAGTTTTACGTGGCGCAGATATGGTATTCATTACCTGTGGTATGGGTGGTGGTACAGGAACAGGTGCTGCTCCTGTAATCGCTAAAATTGCCAAGGATATGGGAATCTTAACCGTTGGTGTAGTAACTAAGCCTTTTAGATTTGAAGCTAAACAGCGTATGGTTAACGCTCTTGGTGGTATTGAGAAAATCAAGGATAGTGTTGATACATTAGTTGTTATTCCTAATGATAAATTATTAGAGATTATTGATAAGCGTACATCCTTCCCTGATGCACTTAAGAAGGCTGATGAAGTATTGCAGCAGTCTGTATCAGGTATTACTGATCTTATCAATGCGCCTGCACTAGTTAACCTTGACTTTGCTGACGTTCAGACCGTTATGAAGGGAATGGGTGTTGCTCATATCGGTATCGGTACTGGCAAGGGAGATGACAAAGCTCTTGAAGCTGTTAAGATGGCTGTAGAAAGCCCCTTACTTGAAACTACAATTTCAGGTGCTAAGAATGTTATCATCAATATTTCTGGTGATATTACTCTTGCTGATGTTGCTGATGCAACAGATTATGTTCGTGAACTTGCCGGAGATGATATCAATGTTATCTTTGGTGCATTATATACTAAGGAAGAACAGGAATCATGCCGTATTACTGTTATCGCAACAGGACTTACTCCTGTTACAGATAGAAGCGTGTTTACTCGTACACAACCCGTGGCACAGCCTACACCTTCAGTAGTAAAGCCTGTTTTCCCTCAGACTCCACAGTCAACTTCAACAATGCCTAAGGTTGATGGGTTAATTACACCAAACCCTAATTTAAAGAGCAATGTTGACACAATTTCGCTTGAAATACCTGCGTTCTTAAAGAGATAGGAGGCCCAATATGAAATGTCCCTTTTGTGGTAATGGAGATACACGAGTAATTGATTCAAGACCAGCTGAAGATAATAATTCAATTCGTCGTAGAAGAGTATGCGATGAATGCGGAAAGAGATTTACAACCTATGAAAAGGTTGAAACCATTCCTCTTATTATTATCAAGAAGGATAAGAACCGTCAGACTTATGATCGTGCCAAGCTTGAAGGTGGCGTTTTAAGAGCTTGTCATAAGCGCCCTATTACAGCAGCTCAGATTTCTAAAATTGTTGATGATGTTGAAACAGAAATCTTTAGCATGGAAGAACGTGAAATTGAAAGCCGTGTAATTGGTGAGCTTGTTATGAATAAGCTTAAAGATATTGATGCGGTTGCATATGTACGATTTGCTTCTGTATATAGAGAGTTCAAGGATGTTAACACATTCATGGATGAGCTTAAGACAGTATTAACTAAATAATTGATGCGTTAAGTCCAGCGCTTAGGCGCTGGACTTTTTTTATGTGTGGTGACAGATAGTATTTGTGGATACTATTCACAGTAACTATTTGTTAAAAAATTATCTTGCTTTTTGAAGTGTCATTAGATACAATAAATGCCGACAATAGAATAGTGAGAGGCATTATAAATGAAGAGGAGAAGATTATGAAAAAGAAACTATTAAGTTTATTTTCCGTATCACTTCTAGTGATGACTGTACTGAGCGGATGCTCAGATAGTACTGGTTCTTCTATTGATAATTCCTCAGTAGAGCCTAATCAGGGTACTGAAACTAGTGTTTCAACAGAAGTTGATACAAAAGTGGTAGATGGTCCCGTTTACGGAGGCTCAGCAGTAGTAGGTATTCAGCAGGATATAGACAGTCTTGACCCCCACAAAGCAACGGCGGCAGGAACCAAAGAAATCTTGTTTAATATTTTCGAAGGTTTAGTTAAACCTGACGTAGATGGAAATCTCGCTAACGCTATCTGTAAGGATTACACTATTTCAGAAGATGGATTGGTATACACATTCGAGCTTCGTGATGGTGTTAAATTTCACAACGGAAACGACGTTACAGCTGAAGACGTAAAGTATTCAATTGAGAGAGTTTCAGGTCTTTTAGATGGTACACCACTCATGTCTACCATGAAGACAGTTCAGGCAGTTGAAATATTAGATGATAACAAGGTTCAGGTTACAGTTGGTAGCGCTAATGTAGAGCTTATTTACAGCTTCACATTAGCAATTATTCCCGCAGGAAGTGGAGAGGAAGAAAATGCTACACCTATTGGTACTGGACCTTTTAAATTTGTAGCCTATACACCACAGGAAGGTATCAAGGTAGCTAAGTTTGATCAGTACTGGCAGGAAGGCATTCCTTATCTTGATGATGTTTATTTCAAGATTGTTTCTGGATCAGATGCTGCGTTAATGGAGCTTCAGGGTGGTACAATTGATGTTTATTCATACCTTACAGCTTCTCAGGTAAGTGTACTTGAAAACCAGTTCCAGATTATTTCTTCACCTTCAACAGTAGTTCAGGCATTGTTCTTAAATAATGCAGATGAATTATTAAAGGATGTAAGAGTTAGACAGGCAATCTGCTATGCAATCTCCGCTGATGAAATTAGCGAGTTCGTAGATAATGGTAATGGTACACCTGTATCATCTGCTATGCTTCCTACACTTAAGGCTTACTACGAAGATACAACAGCCACATATGGAACCAGCGCTAACGTTGAAAAGGCAAAAGCATTACTTTCAGAAGCTGGATATCCTGATGGAATCGATCTTGAAATCACAATTCCTTCGGTATATGAATTCCATATGCAGACTGGTGAAGTTATCGTAGAAGAGCTTAAGGCTGCTGGTATCAGAGCAACAATCAATCCTGTTGAATGGGAAACCTGGTTGAATGATGCATATAATGGACGTCAGTATCAGACAACAATTTCTGGTATTACTTCAGATATGACACCTGGTTACTTACTTAATAGATTTGTTTCTGACTCTAAGAAGAACTTTATTAATTACTCTAACAGTGATTTTGATGCGCTCTACGCAAAGGTAGCAGCTTCACTTGATGCAAAAGAAAGAGAAGCTGGATACAAAGAATTACAAAGAATCATGACTGAGGATGCTGCAACTGCATTCATCCAGGTTCCAGCTAATGTAACAGCACTTGCTAAGAACCTTGAAGGTTATAAATTCTACCCTGTTTATGTACAGGATATGAGCACTGTATATTTTACAGAGGCTAAATAAAAAATAAAAGGAGTGAAGGCGGCAATGAAATATATTGGTAAAAAAATAGCAACTCTCATTATTACATTGTTCTTAGTATCAGTTGCCGCCTTCATCGCCTTTCAGATTATTCCAGGAGATGTAGTGTCAGCTATTTTAGGAACTGAGGCTACTGAAGAAATGGAGATAGCTCTTCGCGAAGAGCTAGGGTTAAACAATCCACCTATAGTCAGATATTTTGACTGGATGAGTGGCGCAATAAGGGGCGATTTTGGCGTAAGCTACAGGTTTTCTAAGAGCATGAATGAAATGATGCCTGTATCTGAGCTTATCGGCGATAAGCTTCCTGTTACACTTTGGCTTGCATTTGAAGCAAGTATCTTAATTATTATTATTTCTATTCCTCTTGGCGTATTATGGGCTAAGAGTAATAACCATTTTTTGAATTCGTTTTTAGAGGTACTAACACAGACTACTATGGCAGTACCATCTTTCTTTTTAGGTATACTGGTTACATATCTTTTTGGCATAGTTTTTAAGTTGTTTGCTCCAGGTGGATATGTAAGCTACAAAACAGATTTTAAGGGATTCATTTTTTATCTGTTTTTTCCTGCACTTTCTATTGCACTTCCTAAGATTGCAATGACTGTGCGTTTCCTTAGAAATTCCATGCTTACTGAAATGAAATCAGAATATGTAAGAACTGCATACGGCAAGGGCGCAACCAAAAGAAGAGTAATGTATAACCATGTGCTTAAGAATGCGATGATGCCGGTTATTACTTTTCTAGGTATGATTATTTCTGAAATTGTTGCAGGAAGCATTGTAATAGAACAGGTATTTAGCTTACCTGGAATAGGAAGACTTCTTATTAGTTCTATTTCTAATAGAGATTTTCCTGTTGTTGAAGCATTGATTTTATATATTACTTTTGTAGTAATATTTGTTTATTTCCTAGTAGATATTTTATATAGAGCAATTGACCCAAGGATTAGTGAAAAATAGTGAAAAAATATTTTATTAAGAACAACAGAATAAATGGTTATCTGATTGCTGGGTTAATTATGACTTCAGTTACACTTATCATGTCTTTAATAAGTGTTTTTTGGACTCCGTATGTGCCTACAGAGATTAGTGCTGCTAACAGATTTTTAGCTCCATCACTAAAGCACCTGTATGGTACTGACAATTTTGGAAGGGACATTTTCTCAAGAGCCATGAAGGGAATGGGTACGACAATAACTATAAGCTTATCGGTTGTACTTTTTTCAAGCATTTTTGGAATTATACTCGGAGCCATATCCGGATATTTTGGTGGAGTACTTGATGAAGTAATTATGCGTATTACTGATGCATTAAATGGATTTCCAAGTATCTTACTAGCTTTAGTGATGATTACTCTGCTTGGAGATGGACGTAAGAATTTAGTTCTTGCGTTAGGAATAGCATTTACTCCAAGTTATATTAGAATTGTAAGAAGTGAGTTTATAAGATTGCGAGATGCAGATTATATTACAAGAGCACGAATGATGGGAGTTAGAAAGCCTCGCATTTTATTTGTTCATATTCTGCCTAACATATTTTCTGTATTCTGGGTTTCTGTATTAATAGGCTTTAATAATGCTATTTTAGCAGAATCTGGTATGAGCTATCTGGGGATTGGTGTTAAGCCACCTAACGCTAGCTTAGGAATGATGCTTTCTGATGCTCAAGGCTACTTACAAAAAGCACCATGGTATGCGCTTGCTCCCGGACTTACTATTGTCTGGATAGTGCTAGGAATGGCTTTATTAAGTGAAGGAATAAGGGGAGGTAGTGAAAAATGATTACAATAAAAGACCTTACCCTTTCTTTTGGTGCAAAGCCTGTAGTAGAAAATTTGAACCTCACTATACATGATGGTGAAATAGTAGGACTTGTAGGTGAAAGCGGCTCGGGAAAATCTGTTACTGCTCTTACAGTAATGGGCTTAGAAGCTTCTACAGAAAAAGTACTTACAGGTTCAGTAAGCTACGATGGGGTGATTTTAAGAGAAGCTGGAAAGCCTAAGGATAATAGTCTTTATAGAGAATACCAGGGTGATCAGATGGCGATGATATATCAAGAGCCTATGACATCATTAAACCCGTCAATGAAAGCTGGAGCACAGGCTGATGAAATACTACGCCTTCATACTAAGCTTAAAAAGGAAGAACGAAAGGCTGAGATATTAGAAGCATTTAAACAAGTAGGTCTTTTAGATGTGGAAACTGTCTATAATAGTTATCCTCATGAACTTTCTGGGGGAATGAGACAAAGAGTTATTATAGCCATGGCGATTTTATTAAAGCCAGGACTTATTGTTGCGGATGAGCCTACTACAGCCCTTGATGTAACTGTTCAGAAGCAGATTGTGGATTTGTTAAAGGATATTAGAGCTAAGCATCATAATTCAATGATTTTTATAACTCATGATCTTCATCTTGCAAGAAGATTGTGCGATAGAATTGCTGTTATGAAGGATGGAAAAATAGTTGAACTCGATACTCCTGACAATATTTTCTTAAATCCTAAGCATGAATATACTAAGTCCTTTATCGAGGCAGCCTCTGTTGGAGGGCGCAAGAAAAAGCTTTCTTTTGACGAAAAAGAAAAAATATTAGAGGTAAACGATTTATCGGTTTATTATAAAGATAGCGGTATTTCTTTATTTAAAACCAAGCATCACGCAGCAGTAAAGAATGTTTCCTTTGATATAAAACGCGGGGAATGCATGGGATTAGTAGGTGAGTCTGGCTGTGGAAAGACTTCGCTTGCTAAGGCCATATTAAATATAAACAAAGATATTACAGGTGAAGTAAAGGTTAATACTATTAGGCCACAGCTTGTGTTTCAAGACCCTTATTCTAGCCTTAATCCATCTAAAACGATTGGGTGGCAGTTAGAAGAGCCACTAAGGGCGCTAGATGCACTTGACAAAAACGTAAAATACACAAGCCTTGAAAGACGAGCAAAGGTAGAGACTATGCTTGAAAAAGTAGGCCTTGATAAGTCTTATTATGATAGAAAGCCTAATGAGCTTTCAGGAGGCCAGAGACAGCGAATCAGTATTGCGCAGGCACTTATTACTGAACCTGAATTTATTATTGCAGATGAACCCGTTTCAGCGTTAGATGTAACTATTCAGGCACAGGTTATGGATCTGCTTAGGCACTTACAGTCTGAACTTAAAATATCAATGTTATTTATTTCTCATGATATTAATGTGGTAGGTTCTATCGCTGACAGAATACTTGTAATGCGAAAAGGTGAACTCATAGAAATTGGAGACGCTAATGCGATATTAGATCATCCGACCAAGGATTATACTATAGAGCTTATGAACTCTGCTAATCTTACTTGATTTGGAGGCAAAAGAACATGTTTAAGACTTTTTATCCTTCTGTATGGATGGATTCAACCTATGACATTGATTTCAAAAAGCTTTTTGATGAAGGCTATAGAAATGTAATTTTTGATATTGATAATACATTAGTTATGCATGGCGCTCCTGCCGATGAGAGAGCTGTTAAGCTGCTAAAAGGATTAATGGAAATGGGATATGGTGTTCTTTTCCTATCCAACAATAAAGAACCCAGAGTTAAAATGTTTAATGATGCTATTGGTGCATCATATATATATAAGGCAGGAAAACCCAGCACAAAAGGTTATTTAAATGCAATTAATAAGCTTGGTGGGACCAAAGAAAATACCTTGTTCGTAGGAGACCAATTATTTACCGATGTGTGGGGAGCTAATAGAACAGGGCTATATTCCATACTTGTAAAACCAATAGATAAAAAAGAAGAGATACAGATTGTATTAAAGCGTAAACTTGAAGCAATAGTCCTTTTCTTTTACAAAAGAAAACTCAAAAAGCAAAAATAAAACTTGAAATTCTAATTAATGTAAGCTAGAATTATAAGGAATTATTTTGTGTTTTATTCTTAGGAGGAAATTAATAATGATAGTAGCAGGCGATTTCAAGAATGGCATTACATTCGAAATGGATGGAAAAGTTGTTCAGATTATCGAATTTCAGCATGTTAAACCTGGTAAGGGAGCAGCTTTCGTAAGAACAAAGCTTAAAGACGTTATCTCAGGTGGTGTTGTAGAAACAACATTCAGACCTCAGGAAAAGTTCCCCTTAGCACGTATTGAAAGAGATGATATGCAGTATCTTTACAATGATGGAGACCTTTACTACTTTATGAACGTAGAAAACTACGAACAGATTGCAGTTGCTGAAGACAACGTAGGTGATTCATTAAAGTTTGTTAAGGAAAACGAAATGTGCCGTGTATGTTCATACAACGGAAGCGTTTTCGCAATTGAGCCTCCTCTATTTGTAGAGCTTCAGATTACAGAAACTGAACCTGGATTCAAGGGTGATACAGCAACAGGTGCTTCTAAGCCCGCAATCGTTGAAACAGGTGCTCAGGTTAGTGTTCCTTTATTTGTTAACCAGGGTGATGTAATTAAGATTGATACACGTACAGGCGAGTACTTATCAAGAGTTTAATCTGCATACTAATCATTTTGAACGATCGAGAGACAACATTTATATGTTGTCTCTTTTTTGTTTCAAAAAACCGAGTAGGTTTAATGAATCAAGTATATGGAGGTTTTTATGAATTTAAACGAATTTGCTAGTGAATGTGCTAAATATGTTGAACTTAAGCTTGGAACAGCTGGTAAGGTTGAAGTTACAAAGGTAACTAAAAATAATGGCGTATGTAAAACTGCGATTGTAATCAATAGAGATAAGGGCGAAATGTCACCTACAATCTATATTGAAGAGTATTTTGATATGTTCAAAAACGGGATTCCCTTTGAGGAACTGATTAATCATATGTATGATGTATATTGCAATTCTCTTGATGCCCAAACACCGAATCTTGATATTTTTAAATCATTTGATAGCATTAAGCATAAACTCATGTGTAAGCTTATTAACAAAGAAAAGAATCAGAAGCTATTAGAAGAAGCACCTCATGTTGACTGTTTAGATTTGTCAATTGTATTTTACATAATTTTAGAAGTAGGCAATGGACAAAATGGAACTGTAATCATCAAGAATGAGCACATTAGAAATTGGGATGTGTCATTAAACGATATATATGAAGTTGCACTTATAAATACTAGGAAGGAGCTTGGGACCTGCATATGGAATATCGAAGATGTTTTGCTTGATTTGATAAATCACAGTGTTCAAAGTGAAGAACGAAAAGAAGATATTAAAGCAATGCTTGAAGAGGACATGAGCAACATCAAAGCCAGTCCTATGTATGTAATGTCTAATAAGTCTAAGTGCCTTGGCGCAGCATGCATGCTTGACGAGGATACTCTTAAGAAATTTTCTGAACGTATTAATTCTAGCTTCTATATTATTCCAAGTTCAATTCATGAACTGATTTTAGTCCCAGAAGACAATAACCCGTTTCTTAAGGAACAGCTGCTTGATATGGTTATAGAAGTAAATTCTACCCAGCTTGCTGAGGATGAATTCTTAGCTAACCAAGTATACAAGTTCCCTAAGGAATTGGGGAAGGTAACATTTGCGTAAATAAAAAGCCTATAAATTGTGGCTCGCTAGACATATTTTTTTAGTTATGATATTATACTTTAGTCGGTTTAAATGGTTTTGTATCATAACGAAAGCATCCGTAGTATAATGGATAGAACGGAGGCCTCCGACGCCTTTGATGCAGGTTCGATTCCTGTCGGATGCACTATTTTGTGACGACAACAATGATGGTAGAGGTTGATGGAAAGAAAAGACATTAATACTAAGAAAAAATCTAAAGATCATATTTCGGCAAAAGAAGTTTGGCATTCAGTTAGATTAGTAATGGCTGATTATTTCTTGCTATTCAAGGAATGGATTACTGATTACGGTAAAGTTATTCTTCCTATGATTCTATTAGTTCTTGTTTCAGCTACAGTTGTTATTTCTCTTAACGCTAAATCTAAAGTTGAAGCAGCAGCCGAGGAAGCATTAAGTGTGCTTGAAGAAACAAAGGCTGAGGTTCAGGAAGTAAAAGAAATTGTATTTGAAGTTGATACATATCCTGAAATCAATTCATTACTAAAGCAGTATTATACCGCGTTGGAAATGGGTGATGTTGATACATTAATTGATATACAAAGTTCGGTTACAAATACAGAGATTATCAGACTTCAGAAAATGTGTGAGTATATTGATCAGTATACATTCCTGTCAGTATACACTAAACCTGGTCCTTATCAGGATACATTTATTGCATATGCATACACAGAAGTAATTTTAAAGGGCAGTGAAACTGCAATTCCTGGTTTGCAGGCATTTTACATCTGTATGGACGATAATGGAGTTTACTATATTAATAATAGTGAGCTTACTAACGAAGAAGCAGCATATATAGATAATATTGCAAAGCAGGCAGATGTTGTAGATTTAAAGAATACAGTTAATGTAAAATATCACACCGCTATGGAAGAAAATGAGGAGCTTAGTAAACATTGGGCTGAGATTTCTATTGAGATTGATCTTGCGGTAGGTGAACAGCTTGCTCTGGATGCTAAGCTTGTTGCTCAGCTTGAAGAAGAGGAAAATGGAACAGCTGAACCTGAAACTACTTCTGAAGAAGAAAATCAGGTTCCTACAATCACTAAGGTTAAAGCAACTGATTATGTCAATGTACGAAAATCAGCAAGTGCAACTGCAGACCGTATAGGAAGTGCCAATGCAGGTGAAGTATTTGTGCTAAAGGAACAGTTACTAAATGGCTGGAGTCATATCGACTACAATGGTTCTGACGGATACATTAAGTCTGAATTTGTTACTGTATTAGAAGATATCAGCATATATAATTCAGTCGGCACTGTTAAAGCTAATACATTGCTTAATGTGCGTAGTGAAGCTAGTGCTTCGTCTTCGAGATTAGGAGCTCTTCAAGAAGGTGCTACCGCAGAACTTATTGAAATACAGGGAGATTGGTGTAAGATTAAGTTTAATGGACAGGTAGGTTATGTTAGTAAGGAATATGTAACATATTAGTTTTTAAAAGAGTAGATGTGATTTGCATCTACTCTTTTTGCGTAAATTATCGCAATTATCAAGAAGAGTTTGACAAAAGTATTTGGTACGTTAAATATATAGAAAAAACGTGGGAGGTTATTCTATGTTACGTATTGCAAAAACTGAAAATGGTATGGTTAGAGGTATTCCTTCAGCAGATCCAAGAGTTACCCTATTTAAGGGTATTCCATTTGCCGCACCACCTGTGGGTGAAAATAGATGGAGAGCTCCACAACCTGCCAAAGACTGGGAAGGAACTCTGGACGCTTATACTTTTAAAAACATTTCTGTTCAGGATACTCCAGGCTTAGGTACAGATATTTATTGTAGAGAATGGCATGTGGATCCTGAGATTCCAATGGGAGAAGATTGCTTGTACTTAAATATTTATTCTCCTGCTAAGAGTACGGAGGACAAGCTTCCTGTGCTTGTGTGGTTTTTTGGCGGCGGATTTCAGTGGGGTTATCCATCAGAAATGGAATTTGACGGAGAAAGACTAGCAAGAAGAGGTATTATTTTAGTAACTGTAAATTATAGATTAGGTCTGTTCGGATTTTTGGCACATCCAGAACTTACTAAAGAAAGTCCGGATGCGCCTACTAATTTTGGCTCCCTTGATCAGCAGGCAGGTCTTCACTGGGTAAAGAGAAACATTGCTGCATTTGGTGGAGATCCTGATAATATTACTATTTCCGGACAGTCAGCTGGTGGAGCGAGCACGATGCTTCAGCTTACCAATGCTGATAATAAGGATTGCGTAAATCAGGCAGTTATCTTAAGTGGTATGATTAAGAATCCTTTTGAGGTTGAAACATTTATTATTCCACAGGATATTAACCTTGCTGAAAAGATTGGTGAAGAATTCTTTGATTTTATCGGTGTTAAGACTCTTTCTGAGGCTAGAAAGATTGATGCTTTTGAACTAAGAAATAAATATGGTGAGTTTGCTAAAAACCATCAGAGATTTAGCCCGTGTATTGATCACAAATTCTGTAAAGATGTACCTTATGACATGATTATTAGAAATGAGCATATTCAAGTTCCTATCATGTCTGGCTGCACAGGTGATGAATTTCATGCAAGAGTTCCTGAAAAGTACGGAAAGCATGTTAATGAAGATTTCGGAGCAGTAGAGTTTTCTGTAAAGAACTGTTTTAATAAGCTTTCTAAAATTCCTGGTGCTAAACCTGGATATTGTTATTTCTTTACTCCTGATATACCTGGATGGGATAACCCTGGTACATTTCATTCGGTAGATTTGTGGTTTTTCTTTGAAACACTGCAAAAGTGTTGGAGACCCTGGGCTGGAAGACACTATGAACTTGCAAGGCAGATGGCAGACTATCTTACAAATTTTGTTAAAACCGGTAATCCAAATGGTGAAGGACTTCCTGAATGGAAACCTTATACTAATATGGAAACCAACACCATGCTTTTTACAAAAGATGGCGCCGTTCTTGATTCTAAAAACACCGAGCTGATAGAAGAACTTACAAACATAAACTGGTAAATTATTGTGACATAATAGACTTAAAAATCGCTGATAAACTAGGGAGAAAATCCTTGTTTTATCAGCGATTTTGTGTGTCTTAATAACCCGTTTGAATTGATATAGAGGGGCTTATATGATATTATAAAATTATTATAAATTTTTATAGTGAGGTAACTATGAGCAACGATTGTTTAGTCATCGGAATTGCTGGTGGAACGGGAAGCGGAAAGACAACAATAACAAGAAAATTAGTTGAACACTTTGGAGATAATGTCTCAGTTATCAGGCATGATAATTACTATAAGGCACATCATGATATGAGCTATGAGGAAAGGTCGAAGCTTAATTATGATCATCCAGATTCACTTGATACTGACATGATGATTGAAGATGTTATTGCCCTTAAAAATGGTAAAACCGTTCATTGTCCCGTGTACGATTTCAGTATTCATGACAGAACAGAAGAAACAGAAGAGCTTAAGCCTTCCAAGGTACTAATTATTGAAGGTATTTTAATTTTTGAAAATAAACGATTATGCAATGAGATGGACATAAAGATTTATGTTGATACTGATGCTGATGTTAGAATTTTGCGTCGTATTATGCGTGATGTAAAAAAGAGAGGCAGAAGCCTTGAAAGCGTAGTAGATCAATATCTGACTACCGTAAAGCCTATGCATGAACAGTTTGTTGAACCTAGTAAGCGAAATGCTGACATTATTGTACCAGAGGGCGGACACAATCTGGTTGCTCTTGACATGGTAATGGAAAGAGTAAGAGCTCATATTAATAGTAGTAAGCAGTAATGGGGGATATATATGGCAAAGCTGTATTTTAAATACGGTGCAATGGGTTCAAGTAAATCAGCTCAGGCACTTATAACAAAGTTTAACTATGAAGAATTAGGTATGTCTGTATGGCTTATTAAGCCAAGTGTTGATGACAGAGATGGCGCAGATATTATTAAGAGCAGAATAGGCCTTGAAGCGCATGCTGAGGTAATTACACCTAAAGACAGTATAGTGGATATGTATCATGCATCAGGAAAGCATGACGTTATTATTACGGATGAGGCGCAGTTTTTCACTCCTGAACAGATTGATGAACTTAGATATTTATGTGATTTTGAAGACATTCCAGTTTTGTGCTTTGGACTTAGAACCGATTTCTTAACACATTTTTTCCCAGGATCTAAAAGACTCATGGAGCTGGCTGATTCATTGACTGAGATTAAAACATTGTGTGCATGTGGAAGAAAAGCTACTGTTAATGCGAGAATTGATGAAAATGGAAATATTCTTACTGAAGGATCACAGGTTTTCCTAGGTGGTAATGACAGCTATGTGGCTATGTGCCATAAGTGCTGGAAGGAGAAGAAGGTTATCAGAAAAAGGTAACCATTTCCCTAAGATTAAGAGGTTTATAATGAACGAAAATAATGAGATGAGATTAAATAAGTACCTTGCTTTATGCGGTGTATGCTCAAGAAGAGAAGCGGATAAACTAATTGAGAGTGGCAAGGTTACAGTAAATGGCAAGGTCGCTGACATAGGAACAAAAGTTATAGAAGGTGACGGCGTCAAGGTAGGCTCCAAATTGGTTAAACCATCTGAAGAAAGAACGTATCTTGCCTTCTATAAACCAGTTGGTGTTACCTGTACAGAAAAGGATGTCCATGCTGAGTACACTATTAAGGATGCTGTAAGGTACAAAGAACGAGTAACTTATGCAGGTAGACTGGATAAGGATTCAGAGGGCCTTATGATTATGACTAATGATGGCGACATGATTCAGGAAATGATGAAGGGCGAGAATGGTCATGAAAAAGAATATCTTGTAAAGATAAATGGTCCCGTATATAAAGAGCTTTTGGATAAGCTATCTAAAGGCGTTTACTTAAAAGATTTAAACAAGGTCACAAGACCATGCAAAGTTGAAAAGGTATCTAAGGATACTTTTTCTATTGTGCTTACTCAAGGCATGAATAGGCAGATTCGTAGAATGTGTGAAGCTGTCGGTGTTAAGGTTATTATGCTTAAAAGAGTAAGAGTATTGACTGTTACATTGAATGGACTAAAGCCTGGAGAATACAGAAAGCTTAGTAACGAAGAAATAGACAAGCTTAAAAGGGCTATTAAAAAATAAGGGGTAAAATACGTGGAAAAAGGCGCACGAATCAAAGAGTTAATTTCAATTTTAAATAAAGCTAGTGAAAGCTATTATGCCAAAGATGAAGAGATAATGACTAACTTTGAATATGATGCTTTATATGATGAGCTGGAAGCGCTTGAAAATGAAACTGGCATAGTTCTAAGCAATTCACCTACCCAAAAGGTTGGATATCAGGCTGTAGATTACTTGGAAAAAGAAGCACATGAAAGTCCTATGCTTTCTTTGGCCAAAACAAAAAGTCGCGATGAACTTGCAGACTGGCTTAATGTTCACGAAGGGGTGCTTAGCTGGAAGCTAGATGGCCTGACGGTTGTTCTGACCTATGAGAATGGAGAACTTATAAAGGCTGTTACTCGTGGAAATGGTGAAGTTGGTGAAGTAATTACTCAAAATGCAAGAACTTTTATAAATATTCCTTTGAAAATAAAGGATAAGGGTAAAATGGTTATAAGGGGTGAGGCGGTTATTTCTTATTCAGATTTTGAGCTTATCAATTCTATGATTGAAAAGGATGAAGATAAGTATAAGAATCCTAGAAATCTATGCTCTGGTTCAGTAAGACAGCTTAACAGCGAGATTACTGCTAAAAGAAGAGTTCGATTTGTTGCGTTCTCTCTTGTCTCAGACACATTAAGCCATAAAACAAAAAGTGAACAGCTTAGATATTTAGAGAGCCTGGGCTTTGAGGTTGTTGAGCATTATGGCGTAACCAGAGAATCTATAAAAGCTCAGATTGCTAAATTCCAAGAAAAGATACAAAGCTACGATATACCATCAGACGGACTTGTTCTTTCATATGATGATATTGAATATGGAAAAAGCTTAGGACGAACTGCTAAAGCACCTAAAGATTCGATAGCATTTAAGTGGCAGGATGAAACTGCTGAAACAGTACTACGTGAAATTGAATGGTCTCCATCAAGAACGGGACTTATTAATCCGGTTGCTATTTTTGATACGGTAGAGCTTGAAGGTACATCGGTAAGCCGTGCTTCTGTTCACAATCTTTCTGTAATGGAAGAATTAAAGCTTGGAATTGGTGACAAGCTTAAAGTATATAAGGCTAATATGATTATTCCTCAGATCGCTGAGAACCTTACAAAGAGTGACAATATTGTCATTCCTGATAGTTGTCCATGCTGTGGTGGTAAGACTAAGGTAAAAGTAATCAAAGAAGCCAAGAGTCTTATATGTATAAATGAAGAGTGCCCAGCTAAACAGATTAAGAAGTTTTCTTTATTTGTAAGTCGAGATGCAATGAATGTTGATGGTCTGTCTGAGGCAACTTTGGAAAAGTTTGTTGATGAAGGATTTATCCAAAATTATTCAGATATTTTCTCATTGGATAGATATAAGGATTCAATAATAAGCATGGAGGGTTTTGGAGAAAAATCCTATGACAACCTTATGGAGAGTATAAATGCATCTAAGAGTGTACATTTAGCTAATCTAGTTTATTCACTTGGAATACCTAACATAGGACTTGCTAATGCTAAGCTTATCTGTAAGGCTTTTGATTATGATACAGATCACATCTTTAAGCTTACAAAAGAAGAACTAGCTTTTGTAGATCAGATTGGTGACGTAATTGCAGAATCTGTCGCTTCATATTTTGAAGATTTTGATAATCAGCAAGAAATTCAAAAGTTGCTTTCTATAGTTAATTTATTGCCCGAGGAAACGATAGATACAGACAGTGCATTAAATGGTAAGACAGTTGTTGTAACTGGTAGCTTAAATCACTATGACAGTCGTAAGGATCTACAAAATGAAATAGAATTAAGAGGTGGAAAGGTTTCAGGATCTGTTTCTAAGAACACATTCCTATTAGTTAATAACGACATTAATTCTAATTCATCTAAAAATAAAACTGCTAAAAGTTTAGGAATTGAAATTATAACAGAAGAAGATTTTATACAAAGATTTCTTCAATAAGGAGACAGGATATGCCGATTAAAATTCTTGATTCTTTACCTGCACAGGCAATACTTGAGCAGGAAAACATATTCGTAATGACTGAGAACAGAGCTATGCATCAGGATATTCGTCCACTCGATGTACTTATTCTCAATTTGATGCCCAACAAAGAAATAACAGAAACTCAGATACTTAGAAAACTGTCTAATAGTCCGTTGCAGGTTAATGTAGAACTTTTACAGACTCAGACATATAAACCTACGCATGTAGATTCGGACCATCTTGAATCCTTTTATACGACTTTTGATGAAATCAAGGATAGAAAATTTGATGGAATGATTATCACTGGGGCTCCTTTAGATTACGTTAAGTTTGAGGATGTTGCATATTGGAAAGAAATATGTGAAATCATGGATTGGTGTGAGACCCATGTTCACTGTACCTTCTTTTTATGCTGGGCATGTTTTGCAGCACTTTATTATTACTATGGACTAGAAAGATATGACAGAGAAGAAAAGCTATCGGGTGTATATGCACACAAGATTTTAAAACCAACTTCACCGCTTTTTAGAGGCTTTGATGACGTATTTTATGCTCCGCATTCTAGAGCTATGAGTATTACAAAAGAGAAGATTGAAAGTGTAAAAGAACTGGAATTAATGGCATATTCAGATGAAGCAGGAGTAGCAATTGTAAAATCTACTGACTCAAGAAAGTTCTTTGTTGGTCTTCATGCTGAATACGATAAGGATACTCTGGCTAATGAATATTACAGGGACTTAGGAAAGGGAATGAATCCAAAGATTCCAGCTAATTATTTTCCTGATGATGACCCTACAAAAGAGCCTATTGTTAACTGGCGCTCAACAGGACAGCTTTTATATACAAACTGGTTAAATTACTATGTTTACCAGTCTACACCTTACGACATTTCAAACGTGGGTAAATAGTAAATAGAATGTTATGTCTCTTCTTTCTATGAAAGGAGTAGCTGACAATATATTTAAGGAGATTATATGGTATGGGAAGAAATGCACCTAAAATTCTGGCAGTTGCCGGAAAAGGTGGTGTGGGTAAAACTTCTATTGCAGCAACAATAGTAAGGTCTTTAGTTGAGGCATACCCTGACAAAAAGATCTTAGCCATTGACGCTGACCCGGCAGTTGGGTTATCAACAGCGCTTGGTATAGAAGTAACCACCACAATCGATGACATCCGTAAAGCGGTCATCGAGACAGCGGAGGAAGGAAATTCCAAAGCTGCCATTGAACTCTTAGGTGAGGCAAGATATCGCATCTTCGATGCACTTGTCGAAACAGATGGGTTCAGCTTTATTGCAGTAGGCAGGCCTGAGGCTGCAGGCTGTTACTGTAAGGTTAATACCTATCTCAAGGAAGTAATAAGTATTCTTTCTGAGAACTTTGATTACGTGGTGATTGACGGAGAAGCAGGCATAGAACAGATTAACCGTCGAGTTATGGAAAAGGTGACACACCTTTTCCTAATAACTGATTCGAGTAAAAAGGGAACTAACGTAATCCAAACCATTGAGTCGGTAGCCAAAGACCTTGTTATGTATGAAAAGGTTGGAGCAATAGCTAATAGACTGCCGGTAGATGGAAATGATGTAGCTTCCGGAATTAAGGAAGTGATGAATACGGGAGACATTCCGGTACTTAGCTACATTCCTAGTGACTCATCTTTGGCTGAATTTGATTTAAAGGGGGAAAATGTGTTTTATCTGCCTAATGAATCTCTTTTAGTTAAAGGCGTTAAGGAAGCACTTAGAAAGATTGATATTATTTAATTGTAAAAGGGAAATTACTAAATGAAAGATTTAAAGCATCTTTATTATTTTGAAAAGTTACTTGATGAGGCTAATAACGAATTAGTAAGACAGGCTCAGGACGAGGGGCTTAAATGTGTGGCTTCAGTTTGTGAAAACGTACCTGAACCTTTACTAAATTTACCTGGAACTTTTGGTGTGAGACTTCGTGCTCCACGAACAGGTTCGATGGACATGGGAACTTACTATATGACAAGTTTCCTATGCGAATATACCAGAGCATTACTAGAGCGTGCTATTGAAGGCGGTTATAACTTTGCCGATTGCATCATTACCCCTGATGGCTGCTCAATGCTTAATCGTTGTATTGAAAATATGGAATTACTTAAGACTCTTAGAAAGGATAATGCATTCTATGAGTATATGGAAATTCCTATGAAGGCTGATGATAATGGACTTGCACTTTACGTATTACAGTGTAAGAATCACATTCTCAAGCCATTAAATGAAAAGTTTGGAATCGATATTTCAGATGAAGCAATTAGAAAAGCTGTTGAAGAGCACAATAAGGTGTGCAGACTTATCCGTGAAATAGGTGAATTTAGAAAAGAAGAAAATCCACGTATTACAGGATATGAATACCATATTATTACTATGGTTACATATGTGTGTCCTAAGCATTTGCTTATCGACAAGCTCACAGAAACCTTAGAGGAATTGAAAACCCGTGAGCCGGATACTAAGAAAAAATACAGAGCAAGGGTTGTACTTGTAGGATCTGAAGTTGATGATGTAGATGTTGTAAGACTTATCGAGGAATGTGGAGCTTACGTATGTGCTGACAGATTCTGCTTTGGTTCATTTCCAGGCAGAGATGAAATCATACTAAGTGATGACGAAGATGCACTTACGGGTGTATGTCGTGCTTACATGAACCGTGGACAGTGTGCAAGATACATGAATCAGGACAAGATTCAGGGACGTCGCAAGTACATTGATGAGCTTGCGAAAGAATATCATGCGGATGGCATTATTTATGAACAGCTTAAGTTCTGTGATCCATGGGCATACGAAAGAACAGTAGGTACAGTTGTTCTACGTGATGAAATGGGATATCCAGTGCTTTCTGTTGACCGTCCTTACGCTATAGGTAATTCAGGACAGTTACGTACACGAGTACAGGCCTTCGTGGAAAGTGTTGAAATTAAAAAAATCCAGGGAGGTAACAAATAATGGGAAAAGCAGTTGGAAGCGAACCTTTAGGCAATTTCTATACTGATGGACGCGTTCGTAAGCGTCGTGAGTGGAGAGGTTTTAGGGATACATTTTATGATTATTCTAGATGGCTAAAAATCATGGGTATCCTGGCTAAATTCATTATAAAGCCTCGCAATATTAGAGCGTTTTTTAGATATAGATGGATGGCTAATTATTTAGCTGTTCCTATGATGGTTGATCGACATACACAGGGTCTAAGAGGACCATATCTTCGTATGTGTCATATCGAACAGGATTTGATTATTGAAGACGTAGCTAAGCTACTTGATTCACTATTTAAGGGCGATAGACGTATTGGTAACAACAAGAAGTTTTCGGATAAGGTTGTATTAGTTGATGAAAACGAAATGACAGCATTTATGATGGGATTTCCTAATCTTAAGTGCTTAAGTCGTGAAACTCCTGCTGTTTATGTATCGGTATTATTAAATCAGTATGCCGCATGTCATTATATTGACGTTGCACAAGAATATGGTATGCCAGGAGATGTATGTCCCATGCCTGAGGCTGAGGCTGGCGTATCAATTGATGATGATTTTCCTGTTTTAGGTGCTTGCGCGGTTCAGTGTAATACTACGTGTGATGGTTCATTACTCGGAAATGGAATAATTTCTAAGAGACTTGAGCTTGAAGAAGGAGTGCCTTGCTTTCAGTTAGCTGCGCCACTTCGTCACCGTGAGGATGATGTTCAAGAATACGCTGCTAATGAAATTCGTAACTGTATTAAGTTTATCGAAGAGCATACAGGACATAAGTGGGATTGGGACTATTATTTTGAATGTGCTAAGCGTGTCAATGAATCAACCAGACATCGTATGGATTGGTTAGATATGAACAAAACTGACTATCCTCAGGTATTTGGATCTAACCTTGCTCTTTATACAGAAACTAATTACATGGCTATTTGTGGTAAGGTTCCCGCCTTTGTTGATGCTGATAGAAAGATTACAGCTCTAGCTGAAAAAGCATACAAAGAAAAAATGATGGCTGTTAAGGAATACAAGCATAGAGCAATAGTATGGGGTGTTCAGTCTCACTTCTATTTTGATTTCTTAATCTGGTTACAAAACTGTTGGGGAATTGTTCCTCTTACTGATATGCTCTCAATGGTTTCTACAAGGGTTTTATGCGAAGAAAATACCCCTGAGGGAAGAGAGCAGGCTATGTATGATATGGCATGGCTTAATGAGAACATGATTATGCGTAACCGTACCCACGGTGGTTACAAGGTTTTGCTTGATGAGCTTTGGGAGTTCGTGGAAGAGTTCAATGCTGATCTAGTAATTCTATGGGAGCATATGTCTTGTAAAGCCCTTGATGGTATGCATGGACAGTTTGAAGAAAAAGCCCGCGAAAAAGGAATTAAGCTTATGTGGGTATCTCATGACTTATTTGATCCTCGTGTTATTTCTCGTCAGGAAATCAGAGATCAGGTAAACCGTTACATGAGAACAGTAATGAGAGAAGAGCCACTTGATCCTACTCTAGAAGTAATCAATGATGAGCATTCTTGGTAAATTGGAGGATTTTTGAGATGAAATATTTTGGTGGATGTGATTCCGGATCTACTTATACAAAGTGTGTAATTATAGATGAAACAGGCAAGATGGTTGCTGATATTACATTAAAGAGCCGTATTAATGCTGTAGTAAGCTGCCAGGAAGCCTTAGAACAGGCTGTGGCTATGGTTCCCGATTTAAAAAAGCCTGAAGATCTTACTTATTTAGTAGGAACAGGTTATGGACGTAACAAGGTTCCGTTTGCTGATGAAAATGTATCAGAAATAAGTTGTCATGCTATGGGTGTTCATGTAGCTGACCCTACAGTAAAATCAATCATTGATATTGGTGGACAGGATGTTAAGGGTATTGCAATTGATACTGACGGAACCGTATTAAATTTTGCCATGAACGATAAGTGTGCTGCTGGTACAGGACGCTTCTTTGAAGCAATGGCAAAAGCATTTGAAATGGATTTGGCAGAGTTTTCGAAGCTTTCACTCAAGGCTAAAAATGTTATTCCAATTACTTCTCAGTGTACAGTATTTGCTGAGTCTGAAGTTATTTCGCTTGTAGGTGAAGGAAAGGCTATGGATGAAATTGCAGCAGGTATTGAGCTTTCGGTTGCAAAAAGATGTTTTGTAATGAGCAAAAAATCAGGAGCTGTTGATAGAATTACATTAACAGGTGGTTGTGCTAAGAATGCAGGGCTTAAGGATGCTATTGAAAAAGTATTAAACCTTAAGGTTATTGATCTTCCCATAGACCCTCAGCTTATGGGCGCACTTGGTGCTGCTGAATATGCTCGTCAAAAGGGAATGGCAGTTTAAAAGGAGATAAAGAATGACTACGTTTTTACATGTACTACTTATTATTGCTATTGTATTTGTAGCATTATTCGTACTTACTTTCATAGTATACATTTTTAACCTCGATATGAAGTTGACTGGAGCTTTATTCCCATTATTTGAAAAGCACTATGACAAAGTTAAGAGGGATAAGCATTTATAATTATGAAGCTATACGATGAACTGATAGACAGATTCAATCGCCTGGTGGCCGATGACATTAAGAGAGAGCTTTCTCTTGATGATGACTGGGCAGAGGTATCTGACAGAAGCATGATACTAAGAAGTGATATGGCTTATGAATTAGGTGCTGAAAGACTGCCTGGTGTAGGTATTACACTGGTTACAGGCGGTGATGAATTTGTCACAGAGGATAAAGTTATTTTAATTGGTGAGGATTTATCGAAGCTTACAAAAGATACTCCCTATGCAAGAGTCGCTATTGTTAAGGTGGATGATGAAGCAATAGGAGAAGGAAATATTCTCTATAAAGCAATCCGTAACCTTGAGTATACTAAGTATCATTTCTATCCGGAAGGATTTATGATACGAGTGTCCTCAACCAAGCAGCGTGAAAGCGTTAGAATTAGTAAAGAAGCTCTTGAGAAAGGCCTTTCTTTTGCCAAAACTGGTACGATGCTTATTAATGCATTTAAACAACAGCCTAACGTAAGAGCAGTGCAGATTGTATATATTACTGATCCTAAATTTGATTATGAAGCGCTTAAAACAATTGGTTATGATGCAGATGATATTACATCAACAATCGATCACATTTTAAAAAATGTTCCTATGGACTGTAAGGCTTGTAGTCTTCAGAAGATATGTGATGAAATTGAAGGCTTGAGAGAAATGCATTTTCAAGAAAATATAACTAACGAATAATACGCATGTATTACAATTAGACTTGTCTTTATATGAATTTAGACAAGTCTTTTTTGTTTTTAGAAAGTGAGTGTGAGTATGCGTCCCATTAATCCGTTTGAAGCATTTGAAAGTGTTGCATTAGAAAAACGAGTTAACCTTCATGGTTTTATGGTAGTAAAAAACGGTACTGTAATGTTTGAAAAGTATTACTATCCATATCATGAAAATAAGCTTCATCGTATGTATACTATTACAAAAAGCTTTACTTCGTTGGCAGTAGGAAAGCTTATCGACGATGGACTGGTCAAGCTGGATGATAAAATATGTGATTACTTTCCTAAGTATGTAAATGAAAAGACACATCCATGGGTTAAAGAGCTTACAATCAGATCAATGCTTTCTATGGCTACCTGCCATTCAGAGACTACATATAAACTTTCATCAAAAGATTATGTAAGAACTTTCTTTAAAAAGAGACCGGATCATATATCAGGAACAGTATTCTGTGATGATACATCATCAGCCCATGTATTAGCTGCGTTGGTTGAGAAGCTGACTCATAAGGATATGCTTGAGTACTTAAGAGAAAGCTTTTTAGATAAGATTGATTTTTCTAAAGATGCGTACATAATGAAAGACCCCAAAGGGATTTCACTTGGTGGAACAGGACTTATGTGTACGCTAAGAGACATTACCAAAGTGGGTTGTTTTCTGTTGAATGAAGGCAAGATAGAAGATCAGGAATATATATCTTCTGAATATATACAAGAGGCTACTAAAAAGCAGATGCATACAGACCCTTGCGGGTCCCTTGATGATGGAAATGGCTATGGCTTTATGTTCTGGCGCTGTAGAAATGAAGGATACTGCATGTATGGAACAGGTGGCCAGCTTGTTATTATAATCCCTGAATTTGGACTGGTATTCTCGTGTATAGCAGATACTCAGAATATTGCATCTGGATTACAGGCTCTATACGATGCATTTTACGATACTATATACGAATGGGCGGCTGTTAAGAGATGGCAACCTCAGATAATTGAAAAAGAACCTTATGTTTTTGGTACTGTAAGGGGAAAGGAAGAAAGCCTTTATCATATGACACTACAGGATAAAACTGCAGTGTTTGAAGAAAATCCTATGGGAATTACAAAAGCCTTATTTGACTTTTCACATAAAAAGATATTTTTATTCACTGAAAATGCTAAGAGAATGTTTCCGTATGAATTTAATGGATGGGCCGATTTTACATTCCCTAACAGTAAACAAAAAGCAATTGCATCGGGGGCATGGGTGTCTAGAAATCAGTTTTTGCTTAAGGTTGAAATATGTGACATAGAACTTGCACCATTATCGGTTGAATTTGGATTCAGACCAGATGGGGCGGTTACTCTTCGTATGAAGGGAACAAATGATGCATCAATACTTAGAAACTATAATGGCTTTGCTGGAGGCAAAGTAGAAAAATAGACTTAAATTGCCACTTTGATATAAAAACCTATAATCGGATGCACGAATAGGTAATATGTCAAAGTGGCATTCTTATTAGCTGGTATTTAACTTTCTAAGATATTAATAAAGTCTTATTCTATCTTCTTTAGCTATATAATAAGGACAATAGGTTGATACTCCATACGTCTGATAAAATCTGTCAAATTGAAAAAGTGTTAAATTAACTCGTTCTTTGCAGGGTGGATGTACATCATAAGTAATTAATAGCTTTTCGTATTCGGGGCGAAGCTTCTCAGCACGCATTTTAGCATAAGTGCTAAAAAATGTTTTATAATCGGCATTAGTCTTTTTGTCTAAGAGTCTTATGAGAACAGCCATTGCCAAGTAATCAGATATTATTTCTCCGCTTTCTTTGTATCCATCCATTTGATTTCCTAATGATGTAATTGTATTAGAGTAGAAGTTCAATATCGTTTCACAAAAATTTATATATTCTTCATCGTTTTTCTCAAATAAGCCAGTATAATTATTGTTTTTGTCATATGAAATATTAGAAATATCCATACAATGACCAAATTCATGAGCGATTATACTTCCTATAAGCGCTAATCGTTCTTCGTATGAACTATCATATGTATATGATGGGCTGGTAAAGTAGCCATCCATTAGGAAAATTTCATTTGTATACGGAGAATAAAAAGCGTTAGTCTGAAAGAAGCTTCTGTTATTGCATATGTTTTTTCCCTCACGTATTTTCTTTTGCATGAAAGAACGGTTACTTTTCTTTAAAGAAATGGCAGTACTAATGATATTATCTTTTACTTCAAAGTCTGCTAAGTCATTGATATCATCATGATAGCCTATGTGTATTTTTACATCCTCTAATTTATCAACAAGATGCTTTTTCTGCTTTTTGTTAAGCCAGGGGATATCATTTACCAGTGCGACATATTCCTTTCGTATTTCCTCGGTCATAATACGACTATCTGATATCTTGTACTCTTCGAGAAAATTATCAGCATAATATTTTTCTAATATGTCTAGATTATCAGCGAATAATCCATTAAAAGCAAAGATATCTGATGACATTTCATCAATGGTAGAAGCTCCACCCATTTCATTTAGAATGCTTCGATAGTCGTCAAAAATATCAGGAGTGCTATAGTCTATGGTGTATTCGAGTAACTTTAGAATAAAATAACTCTTGAATGCATACAGGTTATCTGAGTTTAGTGTATTGTTGATCCATCTTATGTATCCTTTGGGACAGCAAAATGCGATTTCTTTGGTACTTTGCGGTGTGTTAACTATGAAGCCGGTTTCCTTTAAGTTATCTATTATATTGAATTTCATATCTAAGTCTTCTATGTAGTCGTAGGAATATTCCGCCAGGTGTTGCCTTCCTAAAAGGTTGCTCCTTATAGACTGATCAAGGATTATTGCATTTAGAACGATTTCTCCGGCGACATTTGGTTCGTAATTATATTTTTCCAAAATTTTTTGATAGTATTCACTCATGATATTGTAATGTTCAGCGGATACCATTCCATCAAGGCTATATAAAGGATCGTAAGTTATGAATGGAATGTACTTTCCATTAGAAAGTGTGTAGGATACATCAAGAAATGGATTAAATAAAGAAATAGTATCATCTTTCATAAGCTCTAAAAAACTGTCAACATCACTTGCGGATAGTATATTGTCAATAAGGGATTCGACAAAATAAAAAGTCGAAGACCGAGAGCTATCTGATAATAAACGATAATACCTGTAGATTTTATTTAGTGGTTCATTTTCAGGCATAGATCCTAATTCATCTTCAGTAAATTTAGAACTAAGAGAATAAAACATAATTGCATCGTTAATATCGATATTAGCTACTTCAATATCATAATCAGCCAATTGGTGTTCATATAGCCAATCTGAATTTTCATTGTAGTAGAAATCTGTTACCTTATCATCAGCACTATTGTAATCTAATTCAAAAATAAGAGAATCTGAGGTTTTATGACCACATCCTAAGAGTGAAATCAACAAAAAAACAGATAAAAGAATAGAAATAAGTCGCTTTGCTTTCATGAAATGTCCCCATATGTGTTTAACAATACCATATTGATTCTATCATAATAAACGAGATGATTAATAGATTAGTAACAAGTTTTTTATAATATAGGGAGTATAAATTTGGGTTATTGTAGTTTATTTATACCCGTGGCTTAAAATGATTGTGTTTGTATACTAACTTCTTTAGTTGAAATGGAGATTGATTATGCTTAAAAAGATTTGTTTAGCCATCATTGCTTCAATGGTAGCGCTTTCGCTGGCTTCGTGTGGAGAAGTATCATATGTAGATACAAAAAACACTGCTTTGGAATCTATAGATAATGGTGTATTTGAAATTAATTTTATCGTGGATGGTACTTTTGCTGCAGATGCAGATAATGGATTAGATTCATTTGTTGAACAGTGGGATAAAGCAGTGAGTGACAAGGTAGGCTATCCGGTGCATATAAATGTATTACAGTTTGAACATACAGGCTACAAGGAAGCAGTTAGTCGTCGAATTATTGCAGGGGATGTTCCTGATGTAATGATTATGAGTGCTGATATGTATAAGCAATATCAGACAACCGGCTTGCTGTGGGATATGTCAGATGCTTTTGATAATTCTATGATGAAATCACGAGTTGAGATTAATATCAATGATAAGTCCAGAACTTCCGATGGAAAGATGTATGGTTTTTCTCCTTACTATGGTAACGGATGTTTAACATACATAAAAAAATCATGGCTTGATTCTGTAGGTTTATCAATTGAAGATATCAAAACCTTTGATGATTATTATAATATGTTACGCGCTTTTAAAGAGGGTGATCCCGATGGCGATGGAATACCAGGAAATACTTATGGTGTTATAGCTGCAGGATTTGCAAGTGTAAATGATGCACCATATATGCAATATATGCCAGAATTTTGGCAGGGTGCATTTCCGGCCTTTATACAGGACGAAAACGGCGTATGGTATGATGGCTTTGCAAAAGATAATACAAAAGAAGCTATTCTTAGAATTAAGCGAGCCTATGAAGAAGGATTAATTGATCCAGATACAGTCAGCGCATCAACAAAAGTAGCAAGAGAAAGATTCTGGGACAAGGATCAGACTGGTTCAAGCGGAGTATTTACATATTGGGCGGGAACCTGGACGCAGACTATAACAGAAAATCTTTTAAAGAATAATATAGACACTGAACTACTTATTCTTAATCCTATTAAAGAAATAACTGACACCTTTGGCGGTTATATAAATAGAGAAGCCCCAGTGTTTGTTATTATAGATGATGGAGATGGGAATGATGAAAGAGAAAGGAAAATCTATGACGTTTTCATTGACACTATGCTAGATGGCGACAAGGTTCAGATGCTATGGACATATGGAGCTGAGGACGTTCACTGGTCTGTAAAAGCTGAGTCCTTCCAGACAGTAAGCAATGCCGGTAAAGAAAATGAAAAGATAACAGAATATAATTATGAAGAGGGTATGTTTCATCTACGACCTACTCCGAATTCGCCTAATACTATTTGGAAAAAGAATATGATTGACAACGCGCTTGTTATCGCACCATTATCAAATGGCTATGAAGCGGCTTCTGAACTTGTAAAAAGTGCAAATCAGTATTTTGTATCTGTTTGTGTTGACGCGCCTGTCGGTGCATCTAGTGAAAGCCTTACAGAGAACTCTGATGCAATTAATAAGGCAAAAGATACTGTTATTAAAGCAGTAATTGCTGAAAATAAGGATATTGATGAAGCCTTCAAAGAACTATACTTTGATGTAGTAGGAGATAAGGTTAATAAAGTATTAGAAGAGTTAAATTCAAGTAATTAAGAAATGAAAAAGCCTTGTACCATTATTTTTCACGAATTTTAGCTTAGCAGGCTAGGTCATGTAAAATAGGTACAAAGCTTTTTTATTTATGTTAATAACGAACGAGAGCGTCGTTGACAAGCAACGGCGCTCTCGTTATTGAGAATGGTACATTGGGGTTATGGGGTATGTATAAAATATACTTTTTAATTGTTAACAAGGAATTAACGGAAGTTAAAAAGTCAAAAATATTTTACATATTAAGAGATTTCCCCATTCACCCTCTTATGTGCAGTTGATAACATCAACTTAATTCTATTCAACTGGTTAACTTCACTGGCACCTGGATCAAAATCAATAGCAACGATATTAGAATCAGGGTAGTGATGTCTGAGCTGTTTAATAACGCCTTTTCCTACTACGTGGTTAGGAAGACATCCAAATGGCTGAGTACAAATAATATTCTTTGTACCGCTATGAATAAGTTCTAGCATTTCGCCTGTCAAAAACCATCCTTCACCAGTCTGATTGCCAATAGAAACTATGTCTTTAGCATAATCAGCAAGATTGTCTATTTTAGCAGGAGGATCAAAATGCTTACTATTTTTGCAAGCTTTATATGTAGAACCTCTGAACCACTCGATAAGTTTAATTCCGAGTCTTGCTTTGAGGGCGAATGACTTGCTACGACCTAGATGGTCAGCTTTGAATTCCTGGTTTTTAAAACAATAAAGCAGGAAATCAATTAAGTCAGGTACAACTGCTTCGGCACCTTCTTGCTCTAGTAATTCAACTACGTGATTATTAGCAGTAGGAGAGAATTTTACTAAGATTTCACCCACAACACCTACCTTAGGCTTTACAACGTTTAATCTTTCTATCTTATCAAAATCTCTTACAATATCGCGACACATACGTCGGTATTTAGAGATAGAAACAACCTTTGAAGATAAAAACTCATTACATCTAGCTTCCCATTCCTTGTGAAGCTTATCTGTAGCACCAGGTACTGCTTCATATGGCCTTGTAGCATATACTACTCGCATAAATAAGTCTCCAAAGTAAACCGCCATTACTCCACGGATTGCTAAATGGAAATCTAGCTTAAATCCTGGATTAGGCTCGAAGCCTGAAAGGTTAAGCGATACAACGGGAACCTGCTCAAGACCGGCCTTTTTTAGTGCACGCCTTATAAAAGCAATATAATTTGTAGCACGACAACCGCCACCAGTCTGAGTAATCATTAATGCAGTTTTGTTTACATCATATTTTCCTGAAAGCAAAGCTGCCATTAACTGTCCTGTGATAAGTAATGAAGGATAGCAGGCGTCATTATTTACATATTTAAGTCCTAAATCTATAGCTTCTTTTGTTTCTACCTCGGGAATTACAAAATTGTATCCAGCATTATTGAAAGCAGTTTCAAGCATACTAAAATGTATAGGCGACATCTGAGGAGCTAGAATCGTATAATTTTTACGCATATCTTCATCGAAAATTACACGGTTGTAGGCACTTGAATTTAGTGTCCTTTTATAATTTCTACGATCTCTTACTTCAATAGCAGAAAGTAATGATCTTATACGAATTTTGGCCGATCCTAAATTGTTAACCTCATCTATCTTTAAGCATGTATAAATCTTTCCAGAGCCTGATAGAATATCATTTACCTGATCTGTAGTTACAGCATCAACACCGCATCCAAACGAATTTAACTGTATTAGTTCAAGGTTATTTTTTGTCTTTACATAGCTTGCTGCAGCATAAAGTCTTGAATGATACATCCACTGATCCGAAACAATAAGAGGACGCTCTGGCTCAGCTAAATGAGATACACTATCTTCAGTTAATACTGCAATTCCATATGAGTTAATAAGCTCAGGAATACCATGATTGATTTCTGGATCTATATGATATGGTCTGCCGGCAAGGACGATACCCTTTTTTCCTGTCTTTTCAAGTTCTTTTATTACTTCCTCGCCTTTTTTCTTCATATCATTTCTTGCTCTTTCTAACTCAAGAAATGCCTTATGAACTGCCTGTTTTATTTCACTTTTGTCAATGCCTGCAAATTCTTTTATAAGTGCAGCATTAAGTGTTTTTTCACTTTCAAAAGAAAGGAAAGGATTTTTGAATACAACATCACCATTACTAATTGCTTCAACATTGTTCTTTATGTTCTCAGAATAAGAGGTAACAATAGGGCAGTTATAATGGTTGCCAGCATTAGCAAATTCTTTTCTTTCATAAAATACAGCAGGATAGAAGATAAAGTCTGGCTTCTCATTTA
The DNA here is from genome assembly GCA_045639565.1 of Lachnospiraceae bacterium. Lineage (GTDB taxonomy): Bacteria > Bacillota > Clostridia > Lachnospirales > Lachnospiraceae > UBA1258. The sequence continues at coordinate 240,163 of JAZUDH010000094.1, forward strand.
TGAGCCATTCTATATGCCCATGCGCAAGCTTTGCTGGATAACATTCCGACTCGCTTGGAATTGACTCAATACCTAGCTGATACATCTTGTGAGATGAAGTTGGTGATACTAAAACAGAGAACCCTAATTCTGTAAAGAATGTATGCCAGAATGGATAGTTTTCATAAATGTTTAATACTCTTGGAATACCAACTGTTCCACGTGGTGCTTTTTCTTTAGGAAGAGATTCGTAATCAAAATATCTTTGTAATTTGTACTCATAAAGATTAGGAACATTTTCCTTGTTCTTTTCTTTTCCTAAGCCCTTTTCACAACGATTGCCGGATATATATTGCCTGCCATCATTGAATTTATTAATTGTAAGACGACAATTGTTAGTACAGCCGCCGCATTTAGCCATTTTTGTTTCATATGTAAATGCACCTAGCTCTTCAAGATTAATAAGGTTAGTTTCATAACCTTCCTCGTATTTATCCTTTGCAATTAATGCTGCACCAAAAGCGCCCATTATACCGGCAATATCAGGTCTTACGGCTTCACATGAAGCAACCTTTTCGAAGCTTCTTAATACCGCATCGTTATAGAAGGTACCACCCTGAACAACAATCTTTTTTCCAAGAGATGATGCATCAGATACCTTGATAACCTTGAATAGGGCATTTTTTATAACTGAGTATGCAAGACCTGCAGAAATATCTTCAACTGAAGCTCCTTCTTTCTGGGCCTGCTTAACCTTAGAGTTCATAAACACAGTACATCGTGTACCTAAATCAATAGGATTTTTAGCATAAAGAGCACATTTAGCAAAATCTTTTACTTCGTAATTAAGTGATTTTGCAAATGTTTCTATAAATGAGCCACAGCCAGAAGAACAAGCTTCGTTAAGAAGCACCGAATCAACAGTCTGGTTCTTTATTTTTATGCATTTCATATCCTGACCACCGATGTCAAGAATGCAGTCAACATCAGGCTCGAAAAATGCAGCAGCATAGTAGTGAGCTACGGTTTCAACTTCACCGTCATCTAGACGAAAAGCTGATTTCATAAGTAATTCACCATAACCTGTGGAACATGATCTTACAATCTTAGCATCGGAGGGTAATAGCTTATAAACATCCTTTAACGCTCCTATAGCTGTTGCCAATGGACTTCCATTATTGCTTGAATAAAATGAATGGAGTAATGTTCCATCTTCAGCAACAATGGCTAGCTTAGTAGTTGTTGAGCCTGCATCAATACCTAAGAAGCATTTACCATGATAGGTTGTAATATCACCCTTTTTTACGACTGCCTTTTTATGTCTTTCGTTGAATTCATCGTATTCAGATTCAGAATTAAACAAGGGCTCCATACGGGCAACTTCGAAATCCATTTTGATGTCATGGGAAAGTCTGTCTACTAAGTCCTTCATGGCAAAAGAAACGCTTTCTTTTGCATTAAGTGCTGAGCCCATAGCGGCAAATAAGTGAGATAAATCAGTATTTACAATATGTTCATCATCAAGCTTTAATGTTCTAATGAAGGCTTCCTTTAATTCAGACAAAAAGTGAAGAGGGCCACCTAAGAATGCGATACGACCACGAATAGGCTTTCCGCAGGCAAGACCTGAAATTGTCTGATTTACAACCGCCTGGAAAATAGATGCTGCAAGATCTTCTCTGGTTGCTCCGTCATTAATGAGGGGCTGAATATCACTTTTTGCGAATACACCGCATCTGGCAGCAATAGTATATAAGGAATGATATGATTTAGCATATTCATTAAGTCCTGATGCATCGGTTTGCAAAAGGCTAGCCATCTGATCGATAAATGAACCGGTACCGCCTGCACAGATTCCATTCATACGCTGTTCAACGTTGCCACCTTCAAAGTAAATAATCTTAGCATCCTCGCCGCCAAGCTCGATAGCAACATCACATCCTGTAGTCTTTTCTGTCAATGCACTAGAAACAGCAATTACTTCCTGAATGAAGGGAATATTAAGATGGTTAGAAAGCGTAAGCCCACCTGAGCCAGTAATCATGGGATGAACATCAATATTGCCTGTTACCTCATAAGCTTTCTTTAATAAGGAATATAAAGTTTCTTGAATGTTAGCAAAGTGTCTTTCGTAGTCACTAAATACTATATTATCTGATTTGTCTAAAACAGCTATTTTTACTGTTGTAGAACCAATATCAATACCAAGTTTGTAAAATTCTCTCATATAAACTCCAACTCAAAATAGAAAGTAGTTTCCTAATCCTTTTTTAATTACACATAATCTTTAAAATTATATTCTATTAAAAAGTAAAATTCAATTTGTCAAATCCTTAAAATTGTATAATTTTCTATGAAACATGGGGATTTTTAGGAATGTTAATAAAATTTCGAAATACTTAATTTGTAATGGGACAAGGGTTTGTTTACAATTAAGTGTACGAATGATAAAATTATTTAAGATTTTTTGGAGGAGTATAATGAGTAAGTTAGAAAGAAAATACGGCAAGTATGCTATTAAAAATCTTCCATTAGCATTAATTATCTGCTATGCAATTGGTTATGCGTTAAGATTAGCTGACCGTTCTGGGGTGATTATAAATTACTTATCTTTAGATCCATATGCAATTTTTCATAAAGCACAGATTTGGAGATTTTTTACCTGGATATTAATTCCACCTTATGATTTTGATATCTGGGTTCTTCTTATGCTGTTCTTTTATTACTCTATTAGTAAGAGTTTAGATAGAGTATGGGGAACCTGGACATTTAACGTTTACATTTTTTCAGGAATGCTATTTACGGTAATTGGGACAATAGTTGTATATCTTTTCTTTAGATTTATCCCTACTAGTCTGGTTACTGAGTTAGGTCTTGAGTATGTAATGAGAGTATTCAGCTTAGGATATGTATCTACGTATTATATATGTACTTCCATAATGCTTGCCTATGCTGCTACATTCCCAGATGCAGTGGTACTGCTTATGTTCTTTATTCCTGTTAAGATTAAATATTTAGGATTTTTCTATGCAGGATTATTAATATTCGATTGCATTACCGGCGGCTGGGCAAAAACCACTGTTGTACTATTTTCAGTACTAAACTTTATAGTATTTTTCCTTCTTCAGCGTAGAAAGCTTAAAGGCTCACCAAAGGCCAGATTTAAAGATGCCAAGAGACGCCATGAATTTAGAGCAGAAGTTGAAAAGGGACGAAACGAGTCCTTTACATACGGAATTTCTAAGCATAAGTGTGCTATATGCGGTCGTACTGAGCTTGATTCTCCTGAGCTTGAATTTAGATTCTGCTCAAAATGTAATGGTAATTATGAATATTGTGCAGATCACTTATTTACACATAAACACATTGAGTAAGGAGCTTTTTAATGAACGAACAGCAAGAATTTGCTAAAAGAATAAATGAATTAGTTGAGTTAGCAAAAGACCAGGAAAACGTTATTTTTGAAGATCAGCTTTTCGACATTTTCCCAGAGGTAAAGACTGACAACGCTAAATATGATGTAATAAAGGAATTTTTAAAAGAAAAAAAGATAGGCCTTAATGAAAAGATTCCATTTATGGATGCGATTAGTGAGGACGAGAAGAATTATTTAGAGTTTTACCTAGATGATCTTAATTCTCAACCTAAACTTACTCCTGGTGAAAGAGATGCATTTAGATTGTCTGCCATGGCAGGTGATGAAGACGCTCAGATGATTGTGCTTTCTGATTATCTATTAAATGTTGTGGAAATAGCTAAGCTATATGCTGGGCAGGGCGTTTTGCTTGAAGATCTTATCGGAGAGGGAAATGTCGCGCTTGTAAGTGCGGTTTCGATGCTTGGAAGTTTAGAAAAGCCTTCAGAAGTAGATGGTTTTCTTGCTAGTCAGGTTATGAATGCCATGCAGGATATTATTGCTGAGGCTATGGATGAGAATGGAGCCGAGGAAAAGCTCCTTGAGAAGGTTAATAAGGTTGCCAAGGAAGCTAAAGAACTTTCCGAAACTTTAGGGCGCAAGGTGTCTGTTGATGAATTATCTAACGAAAGTGGTATTTCAAAAGCACAGATATTAAAGGCGCTTAAACTTACCGCTAACTCCATTGAAGAAATTGAAATTCCTAAGGATGGACAGGAAGAAGAGTAATGAGAGAGTTTAGCGGATGTAAAAATTATTCTTTGGAATATAAAGAGGAATTAAAGGATATAAAATCTGTTGGATATGTTTTAAAGCATGATAAGACAGGTGCAAGAATTGCGATTATTGCTAATGATGACAATAATAAATCGTTTGCCATTAGCTTCAATACACCACAAAAAGATTCACTAGGAGTGCCTCATATATTGGAGCACTCTTGTTTGTGTGGATCTAGAAAATTCCCAGTAAAGGATGCGATGGCTGAAGTAGGTAAAGGCTCATTAAATACATTTATGAATGCCTTTACTTTTCCTGATAGAACCATTTATCCTTTTTCGACGACTAACGATAAAGACTATCAGAATATATTAGACGTTTACCTTGATGCTGTTTTTTTCCCTATAGTCAATGAAGAAGAGAAAATTTTCATGCAGGAAGGCTGGCATTATGAGCTAAATAACGAGCATGATGATATTACCATTAATGGCGTTGTCTATAACGAGATGAAGGGTGTTTATTCGTCAGCAGATTCTGCATTAATGTCATATGTCAATTTCTCATTATTTCCAGATACTCAGTATGGCGTAGAAACGGGTGGGGATCCAGAATGCATTCCAAATCTATCATATGAAAGATTTCTTGAGCTACATGCTTCTTTATATAATCCTTCCAATGCCCGAATTTTCCTTTATGGCGATTTAGATTTTGAAGAAAAGCTAGAGTATATTGATAGAGAATATTTATCTAAATTTGAACATGTTGATAACGATGCAGATATTGAATTTCAAGCTCCGTTTGAAAAGCCATTAAGAATAGAAAAAGAATATTCTATTTCAAGCTCAGAGTCTTTAGAAGAAGAAACCTATCTTACATACAATGTGGTATGTTCTGATTATACCGAAAGCTTGATTAATGAAGCTATTGAAGCAATCAATTATGCTTTGTGTTCTGTATCAGGATCAAAGCTTGAAAAGGCTTTATATGATGCTGATGTATGTAAAAACGTTTATTCAGAGTTCTTTACTGATACATGTCAGAAGACCTTTTCTATTGTAGGAGAGGGATGTAAGTTAGAAAATGCTGAAAGGTTTGTTGCGATAGTGGAAGACACTATCCGAGAAATTGTTAGAGATGGATTTGATAAGAAAACTTTAGAAGCTGCTATCACATCTCAGGAATTTGCATATAGGGAGGCTGACTTTGGATCTTTTCCTAAGGGAATTGCTTATGCAATGGTTACTCTCGATGAATGGACTTATACCGATAATGACATTTTTTCAGGATTAAAGCAGGACAAGATATATGACGAGCTTAGAGCTGGTATCAATAATGGCTTGTTTGAAACAATATTAAAAGAGCGCATTTTAGACAATCCTCACAAGACCATATTAGTGATGAAGCCTAAAAGAGGTCTTGATAAAGAAAAAGAAGATGCGCTTAAAAAACGTTTAAACGAGTACAAAGCTACTTTATCTAAAAAAGAGATAAAAGATATTATAAGTAAAACTAAGAAGCTTAAAAAATATCAGGCTGCTCCTGATACAAAAGCTGCACTCAAAACTATTCCTACACTTACTCTTTCTGATATAGAAAGGGTTAAGAAGCGGACTCCATATGAAGTTATAAAGAAGGAAGGCTATAATGAAATATATGCTGATCTTCCTACAAACGGAATTGCATATTTTTCTCTTTTCTTTGCGATAAATCATCTTCCTGAGAGATTATTGTATGTAGTAAGTATTTTGAGAGTGCTTCTTGGTTCACTAGATACTAAAAATTATACTTATGGAGAAATTCCAAATGAGATAAACATTAAATCTGGCGGAATGTCCATGAGCTTTAATGAGTCAAGATCGGTTGTTAATGAAGGTGAGTACGATATTTCTTTTGAAATTCGGACAAAAGCACTTTACAAAAACGTCGAAGCGTTGATGGAGCTTACCAATGAAATCTTGTTTAATACAAGATTCGATGATAAAAAGCGTATCAAAGAATGCATTGAGCAGACCCTTATACGATTAAAGGGACATTATGAAGAATCTGGGCATTCAGTTGCAATTTTTAGAATTGGAAGCTACTTAAATCCATGCCTTAATGAACTTGAGAAACTTTCAGGAATTGATAATTTCAAGTATCTTGAAACTTTATCTAAAGAGTTCGATGAACGTTTCGATGATTTGATAAAGGACATTAAGGAAGTTATAAGCCTAGTGTTTGTAAAGGACAATCTCGAAGTACTTATAGGTTGTGATAATGATAAAAGGGAAATTGTAACAAAAGAAGTTGAAAAGTTTGTAAGTAAGCTTCCTAATATTAATTCCTTAAAGAAAGCGAAAAGAAGCGCTCCCACAGTAAAAAACGAGGCCTTTACAATGTCTTCGCAGGTTCAATATGTTGGAATGGGATGCTCTTACCTTGATAGCAATCTTAAGTATAACGGAAGACTTTCAATTCTTAAAAACATTCTTAGTAATGATTACCTTTGGAAGACTGTAAGACTTCAGGGAGGAGCATACGGATGTATGTGCTCATTTACCAGAAGCGGCGAATGCATACTGGTTTCATATAGAGATCCAGGCCTTAAAAGTACAATTGATGCATTTAAAAAGGCTTCTGACTATATCAGACATTTACGTATGGACAATGAAACAGTTGAAAGATACATAATCACAACGATAGGAGGACACGATACTCCAGCTTCCTCGAGTGTTTTACTTTATAGGTGCTACAATCGTTACAAAGCCGGCTTAAGTGATGAAATGCTTCAGCTTGAAAGAGATGAGATTTTATCTGCAACGCCAGATGACATCAAGGCTCTTTATGTATATTTAGAACCTTTAGCTAAGCATGGTGCATACTGTACGGTAGGATCGGAAGGAGCAATTAAAAAAGAAAGCAAGTTTTTTGACAAGGTCGAAGCATTATTCAACTAATTATTCGGAGGAGAATATTATGAAAAAGAAACTGTTATTAATTGCAACATCATTGACTCTTTGCTTATCATTAGCTGCATGTGGATCATCATATAATGATAAGGCAGCTGCTGTTGATGAATATAGTGCACCTGCCGCTACTACTGAAGCATATTGGGGCGATGGATATTACGATAACTCATATTCTGAAGAAGCTTTAGAAGAGCCTGCTGCAGCTGGCGGCAATACTACTAGCAAGGTAGATGTGATTGACACTAGCAGAAAGCTTATAAAAAATTACAGCCTTAGTGTTGAAACTGAGAATATGGATGAGCTTTTGCCCATTATCGAAAATGAGGTCACTAGACTAGGTGGTTATATAGAAAACCTTGAGAATAACAACGCTACAAGATATGGAAGGGGCTATAGATATACAAACTATGTAATTAGAATTCCAGCCGGTCTTGCAGATCAGTTTGTAGAGTTTGCGGGAAACCATGGTAATATTACTAATAAATCACTTAGCGTAAATGATGTTACAATGGCTTATGTTGATACTGAGGCTCAAAGAGATTCTCTTCGTATCCAGCAGGATAGATTCTTAGAATTACTTAGTGAGGCTGAGTCTATTGAAGATATACTTACTATCGAAGAGAGACTGACTAATGTTAGATACAGACTTGAATCACTTGAATCTACACTTAGAACCTATGACAGTCTTGTATCATATTCAACAATCAGAGTTGATATTAGCGAGGTTGTAGAATATACTGCTCCTGAACCAGAAACATATGGACAAAGAATTAGTGAGTCATTTATGAGAGGTATTAAAAACTTTGTTACAGGCTTGCAGAATTTCTCAATCTGGTTTGTTGGCGCGTTGCCTGTTCTTTTGCTATGGGCTGTTATAATCTTAGCTATGGTATTTGTAATAAGAGCAGTTGTTAAAAAGAATAAGATTAAAGCCGAGAATGAAAAGGCTAAAGCTATTGAGAATATTCCTCCTAAATCCTCAGAAGGAAAAACCCCTCCAATGGCTAAATAAGGAGAAATAAATGTATAATGATTATAAGGCTGGTTTTGTTACTATTATAGGTAGACCAAATGTAGGAAAATCTACTTTGATGAATACCCTTATAGGACAGAAAATTGCTATCACATCTAATAAGCCTCAGACTACCAGAAACAGAATTATGACTGTCTATACAGATGAAGAAGGTCAGATAGTGTTCTTAGATACTCCTGGTATTCATAAAGCCAAGAATAAATTAGGTGACTATATGATGTTAGCTGCTAATGACTCAATGGGCGAGGCTGATGTGGTTATGTGTATTGTTGAAGCTAATAAGCCTGTAGGGGTTTTAGAACAGGAAATGTTTGAGGGTATTAAAAGGTCACGCACACCCAGAATCCTTGTAATCAATAAGATAGATACAATCTCAAGAGAAAAGCTTGTTGAGGTAATAAATGAGATTTCTAAGGTGGCTTCTTTTGATGAAATAGTTCCGGTTTCTGCAACTGATGGAACCAACTGCGATGAACTCATAAAGTGTATTATGAAGTATCTTCCCTTTGGAGAGCCTTATTATGATGAAGATACTATTACAGATCAGCCTGTTAGACAGATTGCAGCTGAAATGATTAGGGAAAAGGCACTTCATGCACTTGAAGATGAAATCCCTCATGGAATTGCTGTTATTATCGAAAGAATGGACTTTTCGAAAAGAGTAGTTGATATTGATGCTACGATAGTAGTTGAAAAAGATTCGCATAAGGGTATAGTAATTGGTAAGGGTGGTTCAATGCTTAAAAAGATTGGAACCAATGCCAGATTCGAAATAGAAAAGATGCTTGAACAGCAGGTAAATCTTCAGTTATATGTTAGAGTTAAGAAAGACTGGAGAGATTCAGATTACTTACTTAAGAATTTTGGATATAACCCTGACGATTTTAAGCCAGGAAGATAATTATGCAGGACTTTTTAAAAGTAACGGGAATGGTTATAGGATCATTTCCGCAGGGAGAGTATGACAGAAGAATAGTGCTGCTTACTAAAGAGTGTGGCAAGATAACGGCTTTCATAAAGGGCGCAAGGCGCCCTGGAAGCCGTTTTTGTGGTACTACGGATACTTTTTGTTTTGGGGAATTTGATCTATACGTTGGTAAAAATTCTTATACCGTTCAAAACGCAGACATCAGTAATTATTTTGAATATTTTAGAGAAAATCTTGAAGCAGCATATTATGGAATGTATTTCATGGAACTTGCTGACTATTATACAAGAGAAAACGGCGATGAAGCACTTGTTCTTTTGCTGCTTTATAGAAGCTTACAAGGCTTAAAGAGCGAGGTGCTTGATAATAAGTTTGTTAGAAATATATACGAACTAAAGCTTTATGCTATTGAAGGCGAGCTTATTCCGGTGACATCGATAGAAAATGTATCTACTGTAATAATTTCTTTTGTAAATTACATAGTAAATGCTTCAATTCAGGATCTTTTCAAGGTGGGGATTAAGGAAGAATACTTAGATGAGTTAGAGAACATTGTGAACTATCAGCGCAAGCACCTTATCGACAAGAAGCTTAAAAGCCTTGATATACTTGAATTAATGATAAAATAAAATCAAAAAGCGATTGAATTACTAAGAATTAGTAGATATAATTAGACGGATAAACTGTTTTTATTATATAGGTAATAGTTTAAGAAAATTATTTGATTTTAAGGAGATAGAGACATGGAAAAATCAATGGAAAAGATTGTAGCTCTTGCTAAGGCACGTGGATTTGTTTATCCAGGTTCTGAAATCTATGGAGGACTCGCCAATACTTGGGATTACGGTAACTTAGGTGTTGAACTTAAAAATAACGTAAAACGAGCGTGGTGGCAGAAATTCGTGCAGGAAAATCCTTACAATGTGGGTGTTGACTGTGCGATTTTAATGAACCCTCAGACATGGGTAGCTTCAGGACATCTTGGCGGCTTCGCTGATCCTTTGATGGACTGTAAGGAATGCCACGAAAGATTCCGTGCTGATAAGCTTATCGAAGACTTTGTAGCAGAAAAAGGCCTTACACTTCCTAAGCCTATCGATGCATTCTCTCAGGAAGAGATGAAAAATTATATTGAGGACAATAACATTCCTTGTCCTACATGTGGTAAGCACAATTTTACAGATATTCGTCAGTTTAACCTTATGTTCAAGACATTCCAGGGTGTAACTGAAGATGCTAAGAACACAGTATATTTAAGACCTGAAACAGCTCAGGGTATTTTTGTTAACTTCAAGAATGTTCAGAGAACATCCCGTAAGAAGGTTCCTTTTGGTATAGGACAGATTGGTAAGTCATTCCGTAACGAAATTACTCCTGGTAACTTCACATTCCGTACACGTGAATTCGAACAGATGGAGCTTGAATTCTTCTGTAAGCCAGGCACTGATCTTGAGTGGTTCCAGTACTGGAGAGCATTCTGTCGTGACTGGTTACTTTCACTTGGTATCAAGGAAGATGAGATGAGACTTCGCGACCATGATCCTGAAGAACTTTGCTTCTATTCTAAGGGAACAACAGATATTGAGTTTAAGTTCCCATTTGGCTGGGGCGAGCTTTGGGGTATTGCTGACAGAACAGATTACGACTTGACTCAACATCAGAATACATCAGGTGAGGATATGTCATACTTTGATGATGAAGCTAATGAAAAGTATGTTCCTTATGTTGTAGAACCATCACTTGGCGCAGACCGTGTTGTTTTAGCATTCTTATGTGCTGCTTATGATGAAGAAAACATCGGAACTGAAGAAGCGCCTGATATGAGAACAGTTCTTAGATTCCATCCCGCTCTTGCGCCTGTTAAGATTGGTGTGCTTCCTTTATCTAAGAAGCTTAATGAAGGAGCTGAAAAGGTATTTGCAGAGCTTTCTAAGAAATATAACTGTGAATTTGATGATCGTGGAAATATCGGTAAGAGATATCGTCGTCAGGACGAAATCGGTACTCCTTTCTGCGTAACATATGACTTTGATTCAGAAACAGATAACATGGTTACTGTACGTTTCCGTGATTCTATGGAACAGGAAAGAGTAGCTATTGCTGATCTTAATAAGTTCTTTGAAGATAAGTTTACATTTTAATTAGGGGAAATATTTAAATGAGAAAGATTACTTCGAAAGAATTAAGAAATGAATGGATTGATTTCTACGTAAAACGTGGACATGTTGACGTTGGAGCAGTATCACTTGTATCTGATGGTTCAACAGGTGCTATGTTTAACGTTGCAGGTATGCAGCCCATTATGCCTTATCTTCTTGGCAAGAAGCATCCACTTGGAACAAGACTTTGCAATGTTCAGGGCTGTGTACGTACAAATGATATTGATGGAGTAGGTGATAAGAATCACCTTACTTTCTTTGAAATGATGGGCTCATGGAGCTTAGGTGATTATTTTAAAAAGGAAAGATGTCAGTGGAGCTATGAGCTGTTAACTGAAGTATTTCAGTTTGACAAGGATCATCTTGCTGCAACTGTATTTGAAGGTGATGAGAATGCGCCTCGTGATGAGGAGGGTGCTAAATTCAGAATCGAATCTGGCTTTAAGCCTGAAAACGTATTCTTCCTTCCAGCAGAAGATAACTGGTGGGGACTTGAATATGGTCCTTGTGGTCCAGACTCAGAAATGTTTTATGTAAAGGATGTTGAACCCTGTGGACCTAACTGTAGACCCGGTTGTCACTGTGGAAAGTATACTGAAATTGGTAATGACGTTTTCATGCAGTACGATAAACAGCAGGATGGTACATTACTTCCACTTGCTAAGAAAAACGTTGATACAGGTTGGGGATTAGAGCGTAACCTTGCATTCTTAAATGGTGTTGACGACGTTTATAAGACAGATCTTTTCGCAGGAGTAATTGCTTGTATTGAAGCAACTTCTGGTGTTAAGTATGACTCTGATGAAAAGTCAACTAAATCCATGAGAGTTATTGCCGACCATATGCGTACAGGTGTTATGCTTATTGGTGATCAAGCTAAGCTACTCCCTTCTAATGGTGGTCCTGGTTATGTTTTAAGAAGATTGCTTCGTCGTGCAGTAAGACATGGTCGTTCACTTAACTTAAAGCTTGAAGATTTATTAAAGGTAGCAAGCATCTATATTGATGATGTGTACTCAGACAGCTATCCATTACTTACTAAGAATCGTGAGTTTATCTTAGATGAGCTTAAAAAGGAAATCGTACGTTTTGAAGCTACTCTTGAAAACGGTATGAAAGAATTTAGAAAGATTGCTGACACTAAGAAATCTGAAAAGGTTGATACTATTGATGGTAAGTCAGCATTCTATTTATATGATACATTTGGCTTCCCTGTTGAGCTTACAATTGAAATGGCAGAAGAAGAAGGCCTAAAGGTAGATGAGGCTGGATTCAAGGCTTCAATGGAAGAACAGAAGCAAAGAGCAAGAGAAAATTCAAACTTCTCGCAGAAGGCAGTAGCAGCTGATTTGTTTGAAAATCTTGATAGCAGCATTACAAGTACTTTTGTAGGTTATGACTGCTTAGTTAAAGAGGAAAAGATTTTAGCATTAGCTAATGATACAGAAATTGCAGATGCATTAACCGAGGGTACAGATGGTACTGTCATTGTAAATGAAACTCCTTTCTATGCTACTATGGGTGGACAAAAGGGCGATAGAGGTACTATTGAAACTGCATCTGGTAAGTTTGAAGTTTATGAGACAATAAAAGTTGCTGGTGGACGCATTGGTCATGTAGGTACAGTAGTAAGCGGAACCATAAAGACTGGTGATGTTGCTAAACTCTCAGTTGATAAAGCTAATAGAAGTGCAGTAAGCAAGAATCATTCAGCTACTCACCTTTTACAGAGTGCTTTGCGACAGGTTTTAGGCTCGCATGTTGAACAGGCTGGTTCTAACCAGGATGCAGAAAGAACACGTTTTGACTTTTCACATTCTAAAGCCATGACAAAAGAAGAAATCGAACAGGTTGAAGCAATTGTTAATGAACAGATTGCTGCTAACTTAAAGATTACAACAGATGTTATGAGCATTGAAGAAGCTAAGAATACTGGAGCTATGGCTCTTTTTGGTGAAAAGTATGGTGATTCGGTTCGCGTAGTATCAATGGGCGACTTCTCTAAAGAGCTTTGTGGAGGTACTCATGTAGCTTCAACAGGTGAAATTCAGAATTTTAAAATTGTTTCTGAAGGTGGTGTAGCAGCTGGTGTTAGACGTATTGAAGCAATCACAGGTTCTAATGTTATAACCTATTACAAGAAGGTAGAAAAAGAACTTAATGAAGCAGCTAATTTAGTAAAAACTCAGCCTAATAACCTTGCTGAAAGACTTACTTCAATGCTTGCTGAAATAAAAGCTCTTAATTCTGAAATTGAAAGTTTAAAAGCTAAGGCAGCTAAAGAAGCACTTGGTGATGTTATGAATAATGTCAAGGAAGTTAAGGGAGTTAAGTTCCTTGCTGCTAATGTTCCAGGTGTTGACATGAACGGCTTAAGAGATTTAGCTGATCAGCTATCTGTTAAGTTAGAAAGTGCAGTTTTAGTACTTGCTTCTGCATCAGATGGAAAGGTTAATTTAGTTGCTAAGTGTACTGATGATGTACAGGCCAAGGGTGCACATGCTGGTAATCTTATTAAGGCTATTGCTGGATTAGTTGGCGGTGGCGGTGGTGGCCGTCCTAACATGGCTCAGGCTGGTGGTAAGAATCCGGCTGGTATCGATGCAGCGTTAGCTGAAGCAGAAAATGCACTTATGAATATGCTTAAATAGTAAAGTGAAATAATATTTGCATTGCACATAGTTTTGTGAAATTTTTTGTTGACGAAATGAAAATTCTTGATATAATACTATTGTGTGTGTAAACACGAAATAACCCAATCAGTCAAGTACATGAAGGGACTGAAGGGAGGTCAGGTGCGAAATGTCAAATATCATCGTTAAAGAAAACGAATCATTAGACAGCGCTTTACGTCGTTTCAAGAGAAGCTGCGCTAAGGCAGGTATCCAGCAGGAAATCCGCAAGCGTGAGCATTACGAGAAGCCCAGCGTTAAACGTAAAAAGAAATCAGAAGCAGCTAGAAAGCGCAAATATAACTAATAAGAATTTAAAGCCCCTGTTTTTCAGGGGCTTATTTCTTATCATCAGATAAGAAAAGGTGAACCATGGTTCTTGATATTATTCTCGTAATTGTATGTCTGTTAATCATCCTGGTGGTAAATGTAGCAGTATATGATACAAACAGATTTGTTGTAAAAGAATATACATATAAAACGTCTAAAATCGACAAAGATGCCGATTTCCTTTTTGTGTCCGATCTTCATTCTAAAGAGTATGGGAAGAATAATTCTAGATTATTTGAAGAGATTGATAAATATAAATTGGATGGAGCGCTGTTAGCTGGAGATATAATTACTGCTAAGTATTCAGCTATTACTAAACCTGCACTAAATTTTTTGAAAGAACTTTCTATAAGGATGCCGGTATTTTATGGCGTAGGAAATCATGAACTTAGATTATTAGTGTCTGATGGATTAAAAGACATACGTGACACTTTTGATAAAGATCTTAATAATTTAGGCATTTCGATGTTAAATAATGTCACTGACAGCATTAATGATATAGCAGTGACGGGTTTGTCAATTGATTACTTTCTATATGATAGGAAGTTAAATGTTCCAATGCCAAAGGGATATCTAGACAAGAATATTGGGAAGCTTGACACAGACAAATATAATATTTTGCTTGCTCATAATCCTGAATATTTTGATTCATACGCTGAGCACGGAGCGGATTTAGTCCTTTCAGGACATTATCATGGTGGCATTATGAGACTTCCTTTTTTAGGAGGTGTTATTTCGCCTAGACTAAAGCTTTTTCCTAAAATATGTGTAGGAGAGTACAAGAAAGATAATTGTACAATGCTTGTAAGTGCTGGCTTAGGTATGCATTCTCATTCCTTTAGGGTATTTAATCCCGCAGAAATTATTATTATTCATTTAAAAAAGGATTGAAAATAGCATATTCATGATATACAATATCTAGTGACCACATAAACAGGGGAATACTAGATAATGGCACTAGAAGTTAAATTAGGAGCTTTCGAGGGCCCCCTCGATTTGTTACTCCATCTTATTGAAAAGAATAAAGTAGACATATATGACATACCTATTGTTGAGATTACCAATCAGTATCTTGAGTATATAAAGGCATTAGAAACTGAGAACATGGATGTTATGAGTGAGTTTTTGGTAATGGCAGCAACTTTGGTTGACATTAAGTGTAAGATGCTTTTGCCTGCTGAAGTCAATGAAGAAGGCGAAGAGGAAGACCCTAGAGCTGAACTTGTTCAAAAGCTTCTTGAGTACAAAATGTATAAGTATATGTCCTTTGAACTTAAAGATATGCAGATGGATAATGGTTTTTCTTTGTGTAAAAAGGAAACTTTGCCAGATGATGTTAAAAATTTCAGAGAACCTATTAATTATGAAGAGTTGATAGGTGATATGAATTTGAATAAGCTTCATGAGATTTTTAATTTTATGATGCAGCGTAAAGTGGATAAAATTGACCCAATCAGATCAAACTACGGTAATATTCAAAAAGAAGTAGTTGATATGGAACAAAAGGCAATTTACATTGAAAATTATATTCGCATGAATAAAACCCTTTCATTTGTAGATTTATTAGAAAGACAAAACAGCAAGACTGAGATAATAGTAACATTTCTTGTAGTATTAGAGCTTATGAAAACTGGTGTCATCACTATTGTTCAAAATGAATTGTTTGATGATATTACTATTTCGAGTCTCGCAGCGTAGGAGATAATCGTGGAGAGTATTAATAAAGTGGCAATTTTGGAATCAATTCTTTTTGCAATGGGTGATTCTGTTGAAATAAATAAACTTGCTGAAGTAATTGAAGAAGATGTTAAGACAACTAAAGAGTTGTTAGATAAGCTAAAAGAAAAATATTCCTCTGATGAATCTGGAATTGAACTGTTGGAGCTTGAAAACTCTTATCAGCTTGCCACAAAACCAGGGATGTATGATTATCTAGTTAAAATAGCTAAAACCCCTAGGAAAATGGTTCTTTCTGAGTCTGTACTTGAAACACTTTCTATTATTGCATATAAGCAACCAGTAACGAGAATTGAAATAGAGAATATACGAGGCGTCAGTTCCGACTTTGCGGTTAACAAATTGCTCGAATATAATCTTATTACTGAGCTTGGAAGAAAAGATGCGCCTGGTCGTCCTTTATTATTTGGAACTACAGAAGAATTTTTAAGAAGCTTTGGCGTAAAGAGCCTTAAAGATTTGCCAGAAATAAATACCGTTCAGATTGAAGAATTTAAGGCTGAGGCTGAACAGGAAATTCAGCTTTCCATGAAGATATAGCAATGGTCGAAATTACTATAAAACCCCTTCTTTGAAGGGGCTTTTTTTATGTTAATTTTTGAACAAACATCTTTGCTTTTGAACACTGCTATGATATACTACACTTTGAATGTGCTTAGATAGTCATTTTTTATTAATATAATGGAGGTCAAACCATATGAGTACTACTTCAAAAGCAGGACAGAGAATTCTTTCTCTCCTCGATGAAAACAGTTTCGTTGAAATTGGTGCTCTTGTTACAGCAAGAAGTACAGATTTCGATTTGAAACAGGCCGAAACTCCTTCCGACGGTGTTATCACTGGATACGGATTGGTAGACGGCAAGCTCGTATATGTTTATAGCCAGGATGCTTCTGTTTTAAACGGAACAGTTGGTGAAATGCATGCGAGAAAAATTGCTAATCTTTATGACATGGCATTAAAGATGGGCGCACCTATTATCGGTTTATTAGATTCCGCAGGTTTACGTTTACAGGAGGCAACTGACGCACTTGACGCTATGGCATCTATTTATGCTAAGCAGGCTCTTGCTTCAGGCGTTATTCCTCAGATTTCTGCTGTATTTGGAAACTGTGGTGGTGGTCTTGCAATTGCTAACGCAATGGCAGATTTTACATTTATGGAAGAAAAGAGCGCTAAGTTATTTGTAAACGCTCCTAACGCACTTGATGGAAATTACACAGCTAAATGCGATACAGCATCTGCTAAGTTTGTTGCTGAAGCTGGTGAATGTGATGGCGTTGGTGACGAAGCTTACGTATTAACACAGATTCGTGAACTCGTTTCTATGCTTCCTTCTAACAACGATTCAGAGGCTGAACTTTTCGATGTAACAGATGATCTTAATCGTGCATGTGCTGGTATCGAAGGATGCGCTGGTGATACAGCTATTTTAGTTTCTCAGATCGCTGATGATAACAATTTCGTTGAAATTAAAGCTGAGCATGCTCAGGCTATCGTAACAGGATTTATTCGTCTTAACGGAACTACAGTTGGTGTAGTAGCTAACCGTACAGAACTTTACGGTGAAGATGGAAAGGTTGCTAAGAAGTTTGATGGAGTTCTTTGCCCTGGATGTTGTGCAAAGGCTACAGATTTGGGTAACTTCTGTGATGCTTTCTCAATTCCTGTACTTACATTTACAAATGTTACAGGCTTTAAGGCTACTGTTGAATCTGAAAAGAAGATGGCTAAGGCAGCTGCTAAGTTAACTTATGCATTTGCTAACGCTACAGTGCCTAAGGTAAATGTTATTATTGGTAAGGCTTACGGAAGTGCTTACACAGTAATGAACTCTAAGGCTATTGGTTGTGATTTAACAATCGCTTGGCCTAATGCTGAAATTGGAACAATGGATGCAAAACTTGCTGCTAAGATTATGTATGACGGACAGGGCGCTGATGTTATCGATGCTAAGGCTGCTGAGTACGCTGCATTACAGAATAATGTTGTTAGCGCAGCAAAGAGAGGATATGTCGATCAGATCGTTGAGCCCGCTGATACACGTAAGTATGTTATCGGTGCTTTCGAAATGCTTTATACTAAGATGGAAGATCGTCCTGCTAAAAAGCACGGTACAATCTAGAAAGGTTAGATACATATGAAAAAGAAATTACTTGCATTAATATGTGCTATTACCTGTCTTGTTGGTCTTTCAGCTTGTGGGACTCCTGAAGTATCTGACAAAGTTAAAGAACAAATGAATATGGCTGAGGCTGTTGCAACTAACGCAGTTAGAATAGCTGAGCATAATGCTTCTGATATTCTTGCAGAAGGTTACAACAAAGAAGAGCTTTCTTATGTATTCCAGAGCATTATCGGTGTAGAAGCTGATTTAGGTGCTTTTGATGGTCTTCTTACTACATTTGTTCAGATGACTAATGATATGGATGGCGTTGTTAACGTTTCGTATGACGCTATTGAATCAAAAGTTGAAGGTAAGGAAATTGTTGTAACAATTCCCGTTGACGGAAACAAATGTGATGGACAGGTTGTTTTAAAATTTTCTAACGATATTTTTGCCAGACTCCATGAAGGCGACGCACAGGCTAATACTACCTTCGCTATGAAGATGGATGCAGCAGGCAAGAACATGGGTAAGGCTGGTTTAAATACTCTTCTCGGTATGGGAACTGTATTTATTATGTTGATATTAATTAGTTTTCTCATTAGTGCTTTCGTATTATTCCAGAAAAAGCCTAAGGAAGCTCCTAAGGCAGTTGCAGCTCCAGTTGCAGCTCCAGAAGAAGCTACAGAGGAACTTGTTGATGATACAGAACTTGTAGCTGTTATTATGGCTGCAATTAGTGCTTACGAAGGCAACGGATCAACTGATGGTTTCGTTGTAAGATCTATTAAGAAAGCAAATAGGAGGATGTAATTTATGAAGAACTATACAATTACCGTTAACGGAAACGTATATGATGTTACAGTAGAAGAAGGAGCAGGCGTTGCATCAGCACCCGCAGCAGCTCCTAAGGCAGCACCTAAGGCAGCTCCCGCAGCTCCCAAGGCAGCTCCTGCAGCAGCAGGTGCAGCAGGCAGCATCAAGGTTGAAGCTGGTGCAGCTGGTAAAGTATTTAAGATTGAAAAGCAGGTTGGCGCCGCAGTTAAGAAGGGCGATGCTGTTGTAATTATCGAAGCTATGAAGATGGAAATCCCTGTTGTAGCTCCTGCAGATGGAACAGTTGCTTCAGTTAACGTTAACGTTGGCGATGCAGTTGAAGCTGGTGCAGTACTTGCAACTTTAAACTAATATAGTTTGATTTCCACATAATATTCCAGGAGGAAATATAAATGTCTTATATTACAGATACTTTAGTCAACCTGGTACATCAGACAGCATTTTTTAACCTTACATGGGGAAATTACCTTATGATAGCAATTGCCTGCATTTTCTTATATCTTGCGATTGCCAAGGAATTTGAACCCCTTTTACTGCTTCCTATCGCATTTGGTATGTTGCTTGTTAATATCTATCCAGATATTATTGCAGCACCTGGAACTGATGGAACAGCAGGTGGATTGTTATATTACTTCTATGTACTAGATGAATGGGCAATTCTTCCTTCACTCATTTTCATGGGTGTAGGTGCCATGACCGACTTTGGTCCACTTATTGCTAACCCTAAGAGCTTCTTGCTTGGTGCAGCAGCTCAGTTCGGTATTTTTGCAGCATATTTTGGTGCTATCGCACTTGGATTTAATGATAAGGCAGCCGCAGCTATCTCTATCATCGGTGGTGCTGACGGCCCTACATCAATCTTCTTAGCAGGAAAGCTTGGACAGACAAACTTGCTCGGACCTATCGCCGTAGCAGCATATTCATATATGTCACTTGTTCCTATCATCCAGCCTCCTATTATGAAGCTTCTTACAACTGAAAAAGAACGTAAGATTAAGATGGCTCAGTTAAGACCTGTTTCTAAGCTTGAGAAGATTCTTTTCCCTATTATTGTTACAATAGTAGTATGTATGATTCTTCCTACAACAGCTCCTCTTATCGGTATGCTTATGCTTGGTAACCTCTTTAAAGAGTCAGGTGTTGTTAGACAGTTAACAGAAACCGCTTCTAATGCGCTTATGTACATCGTTGTTATCTTATTAGGTACTTCTGTAGGTGCTACAACAAGTGCTGAAGCATTCTTGAATTGGTCAACAATTAAGATCGTTGTTTTAGGACTTATTGCTTTCGCTTTTGGTACTGCAGCAGGTGTATTATTTGGTAAGCTTATGTGCGTTGCTACACACGGAAAGGTTAATCCACTTATTGGTTCAGCAGGTGTTTCTGCGGTTCCTATGGCTGCTCGTGTATCACAGAAGGTTGGTGCAGAAGCAGATCCTACTAACTTCCTTTTAATGCATGCTATGGGACCTAACGTAGCTGGTGTAATCGGTACTGCAGTTGCAGCCGGAACATTTATGGCTATTTTTGGAATTTTCTAAGCTAGGCATTAGAGTATAAATTAAAGGAGAAAAATAAAATGGCAGAAGTTGTTAAAAAACCAATTGGCATAACCGAAACCGTTCTTCGTGATGCACATCAGAGCTTGATTGCTACTAGAATGCCTACCGAGATTATGCTTCCAATTTTAGATAAAATGGACAAAGTCGGCTACCACTCAATTGAATGTTGGGGTGGTGCAACATTCGATGCTTCCCTTCGTTTCTTAAAAGAAGATCCATGGGAAAGACTTCGTAAAATCCGTGATGGTCTTAAGAATACTAAGACTCAGATGTTATTCCGTGGACAGAATATCTTAGGATACCGTCCTTACGCTGATGATGTTGTTTACGCTTTCGTTGAAAAATCAATCGCTAATGGTATTGATGTTATCAGAATTTTCGACTGCTTAAATGATATTAGAAACTTACAGGCTGCTGTAGATGCTACAAACAAGATTAAGAAGCAGGAAGGTCGTGGTGAATCTCAGATCGCCCTTTCTTATACACTTGGTGATGCTTATACTCTTGAATACTGGGCTAATATGGCTAAGCAGATTGAAGAAATGGGTGCTGACTCTATCTGTATTAAGGATATGGCTGGCTTACTTGTTCCTTACAAGGCTGCTGAACTTGTAAAGACATTAAAGGAAAGCACAAAGCTTCCTATTCAGTTACATACTCACTACACATCAGGTGTTGCTTCAATGACATATTTAAAGGCTGTTGAAGCTGGTGTTGACGTAATTGACTGTGCTATGTCTCCATTCGCTCTTGGTACATCTCAGCCTGCTACAGAAGTTAAGGTTGAAACCTTCAAGGGAACAGAATATGACACAGGCTTTGACCAGAACCTACTTGCTGAAATCGCTGATTACTTTGCTCCTTACAAGGAAGAGTGCTTAAAGAGCGGTCTCTTAAATACAAAGGTTCTTGGCGTTAACATTAAGACACTTCTTTACCAGGTACCTGGTGGTATGCTTTCTAACATGGTTTCTCAGCTTAAGGAACAGCATGCAGTAGATAAGTACCGTGAAGTTCTTGAGGAAATTCCTAGAGTGCGTAAGGACTGTGGTGAACCACCTCTTGTTACTCCTTCATCTCAGAGTGTTGGTACACAGGCTATCTTTAACGTACTTATGGGTGAAAGATACAAGATGGCTACTGGCGAGTTCAAGGATCTCCTTCGTGGTAACTATGGTCAGACTGTTAAGCCTATGGATCAGGCTGTTATTGATAAGGTTATTCCTGGTGAGCCTCGTTCAACTGCACGTTCAGCTGAAGCTACAGGACATGACAAGCCAGAGCTTGAAGCTATCGAAGCTGAAATGAAGCAGTACAAGCAGCAGGAAGAAGACGTATTATCATACGCATTATTCCCTCAGGTTGCTACTGAATTCTTCAAGTATCGTGAAGCTCAGCAGACAAAGGTTGATACTACTGTTGCTGATACAAAGAACGGTGCATACCCTGTATAATCTATTTTGATTTAATTAAATCCCAGAGGTTTTTCCTCTGGGATTTTTTCTTTTGGGTCACGATTTGCTAAACTAGCTGTAATAAGGTATAATAACAGGCGTTATAGTGCTTGGCACATCATCTGTTACCTAAGGCAATAGATGGTTATAAGGAGAGACATTGTATGGCTAGAAAAGAAATGATTACCAAAAGCGACATTAGGAGTGCCGCATTTTCTATGATGCGCGAGCAAGGCATATCAGAGATATCTGCCCGTAAGCTTGCTGAGTATGCAGGCTGTTCTACACAGCCTATCTTTAGAAACTATAAAAACATGAATGAATGCTATAAGGATGTTTTTGAAGATTCATTAATGCTTTTTGACAAATTCTATGAAGAGTTTCCTAAAAATTCTCATGTCCCATTTGTTAATTTAGGACTTGCATATATTTCTTTTGCTGAAAAAGAGACGAATGTCTTTAAATATTTATTCATGACTAAAAACGATAATGACATGAATTTGTATAGCCTTTTAAACGGTAGAACAAACGCTGTTATCAACGAAATGAATAAGGCCAAAGAAGATGGTGTCAGCCAACCAGAAATGATTTTTATGAAAATGTGGATGCTTATACATGGTGCGGCATGTATGGTTATTACTGGAGACTTTGATTTAACAAGTGCTCAGACACGACTTTCGCTTGAAGACTCATACAAAGCCTTCATAAGGAGATAAAATGGCTGAAGCAAGGGATTTTTTATCAAGAGTTAATGAAAAATATTCTTCGTTAAGTAAAGGACAAAAGCTTATCGCTGAATACATAATTGACCATTATGAAATGGCTGTTTTTATGACTGCCAAGGAATTAGGAGATGCTGTTGGAGTAAGTGAATCTACTACTGTAAGATTTGCAACCGGTTTAGGATACGAGGGTTTTCCTGAATTTTCTAAGGACTTTGAGTCATGGTATAAAGGTAAGAAAAATGATGTAAACAAAGTAGGTGCTACCTATGCTAAGAGTTCTAAATCAGAGGTATTGAATTCAGTACTTCGATCAGATATGGAGAAAATGCAGGATACGATTTCGAATCTTGATGTTGAAGCTTTTGATTTAGCGGTTGATACTTTGTTAAATGCTAAAAAGGTGTATATTGTAGGACTTCGTTCGTGCCAGCCATTAGCTGAGTTTTTGAATTTCTACCTGAATATGATAAGAGGCGATGTAGTTTTATTGAATACTACAAGTGCTAGTGAAATGTTTGAGCAGATGATTAGGATTGATGAGAAGGATGCTATTGTAGGCATAAGCTTTCCTAGATATTCTATGCGTACCTTGAAGGCCATGGAATTTGCTAATGATAGGAATGCTAAGGTCATTACTATAACTGATAGTGTGCATTCTCCTATGAATCTTTACTCTTCTTGTAATCTTTTGGCAAGAAGTGACATGGTTTCTATTGTTGATTCTTTAGTAGCTCCGTTAAGTGTTATTAATGCTTTGGTTGTTGCAATGTGTTTAAAACGACCTAAAGAAATCAGAAACAATTTGGAAAATCTTGAGAGTGCATGGAATAATTATCAAATTTATCTAAATGATGAGATAAACTTCATTGATGATGAGCCAGATCTACATTACTCTCTAAAAAAGGAAGATGAATAAATGAAGGTAATAGTAGTTGGTGGTGGTGCAGCTGGAATGATGGCTGCTATTCATGCGGCTTCGTTAGGAAATAATGTCATTTTATTAGAAAAAAATGAAAAACTGGGAAAAAAGATTTATATTACTGGAAAAGGTCGATGCAATGTTACAAATGCTGCTGATATTGAAACGATTTTCAATAATATAAAACATAATTCCAAATTTATGTATAGCTCTTTATATGGCTATGATAATAATATGGTCTATTCTTTTTTTGAAGAAAATGGCTGTCCACTTAAGATTGAACGTGGAGACAGAGTGTTCCCTGTGTCTGATCATGCCTCAGACATAATTAAAGCTCTTTCGAATGCAATGAATGATAATCATGTAGAAGTTAGATTAAATGCACATGTGAAAAGTGTAATAGAAGAGGATGGTATAGCAAAAGGAGTTATACTTAAATCTGGCGAGAAAATCGATTCTGATAAAGTGATACTAGCTACAGGTGGTTTTTCCTACCAAACTACAGGATCTAATGGTGAAGGCTATAAAATGGCTGAAAGCTTAGGGCATAAGATTGAAACGCCTAGACCGTCGCTTGTTCCTATCGTTACTGGAGAAACCTGGATTCCTGATCTTCAAGGGCTATCGTTAAAGAATGTAGAATTAAAGCTTGTTAAAAACGGTAAGAAAGTGTTATATAAAGAACTTGGCGAAATGCTTTTTACACATTTTGGTATTTCAGGTCCGCTGGTTTTATCGGCTAGTGCAATATATAATGATGAATTAGAAAAAAATAATGATTGTATGTTTTATCTAGATCTTAAGCCTGGACTTACAATAGAACAGCTAGACAAGCGAATATTAAAAGATTTTGACGAGAATAAGAATAAGCACTTCAAAAATTCACTAGATAATTTATTGCCTCA
The DNA here is from genome assembly GCA_045639565.1 of Lachnospiraceae bacterium. GTDB lineage: Bacteria > Bacillota > Clostridia > Lachnospirales > Lachnospiraceae > UBA1258. The sequence goes on from JAZUDH010000094.1 coordinate 264,590, forward strand.
GAAAATGATTTCAATCATTGTTAAGCTTAGTAATATAGAACCTGAAAAAAAGGTTAATGAAGTATCTAAAGAAGAAAGAAAGTATCTATGTGAATTATTGAAAGCTCTTCCCATGACTCCAGTAGGATTAAGAGGTTTTAATGAAGCAATTATTACTAGAGGTGGAGTAAATATTAAAGAAATAAATGCATCGACAATGGAATCTAAGCTTGTACGTAATTTGTATTTTGCGGGTGAAATGATTGATGTAGATGCTTTGACTGGTGGGTTTAATTTACAAATAGCGTGGTCAACAGGATATCTTGCTGGCGCTATATCATAAAGGAGATTATTAATATGTATCAAATAGCAATAGACGGACCTGCAGGTGCAGGAAAAAGTACAATAGCCAAGATGGTAGCCAAAGAACTGTCCTTTGTATATATCGATACGGGAGCAATGTACAGAGCGATGGCGCTTTTAGTAATACGAAACAATATAGATATTAACGATGAAGAAAAGGTTTCTTCACTCTGTGAATCTGCTGATGTAAAGATTACTTATCAAAATGGAGAGCAGGTAGTTGTATTAAATGGCGAAAATGTTAATGGACTAATAAGACAGCCAGAAGTGGGCGATGCTGCATCAGCGGTATCGGTTTATAAAAGAGTTCGTGCTTATTTAGTAAAGCTTCAGCAACAATTAGCTTCAACTGAAAATGTAATAATGGATGGAAGAGACATAGGATCATGTGTTTTGCCTAATGCAGATGTAAAGATATATCTTGATGCTGATGTTAAAGTTCGTGCGAAAAGAAGATATGATGAGTTACTGGCTAAGGGAATGGAAGCTGATTTGAATGAAATCGAAACTCAGATGATTGAACGTGATTACCGAGACATGCATAGAGAAAATTCTCCTTTAATAAAGGTAGAAGATGCCAAGGTAATAGATAGTTCATATATGAGTGTCGAAGAAGTAAAAGATGAAATTGTCAGATTATTTAGAAATGAGATAAAATAGTATATGAATAACGTTAAGGTTGGTGCTCATGCAGGCTTTTGTTTTGGGGCTTCAAGAGGTGTTGAAACTTTAGAAAAAGCGCTTAATGAAAATGTTCCAATATATACATATGGACCTATATTAAATAATACCAAGCTTGTGGAAGAATACGAAGCAAAGGGAGTTAAAGTAGTTGAATCCACTGATGAACTAATAAAGCTTCCTAAGGGTAAAGTTATTATAAGAGCACACGGAATTCCTAAATCAGTTTATGAAAAAATGCTTACGACTGAACACGAGATTATTGATGCGACATGTCCTTTTGTTAAACGAATTCACAGAATTGTCGAAAAACAAAGTCTTGAAGGTGAAGAAATAGTTGTAATAGGAAACCCTAAACACCCCGAAGTTGAAGGCATTGTCGGTTGGTCTGTAAATGGTGCAACAGTTATAGAAAATATAGAAGAAGCGCTTAATTTTACCCCTAAAGAAGGAAAATGTGTATGTATTGTCGCACAAACGACATATAATCATAATAAATTTCAAGAATTAGTTGAAATATTTGAAAAAAACAGTTACAATATGCATGTTATGAATACTATATGTGATGCTACCCATGAAAGGCAGACTGAAGCTGAAGCGTTAGCTAAGGAATCAGAAGTCATGATTGTTATAGGCGACACTAAGAGTTCAAACAGCAAGAAACTATATGAGATCTCAAAAGCTAACTGTAAACAAACCTATTTTGTTGAGGTAGTTGATGATATCGTTGGTAGATTACCAAAGGTAACCGGTCTTGTAGGTATTACAGCAGGGGCTTCAACCCCAAAATATATTATTGAGGAGGTTCAAAATTATGTCAGAAATGACTTTTGAACAGATGCTTGAAGCATCATTTAAAACAATACATAATGGAGAGGTTGTAGAGGGTACTGTAATCGACGTCAAGGCAAACGAAATCATCCTTAATATCGGATATAAGTCAGATGGTATTCTTACAAAAAATGAATACACTAATGATTCTAGTGTAGACCTCAAAGCAGTCGTTAATGTAGGCGACACAATGGAAGTAAAAGTTTTAAAGGTTAATGACGGTGATGGCCAGGTCCTTCTTACATATAAGAGACTTGCAGCTGACAGAGGCTCTAAGAAACTTGAAGAAGCATTTGAATCACAGGAAATCTTAAAGGCTAAGGTGTCACAGGTTCTTGAAGGCGGTGTATGTGTAGTAGTAGATGAAGTCAAAGTATTCATTCCTGCAAGCCTTGTATCAGACACATTTGAAAAAGATTTATCTAAGTATGACGGACAGGAAATTGAATTTGTTGTTCGTGAATATGCACCTAGAAAGCGTCGCGTAATCGGTGATCGCAAGTCTATCTTAGTTTCAAGAAGACAGGCAGCACAGGAGAAGCTTCTTTCTACAATCAAGGAAGGCGACGTAGTTGAAGGCGTAATTAAGAATGTTACAGACTTTGGTTTATTCGTAGACCTTGGTGGAATTGATGGATTACTCCATATTTCAGAAATGAGCTGGGGACGTGTTGAAAATCCTAAGAAGAACTACAAGGCTGGCGATAAGCTTACTGTATTAGTAAAAGAAATTACAGAAAAGAAGATTGCACTCAGCTTAAAGTTTAATGACACAAATCCTTGGGTTGATGCTGAAAAGAAGTATGCTGTTGGTACAGTAGTAACTGGTAAGGTTATGAGAATGGCTGACTTTGGTGCATTTGTAGAACTTGAATCTGGTGTTGATGCATTATTACACGTTTCTCAGATTGCTAAGGATCATGTTGAAAAGCCTTCAGATGTATTAAAGATTGGTGATGAGGTTACAGCTAAGGTTGTAGATTTCAATGCCGAAGACAAGAGAGTTAGTATTTCTGTTAAAGCTTTAGTTGCTCCAGAAGAAGTTAAAACTGAAGATGATGCAGATGTGGCAAGTGTTGATATCGAAGCAGTTATTGCTAGCGAAGCTGAATAATTGTAAATATTAATTAATCGTTATAGATAGACTAATAGAATGATAGATAGCGAATGTGCTATCTATCATTTTTGTTGTTAGGGAGAAAAACAAATGGCATATGATTATGAATACTTCAAAAAAGCGGTATTTGAGTTAACTTCGATTGACTTAAACGCTTATAAAGAAAAGCAGATGAAGCGACGTATTGATACGCTAATCGATAAGAGAGATGTGGTGGGATATGAGAACTATGTCAAACTCTTAAAGACTGATAAGGAAACTTTTGAAGAGTTTGTAAGCTATCTTACTATCAATGTTTCAGAATTTTACAGAAATCCTGAGCAGTGGGAGCTTATGGACAAGGATATTATTCCAGAACTTATTTCTAAGTTTGGAAAGAATCTTAAGATATGGAGCGCAGCCTGCTCAACTGGTGATGAACCTTATTCACTTGTAATGGCTTTTTCTAAACATATTCCATTAAATCAGATTAAAATCTTTGCTACAGATATTGATAAGCAGATTCTAGAAAAGGCAAAGCTTGGATTATATAACGATAAGAGTATTGAAAATGTTCCTAAAGAATTTGTAAGTAAATATTTTACAAAAATCGGAGCTTCATACAAAATATCAGATGAAATAAAGAGCAGAGTTGAATTTAAACAGCATAATCTTTTAAAGGATACATATCCTACTGGATGTAATTTGATTGTATGTAGAAATGTATTAATATATTTTACTGAAGAAGCAAAAGATGAAGTGTTTAGAAAGTTTAACTCATCATTAGCTTCTAAAGGAGTATTGTTCATAGGAAGCACTGAACAGATTATTAATTACAAAGAGATGAACTATACAAGAAAAAATTCTTTCTACTATGAAAAGATCTAGAAAATATTTATAAAAAATTTTACAAGCACTATAAAAGCCCCGATTTTGTCGGGGCTTCTCTTATATTACCATGTGATTAAGAACGTGACTGATATATGAACTAAATAAAGATCTATCAGTTCTTCTCTCATCTGTTAGTTCAAAGTATAAATCCTTGGAATCATAGCTTTCTTTGAAAAAAGGAGCGACTAAAATATCCCATTCTTTTAAAAACTTCCCTTTTTTCTTTGTGTAACAGTTTCTGGCTGTTGCTTTTTCTCTGTGGTTTTTATCAACATATGTTGCAACCGATTTATGAAGTGCTACATCTTCATCGGGAAGATAGTAATAGTCCTGGTAATTAGCATAGAAGTATTTTAATTCTGTTTCATATAATGGAACCTTAATCATACCTTGATTAGCAGTTCCGGTAAAATAGCATCTATCATAAAGAAAAGATACTGGGACAGGAAGTGTGACGGGAATGTCAAAAGCCATAAGTAATTCGGCTTTTTCATTTCCTTCCTCGTCTGTATAATAGTTTGCTGATACTTTTGTCACTTTTAATGCATCGTTGAACAAATCACAGAACGAAAGGACAGAAACAACCTTTAACATACCTTGAATATCATCAAAATTGTGAAGCAGTAAAAGGTTTTTTAAAGATTCCTCTTGGCTATCAACATAGGAGTGATATATTCCAATCAAATCTCCACCACTGAATTTATCCTCTCTGTCGATATGCAAAAAGCGCTCAATTGTTTTTTGCTTGCAATTATCAAGCTTTAAAAATGTTTTGTAGGCTACAATTCTTTTGTAGATGTCGATACCGGTAAATGAATCGAAGGAGTAATCAAGGGCGTATTCCTTACATTTTGTCATAATATAAGGCAGATCAAAACCGTTTCCGTTAAAGTGGATAAGTGTTTTGAACTTTTGGGCAAAAGAAAAGAACTCATCAATTAATTTTTTTTCATCGGAATAATTGTCTGCAAAAAATTGTATAGTATTCCACTTTTCTTCTTTATAATACACGCAACCTATAAGATAGAGAGAAGAGGTTTTTGCTGAAAAGCCAGTAGTTTCAATATCAAGGAAAAGAATATTTTCTAAATCATCAATTTTCTCTAGTGGATACTTTACATTTACATTTTCAAGGACATTAGTTATTGTCTGCATTTTGTACCTCAAAATATTAGTTTTGTGTTCAATTTAATAATAACATTTTGACATTTTGATAACAAGAATTAGTGTCTTTTTTTGAAGAAAATTAGTAGTTTTTTTTGACACTTTTTAGAATATATATTATATTTATTTTGTATAGTGTTTTGCAAAAAACTAATTGTGGGAAGGTTTAATAATATGGCTAAATTAACTTTTAGCGGGGGTATTCATCCGTACGACGGTAAGGATATGTCAAAAGATATTCCGATTAAAGCTGTCAATCCTAAAAGTAATCTTGTTTACCCCTTGTCACAGAGTATCGGTGCACCGGCTAAACCCATTGTAAAAAAGGGTGACCATGTACTGGTAGGTCAGAAGATCGCAGAAGCCGATGGCTTCGTATCATCTCCAATTTATTCATCAGTTTCGGGTACAGTTATAGACATTTTAGAGCATCGCGTTGTTGCTGGAAATAACGGGATGTCTATTGTGATTGAAAATGATGGACTTTATGAGGAAATGTGGGCATGGGAAGTAAAGCCTTTAGAAGAAATGACTAATGAAGAAATCATTTCACGTATTCGAGAGGCTGGAATTGTTGGTATGGGTGGTGCTGGATTTCCAACACATGTTAAAGTTTCTGTTAAGGAACCATCTAAAATAGACTATGTAATAGTCAATGGTGCAGAATGTGAACCGTATCTTACCAGCGATTATCGTAAGATGAAGGAAGAACCTGAAAAATTAATCGAAGGATTAAAAGTTTATCTTAAGCTATTTCCTAATGCTTTAGGAATAATTGCTATTGAGGATAATAAACCTGATTGTATAAAGGTATTCAAAGCGCTTACAAAGGAAGAACCACGAATAACTGTAAAAGCACTTCAGACAAAGTATCCACAAGGCTCTGAACGTCAGCTTATTTATGCATCAACAGGCCGTGAGCTTAACTCCAAATTGCTCCCTGCTGATGTCGGTTGCGTTGTAAATAACGTTGATACTGTCATTGCTGTCAGAACTGCAATTTATGAAGGCAGACCTTTGTTATATAGAATTGTCACAGTTACAGGTAACTGCATTAAAAATCCTAGAAACTTTAAGGTTCGTATTGGCACACTCTATGAAGACTTGGTAGATGAAGCTGGTGGCTTTAAAGAGGAACCGGTTAAGATTATTTCTGGTGGTCCCATGATGGGCTTCTGTCTATTTGATTTAAAGGTTCCCATTACTAAAACAGCTTCAGCATTGCTGTGCTTAAGTAAAGATGATGTAAGCAGAATGGAGCCTTCTAACTGTATTAATTGTGGCAGATGTGTCAGTGCCTGCCCTAGTAGATTAATTCCCTGCGAATTATCCGAACATGCTGCTCATTTTAACGAAGAGGCCTTTTTAGATGGTCATGGACTTGAATGCGTAGAATGCGGATGCTGTAGTTATGCGTGTCCGGCTAAACGTCCTCTTACACAAAATATAAAGTCTATGCGTAAGATGATGCTTGCTAAAAAGAAAAAGTAGGAGGTTTATAAAGTGAGCGGATTGTTGAATGTATCATCAAATCCTCATATACGTTCTAAAGAAACAACCAGCAGTATTATGTTCTGGGTTATTGTTGCTTTATTACCTGCTACAGGATTTGGTATTTTTAACTTCGGACTAAATGCACTTATTTTGATTGCAACATCAGTGATAAGTGCTGTGTTATTTGAATTTTTGTTTAATCTAATCAGACGTAAAAAGAACACAATAGGTGATTTTTCAGCCATTGTAACTGGTTTGCTTTTAGCATTAAACCTTCCGCCTACAGCTCCTTGGTGGATTGCTGTAGTTGGTTCTTTTTTTGCTATAGTTGTTGTTAAAATGCTATTTGGTGGCTTGGGACAAAATTTCATGAACCCTGCGCTTGGTGGTAGATGCTTCCTTTTAATTTCTTTTGCATCTATCATGACTAATTTCCAATATGATGGTGTTAGTCAGGCTACGCCACTGGCATTATTAAAGGCAGGAGAAGCTGTTGATATTGTTAAGATGACATATGGTCAGATTCCTGGTACTATCGGTGAAACTTCGGTAATAGCCATTTTAATTGGTGCAATTATCCTTATCATTTTTGATGTTATTGATTTGATTATTCCCGGTATGTATATTCTTACTTTCGTACTTTGCCTCGGATTGTTCGGAGGGCATGGTTTCGATTCTTCGTTCATTGCTGCACATTTAGCAGGTGGTGGACTTATGCTTGGCGCCTTCTTTATGGCGACTGACTATGTAACAAGACCAATTACAAAATGGGGACAGTTCTATTATGGTATTTTACTTGGTGCTCTGACTGCAGTTTTACGTGTATTTGGTCCATCGGCAGAAGGTGTATCTTATGCAATTATAATTGGTAACCTTTTAGTTCCACTTATCGATAGAATTGTTAGACCTCGATTCTTTGGAAAGGGGGCTAAGAAAAATGAGTAATGAAAACACAAAAGTAAGTGCTAAGTCAGAATTTCTTACGCTACTTAAAAATACATTTGTAATGTTGGTAATTGCAATTGTTGCTGGAGGCATATTAGGAACTGTTTATGTTGTGACTAAGGAACCTATTGCTAAGATGGAAGCAGCAACAAAGGAAGCCGCTAACAGGAAAGTATTTGCAGAAGCTACTTCATTTTCTGAAGACTGTTTAGCACAAAAGCCTGTTAGTGATGCTGTGTCTATGAATTATTCAGGTGTTACTATCTCTGGCTGTATTGAAGCATATGATCAAGAAAATAATGTTTTAGGATATGTAGTTGAAGTAACAAGTCATGAAGGCTATGGTGGAGATATTATTTTTGCCGTTGGTATTACTAATGAGTCTATCGTTAATGGCATTTCAATTACTTCAATTTCTGAGACAGCAGGTCTTGGCATGAGAGCTGAAGAGGTATTAGTTCCACAGTTTAAAAAGAAATTTGCTGAGGGCTTTGTCGTTACTAAGGGTGAGGCAATTGCTGAAAATCAAATAAGTGCCATCAGTAGTGCGACTATCACTTCAAAGGCTGTAACAAATGGTGTTAATGCAGCTTTAGATTATTTCCATGAAGTATTGAAAGGAGGAGAAGTAGATGAGTAATCAGGAACATGATGAAAGCCTTATTTCCACTCTTTCAGAGAGAATATGGAATGGTTTGATTAAAGAAAATCCTACATTTGTTTTATTGCTTGGTATGTGTCCCACACTAGCAGTTACTACAAGTGCGATAAATGGTTTAGGCATGGGTGTTACTACATTAGTTGTTTTAGCACTTAGCAACTTTATGATATCTGCTCTTAGGAAAGTGATACCTGATAAAGTTCGAATTCCTGCATTTATTGTTATTATTGCTTCGTTTGTAACTATAGTTGAGTTGTTATTAAAGGCTTATATTCCTTCTCTTTATGATGAATTAGGTCTTTATATTCCACTTATCGTTGTTAACTGTATCATCTTAGGACGTGCAGAAAGCTATGCTTATTCGCACAAAGTATTACCATCTTTGTTTGATGGAATCGGAATGGGTATGGGCTTTACTTTGGCACTTACAATTATTGGTAGCTTCAGAGAAATATTAGGCTCTGGAAAGATTTTTGACTATGCAATAATGCCAGAAGGCTTTGTGCCTGTAAGTATTTTTGTAATGGCTCCTGGTGCGTTCTTTGTACTTGCTATGCTTACTGCTTTACAAAACCTGATTAAAGATGCTGGTACAAAACGTGGTAAGGATATGTCTAAGATTCAGTCTGGCTGTGGTGGAAACTGCCTAGACTGTACGAAAGAATGTGCAGATCGTGGAAGCATTTCAAATGCTTCTAAAGAAGCTAAAAAAGAAAAGAAGGCCAAAGAAAAGGCTAAGAGTAAAAAAGAAGCTGTTAGCGAAGGTAAAGACGAAGCCACAGTTGATGTAAAAACAGAAGTAAAAGCAGAAGTAAAAACAGAAGTTAATACAGAAGTAAAAACAGAAGAAAAAACAGAAGTTAATACAGAAGCTAAAGCTGAAACAAAAGAAGAGCTTGTTACAGTACAAACTGAAACAGAAGCAGTTCATGCTTCAGTAACTGCCGATAATGAAATAGAACGCAAAGCGGCTGAAGCAATAAATTTGAAAACTGAAAAGGTAAAAGTCGAAAAGTCCAAAACAGAAAAGCCCAAAACAGAAAAGCTCAAAACAGAAAAGTCTAAGGCTGAAAAAACTAAAACAGAAAAGCCTAAGGTGGTAAAGGAAAAGCCTTCAAACGATCCGGCTAATGAGGATGAAGATGAGCTTGTTTTGCTGGATTTGAACGATTATAAGAAAGCGATTTCTAAGACAACACCTTCTGGTAAAAAGCCTGTTCGTAAAAAGGCTTCAATTGAAAAGGCGCAGGCTATGCTTTCAAAAGCAAATGATTCTTTAAAGGAGGACAAGAACAATGATTAAGAGTCTGATTCTATTATCTCTTGGCTCAGCACTTATTAATAACGTTGTACTAAGCCAATTCTTAGGCTTGTGTCCATTCCTTGGAGTTTCTAAGAAGGTTAAAACTGCATTAGGTATGGGTGGCGCAGTAATTTTTGTAATTACTTTGTCTAGCTTTGTTACAGGGGTTATATACAAAACAATTCTTGAAAGATTTGATATTACATTCTTAAAGACAATTGTATTCATACTTGTTATTGCTGCTTTGGTACAGTTTGTAGAAATGTTCTTAAAGAGATTTATGCCACCATTATATCAGGCGTTAGGTGTATATCTTCCTCTTATTACTACTAACTGTGCGGTGCTTGGTATTGCAATTACAAATGTTCAAAAGGGATATAATCTTTTAGAAGGTACAGTTAACGGCTTTGCAACTAGTGTAGGATTTACAATTTCAATAGTCATTTTAGCAGGAATCCGTGAAAGGATGCAGTATAATGACATTCCTAAACCATTTAGGGGAATGCCAATAGTTCTTATATCTGCAGGCCTTATGGCAATCGCTTTTTGCGGATTTTCAGGATTATTATAGGAGGGAAGAATAATGGATTTTTCGATTATAACAGTAACTCTTATAGTAGTAGGATGCTTAGGTATTTTTGTGGGTCTGTTTTTAGGAATTGCTGCGATAATATTTAAGGTTCAGGTCAATGAACAGGAAGAACAGGTTTTAGCTTTATTACCTGGATCAAACTGTGGTGGTTGCGGATATCCTGGCTGCGCAGGATATGCTGATGCAATTGCTAATAAAGGAGCTGAGTGTAATCTTTGTACAGCAGCAAATGACGAGATGGTAAGCAAAATAGCTGCTATTATGGGAACTGAGGCAACTGCAAAAGCTCGTCAGGTTGCATTTGTAGCATGTAAAGCACATTGTGAAGATATAACAAATGACTATGATTACTATGGTGTTGAAGACTGTAGAATGTTAAGCTTTGTGCCTAATGGTGGACCTAAGTCATGTAATGATGGATGTTTAGGCTATGGCACATGTGTAAAAGCTTGTCCATTTGATGCGATACATGTTGTTGACGGTGTTGCTGTGGTTGATAGAGAAAGCTGTAAGGCATGTGGAAAATGTGTTGCAGTATGTCCTAAGAAGCTTATTTCGCTCATCCCATATGATGCTCAATACGCAGTAGCCTGTTCATCAAAACAAAAGGGACCGGTTACTACCAAGCAGTGTAAGGTTGGCTGTGTGGGATGCGGTTTATGCGTTAAGAACTGTCCTAATGAGGCAGTAAAGGTTGAAAACTTCAACGCTACAATAAATTATGAAGCTTGTAAAAACTGTGGTGTTTGTAAAGATAAATGCCCTAGAAAAACAATTGTATCACAGTACTAACAAGTTAAAGGAAACTGATGAAACTTGAAGATAAATTCGATGAATTCAATAAGGCTAAGTCTACTACAGTGGCGACTTTTGTATGTATAGCCATCATTGTAGTAATTCTTGGTGTAGTTTTGTTGGTTAATAGAAATAAAATAACTAGTAATAAAGGAGCAGCATCAGTATCATCTGATGTTGCTTCTGATTATGTAGAGAATCAAAGCGAATCATACTATCAGTCAACTGGATTAAACGTAAGTGATCTTGATTTTTATGATATGTATAAAGATAAAGAAGCTTTAGTAGAAGAAGACGATGCTAGCGATAAAGAAGATACTTATGACGAAGAAGTAGAGTATACGGAAGCTACGGACGGAAAGCACACATTAGTTACAGATTATGATGGTACGTCTGAATGGGTAGTTATTAGTCCTTATCTTAGTAAGCATAATTATGATTTTTCTAATTTATTATCAAGTAACGGCAAGATGAAGTATTTTGAAGATTCTCGAATGGTAAGTTCTTTCGGTGTTGATATTTCTAAGGATAATGATTACATTGATTTTGTTAAACTAAAAAAAGCAGGCTGCGATTTTGTGATGATAAGGGTGGGAGCCAGAGGCTATGAAACAGGAACCCTTTCTTTGGACGACTATTTTAAAGACAACTTAAAAAGAGCGACAGACGCAGATATAGATGTCGGACTCTATTTTTTGTCTGAAGCTATTAATGAAGCAGAAGCTGTAGAAGAGGCAAATTATATAATTGATAACTTAGGTGAATATGAGATTTCTTATCCTATTGCTTTCGTAATGAAATATGCAAGTAATGATAAGTCAAGAATAGACTCAGTATCTAAGAATAATAAATCCATGATAGCAAGAGCGTTCTTAAATACAGTCAAGAAGAGCGGATATAAAGCGATATTGTATGGAGATAAAGCCTGGCTTATAAAGCATGTTGATCTTTCTAAGCTAATAAGTGATTTTGATATTTGGTATAGTGAGCCAGGGGCATCGTTGCCAGATTTTCCATACAAATTTGCAATGTGGCAATACGACCGTAAGGGCACTATTGATGGCATATCAGGTTATGTCAATTTTAATATATGCTTCTTAGATTATTCTTTAAAGTGATGGCTTTAATGCTATTATCTTTTGAGAGATTGCGAGCTTATCATAGATATCTGCATATTCTTTGTTAGAGCAGTTGTCAACAAAGTTTAGCAGGAAATCTTTATTAAAACCATTTTTGTTTAATACGTCAGCCGCCTTGTTATATGCAATGGCGGCTTCTTTTTCGCTAGAATATATTCCAACCACGAAGTCAGAAGAAGGATGAATAACAACCTTATATACTGTCTTCATTTTTTTTGTAATCTTACGAACGCCATGGAAGCGATTTATAATTTCAATGTTTTCTCGCCTATAATCATAAGGATCATCATTTACAAATTTGTAGTCTCTTCCAGCTACAGCAAAACTCATTATACCAAAGCGTTCTTTTAACGATACTTGCATACCATAATCTGATACGAACAATCGATTTCCTCGTTGCATTATTTTCTTATTTGAAAAGTAGAATAAATCATCCATATCAAATTTTAATTCGATACTTGGAGACAGATAATAGCTAAAGTCGCGCTTTCTAATATATATAGGAGCCGAAGCATAGAATTTAGTATCTCTATAGTTGATGAGCATTACATATTTATCAAAAGAAAGGCTATAGTTTTCACTGTATTCATTTATGGTTACTTTAGAATTCATTACTTCTAAGGCTTCTTTATATGCTTTTGAAGCTTTTTCCATTGTCTCATAGCTTCCTAAGCTTATGTGTTTATTAGATATTGTAAGCCCTGATCTATAATTAGGCTGACCATTTTTTAGCTTATCTACATATACTCCAGGTAACATTTTTCTTCCCTCACTTTTACGCATTAAAATTATAACAAATAAAAGTATTTTTTAATAGTAGTATTGAAACTCACATGGTTTTAATGTATCTTAAAAGGTAAAATCGGAATATAAGGAGAGAGAGCTATGTTTTATACAAGTACAAGAGATAATAATATTAAGCTTACAGCTTCTGAGGCAATTTTAAAGGGGCTATCTGATGATGGAGGCTTATTTGTTCCAAGTGAATTTCCTAAGCTTTCTAAATCTTTAAAAGAGATTAGTGAAATGACTTATCAGGAAACCGCATATATTGTTATGAAGGATTTTTTAAGTGACTTTACCGAAGAAGAACTTAAAAACTGTATAAACAATGCTTATGATTCTAAATTTGATACAGAGGAAATTGCACCGTTAGTTGAAGCAGAAGGTGTATATTATCTTGAATTATTCCACGGCAAGACTATCGCTTTTAAGGATATGGCGCTTTCTATTTTGCCTCATTTACTTACTACTGCAGCCAAAAAGAATAAATCAGATAAGGAAATTGTAATACTTACTGCCACAAGTGGAGATACTGGAAAGGCTGCATTGGCTGGCTTTGCTGGTGTACCTGGAACAAGAATCATTGTATTCTATCCAAAGGGTGGAGTATCTAAGGTTCAGGAACTTCAGATGGTTACTCAGAAGGAATCCAATACTTTAGTTATAGGCGTTAAGGGTAACTTTGATGACTGCCAGAGTAAGGTAAAAGAATTATTTTCAGATGTGAAATTAAAAGAAGAAATGGCCAAGGCTGGATATCAGTTTTCAAGTGCCAATTCTATAAATATCGGACGTTTAGTTCCACAGATTGCTTACTATGTGTATGCTTATGGAAAACTTTTAAAGGAAGGACGAATTAAAGAAGGAGAAAAAATCAATATCTGCGTTCCAACTGGTAATTTTGGTAATATATTAGCAGCTTTCTATGCTAAGAATATGGGATTGCCTGTAAATAAACTGGTATGTGCTTCTAATGATAATAAGGTATTATTTGATTTCTTTTCTAATGGTACATATGATAAAAATAGAGAATTCATATTAACTGATTCGCCTTCGATGGACATTCTTATTTCATCTAACCTTGAAAGACTTATTTATCTTATGACAGGTTGTGATTCTAATAAGAATAAGGCGTTAATGACTGATTTAAAGGAAAAAGGTTTATATAGTGTAGCTGATGAGATTAAAAATTTCTTAGAGGTTTTTGATGGAGAGTATGCTACATGGCCTGAGACTAGCAAAAAGATACATGATTTATATGAGGATACAGGTTATGTAATTGATACTCATACTGCTGTAGCCGCAGCTTCGTATGATAAGTATGTTGCTAAGTCTGATGACAAAACTGTTGCTGTAATTGCATCAACAGCAAGTCCATTTAAATTTTCTCGTTCGGTAATGAAAGCGATTGACGAAAAATATGAAAACGAAGAAGACTTCACATTAATTGATATTTTGTCTAAGACAGCTAATGTCATTATTCCTGAAGCCATTAACGAGATTAGAAATGCTAATATTGTTCACAACACAGTGTGTGAGATTAGTGAAATGAGAGAACTTGTTAAGAAGAACATGGGTTTATAGAGGGTTAAGCTGTAAGGGAGAATTATGGCGTTAAAAAACAAAAAACAGATTTTGGTTGTAGATGATGTTACTACTAATTTAAAATGCTTGGGCGAAATTTTAAGGGATAAGTATGCGCTTTCAATGGCTAAATCTGGAGAGCAGGCACTTTCTATGGCAGAGCGTATCCACCCTGATTTAGTGTTGCTTGACATTAAAATGCCAGGTATGGATGGCTATGAGACTTTGGAGAGACTAAAGGCTATTCCTTCATGTAAAGACATTCCTGTCATTTTTTTAACTGCCGATAAAGAGAACGAGAGTGAGATTAAAGGTTTTAAACTTGGTGCGAGTGACTTTATCAGAAAGCCATATGAACCAGAAATCATGATTACTCGTATCGAAAGGGTTATTGAACAGGAAGACAAAAACCATCAGATTGCGATGCTAGCGTTAAAGGATTCTCTTACCGGCGTTTGGAATCGTAGATACTTAAATGATGAAATTGAAAAAAGCATTGCTATGAAAGAAACTGGATCATTGCTTATTCTTGATCTTGATAATTTTAAGGGAATCAACGATAAGTATGGTCATGTTGTAGGGGATGCTGCAATCATTGCATTTGCCGAAACTTTACAAAGATTTGTACACAAAGATGATATAGTTTCAAGAATTGGTGGCGACGAATTTGCAATCTATTTAAGAAATGCTTATGGTGAAGAACTTTTAGGCCAAAGAATAGGTAACCTTATAAAAGAAGTAGAGGAAGAACTTAGAATTATTAAAGAAGACAAGGCTGTCAGTTCAGTTTCAATTGGTATCTCTGCACTTCCATTTGATGGAAAATCTTTTATTGAATTGTATAACAATGCTGATAAAGCGTTATACTATGTTAAGCGCAATGGAAAGAGTGGATATCATTTTTATAATGTAAAGGAAAAATATAATTACATTGATGAAAGTGATATTGTAATAGATATTGCTGATATTAAGAAATTAATTGGTGTTGACGAAGAGGAAGGTCCTTATAAAGTTAATTATACAGGCTTTAAGGATATATATTCTTTGCTTAGAAGATATGCTGTTCGTAAGAATTCAGATATCCAGGTAGCATTGTTTACATTAAAGAATCTTGATATAATCTCAGGGAACAATAATATTTCTTTGGCATTAAAAAAGCTTGAACGGGCTATTAAGATGTCACTAAGAAAGAGTGATGTTTGTACTGAATTTACGAAAACACAGTTTTTAGTTCTACTTATGGATGTAGATGCTACAAAGCGTCAGAAAGTAATTGATAGAATAGTAGATTGCTTTAATGAGCTTAATGATAATGAGAATGTTTTACTAAAATACGATGTTGAGACAATCGTATCTGAAGGGGAATCAAATGTCGATTTTTGAGTTTATCATATTGGGATATGGAGTATACATTATTTTTGCGTATTTAAAAATGCGCACAACAGGTAAGGTTCCTCCCCAACTTATCAGTAGTAAAATTAATCTTGATAGAGCTAGAGATTTATCAGGATATATAAATGCTGTTGCACCTAAGGGAATAGCATTTGGGGTTCTTGCAGTAGTGTGCTCGACACTTACATTACTGGGAGATTATGGCTTTGTTAATGACTATGTCAGACTTGCCGCGGAGATTTTGTTTTTTGTTGGCATAATTGTTTTTGCGGTGCTTTTGACAAAGGATCAGAAAAAATATTTATATTAGGAGGCTTTTATGACTAACAAAGAATTATACAGTCATGTAGACCACACATTACTTAAACCAGTAGCAACATGGGAGCAGATTCAGAAAATCTGTGATGAATCAATAAAGTATGAAACTGCTTCAATCTGCATTCCTGCTTGCTATATCAAACGAATCAATGAAACATACGCAAATAAGGTAAATATTTGTACCGTTATTGGATTCCCTTTGGGATACAACTCAACAGAATCTAAGGTAGTTGAAGCTAAACAGGCTATTTTAGATGGTGCTAATGAAGTCGATATGGTGGTTAATATCTGCGACGTAAAGAATGGTGACTTTGATAAGGTTGAAAAAGAAATTGCGACAATCAAAGCTGCTTGTGGAGATAAGATATTAAAAGTAATCATCGAAACCTGTTATCTTACCGATGAAGAAAAGATTGCTTTATGCGGATGTGTAACAAGAGCTCACGCAGATTACATTAAAACTTCTACTGGTTTTGGCACAGGTGGAGCTACATATGAAGATGTTGCTTTATTTGCTAAGCATGTAGGCCCTGATGTTAAAATTAAGGCTGCTGGTGGTATTAGAACAAGAGAAGACATGGAAGAATTTTTAAGACTTGGTGCGGACCGTCTCGGAACTTCTTCAGCTATTTCTATTTTGGAGGCTTAAACTTTTATGGAGAACGTAGTTTATAGTCGCTTATGCGAACTTAGAAAAGCTATGTTATTAGAAAATGCAGACTGGTATTTTATGACCAGTGATGATTTTCATGCATCTGAATATATTGCTGATTACTTTAAAATTAGGGAACATTATAGCGGCTTTACTGGTGAAAATGCTTTTTTAATCGTTTCCAAGAACAATGCATATCTTTGGGTAGATGGAAGATTCTTTATTCAGGCTGAAAATGAGATTAAAGATACTGGAATTACTCTTATGAAAATGGGAGAGCCAGGAGTTCCTTCAATTACAGAGTTTATCAAGGAAAATGTAAAAAAGGATGAAGCATTCTTGTTTGATGGAAGAATGGTTTCAACTTCAATGGGTAAAAGAGTTGAAGAAATTCTTTTAGAAAATGGTGCGAAGCTTGTATATAATACTAATCTTGCTGATAGACTTTGGACTGATAGACCTTTATTACCTACTAGTGAAATTAAGATTTTATCTGATGAAGTAGTTGGTGAAAACATATCTAAAAAGGTTGCTAGAATCAGAGAAGAGATGAACAAAGCTAAGGCCTTAGTTCATTTTATCGGATCAATCGATGATATTGCATGGATTACTAATATGCGAGGCGCTGATATTGAATGTAACCCTGTATTTTTAGCATATATGTTACTTACTGCTGATAATGCAGTTATTTTCATGCAAAAAGAAGAAGCATCTGAAAGCGTAGTTTCATATCTTACAGCTAATGGTTTTGTAGTAGAAGATTATGACAAGGTATTAGACTATTTAGTTGAGTATGACTTTAATGGAGCAGTATTACTTGACACTGCAAGTGTTAACTATTCATGTTACAAAACGATTCTTGAAAAAGCTGTAGTAATAGATCAGATGAATCCTTCAAAACGCATGAAGTGTATTAAAAATGAAACTGAAATAAGCCGTTTGAAAGAAGCATATTTGGAAGATTCAGTATGTGTTACTAAATTTATATATTGGCTTAAAAAAGCTGTTTCTAAAGAAGAGGTTACTGAAATTTCAGCAGCAACCTATATTGATAATCTTAGAAGACAGGTTCCTGGATTTTTAGATTTATCATTTCCTACTATTAGTGGTTATGGCTCAAATGGAGCAATTGTCCACTATGGTGTTACCAAGGAAAGTAACGCAGTTGTTAAGCCAGAGGGTATGCTTTTAGTAGATTCTGGCGGTCAGTACGAAAAAGGTACTACTGATGTCACGAGAACGGTTGCCTGTGGGCCTGTTACTGATAGTATGAGACTTCATTATACAAAGGTTGCTATCGGAATGCTTTCTTTGGCTAAGGCCAAATTTTTATATGGATGTACTGGAAGAAATCTCGATATTTTATCTAGAGCACCATTATGGAATATGGGTGTTGACTATAAGCATGGAACAGGACATGGAGTGGGTTATATATTAAATGTTCATGAAGGCCCTCAGAACATTAGATGGAAGTTTACTGAAGGCATGAAAGAATATGTAATTGAACCAGGTATGATTACTAGTGATGAACCTGGTGTTTATATTGAAGGTCAATATGGAATTCGAATCGAAAACATTATTTTATGTGTTGAAGATTTTGTAAATTCTGATGGTAGATTCCTTAAATTTGAACACTTAACTTATTCACCATTAGACCGTTCATTGCTTGATAAGTCAGTAATGAGTCCTTCTGAAATTGAATTAGTAAATGAGTATCAGGAAACGGTTTATCAAAGAACATATAAGCTTTTATCTGAAGAAGAAGCAAAGTGGCTTAGAAATGAGACTTTGCCCCTCTAAAGAAATATAAAACTTTGGTAAAATTTTAACCATTTTTTATTGTCAAAGAGGCAAGTTTAGGCTATTATACTTTTTGGACGTATTTCATCAAAGTAGTTTGATGTTAACGAAATAAAATAACATGAAAGAAAGAGGTATTGAAATGGCACTTGATTTAACCAAGTATGGCATTACCGGAACAACAGAAGTTGTTTACAACCCTTCATACGAAGAACTCTTCGCTGAAGAAACAAAGGCTGGTCTTGAAGGCTATGAAGTAGGCCAGGTAACAGAACTTGACACAGTTAACGTTATGACTGGTGTATTCACAGGACGTTCACCTAAAGATAAATACATCGTTATGGATGAGAATTCTAAGGACACAGTTTGGTGGACATCAGAAGGATACAAGAACGACAATCACCCTATGACAGAGTCTACATGGGCAGCTGTTAAGGATATCGCTAAGAAGGAACTTTCAAACAAGAGACTTTTCGTTGTAGATGCATTCTGCGGCGCTAACAAAGATACTCGTATGGCAGTTCGTTTCATCGTTGAAGTAGCTTGGCAGGCACACTTTGTTAAGAACATGTTCATCGTTCCTACAGCTGATGAACTTGCTAACTTCGAGCCTGACTTCGTTGTTTACAACGCTTCTAAGGCTAAAGTTGATAACTATGCTGAATTAGGCCTTAACTCAGAGACTTGTGTAGCATTCAACATCACAAGCAGAGAACAGGTTATCGTAAATACATGGTACGGCGGAGAAATGAAGAAGGGTATGTTCTCAATGATGAACTACTACTTACCTTTAAAGGGTATTGCTTCAATGCACTGCTCAGCTAACTGCGATATGGAAGGAAAGCACACAGCTATTTTCTTCGGTCTTTCAGGAACAGGTAAGACAACACTTTCTACAGATCCTAAGCGTCTCCTTATCGGTGATGACGAACATGGTTGGGATGACAACGGCGTATTCAACTTCGAAGGTGGATGCTACGCTAAGGTTATCGGTCTTGATAAGGAATCTGAGCCCGATATCTTCAACGCTATCAAGAGAAATGCTCTTCTTGAGAACGTAACAGTAGCTGCTGACGGAAAGATTGATTTCGATGATAAGAGCGTTACAGAAAACACACGTGTTTCTTATCCTATCGATCACATTACAAACATCGCTTCTAAGGTAAACGGCGTTTCTGCAGGTCCTGCAGCTGACAACGTAATCTTCCTTTCAGCTGATGCATTTGGTGTACTTCCTCCTGTATCTATTCTTACTCCTGAACAGACACAGTACTACTTCCTTTCAGGTTTCACAGCTAAGTTAGCTGGTACAGAAAGAGGTATCACAGAACCTACACCTACATTCTCAGCATGTTTCGGTCAGGCATTCTTAGAGTTACACCCTACAAAGTACGGTGAAGAACTTGTTAAGAAGATGCAGGCTAACAACGCTAAGGCTTACTTAGTAAATACAGGATGGAACGGAACTGGTAAGAGAATCACAATTAAGGATACACGTGGTATCATCGATGCTATCCTTAACGGAGATATCAAGACAGCTCCTACAAAGAATATTCCTATCTTCAACTTCGAAGTTCCTACAGAACTTCCTGGTGTAGATTCTAAGATTCTTGATCCTAGAGATACATATGCTGATGCTTCTGAATGGGAGACAAAGGCAGTTGATCTTGCACAGAGATTCCAGAAGAACTTCGTTAAGTATACAACTAACGATGCTGGTAAGGCTCTTGTTGCAGCTGGTCCTCAGTTATAATTCTCGTTAGCATAAGTTTTGCTATAAGGACTTTTAAGGCTTGGAAAGTTTACTTTCCAAGCCTTTTTTGTTTATAATAATATTATAAAATGAATGGGAGAATGATCTTGAAGAAAAACTGTAAATTTATAATTTCATATGATGGAACAAGATATTATGGGTGGGAACATCAACCAGATATTGAACTTACAGTTCAGGGGAAAATAGAGGCTGTGCTTGAACGCTTAGCTGGGGAACCGGTAGAGATTTTGGGCGCAGGCCGAACTGATGCAGGCGTGCATGCCAAGGGAATGGTAGCTCACTGTTTTTTAGACAATGACATGTCT
The DNA here is from genome assembly GCA_045639565.1 of Lachnospiraceae bacterium. Classification (GTDB taxonomy): domain Bacteria; phylum Bacillota; class Clostridia; order Lachnospirales; family Lachnospiraceae; genus UBA1258. The sequence goes on from JAZUDH010000094.1 coordinate 285,132, forward strand.
GAAAATGAGATAAGAGACTATATGAATAAATATCTTCCTGAGGATATAGCAATATTGAAAGTTATATTTGCAGCGGACCGATTTCATTCAAGATATAATGCTACGGGGAAAACCTATTGTTATACGCTTGCTTATGGCCCTACTAAACCTATATTTGATAGAAAATATGTCTGGTATATTCAAAAAAAGCCCGATATTGACGCAATGAGGAATGCTTCCAAGGTTCTAAAGGGAGAGCATGACTTTGCAGCATTTTGTGCCAATCCTCGTTTCAAAAAATCTACAGTAAGAACTGTTGATAAAATAGATATAATTGATAAGCAGGATAGAATAAAGATTTATTATCATGGAAACGGATTTTTGCAGCACATGGTAAGAATACTAACAGGAACTTTATTAGACGTGGGATACCACAAAAAGACTCTTGCTGATATAGAGAATATTTTGAAGAGCAAAGATAGAAAACTAGCGGGTGACACAGCACCTTCGCAAGGGTTATGTCTTATAGAGGTTGATTATTCTTAAAAAATAGCATATAATCAAGTCAACCTGAGGTGTTAGAGTCTTGTTATTTTTGAACCTACAGTTACTTTAAACGGGATTCCTATATTTATATGTGGATGTCAGGCCTCCTTTATGCAGTGGAAGACAGAAGCATATGTGCGGTTACCCACCTAGATTTGATCTAGGAGTCAAAAGGCAAGAATCTAATATTTCGGGGTTTTATTTTTACTTCAGGTGGCTTTGGCCGCTTTTTTTGTGAATTAGTTATGAAAAAGCTTTATTTAATATTTAGAGACTTTAGCTTAAAAATGAAGGAAGATAATCTTAACGCGTACGCTTCAAGCTGCGCGTTCTTTGTGTTTCTTTCTTTAGTTCCTACGTTTATCTTGTTCATCACTATTATTCCATATACGCCCATTAAAGCGTCTATGATAACTGATTTGGTTAGTAATGAGTTGCCCGCGGGAATGGCTAACTTTATTAACTCAATCATTTCCGAGATATACGCTAAATCATATGGCACTATTTCTTTGGCTGCTATAACAACACTATGGTCAGCTGGAAAGGGGATAAATGCTCTTATAACAGGCTTTAATGCAATAGATAGATATGCTGATAGACGTAATTGGATAATTCTTAGAGCTGTTTCTTGTTTATATACTTTATTGTTTTTAGTATCAATTATTGCAGTCCTTTTATTTATGGTTTATGGCAACATAGCTTCAGATTTGATTCTTACGCATTATCCAAACCTTAAGCATTTATTTGGAATATTGATTAAGTTTAGAACCATAATTACGATAACATTTATTACCGTTATTCTTATGCTATGTTATGCGATGCTTCCCTACAAAAAGCATAAGTTTAGTGAACAGCTGCCAGGAGCATTCTTTTCAGCTATAGGCTGGACTGGTTTTTCGTATTTCTTTCAATTGTATGTAAATCATTATAATGCGTTTGGCATGTATGGCTCGCTTACTATGATTATCATTTTACTAATGTGGCTATATGTCTGTATGTACATTGTATTATTAGGTGCTAATTTAAATCGTTATTTTAGTCCTGTAATAAAGGTCTTACAGATTAAGAATCTTGAGAAGATACACTCTAAAAGTCAGAAAGAAAGTCTTGAAGAAGACTAGCTTGACAAAAGATGTTTTTTTAAATATATTAAATAACAGTAAAAAGCATAGATGGTGCACAGTAGTTTAGTTGTTTCATTCAGAGAGAGGACGTCACCGGCTGTAAGCGTTCTTATGTTCAGCAACATAGCGAATTTCCCACCGGAGCTTTCATGGTGAAAGATAAGTAGTCATGAACGATTAACGCTCGTTACGCGTTTTATGAGTGCCGAGAAATCGGAACATGGGTGGTACCGCGATTATTATCGTCCCATGGCAATATAAATTGCCATGGGACTTTTTTTATTCCATTGGCAATATTATCTATGTGCGAGAGCGCGGAATGGAGGATAAGATGGCAGATCTTAATGAATTAAGTGAGAAGCTTAGTTTAATTAGGCAAGAAATCACAGAAGATCTAAAAGGAATCGAGAATTCTAAAAATGCTTTTGAATATCGTAAAAGCTTAATGGATTCTAAAACTGGAAAAATCGGTTCTTTAATGAAGGAAATGGGCAAAATACCCAATGAAATGAAGGCTGATTACGGTAAGAAGGTTAATGAAATTAAAGTATGGGCTCAGAATCAGTTTGAAGAATTAGAAAATAAACTTAAAGAAGCTGAGATGAGACTTCGCTATGAAACAGAAAAAATCGATGTAACATTACCTTGCAAAATGAGACCTAAGGGAAATTTACACCCTGCTACACAGGTTAAAAACCAAATTGTAGACATTTTTGGTTCGATGGGCTTTGAAATTTATGAAGGTAACGAAATTGAAACTGATTACTACAATTTTACTGCATTAAATACTCCGGATGATCATCCAGCTAGAGATATGCAGGATACATTCTATTTAAGCCCTGAATTTTTACTTAGAACTCAGACTTCAGCAGGACAGATTCATGTTATGGAAGCTAATAAGCCTCCTATTAAGATTATTTCTCCTGGTAAAGTATTCCGTTCTGATGATGATGCTACTCATTCACCTATGTTCAGTCAGATGGAAGGTTTGGTTGTTGATAAGGGTATTACTCTTTGTGACTTACAAGGTATGCTTAATGCATTTGTTACAAAGATTTTTGATGAAGATACTAAGACTCGACTTCGACCTTCGTACTTTCCTTTCACAGAGCCTTCTGTTGAAGTTGATGTAAGCTGCTGCCAGTGTCATGGTGCAGGCTGTAAGCTTTGTAAGGGAACTGGTTGGATAGAAGTATTAGGTGCCGGAGTTGTAAATAAGAAGGTACTAGAAGGCTGCAATATTGATTCTGATGTTTACAGTGGAATTGCTTTTGGTATCGGTATTGAAAGAATTGCAATGCTTAAGTATGGCATTAACAATATTAAATTATTATTCGAATCTGATCTTAGAGTATTAGATCAGCTCGATGATAACTAGGAAGGGAGAACACGTATATGTTAGTACCGTTAAGTTGGTTAAAAGATTATGTTGATATAAATGTATCTCCTGAAGTTTTGGAGGAAAAATTATTTTCTTGCGGCTTTGAGGTTGAGGAAAAGTACGAAGTTGGAAAAGATATTTCTAACGTAGTAGTTGGTTTAGTAAAAACATGTGAAGATATCCCTGATACTCATCTTCATTTATGCAGCGTTGACGCTGGTGAACATGGTATTTTACAAATCTGCTGCGGAGCCGATAATGTAAAAGCTGGAGGAAAGTATCCTTTAGCTTTAGTGGGTGCAACTGTTTATGCTACAGCTAAGGATCATAAGACTGTAGAAGGCGTTATGACTATTGGAGCAGGTAAGCTTCGTGGATATGATTCATTTGGTATGCTTTGCTCTGGCGTAGAAATAGGCGTAACTGAAGAAATGTATAAGGGAGCAGGATACAATGGATTATTAGTGCTTCCAGAAGATGCTATTCCTGGCTCTGATATTAAACCCATTTTAGGCCTTGATGATTGGATTTTTGATGTCGCAATCACTGCAAATAGACCTGACTGTCAGAGTATTTTAGGACTTGCAAGAGAAGTCGCTGCAGTATTAGAGCTTCCACTTAAAGAGCCTTCATTAGAATATACAGAAACTGATGTAACAAAAAATTTCTCTGTATCTGTTGAAGCTCCTGATTTATGCCCAAGATATCAGGCACAGTATGTATATGATGTTAAAATAGAGGAAGCTCCTCAGTGGATGAAGAGAAGACTATACTTAGTAGGTGTTCAGTCTATCTCTAATATCGTAGACATTACAAACTACGTATTGAAGGAAATCGGTCAGCCAATGCATGCTTTCGACGGCAATTACCTTGAAGGTGACAAGATTGTCGTAAGAAGAGCTAATGATGGAGAAAAGATTACTACACTTGATAGTAAGGAATTTACTCTAAATAATAATAATCTTGTTATCTGTGATGGAGTGAAGCCTGTTGCATTAGCTGGAATTATGGGTGGATTAAACTCTGAAATTCTTGATTCAACTACTTCTGTTATGTTTGAATCAGCTAAGTTTGCAAGAGATAATATTCGTAAGAGTTCACGTGCACTTGGACAGATTTCTGATGCAAGCTCACGTTATGCTAAGGGTGTTGATGAATATTCAACAAATTATGCATTAAAGAGAGCTTTACATTTAATTGAAGAGCTTGGCTGTGGTAAGGTTTCTTCCACTAAATTCAATGTAAATACAGGCAATTCAATTGAACCATTTGAATTGAAGGTTAGTGTTGATAAAGTTAATTCAGTACTTGGAATAAAGGTTCCTGATGAAGATATTGTTAGAATTTTAAAGAATCTTTCTTTTGCTCCTGTATTAAATGGCGATGAGCTTACTCTTTTAGTACCTGCATACAGAGTAGACATGGAGACATATCAAGACGTTGCTGAGGAAGTTATTCGTATGTATGGATATGACCATATCATTCCTACATTCATTCCTACTGCACAGGTTACAAGTGGTGGATTTAACTTAAGACAGAAGACTGAGCTTAAGATAAAGAGAGACTTGTGTGCGCAAGGTGCTTATGAAGGAATTCATTATTCTTTCTTCTCACCTTCAGATTTAGATATGATTTTATTGCCTGAAGACGCACCTGAAAGACATGCCATTAAATTGATTAACCCTATCAACAAGGATTTGTCTTTAATGCGTACTACATTAGCACCTCAAATGATTCAGGCAATGGCTCGTAACCAAAAGAATGGTATTCTAGAAGGCCGTATTTTTGAACTAGGTAATAAGTTTATTGCTAAGGATCTTCCTTTAACAGAATATCCAGATGAGCGTGAAACAATTTGCATCGGTGTATTTGGTGAGAATGAAGACTTCTTTACATTAAAAGGACTTGTTGATGCAATCGCTACATCTTTAGACGTTGAATTTGATTATGAAGCAGGCCAAAGAACATTCTTGCATCCATATAGAACAGCAAAAGTTTTATGTAATGGCGAAGAAGTAGGCTATTTAGGTCAGCTTAGATATGAAATAGCAAGTGAGCTTGATATGAGAGTTGCTTCTTATGTAGCTGAGATTGATTTAAAGGCTTTAACTAAGTACTACGGCAAGGATAGAAAGTTTACAAAGCTTCCAAAGTATGCAGTTGAAAAGCGTGATTTATGCTTTGTAATGGATAAAAAGATTACTTGTGCACAGATTGAAAAATCAATTAAGGATTCCTGTGAATATGTCACCGATATTAAATTGTTTGACATCTATGAAGGTATTCAGCTTGGTATAGACAAAAAGAGTATGGCATTTTCTGTTGTATTTACTCCAAAGGATGAGGAATTTAGTGGAGAATATGTCGATGGCTTAGTTGATACTATATTAGCTGATTTAAAAGTTAAGTATGATATTACATTAAGAGCATAGAAATTTGTTTAAAATAATAGTACAATGTAACAGTTGTACTATTATTTTATTTTGCCACTATGTGGCCATGGAGTTTATTAAATTATGGAAACAAAAAACTGTTGGAAAAAGTATTCTGCTAAGCAGATCAAGGAGTTAGAAGTACTTAATAAGGACTATAGAGATTTCCTTGATAACGGAAAGACTGAGCGTGAATGTGTTAACGTCATCGTTAATATGGTTGAAAAGTCTGGTTATGTTGAACTATCTGAGCTTATTAAAAATGGTACACCTATTAAGAAGGGCGATAAGATTTATTCTGTTAATATGAATAAGGGCATTTTCTTATTTAATATTGGTGATGAGCCTTTAGAAAATGGTATGAATATTTTAGGTGCTCATATTGATTCACCCAGAATGGATATTAAGTCGAACCCATTATATGAGAAGGATAGTCTTGCATATCTTGATACTCATTACTATGGAGGAATAAAAAAATATCAGTGGGTTGCTTCTCCTTTATCACTTCATGGCGTAGTTGTTAAAAAGGATGGAACAACATTAGAATTTGCAGTTGGTGAAGATGAGGATGATCCTGTATTCTTTATTTCGGATTTACTAGTTCATCTTGCCGCTGAACAGCTTGAAAAAAAGGCTGCCAAGGTAATAGAGGGGGAAGCTCTTGATATTATTGTTGGAAATAAGCCATTAATTCTAAAACCCAAGAAGGGCGAGGAAGCATCTGAAATAAAAGATCCTGTTAAAGCTTTAGTTTTAAATATCTTAAAAGAAGATTATGACATGGATGAAGAAGATTTCCTTTCTGCTGAGCTTGAGGTTGTACCTGCCGGAAAAGCAAGAGAAGCAGGATTTGATCGTAGTATGATTTTATCTTACGGTCAGGATGACAGAGCTTGTGCATTTACTTCCGTTTATGCAATGTTAGAGTGCAAGGATGTAAAACGTACATCTTGTACAATTTTAGTTGATAAAGAAGAAATTGGAAGTGTTGGTGCAAGCGGCATGTCTTCTAACTATTTTGAAAATATTGTTGCTGAATTAGTTAACCTTGAAGGTGATTACTCTGAGTTAAAGGTCAGAAGATGCCTTGCTAATTCATCAATGTTATCTTCCGATGTTACCGCAGGCTATGATCCTACATACTATCTTTCATATGAGAGAAAGAACTCTGCATTCTTAAGTGGTGGTTTGGTTTTAGCTAAATATTCAGGAACAAAAGGTAAGGTTAGTTCAAATGATGCTAATGCTGAATATATCGCATATCTTAGAAAGATATTTGATGAAGCAGATGTAACATTCCAGCTTGCAGAGCTTGGCAAGGTTGATGCAGGCGGTGGCGGTACAATCGCTTATATTATGGCTAAATATGGTATGAATGTAATTGATGCGGGAGTAGGCGTATTAAATGTTCATTCTCAGTATGAAGTAACAAGTAAAGCAGATATTTTTGAAATGACAAAAGGATATATTGCTTTCTTAAATGCTGAAGGTTTTAGATAAAGAGATTTATTAGATATGGATAAGTTATTAAAATCAGATTACTTTTATGATCTTCCTGAGGAACTTATTGCGCAGGATCCGATAGAAGATAGAAGTGCTTCCAGACTGATGGTTTTAGATAAAGAATCTGGAAAGACTGTTGATCGTCATTTTTATGATATAAAAGAATATCTTAAGCCAGGAGACTGCTTAGTACTAAATAATACAAAGGTTATTCCTGCAAGACTAATGGGTGAAAGAGCCGATACCGGCGCGGTTATTGAAGTGCTATTACTTAAAAGGCGTGAAAATAATGAATGGGAAACTTTAGTTAAGCCTGGAAAGAAAGCTCGAATCGGACAAAAAATCATATTCGGTGGCGGCCTTTTAACTGCTGAGGTCATAGGTATAGAAGAAGAGGGGAACCGCATTATCAGATTTTCTTATGAAGGAATCTTTGAAGAAATACTTGATAAATTAGGCGAAATGCCATTGCCTCCTTATATTACACATAAGCTTCTAGATAGAAACAGATATCAGACAGTTTATGCTAAAAACGAAGGTTCAGCTGCCGCTCCTACAGCTGGGTTACACTTCACTAATGAATTGCTAGATGAGATTCGTGCTATGGGTGTTAAAACTGAATTTGTAACCCTTCACGTAGGACTTGGTACATTTAGGCCAGTCAAGGAAGACAATATTTTAAATCACCATATGCATTCTGAGTTTTATGAGGTTACAAAAGAAACTGCAGATAGCATTAATGAAACAAAGAAAAATGGTGGTCGCATAATCTGTGTGGGAACGACAAGCTGTCGTACCATAGAAAGTGCATCCACTGAGGATGGGGTAATACATGCTGGCTCAGGTAATACCGAGATATTTATTTATCCTGGCTATAAGTTTAAGATGCTTGATTGTCTTATAACTAATTTTCATTTGCCTGAATCAACACTTATTATGCTTGTATCAGCATTAGCTGGAAGAGATAATGTATTGAATGCGTATAAAGAAGCAGTTGATAAGAAATATCGATTCTTTAGCTTTGGGGATGCAATGTTTATTTCTTAAGGATTTTAAAAGTTATGAATAGTGTAGACTTAGTCAATATGGATGAAACTGAAAACTTAGATAACAATGATAATCTAGGTAAAGAGTCATATAAAGATACATTAAAAAAGGGAACCAAAAGCATTCTTTTTAGAATGCTTTGGTTTGCTTTTCTGTTAATGTACGAGGAGTCTGTATTTCACCTATGGTCTTTTGGAAAGCTTGGAAATACATTCTGTCTAAAACTATTATTTTGCCTTCCTACAGCAATCATATTGTCTTGGTTAGTAACATATTTCCCTAAAAAGGTTAATAAAGTAATAAACTGGATTCTTAGCGTGATAATTATAGTGTTTTATGAGGTTCATATTCTTTATCATGCTATTTTTAAGGTGTTTTTTAGTATTGAGTTTATAGACAAGACTAACACAAAAGTTGTTCAGTACTATAAAGAAATTATTCAGGGTATTATCGATAATTGGGTGGTTATTTCTTTGGCCCTACTTGTACCTATTATATCTTTAATTTTATTAAACGTATTTAAAGTTTTTAAATATGCTAAAGCTTCGTGTAAGGTAATGTACATTCATCCTGTCGGTTTACTATTATTCGCCTTAGCCATATGGGGCGTTGTAATGATATATGGTAAGGACGAATTTTCACCCTACGATCTTATTAAGAATGACAATGATTCAGATATATCGATAGAAAAGCTTGGCGTGATTTTAACAAATGGAATTGAAATAAGAAATTTGATTATTCCTAGAAAGGCTGATTTAGACGATGATTTAGGCGTCTGGGTTTATGAGGCCAAAGAAAATGTCACATTAACTAGTAGTGATTCTAAATTAGATGATGTTTCAGCAAATGATGTATCTGGAAATGATATTTTGGCAAAACCAGAAAAGGTTATTGATACATCACCTAATATTTTAGATATAGATTTTGCCAAACTATCGGAAGAGGAAAGCAATGAAATAGTTGCCGGTATTCATAGATACATGGCGTCGCTAGAGCCTACGTATAAGAATGAATATACAGGAATGTTTAAAGGCTTTAACTTAATTTTAATGACAGCAGAAGGCTTTTCTAGCTTTGCCGTTGATAAAGAACACACACCTACAATTTACAAGATGATTAATGAAGGTTTTGTGTTCAATAATTTCTATAATGCAAGAACTGGTGGATCTACAAGTGATGGTGAATTTGTTGTATCAACTAGCCTTGAACCTACAAATGGAGGAGCTAAAAACTTTAGGATTGTAGGTCAGAATGCTATGCCCTTCTCAATGGGTAATATGTTTAACAGAACATATGGAATAACAAGCCGAGCATTTCATGACAACGATTTTAAGTATTATGGACGTGATATTACTTATCCAGGTATGGGATATTATTATAAGGGAGTAGGAAACGGATTAGATATTCCTAAGCATTGGCCTGAATCTGATTTAGATATGATGAAGGCATCTATTCCTGATTATATAGATGATGAGATTTTTAATATTTATTATATGACTGTAAGTGGTCACTTAAATTACAATTTTAGTGGCAACTGGTGTTCTAAAAAGCATATGGAGGATGTAGCTGATCTTCCATATTCAGAAGGCTGTAGAGCTTATATTGCCTGTCAGATGGAATTTGATCAAGCACTTGAATATCTTATAAGTGAACTAGAGGCTAAAGGTATTGCAGATAGAACAGTAATTTGTTTTACTGGTGATCATTGGCCATATGGTTTATCTAACGAAGAGATATCAGAGATTTTGGGTCATAAGGTAGAAGAGACCTTTGAACTTTATAAAAGTAATCTCATATTATGGAGTGGTGCAATAAAGGAACCAATAGTTATCGATGATCCATGTTGCAGCATGGATATTATTCCTACACTTATGAATTTATTTGGATTTGATTATGATTCAAGATTATATATGGGCAGGGATATACTCTCTGATACAGAACCAATGGCAGTTATGTTTGATAAAAGCTTTATGACAGATAAAGCTATTTATTACAGCCGTAGTGGAGAGGTTGTTAACTTAACTGACTCAGAGCTTCCAGAAGACTACATCAAGAATATTAAAAAAGCAATTGCTAATAAATGGAAATATTCATCTTATATAATGGATGCTGATTACTATAAGTATGTAGGAGATGCATTAGGAATATCTGTTTCGCCAGTTGAGCAAAATTATATTCCTGATTATGCAAGATTTTCTAAGAATTAGTACCTTTACAAGCATTGCGTATATTAGTAGAATAGTACTATAGTAATGTATTTTAATTGGAGGCTACAATGGAAGAGAAAAGAAGAAGTAAAAGAACTGAACTACTTTCTAAAATTATCTTAAAGCGTCTTGATGGTGATCGTGTCGAAGAGGCTGCTATTGATGTAACTGATGTATCTAAAACAGGCGTAGGATTTACCTCTAAGAAGGTACTTACAATTGGCGCTGTATATGAATCATATTTAACTATATGGACAAAAGAAGTAATTCATGCATTTATTGAAATTGTTAGAATTGAAAAAACACCTTCTGACTATTCGTATGGGGCTATTTTTATAGGAATGCCAGAAATGGATGCCGCTAGAATTGTGACATATCAGACAGTTGAAGAAAATCTTTAATTTCGATTTGGAATAATATAATGAAACTCTGCTTTGCTAAATATAACAGCAAGGCAGAGTTTTTTTGTTATGAGCATTTTTAACAAATAATGATATAATTAACGATAAATTGTATAAACAATTACTTGAAAGAGAATTAATTGAGTTGTAAAATATAACCATAAGTTTTTAAAAATCTAAATTCGTGTTAGGAGATTTAGACAAAAACTGAAATTAAATTAATCGGAGGAGTTATAGTATGAACGTTTACACAACCGACAAGATACGTAATGTCGTATTATTAGGCCATGGAGGGGCGGGTAAGACAAGCCTTGCTGAATCAATGGCTTATTTAGCAGGTCTTACTTCTAGAATGGGTAAGATTGATGATCAGAATACAATCAGTGACTTTGGAAAAGAAGAACAGAAACGTAAATTTTCAATTAATACTTCTCTTATACCTTTAGAGTGGCAAGGCTACAAAATCAATCTCCTTGACACACCTGGCTATTTTGATTTCGTAGGCGAAGTCGAAGAAGCTATCGCAGCTGCAGATGCAGCTATCATCGTTGTTTCCGGAAAATCAGGATATGAAGTTGGAACAGAAAAAGCATGGGATATTTGTGAAAAGTATAAGCTTCCTAGAATTGTCTTTGTTACTGAAATGGATTTAGATAATGCATCATTTAAGAATGTATTGGAGACTATGTCAGAACGCTACGGAAAGAGAATGGCTCCATTCCATCTTCCTATCAGAGAGAATGAAAAACTAATCGGATATGTAAACGTAATATCTGAAACCGGTAACAAATGGCAAGGAAAGGATGTAGTTGAAATTCCAGTGCCAGATTATTCTAAGCCCAATCTTGAAAGCTATCGTGAAACCTTGATGGAAACTGTAGCTGAAACCAGCGAAGATTTTATGGAAAGATACTTTGCTGGCGAAACATTTACAGAAGCAGAAATAAGAGCAGCGCTTAGAAATAATGTTATAGATGGGTCAATTGTTCCTATGACTATGGGTTCAAGCACTTTATGTTATGGTGTATATACATTATTAGACGATATTATCAAATATTTACCTAGTCCTGAAAATAGCAAGATTGCTGGCGTAAGCATGAAAACTAATGATATTTTCGAAGCTAACTTCGACTTTTCTAAGTCTAAATCAGCTTTTATATTTAAGACAATTGTCGATCCATTCATTGGTAAATATTCGCTTATAAAAGTTTGCTCTGGAGTATTTAAGCCCGATGATATGATTTACAACCTAGATAAAGACGTTGAAGAAAAGGTAGGAAAGCTATATACACTTCAGGGAAATAAACCTATTGAAGTAACTGAGCTACACGCAGGTGATATTGGGGCAATTGCTAAGCTTACAGCTGCTCGTACAGGAAATTCTTTATCTACTAAAGCTAACGTTATTAAGTATGGTATGTTTGATGTTTCAAAACCTTATACCTATAAAAGATATCGTCCCGTTAATAAAGGTGATGTTGATAAGATCAGCCAGGCATTACAAAAGATGATGCATGAAGATTTAACACTTAAGAATGTAAATGATTCTGACAATGGTCAGATGCTTCTCTATGGTATGGGCGATATGCATCTTGATATCGTTGCATCAAGACTTAAGAATGAATATAAGGTTGAAATTGAACTCGAAAAACCTAAGATTGCTTTCCGTGAGACTATAAAGAAGAAATCTGATGTCGAATATAAATACAAGAAACAGTCTGGTGGACATGGTCAGTATGGACATGTAAAAATGCGTTTTGAACCACTAGAAGACATTTCAGTTCCTTATGAATTTACAGAAGAAGTAGTAGGTGGCGCTGTTCCTAAAAACTATTTCCCTGCAGTTGAAAAAGGTCTTGCTGAATCCGTTCTTAGAGGACCGCTTGCTGCTTATCCTGTAGTTGGAATAAAAGCTACATTATATGATGGTTCATATCATCCTGTAGATTCTTCTGAAAATGCATTTAAGGTTGCAGCATCTCAGGCGTTTAAGAAGGGTATTATGGAAGCTTCACCTATTCTTTTGGAACCTATTGCAGTATTAAAGGTTACGGTGCCTGACAGTTTTACTGGTGATGTAATGGGTGACTTAAATAAGAGACGTGGACGAGTATTAGGAATGAATCCTCTTCCTAATGGAAAGCAGGTTATTGAAGCGAATATTCCTATGCTCAGTTTGTTTGGATATTCAACTGATCTTCGTTCGATGACTGGAGGACGTGGCGAGTTTGAGTATGCGTTTGATAGATATGAACAGTGTCCTTCAGATATTCAGGAGGCACAGATTAAAGAACGTGCAGAAAAAGTGTCAGAAAATAACATAGAAGCATAAACAATTCTGTGATTTTTTAACAAAGTATTGAATAAGACAACTACTTTTATGTATTATGTAAAGGTAGTTGTCTTATGCTTTTATAGGGGGGTTCGCTTGCTTCTACGGAGCTTCGAATTTCGTTAATCGGAACAAGATAAACTGGTTTAGAGGGATTAAAATATGACTGGAAAGCAGAGAATGATTCTACAGGATGTAGGCGTTGATGTAGATGAAGCTTTAGATCGTTTCGTTGATGACGAAGAACTGTATATTGAATGCTTGGCAAAATTTTCAGAAAATGCCAATTTAAAAGATTTGTTAGATGCAATTGAAACCAATGATGCGAAGGTTTGCTTTGAAAAGGCTCATTTAATTAAAGGAGTTGCATCTAATCTTGGATTTGACTACCTTTATAAGGATATTGCTATTTTGACTGATGTTTTCAGAGCCGGATCTATGAAATATGATGCTTACAATTTGGATGATGTCATTGAAGATTACAATAATGTGTTAGAAGCAATAAATAAAGTTATAATATAATGAATCGTAAAAACCGTATCTATATGGTACGGTTTTTATTTATGCTAATAATTCGTTAAATATTACAACATCTTGATTTTTAACGTAAATGCTCCATAGGGAGTACCCTCCCTTAAAATTAATAGTTCTGAGATAATCTCCATATGAACATTCGACATTTTCGTCGAATTCGCCGAATTCGGCGAACATTACGAACAGGAGGTTATCAATGAGTAAATCAGCTA
>JAZUDH010000095.1:0-16619 GCA_045639565.1 Lachnospiraceae bacterium
TAAAGAAGGAAGGTATTATTTGATTTCATCAGGTAGAAGCGAGGAAATAATGGAGCAAGAAGCAATTTTTTTAATAGAACAGGGATTTGAGGTTGAAAAAGTATATGAAGAATAAAGTAAAAAGAATAATGTGCTTAATAATATTCATTGTATTTGCAATGTTGATATCTGAACCCGTCAAGGTGGAGGCATTTTGCAATGCTAAATGTGAAATTGTGACACATATTGCGTATATTGTGGCATGAAAGAACCAGATAATAGACATCCTGAACTTGTGAAGATAAGTCATAGCATATTACATTAACTGGCAATTTATATATTGCAGTGTCGGGGGTAAAAAGAAATGATAAAGGTCTTAGATAGAATAAAAATAGTACATTATATTATTCTTCTCTCAGCATTTGTTCTATTGGGAGGGTGTGGGAAGAAGCAAGTTGAAAGTATAAATGAAGACGTTGTCCAACTAAATGTTAGCGATGTTTTGAAATTATCAGGTGTAGATAACACAATTGATGCATACACGGCTAAGGTAAATAAAGAGTTTGAAATGGATAGTGTAGAAGGAGAGATAGGCGGGGGTAGAGCCTGGGTATTGAGCGATAGTGCAGCTCTATTTATGAAAAAGCATGTATGTGATACTTGGGAGGCTACCTATGATCAGCTGGTATGTATAGATAATTTCGGAAGCGTTAAGAACGAAAAGAGAAGTAACAGCAATCAGATTTGGGATATAGGAAAAACCGCTATTGCAGATGAGTATATTGAAATCAATTCAGACAGCGAAAAGGGGTTTTACGTGTCTGTTAAGAAATACAACGGGGATACCATATATGAGGTAGATTTGCCTGATCTTAATGAGGAAAATGGTGAATCATTGTGCTACGTTAGCCCAGCGATTGATAGGGATGGGAATATTCATATCTGTTCACAGAATTATGAAGGAAGAGAAAGAAAATATATTATTTTTGACCAGAATGGAAATGTTCAATTTGAAGATTTGATGATGGGTGAATATATTTGTGGATTTGATGTATTGCAAGATGGAAGAGTAGCAATAGTAGTTGAAAGTGAAAAGATTAATTCCAAAAAGGAAAGAGAAGAGCGAAGGTGGTTAGTTTGGAATAAAAATGGTTTTGATGAAGTATACCACTTTGAATGGCCGTCACTACTTATTGATATTAGATTTTGTCCTTACGAACAGGGAAAAGTAATATACGCAGATAAAGAAGGTATATATTTTAGCGATTCTTCTTTTGAAAAAAAGGAGATCATCTATAGATTTTCAAATCATGGAATAAAAGTTAACAATGTTACTGAGGTTTCGCTCCAAGGAAAAGGAATAGGCATAATATATGAATTAAGTCATAGATTCTATTATTTATATATTGAACCAGTTGAAGAAAAGCGTGAGATACAACAGATTTCTTTTGCAGTATCCTCGCAGATGAAGAATATATATAATGAGGCTGTTATTGAGTTTAATAGAAAGTATCCTACATGTAATGTGAGTCTAGTGGAGTATGAAAATAAGAATCTTCTTATCACAGAGATAATATCAGGAAAAGGCCCTGTACTTATTGATACAAGCTTAACTGGCTTTCAAAATATGAGTCAAGCGTGGGAACCGTTAGATTATGTGCTAGAAGAAATAAGTTTGCTAGAATGTCTAGATTCTCGAGTTATTGATCTTGGTATGATTGATGGGAAACTATGTGGCATAGCAACAAATTACAGAATTGAAACTGTTGTTACTAATAAAGATTATGAGGGTTGGGATTATAAGGCTTTCATCGATGCTATTCATGATAATAGAATTAGTTATATCTCAAATAGTGAATATAGTGAAACTGACAGGGAGAAAATTGTATCGAAATTCTTGGTTCATAGCCTTACAGACTCATATTTCATTGATTTTAATAAAAGGAAAACATTATTTTCTAGTAGTAAAAGTAAGCAGATTCTCCAATGCATAAAGGAAAAGCAACCTATTGATACAAAGATTGAAATAATGGATGGAATACGAGAAGGGTATGTTCTATGTAATCAGATATCTATTTCTAACTTTAAAGAGTTGGCTGCATATATGCTGATTTATGGTGATGAGATTGTATACACAGGCTATCCATATGAAGATGGAGCTCACAATATTATTTCAGGTATAGCACCTATTACGGTTAGGAAAAATGCATCAAAAGAAGAAAAAGAGCTTGCTTGCGCGTTCATTGAGACCTTATTGTCATATGACAGTCAGATAAATATGATTGCTGATCACAATTTTGGATTTAGTGTTCGAAATGATGTCCTTAAGGAGCAACTTGAACAAGCTGATTTTTCACACGGAATTTATGTAAGGTCTTTGGGCGATGTTGACATTAGTAAAGTTAAGAAGGATGATGTTGATGCAATATTTGGAAATCTAGTGAAAAATGTTAGATTTGATAACATTTATTCGAAAGAAATGCTCAATGTAATTTTGGAGGAAGTAGGAAATTATTTTAACGATATCATCTCAATAGAGGATGCTACAAAAAATTTATCAAATCGAGTAGGCATTTTCTTGGCTGAGAGTGAATGAAACGTGTTTAACAATGAGTGATAGCTCTCTGAACAAAGCAGAGGGCTATTTTACTTAGTATTAAAGTTTATAGAACCAATAATTTAAAGGGACGATGAAATATTCGTTCCTTTTTTGCGTTAGTAAAGCTTATGCATCTTAGTAGCAGCTTTTTGCAACTTGGTTCGATACCTCTTCTTTTGCCAAAGAAAATTTGCTAGATTAATCCAGGACAGAAACAAAGAGCAAAAGGAGTTTAGTATGGAAGTTATAAAAGTAAATCATTTGAAGAAAGCATACAAAGAGCATTTAGCGGTAGATGACATTTCATTTGGCGTCGAGGAGGGCGAGCTTTTCGCATTCTTAGGTGAGAACGGCGCAGGAAAGTCAACAACCATTAACATACTGTGTACAATTCTTTCTAAAACAGAGGGAGATATTGAAATCTGTGGATACAAGCTTGGCACTGATGATGACAAAATCAGAGACTCAATCGGAATCGTGTTCCAAAACTCGGTGCTTGATCCTAAGCTGACAGTCAAGGAAAACCTAATGCTAAGAGGTTCATATTACGGCCTTAGCAAAAAGGAAATAGAGCACCGACTTGAAAAACTTGGCGGAAGCTTTGAAATGACTGACATCTGGAACCGCAAGTACGAAAAGCTTTCTGGAGGCCAAAGAAGGCGTGTAGATATAATGAGAGCCTTAATCAATAAGCCACGTATTCTTTTCTTAGACGAGCCTACAACCGGCCTTGACCCTAAATCACGTAAGATTGTGTGGGACTATATTAATCACTTAAGAAAAGATAAGGGTATGACAATATTCTTAACTACTCATTATATGGAAGAAACAAAGGATGCTGATCATGTAGTAATCCTTGATAAGGGACATATCGTGAGTCAGGGGACTCCTTCAGAGCTTAAGACTAAATATACAAACAGCAAACTTGTTTGGTACATCCCTGAAAGTAAGGAGGCTGAAAGCATCCTGGAAGGATACGAAGTTTCCTATGACGCTGATCACTACAATGTCAAAATTGCTGGAAACGAAACTGGTGAAATTACTGAATTTTTATATAGGAATAAAGATACAATCACAGACTATGAAATTATAAAGGGAAGTATGGATGACGTATTTTTAAACCTTACCGGAAAGGAGCTTAAATAATGAGAGGCTTTTTAGGATTGACTAAGAGAAATTTAATGATATATTTTAAGGATTTTGGAGCAGTTGTTTTTTCGCTTCTTACATCAATTATTGTATTTGTGCTTTACCTTGTTTTCTTAAAAGGAACTTTTGTAGATTCGATACAGGAGGTTTCGGTGGGACTTGAAAGCTTTATTACCAGTAACGATATTGAAATGCTGGTAAGCGGAATCTTACTTGTGGGAATCATAGGTTCTGCACTTATCACAGTTTCATATAGTTGTCTTGCAACAGTAATTAAAGATAGAGAAAACAAAATTGATTATGATATTTCTGCTACACCTATTAAAAGAGGACAGATTATCCTCTCTTACTTTGTAGCAGCAACGCTTTCCGCATTTATAATCACTTCAATTATTCTGACGGCAGGCTTATTAATAATTGCTGGTATGGGGGATATGAATCTTAGTGCAGTTTCAATATTGAAGGCATACGGAATCGTGTTTGTCGGAAGCGTTTCAGCTACATCAATCTTCATGGTACTTGCTCTTTTCTTTAAAAGCTCAAGTGCAAGCAGCGCTTTCTTTGGCATGCTATCTGCAGCGTCAGGCTTTGTGATTGGTGCATACATTCCTCTTTCAAGCTTTTCAGAGGGAATCCAGACCGTATGTAATCTATTCCCTGCGACACAGATCACAGTATTATTTAGAAACGTTTTGCTTTCCGGCATGCTTGAAAAGATCAACGAAAAAATCGGGGGTGTAGATAACGGCCTGTTCGTAGAGGGTATGAAAGAAGCCTTTAACTTCGAGGCCACAATCGGCGCAAAGACACTTAATCCTTCGTACATGCTCATGTATGTAGGCATAATCTTTGCAATCAGCACCGTAGCCATGATTGCAATGTATAACAAAACATATAAAAGGAAATAAACATTAGGGACGCTTCGTTTGAAAAGAAGCGTCCCTAATGGTATAATTGTAAGAAAATTTCTAAGGAAAAGTGGTTATGGCTCGAGAAAAGATAGAGAAAACCAATGTTATCAGAGTACTTGAAAGCAAAAAGGTTAATTACAAATCGTATAATTATGAGAATACAGGTGCAGTAAGTGGCCGTGATGTGGCAAGGTCTCTGGGACAGAACCCGGCGCAGGTTTTTAAAACCTTAGTAACGGTTGGTAAAAGCAAGCAAAATTATGTATTTGTTGTGCCAGTTGAGGGTGAACTTGACTTAAAAAAGGCAGCTTCGGCGGTAGGCGAAAAGAACATAGAGATGATTCCACAAAAGGAACTTTTGCCACTTACAGGTTATGTGCATGGTGGATGCTCGCCCATAGGAATGAAAAAGTTTTTTACAACTACTATAGATGAGTCAGCATGTTCTTTTGACACTATCATATTTAGTGGTGGAAAGATTGGATTCCAGGTGGAGGTTTCACTTGAGGATTTAAGTAAGGTAATAAAGTATCAGTTAAAGGATATTTCCTCATAAGTCTGGGGTGGCCTTGTACGCTTAAGGATTTACAGAGGCAAAATGAGTAGTAGGGACAATCGTTGATGCAAAAGCCACGTCCCTAGAGAGGTAGAGTATGAAGAAGGATAGAATAAAGCTTATTTTAAAAACGAGTCTCGTGGGAATTATTGCGAACCTCTTTTTGGTAGTGTTTAAGGCAATTATAGGATGGCTATCTCATTCGATTGCTATTACATTAGATGCTATTAACAACTTAACAGATGCGGTTTCTAGTATTATTACTATTGTGGGTATTCGTCTTGCGGGTAAGGATCCTGACAAGGAGCATCCTTTCGGGCATGGAAGAACCGAGTACATTTCTACGCTTGCGATAGGTGTAATTATTCTTTACGCAGGTGTTACAGCAGGAATTGAGTCAATTAAGAATATAATTCATCCAAATGAATCTGAATATAGCATAGTGATGCTGATTGTTATCGGGGTTGCTGTTTTAGTAAAGGTATTTTTAGGCACATTTTTTATTAAAAAGGGCAAGGATACTAAGTCTGATTCGCTTCAGGCGTCTGGTAAGGACGCGCTTTTTGATGCGGTAATTTCGGTAGCAACTATTGTGGCAGCAGTAGTGTATATGATATGGGGACTGAGCTTAGAGGCTTACCTTGGTGTAATCATTTCCGGATTTATCATTAAAGCAGGCATTGAAATCTTAAAGGAGACTGTATCTAAGATTTTAGGTGAGCGAGAAAGTGTTGAGCTTGTGCGAAATATCAAGCGCACTATAGTAGAGCACGAAGGTGTCATGGGAGCTTATGACCTTATATTCAATAATTATGGTCAGGATGTAAGCTTTGCCTCAGTTCATATTGAAGTTGTGGAAAATCTGTCAGCAAGTGATATTGATGTGCTGACTCGTCATATTACACAGGATATTATAGAAGAGTATGGTGTATACCTTACTGCGATAGGAATTTATGCGTATAACACCACTAATGATAGAATCATCTCAATGCGCGAAACTGTTGAAAGAATAGCAACAAGTCATCAGTACGTAAATCAGATTCATGGCTTTTATGTGAATTTAGAGGAAAAGGTTATCAGATTTGATATGGTAATTTCTTTTGACGCACCTAGCCGCGCCGAACTCTACGAACACGTAATGAACGATCTGAAAGAGGAATATCCAGATTTCGAGATCAGCGCAGGCATGGATGCTGATTTTAATGAGATTTGAGAAGAAAATTATACAGTTTCAAAGCCTATCAGCATGCTTCCTTCTTCGGCATAGTATGCAACTAAGCCTCTTGAAGGATATATATTAGTAATAACATTTGGGAAAGCATTTCTAACTGCTTCTCCAAAGCTTTCTGCAAGTTCAAGATTATTGACATGGGTGATGTTGACACGACCGCCGGCAAAACCATGCATCCTCATTTCCTTAATAAGATTAGTGATTACTCTGGCCTGCCCACGGCACTTGCTGATGGGCTCCAGGGTTCCCTTTTCACTAGCCTTTCCGATAATATTTATTCCAAATACACCAACCGCATCTGCAAGTAGCTTAGAAACACGTCCGTTTTGCGCAAAATTATGTAACGATTTTAGGCAAAAGAAAAGGTGTGTGCGCTTCATATATTTATCAACAGTTTCACAGATTTCTTCGAAAGGCTTGCCTATTTTAACAAGCTCAGCAATCTTATCTATAATTGTTACAAGCTCAGCTGATGTTGTGAGTGTATCAAAAACATAAACCTTAGCACCAGGATGTGACTCCTCATATATCTGTTTAGCTGTCAAAGCTGAATTGTATGTTCCAGAAAGCCCACTGGTGAGAGCTACAACATAGATTTCATCGCTATCTCCAAAAGCATTAATCCAGCTATCAATATCAGGACAGGAAGTTCTGGAACGATCATTGTAGCCTGCAAGATAATCGAGCATATCTCTAATATTTAATTCACCATCATCAACAAAAGATCTTTCCTCCGTGTTGATAGTCATTGCAACAGAAGCAAAGTCTACTCCATCTACTTCAAAGATGTCACAAGAAGAATCTGCAACGATTTTCGTTTTCATAAACCCAGTACCTTTCGTATAATATAATTGAATACCCTTAAACGGTTTCTATTTTAATAGAGATAGAAAGATGATACAATTTACAGAAAGAGCGTTTTTGTAAGATTTTAAAGGCAGAGGAATAACGATGGGAGAAACTTCTCGTAATCAAACTGAAAAGAATCGTCGTACCAGAATGAGGATAGGTGAAGCAATAATTGCACTTATGGAAAAATGCACTCTTGATGAGGTTCGTATATCACAGGTTGTGTTAAAAGCTCATGTGTCGCGTATGACGTTTTACCATTATTATGAGTCCAAGGAAGCTGCGCTTATGGATTACCTTTCTGAACTTATGCTTCTTTTTAGTGAGGAAGCCAAAGAAAGAAATATCAATGTTACACTTGGATCGGTGGAGCATATAGAGTATTCGTTTCAGTTTTATGCAAGATACGAAAATTTCTTATTAAGGCTTGAAAGAAGTGGATGTTACAATATTTTAATTGATGGTATTAATCAGTTCCTTGAAATAAACTACTTGCCCGTTTTTGGAGGAAAAATCTATAATCTATATTTTTATGCAGGTGCGCTATTGAATGTATTCATGATGTGGCTAAAAAATGGCAGGAAAGAAACCCCTTCAGAAATTGCAAGAATAATGCACGAAGGTTTTATAAAGTAATGCGATACTATCAGTAAATGGTGTATTATTTTTAATATATAGCGAACATACAGGGGATGACAGCACATGAAGGCAGATAAGGTTACGGGTATTGGATATGCTTTTATTCACTTTGCAGTTGAGGTGATGTGTTTTAGCGTATTAATAGGTGTATATAATCCAGGCAGATATTGGTGGGCACTTGCATGCCTTTTCGATATTTTAGCTTTTGGATTACAGGCGCCACTCGGAGTACTTTTTGAAAAATATAATAATGCAAAACCTGGTGTATGGGGGCTCATAATACTTTCAATAGGTGCACTAATTGCTTTTTTATCAAATGCTAATGTGATTTTCCAATTTGCATCGCTTATTATTATTACACTTGGTAATGCCATGGTACATATTGCTGGGGCGTTATCAACACTACGGGTTTCAGAAGGACGTTTATCAGAAAGTGCCATATTTGTAGGCGGAGGATCATTTGGAGTAATAACTGGAAGACTTATAGGGGCTGACAGAACACTTTGGTGGATTCCTTTTATAATAACAGCTGTGGCTATTGTAATGGCGATAATTATTGATATAAGGATTAAAAGAAAGTATGGCAGGTATGCATTTTCTTTTGACATAGAGCCGTGCAGACAGAAACTTGTGAATAAACCTGTGGGTATAACAATACTTATTTTATTTTTGGTGGTTTGTGTAAGAGCATATATTGGCTATGGACTGCCAACAGCATGGAACAAAACGGTTGTTCAGACTATTCTTTTGTTTTCATTTATGGGGATAGGAAAGATGTCAGGCGGAATTTTGGCTGATATTTTCGGAGCAAGGAAGGTGGGCGTAATTAGCTGCCTTGTTGCAGTTCCAATGCTTGTATTTAGTAATAATATAATGTGGTTATCGCTTTTAGGAGTCGCAAGCTTTTCGATGACAATGGCGATTACTTTGGGAGGACTTGTTTCGGTTCTTCCCAAGCATCCAGGAGTTGCATTTGGAGTTACAACACTGGGATTATTGATGGGAACAGTTCCATTATTTTTTGTAAGAATGCCATCAAGGAGTGTGTGCGATGTGCTGATTGTCATTATGTCAGTGCTGGCCGCTGCTGGTTTGTGGTATTGTATAGATAGCAAAAGAAAAGGGGAGGATAATTAGCTATGAACTTGATACTTGATGTAATTGATGCAGGAGTTCCTGCAGAAGGAAATGGTACGACAGGCATTGTTATTGCAGTTGTTGTGGTTTTGGCCGTATTGGTTGCAGTAGGAGCTTTTTGTATTGTGAAGGCTTCGAAGAAGAAAAAAGATGAATAGTCTCAGACTTATTTTTGCACTCTTTTTAACAGTTATAATTGAAGGAATTGTGATGCTTACTTTAACCCGCTCGAAAGAGTGGGTTAAGTTTAATTTGTATGTAAATTTAGTTACGAATCCTGTTATGAACTTAAGTTTTAAACTTATTTTCTTTTGCTTTGGAAATTCGTTTAAAGTGCCAGTGTACATTTGCGGCGAAGTAATTGTAATACTGCTTGAAACAGTATTTTATAAGCTCATGTCACATGAGAACATTCGCAGATGTTTTTGGCTTTCGGCAGCCACTAATACGGTATCTGTATTTTTAGGTTCACTTATTTTGCATTAAAGAAAGTGAGATGTATTAATATGTCAGCAATTTGGGGAATAATAGATATATCTAAAAAAAGAAATATAGATTCAGCCAGAATGGATGATATTAGGGCGACATTTGAAAAAAAGTGTGTTCTTGATAATTTGTTTGAACTAAGACAGGATTTCGTCTATATGGGCATTGGAATGCAGTATGTGACCAAAGAGAGCCGGTTAGAAAAGCTTCCTAAGTACGATGAAAACAGTAAAACATATTTCGTGGCTGACTGCATTTTAAATGATAAAGAAAAACTTGCTGAAGAGCTGAATGAAGATATGGGTATGCCTGATGGTGAGCTGATTTACAAGTCATATTTAAAATGGGGAATTGATTTTCCAAAGTATGTATTGGGACAGTATGCAGTAGTGATATACGAGGCAGAAAAAGGAAGAGTATATCTTGTTTCCGATCATATCGCGAGCAGATGCCTGTATTACGGTGTAATAGATGGTTATCTTGTTTTTTCTACTCTCCTTGAACCTATTAAATCGGCATTCAAATTAGAAATAAATGAAAACTACATCAAGGACTATCTGATTGCTCCGTATCTTATGCCATGCTTTACTGAGACGGAGACTTATTACAAGGGGATAAATAAGCTTTCTACAGCTAAAATAGTTTCTTTGGCCTTAGGTAAGATAAGTGAGAGTACGTATTGGGATCCTAGGCTCATTAAGCGTCCGTTCTTTCATAAAGGAGCAAAAGCATTTGGAAAAGAGTTTGTAGCACTTTATGAAAAGTGCGTAAAGGATGCACTTAGGACAGACGGTAATGTAGGAATCAGCATGAGTAGTGGACTCGATTCAAGTTCAATAGGTGCGCTTGCTGCAAGAAATTTGGCACAAGAAAATAAGAAGCTTTTTACCTATACTTATGTTCCTGGCGAACTTTTAAAAGAAGAGAGGCATAACAATATTATTTTAAATGAGACTAAGGATGTAATGTCTATTGTAGATATGTATCCTAATATGGTGCCTCATTTTGTAAATAATGAAGATAGAAACAGCGTCATGGAAATTGAAAAGGTTATGGATTTCATGGAATTTCCTGTAAAGGCCTTTGTTAATTTTCCTAACCTTTATGAAATTATGTCTAAGGCGCATACCGATAATGGATGCAAGGTAGTGCTTACCGGGCAGGGCGGCAATATGAATGTTTCGATGGGACAGCCTGATGATATACAGTATGATTTGTATCTTCGTAAAAGATACTTAAAGCTTATACTTAATCTTAATAGCTTTTGCAAAAAAACAGGTACTAGTCGAAAAAACACATTTTCGGGGTTATTTAGTGACTATAAACGATACCACGAAGCTGTGCTAAAACCTGATAAGAGTACGGTTCCTATTACTAATCCGTTTGTAAAGGAAAATATTTTGGATGGCTATTCAGTTGAGGAAAGATGCCCTAATATCTATAGATTTAATATACCTGTAAGCTATCTTGCAGGACATGAGTATATGAAGTTTAACTTTAACGTATCAAGCCTTGCCTATATCGGTGAATATGAAACCAAGCTAGGTCTTGCAACTGGCGTAATGATAAGGGATGCAACAAGAGATAAACGTATATTTGATTTTTGTGCCAAGCTTCCTTATGAATATTTTTACCATAATGGAACTCCCAGGTGGCTGATTAATGGTAACTTTAGTGGAATTTTACCTGAGAGAATAATCAGTAATTATATAAGGTATGGTTTTCAAAATGCTGATTTTATTGATAGAGTAAATAGGGACAAAGAAGAGGTGGTTGGTTACCTGAAAGGAGTAATCGAAAAGGCTCCTAAAGTTTCCTATGTTGACTGGGATAAGGTAAATGAATGTCTGTGCGATATAGAAAATGCAGAGCGTATAGAAGATGAGAATCTACTAAGCTTTCTAGTGTATATTTGTATCATATGCCTGAAGGCTACGTGATTTGCTCAAAAAATTTATCAAATCGAGTAGGCATTTTCCTGGCTGAGAGTGAATAAAGAAAGCTAAGCAATGAAGGATAGCTCTCCGTGTAAACGGAGAGCTATTTTACTGCCATAAATGGCATTGACTTTTATTTAAAAAGCGAAACCATCATCACAATAGTACTCTAAAAAGGCGCATTAAAGCAATGTTAAGAAACTCTTAAGAATTGATTTCTTACACTTTAGTTAGAATGATTGAAACGTTTCAATATAGTTAATAGGATAAAAGTATCATACAAAATAATACAAATGCACATATTTTTACGGAGGTACTAAAAATGAAGAAATGGGAAAATCCTTCAGTTGAAGAATTAACACTTGCTGAAACTGAACATAATTGGTTTGGTATTTACAGAGATGGTGGTTACATCGGAGATGGTATAATCTCAGGACACCTTTCATTGAGTAAGCCTGAAGATCCATCTAAACCTGGAGAAGGTGGAAACGGTAGTTCAGGATTTCAAAATCCTAGCTAGGATAAAGCGTATTAAAACCCTGGGTCATGCCATTGGTCATGCACCCAGGTTTTTTTATATTTATTTAATAAATCATGGTGCGATAATAACATTCCATTAAGGGTTACTTTGATATACTAGTAACCAGCCTGACAGAATCTGTGGGCTAAATGGAGGATTTTATTATGATGAACATTAAACGATTAGGAACAATTTCTCTTGCTGTTATGATGGCTATGGCACTTACGGCCTGCACCAGTAAAGAACCAGTGGATATAGATTCACCTTATGCAGGTTCAGGAATTGAAGACGCATCAATAGAAAATAGCAATGATATACCTGAAAATACAGATGAAATAGTAGATGATTTAATCGAAGAAGACTGGAACTTTGAAAATGAAAGACCTGCTGACATAGCTCCTGATCAGACAGTTGCAGCTAAAGTAACTGCACGTTTTGAAGCCGAGGCTTCTGAGGCAGAAGATTTGATGGCGCTTGCTGAAGCAATTAAGGCTGATGAAAATGCTTTAGAGATAGCTGTGGACCTTGTTGAAATGGCTCCTGGCTTTTTAAATGGTTTCAATGGTGAGATAACCAGATTTACAAAGTGTGTAAGCATAGCTCCTTTTATAAGCAGTATGCCATACGTATCTTATGTTTTTGAATCTGATGAGCCTGATGCTTTAGTGACTGAACTTACTGAAAAGGCTGATCTTAGATGGAATATCTGTACAATGGCTGATGAGATTAAGACTTCAGTAGTTGGAAATCGTGTATTTGTAGTAATGGCACCCTGGACATTTTAATGACTGACAAGAAACTTTTTAATAGCAAAAGAACAGATATGTGCTTAGCGGCACTTCTTATACTGATTTTTCATTTATGGATTAGCGTCTTTAAGGGAAATGCAGTAGAAAACTTTATAGTAAAGACCGGATATATAGGAGTAGATATTTTTCTACTCCTATCAGTATATACGCTTTCTTTAAGACCTATAACTGATTTAAAAAGCTTTTATATAGGGCGTTTTAAATCGGTTTATCTTAAGTTTGCCCTGTTTGTGGTGATAGCTTCGATTATTAATCACTGGAAGGTGCTTAGGGCTTTCAAGTCACTTACGATGGTTGAACTGTTTGAAAAGGGTGGAGGCGCCTTTTTGTGGTTTCTGCCAGCCATTGTCATTTTGTATTTCATATTTCCTTTTTTAACTAGGATATTAAAATTCAAACCATGGGTAAACGCCCTAATCGTGCTGACTGTATGGTTTTTAGTGGGAATAGCGATTAGCTGGTTTAGTAATTATGATGCCATATTCATATTTTTAAACCGGGTACCAATTATGGTAGTGGGATATCTTTTGGCAAGGTATGGTGATGCGATTTCAAATAAAGGGTTAGGTATAAAAGCTGCGATAGGTGTTCTTTTGCTCATAGCAGGCATAATTCTTACATGGAAATTTGGTTATAAGGTTAGATTAAACTCGCCGATTACGGATATGTTTTATGTTGCGACGATTCCGTATGCACTAGGATTGACACTGCTAGTAGATATGATTCCTGAATGCAAGGTCATAAGGTTACTAGGAAGATCCACCCTTGAGGCATACGCTGTGCAGATGATATGGGGTTATAAAATGGCGGCCTTCTTTTACAAGTTTTCTAAAAGTGCCTTGATTACAAATTTGCTTACTGCCATATGCGTTTTTGGTTTATCTATATGTATAAGTAGCGTCTTTATGATACTGTTCAACATAAAAAGAGCAAAATAGTGATATTTATTTTAGCAACTCTTATATATATTCTTAGTAGAGTTTAGGTTATTCTATTAAAAAACCTGGGTACAAGGTATATATGAAAAGAGGGAATATGAAGGAATCATTAAAAAGAAGGACTGAGCTTTTTGTAGGAAACGAGCTTAAGCTTATCAGGGGACTTAGATGGGACAACTTTGCACTGTTTCCTATAGTTGCCAGTATTTATACTGACAAAGGTCAGGAAGTAGACATTGAAAAACTTAAAAAATGTAGAGAATTAATAGATGCTAATACATCTATTCTTTCTTCTTTTAGAGGAAATTTCAAACTTCCGTTTTCAGCGATACTCGCAGTATCGGAGGAACCTTTAGAAAGAATTAAAGAGACTAAAATATATTATGATATGCTGAAAGAAAAGTTTTCTGGCACGCCGTATACAGCACTGGTAGCAGGGTCGCTTGGAAAGCTTACTACTATAAATGATGCGCCTGAGTATATTGCTAAGGGAAGAAACATTTACGATGGAATGAAGCATACGCATCCACTTTTAACCTCCGAACAAGACAGTGTGCTCGCGACACTGCTTGCATTCTCTGAAAAGAGTGAGGCTGAGCTTTTAGTCGAAATGGAACTTTTGTTTAAGGGCGTCACGGATTATGTATCAGATCCCGATACTATTCAGTCTGTTTCGCATGTACTTACTATTACTGGTGATGATTATAGAGCAAAGCTTGATAAATTTAAAAAGGTTTCCAGAACCTTTATGCCAGATGGTAAAAACTATAGACTCGGTGTTGAAGCAATTTCGCTTGCAGCGTTGACGATTCTTCCTGTCGATGCTGATACTATTATTTCTGACTTAAGAGATATAGAGGCGTTTTTAAAGACTAAAAAGGGATATGGTTTCTTTGGCTTTTCAAGACATGACAGACGTGCTCACGCAGCGATGATACTTGCGGCTCATTATTCAGAGTTTTTCGCAGGACAAAGTATAAAGGATACGGTTAAGGCAGCAGAAGTTGCTAATTCGCTTGCGATATTAGCTGCGCAGCAGGTTGTAATCTGTGCATGCATAGGAGCAACTGCAACTGTAGCTCATGGAAAAATATAAGGATTTTTAGTAAGGGCGGTTTTTTCGTGAAAACCGCCCTTTTTTAACGCCTGCGCTTCTTGAAAAGGATTAATCGTTAGAAACTAAGCAGGATATGGAAAAAGCTATCATGAAATGATGGTGTATTATGTAAAACTAACATTTATTTATAAAAAAGATGGTGTGCATAGTGTTAATATCATACGGGATGAAAAAGGTAATGCAATAGTAGTAATAAATGATATTAGATTCAGGGACAGACAAAATATTGATTGGCACGCGGTAGAAGAATATCTTTATGAGTATGTAGGTGAAAACGTAGAAATATTGGAAACTGCCGATATGGTTTATATCGGAGATGATTTTCCTAAAGAAGTGAAGGGCTCTGAAGATACAAGGAGACTTAAAGGAACAAACGCCAAAGCGAAAGCAAATGCAACTACTGAAACTATAGGCCTTCTTCAATATGCTACTAATAAACGGTGGCAGGAGAATTTCAAGTCAAAACACGGGACAGATGCTAAATATGGTTGGTATCGATTTACCTCTAGATTTGCATTGCCGGTATATTCAACAGAGGGAATGCTTGAAAGATATAACATATACAGAATAGAAATGTTGGTAAGACATGCTTCCGATGGTAAATTGTATTTGTATGATATGGTAAATACAAAAAAAGAAAAAGAAACGAATACCCCATCTCAGCAATAAGCTTTACGGTAACAAACTCGCTTCTTTCTTTTTAGAGAATATCACTATACAGTTTGAAAAGCAAGAAAAAAGTTATAAAAACCGAAGCAGGTGGACAAGTACAAAAACGATTTGAATGGTAGAACTTAATATATTCATTATTAAAATCAGTAACGTAATTTCAGAGGTAGATGTATATCACAGGGTTCCTAAGATATACTGGTTTAGTGGAAGCTATAGAACTATATGGTTTTGCTAGAGTCGCTATGTAAATGAGCACTATTATTCCAACGATCCCACTCTTGTAGCGATTACCAAACAGGTTGTAATCTGTGCATGCATAGGAGCAACTGCAACTGTAGCTCATGGAAAAATATAAGGATTTTTAGTAAGGGCGTTTTTTTGTGAAAACCGCCTTTTTTGATAATCAAGTTCTTGAGTGGAAATAGGTCGAAGTTAATAATTCACATTGCGGTGGATTACATATAAATAATATAATTAAAATGCAAGTTGTTACATCCAAATGGTGAATTATTACATGAGATGCAGACAAGAGTGGGTACAGTTTATACTATGAGTACGAAAATGTTGTTTTTACAGTCGGGTCATTTTATCATCATTCTACAGGCTCAGACTGTTATTGCAATGATGATGAAAACGAAAAAATAGAATTAGCATATAGCCTTAATGATAGTCGCAACTTGTAATCGTCTAAAAATTTGGGGAGGGGGTACTGAGTATGTCATACAAAGTAGCGATATGTGATGATGAGATATGCACATGCAAGTATCTTGAGGATGTTTTAGAAAAATATTTTGCATCACTAGGTTCTAATGCCAATATTGACGTTTTTTACTCTGGTGAAAAAATAGTTCAATATTTGAAATATGGCAATAAGTATGATTTCATTTTTCTTGATATTGAGTTGTATGAATTAAATGGAGTAGATGTAGGAAAATTCATAAGAGACGGGCAAAACAATATTGACACTCAAATTGTCTTTATCTCCTCAAAAACCAGTTATGCAATGGAATTGTTTGCAGTACAACCATTAGATTTCATTGTTAAACCAATTAGTGAGAAAAGTGTGTTTACTGCAGTAAATAAGGGGATG
>JAZUDH010000096.1:0-24300 GCA_045639565.1 Lachnospiraceae bacterium
GACAGCATGGGGGGGGGGTGGGGTCCGTCTTTTTGCCTCGCAAGGTCAAAATGCCGTACCCCACCCCGTCCCCATGATGTCATTTACGATCCATAATGAACCAAGCGAATCAGGTTAACTGACATATCGATGATAAAGAGAAGTGCAGGGATGATGGCGATAGTTTTACGCCAGTGAACCTGCATTTTTGATGTCAAAAGCTTGATATACGGATGCACAATATACTGCAAGAAAAGAGCGGACAGGCCAAAGAACAATACTGATCTTAAACAGATGTATCCTCCGATGTTTCCAAAATTCCAAATTTCCACATTATAATCCCATAGACGAACTCCTAAATAATTATATAGGACGTATCCTGTTGCTAACTCTAATAGTCCAGTAGCAGCTGAGGCTACTACAAATAGAAGAGCTGGATGTTTTCTAAGTTTCTCCGTAAGAAAAATAATGAGAATTGCACCAAAACCATATATCGGAATCCAGGGTCCTAAAGTTGTTCCTCGTTTTGTAAAATAGCCTAAATCAATTCTATAAAATATTTCTTCATATATAAATCCGAATAAGCCTCCCACCACAAAAATCATCAAATAGATTTCAACTGTTGTAATGAGATTAAAATTGTATTCTTTGTTGTTTAAATCCTTAAGTTTTGTAATCATTGTGCGCCCACACCTTCCCAAACCACTATCTTGCTATACATAATACCATATTATGTTTTGTAATAGTAAAGATTTTATTAAGAAAAGCCATCCAAAAATCATAATTAGATATTTATGGTCATATGTGGCACACGCGTGATAACATTGAGTACCATGTGTTATCTTTTAAAATAGCTTGATTTTACAGCACTTTCGCATAATTAAAGGCCTGTCAGAACATGCGTCCCAGCAGGCCAGTTAACCAATTATTAAATCTAGTTTTAATAGTGTTTATTGTTCGCTTTCAGAGATTTTGTCGTCATATCCGCCCATCCTCTGAAGATCATCAAGTCTCTCGATTGGAAATGGAGGATTGCCGATAGGTCTCATAGCGATAGACATAAGCTTCATAGGGTTATCATCAGCAGCCACTCTGTTAGAGCTAAGTGCTCCACAAGTTTTACATCTATGAATAATTGCCCACTCTCCATTATTTCTAACCCATACTGCTATAGGTTCCATCTTACCTCCACAGTCAGATTCTCTATCCCCTGGTTCAATATCTACATGAAGGCTGTGTAGACAGTTAGGACAGTGATTACGATGATCACTTCCAGCTCCCTCTGGCACAACCTCGCGTCCACAGTGTTTACATGTGAAGGTTTCATTACATGCATGATTTTTGTAATACCCCTTTTCAAAACCCTGATTGTTATTGCTAAACTTACTATATTTATTCATAACTCTCCATTCTGCTATAAAGCCTCGTACACAATCTTGTTATCAGTTACGTATATCATACATATAATCATGTCAAAACACAAGCAATGTGTCTGAGGATACTTTAGATGTCAATTTTGTCCCGCTTTGAAATATTAAATTCAGATTTGATTTATTCATATCGTTTTAGAATCATCAAGAAATCCACTATTTATAGGCATTTCGGACTTTTTGTATCCATCTGTTCTATCCACATTTCATATAAATCCCAGTCTCAAAACTATCTACTTTTAACTTGCATCTACCCACCGGTTCTAGACAATTTGATGATATATCGCATGTTATTTATATTATATCTTACTATCCAAGCTAAGCTTTATCAGGTTTTCAATCCGCCTGTAAGCAACACGACAAGCGTTTTAATCCAGGCGCAGCTTAATATGTTTTAAATTCCTTATCTAGCATTTCCATCAGCTTTTCAAGTTTCATTGGCTTTGCAATGTGGCCATTCATTCCTGCTTTTAATGCATTCTCACGATCTTCCTTAAATGCATTAGCTGTAAGTGCAAAAATAGGTATTTTATTTTTATTTTCATCTTCCATTGACCTAATGCATCTGGAAGCATCATAGCCATTCATATTAGGCATCTGAATATCCATGAGAATAAAATCATAATAGCCCGCTGGTTTTTCTTTAAGCATCTTAACGCATACTGCTCCGTCCTTTGCATGCTCTACTACAAAGCCAGCCTTTTCTAATCTTACAATTGCAATCTCTGCATTCATTTCATTATCTTCAGCTAACAGTATCCTGTTTCCTTCGTAAAGATTAACAGATGGTACTTCATTTTCCCTGGCCCCTCCATCTGATTCTTGCTTGCTGGCTATCCTAAATTCGCTACATATAGTAATTTTTGTTCCCTTCTTAATATCAGATTCAATGCTGATTTCAGCACCCATTAAGTCTAGCAGCTTCTTTACTATAGACATTCCTAAGCCTGTACCTTGGATGCGTGATTCCGTTGTATTTTTCTCTCTTGCAAATTCGTCAAATATAGTAGGTAGAAAATCTTTAGATATGCCAATTCCATCATCCGTAACTATCATTTCATACCTTGCCATCTTGTCATGCTTAGCCTGAATCTCATTTATATGAAGACTTACATGACCGCCTTCATTGGTATATTTGAGCGCATTACTCAAAAGATTTAGTAATACCTCCCTCATCTTGGTTATATCTATATACAGATATTCGTGGGTAACATTTACATATGTCTTAAACTCTATGTTCTTTTTTTCAAACCCTTCACCCATTACGCTTTCCATAAGCGTCACTAATGAGTTAATATCAGCAGGCTTCTCTTCTAGAACCGTTTTTCCGTAATCGATTCTTGCCATTTCAAGTACATTATCAATAATAGACAGCAAAAATTCACTTGCCTGCTTTATCTTATCAATATAGTATGAAGCCTTCCCTTTGTCCTCAATATTATCCTCTAAAAGCTCGGTGTAACCCATAATAGCGTTCATTGGTGTTCTTATGTCATGGGACATATTAAATAGAAACGATGTCTTGGCCTTTCCTGCTTTATCTGAAGCTTCAAGTGCAGCCTCAAGCTCTTTACTACGTCTTTCTTTTTCAGCAAGCTCAAGCTTTTCTTTCTGCTTTAAAATAGTAACGTCATTAGCTGTAACTAATGCCTTGATGTGTCCAGACAATGGATCTTCAGACATCATGTAAGTGATACGATGATATGCCCCTGTTGTAATATAGTGACATTCTAATTCAACTGCTGTCGTGCCTTTTTCGTAAGCCTTCAATAAAGTTTCACAGTTAAAATCTGCAATAGAATCCATATCAGAAAGTGATGACGCAACCGAATCAACCTTAGACATAATAATCATGTCATCGAAGTTACATGGCGACTTCATCCCAAGCTCAAGAGTATAGTTTACACCATTTACATCTACAATATCCTCAGCTATTTCACCTGTCGTCACATCAAATTCATAAGTGTAAATTGCGTTTTTGGTAAGGATATTCTGAATGTTTTGATGCCACTGAAGATCTGCATTGACACTCTGCGCATCCTTTTCAAGAAATCTTGTAATCTTTCTTTCTCTCTTATAAATAGCTTCTATATTATTAATAACAATGATAAAGAAAGTAACTGCCATTGCCAGATTAATGCCTGGAACCTCTGGTTTTAAAAACTGAATAGAGCTTCCTATAACCATAGGCGTGGCAAATACAATTGGGAGTGTACGTTCTCTTTTCCTAAGATGCGTAACTATAAGGCGGTAAACAGTCTGTATAAACAGCGCATAATAATATGCATTACCAAAGATAATATACGCCCACCAAAACCACATTCCATTAGCATGAAGGCCTCGCTCGTCAACTCTGAATAGCCACATTGTGCGGCATGATATGAGCAAAAGAACAGTCCATACTACCGCAGGGATAGAAAAAGCAATTCTAAATTTACAATTGTAGGCGAATCTTTCAAGGTAAAGTGCCAGCATGTAATAAGCCATGACATACCCAACCATGCTGTACATATACAAAAACAGAACATTCAGAATATATGTATACGTATTAATGCCGCGCGGCCTAAGGACCATGCATGCCCAGTCGACAACAACCATCAAAACTCCTAGCATATGAAGCTTCATTATCCACTCTTCTTTTTTACCATAGCCAGTGGTACGAACAAGCTTATACACGGAGACGATATTAATAATCAGCGCAAATGCAAGTATGAAATTGTATAATTCAATGCTGTAATCAGTCATTATACTTTCCCCTTTGACGTTAGAATATCAAAAAAGGATTAACGCCTGGCGATACAAGCGCTAACCCTTTTAAGAATTGTATGTTCTGATTCTTTTATGCATGATGACGTCTAAGCGCTGCAACAGAACGATCGAATCTTTCAAGTGAAGGAAGGAAAGGAAGCTTTCCTGTTACAAATGCGCCGATTACTCCTCCTAAAGTGTTGAGAATCAAATCGTCAACATCGAAAAGTCTGTATGAGCCATCGAAGATGAAGAAGAGGCCTGTAAGCTGTCCTACTTCAATAAATGCAGTCAAAAGAAAAGATAATACTAAAACGCTTCTCATATTCTTTTTGAAATAATATCTTAAATATGCTCCAAAAGGTACTGTCATAACGATGTTAAATAAAACCTGTGCAACCGCTTCAAGACCTGGCTTTTTAATGATGTCATAAATAGCATATCCAGGAATCAGCTGATATCTATACTCTGTAGGAAGTGCATCTATCGAAGGTAGAGGCAAAAACACTACCGCAAATAAGCAGCACATATAAAATACGAAAAGACCGTTTACAATGTACTTGGCGATATTAATTTTTTTAGTTGCTAAGATTGATATGATTATGTAAGGGATTGCAAGTACGATTACATATGTACTTCCTAAAATGATTCCCTGTTCGATTCCGCTTATCCACATTGCCATGTGTTTGTCCTCCTTGGTTTGTTTTTCTTGATGAAATAACTATACAAAACCTTGGATTTTCGCTACATCGATTCCACTTACATAAAAAAGAAATCTCCTTACATTTTTGTAAGGAGATTTGTAAGAAATGCTATACTGCCATAATCTGGCTTATCAACTCGTCTAAAACGCCTTCTGGATCATTCCACCACAAGATAGCAAATACACGCAGTATTGTCCAACCCCTAGAGCTTAGGAAACGATATCTATGAAAATCTCGTTCTCTAGTCTTGGGATATTTTTTATATATTGTTGTATCATATTCGATACCTGCAATTATTTTTCCGTTCCTAGCTATTATAAGCTCTATACCATCTTCACAAACAGTCGGATTTTTCTTGACCTCATACTGTTTAGGAAGCTTGGCTTTAAGTCCTTTAAAGATAAACTCTGACATATCAGTATCCTTAGGTCGCCCTGCATTAGGATTACCAGCACACATCGCATCTAGGATTCTTTGCGCGTCATCTTTTCGTTCATGGCTCACGCATTTAGCGTATTCGAGGAATTTTTTTAGATATTTAGGACCATCATTTGTAACGCCTTCCACATCAAAGCTCTCTGGCATAAATGATGCCACAACATATTCCTTGCGCTTAGCTCTGCTGATAGCTACGTTTAATCGATTCTCACCATCTTTTTGACTAAGCCATCCGAAGTTTCTGCTGAATTTACCTTCTTCGTTAAAGCCATAGCCTATCGAGAATATGATGATATCGCGCTCATCTCCTTGAACAGATTCTACGTTTTTGACAAACAGGCTCTTGTCCTCGCCGCTATCGCTTCGATTCATTTCATGCTCAAAAAGAGCTCTCCATTCCTCATTCGTATCACATTCTTCATCGATTAAATCAAGTATGAGATCACGTTGAGCAGCATTGAAGGTAATCACACCTATTGTACTTTCGGGCGCTTTATTTTTTAATTCTTCTTTTAAAATATCTATTACTCTTTTAGCTTCTAAAAGATTTTTATGATCTATAAAACGTCCGTCGTTAATATAAATGTACTCAATCGCAGGCTTGCCAGTTTTACATACGTTAGGTGCCACTCTTAACTTTCCATCATAGAAGGCATAGTTTGAAAAGTTAATAAGTTCTTCTCTCTTAGCTCGGTAATGAAAATTAAGCCATATATCTGGATACTTGTATCTTCCAAGCTCTAACAGACTGTCATTTTGTACCAAAGGTGCTTCAGCGCTATCTTCTAATACTTCATCCTCTAGCACACTATTATCAATTCTACCTACCCCAAGCGAGCTAGGCCTAAGCTGCTTAGAATCACCCGCAATTACAATTTTTTTAGCTCTATATATCGCAGGAATTCCCTTTTCAACATACATTTGAGATGCTTCATCAAATATTACAAGGTCAAATATTCCGGTATTAAGAGGTATAATTTCCGAAACAACTTCTGGTGTGAGTAGCCATATTTTAATAGCTCCAAATATCTCGAAGCCATATTTATTTAGGAATCTATTTACATTCCACTTCCTGGTTCCATTAGCTATCTTACTAATCTCGTAGCTTCTTTTGCCATAAGTCATCTTGCCTACATAATCACCTAATAAACGTGCAAGGTATTCTCTGGAATAATCCATCTTGGCAGGAATATACTGATTAAGTTGCCTTACTATAGCTTTGAATTCAGTCACATATTCAATCTCATCGGTATGCGCACTGATAAACTGATCAATATGGTATCTCATGATTGAATCAAACAAAAATTCATTATCAACAACCTTTTCGCCGCACTTTCTACGTAAGCGATAAAGCGTTTGTATATATGCCTTAACCAAGGGCTCATAGCTTTCAATGTTATCTACCAGCTTATAATAATGGTTATACTCATTTTTCAATCCGTCATACACAGTTTCAGGATCAATCAATATAATCTCGGCAACAGTCTCTTGTTCTGTATCAAAGTATTTATTTACAAACTTTCTTATAGGTCGTTTTAACATTCTAAGCCTGAGTTCAGGAAAGCCTCTATACGAAGCACCTCTTATTTGCCCAGCCAATGCTTTGAGTTCAAGCATCATTTTGCTATTCACGCTAATATTTAATCCAGATTTAGCATTAGCGATGAACGGATAATACTTAAGTAAAGTCACATATTCATTGGCCGTACGCTTGATTGAATGCTGATCAAGCAGATTTTTCATATGCTTAAGCTCAGGGTATTTAGCCTTAAGTAGCTCATCAGGTATATCCAGCCTTGCACTCTTTAAATAATTAGCCCTTATTAGTCCCTCATCACCGTTTTGGTCTGGTTTTGTAAGTAAGAACATCTTATAAGGCTCTATACCAAAATCATCAGGTTTATACAAAGCTGCATTTATCTTATCAAGCATGTCAAAGCACATGTCGATCTTTTCAGCAGGTCTAAATGCTTCATTAGCTCCACATGCGTTACCAGTTCCCACTTCGCTAAGTGCCGCAATCTGCTTATAAAATGTAGCTTTGTTACTTACATCATCAATCAGTAAAGCATATTTAGCGATTTCTCCGAGTCTAGAATATACTACGTTAAGCGCAGTTTTCTTTTCAGATACCAAAAGAACAGATTTTCCTTCAGTTGCAAATTGAGCAATTAAGTTAGTTATAACCTGAGATTTTCCTGTTCCAGGAGGTCCCTGCACAACAATTCTGTCGTTTTCTTTGATAGCCTGCAATACCTTTTCCTGTGAAGCATCAACATGACTTATATACGTAATGTCCTTATCATGAATGGTACATTCTACTTCGTCACTAACCTTTAGCTCTGTATTAAGCCAGGGACTCTTTTCGAGTTCTTCGGCACCATTTAAAAGTTCAGCCAAAAAGTTATTGATTTTCCCTCTTGCAATTAGTTCATCAAAATCATGCTGAATTGCGCTATCGCAAATCGAAAATCTTCCTAGTACAGCATTCGCTTCAAGATGCAATTCATTACTATTAAATTTAGGGAAGGTTTCTTTAGTATACTCGCAAAACGCCTTTAGTGAGCTATCCCCTACTTCTATCTGAATCCCGTTTTCTTTATAAAAACCAGTGAGCTTATCGATAAATTCCTCTATGCTACAGCCTTCAAACGCCACCTCTGGAAGTGTTATCTCCTTGCCTGTAAGCTTAGCTTCCGCTAAAATAAGTGTTCTATTAAACAATACATCTCTTGCTTCGTCATAAGAAATCGATATTTTATTTTCACTTCTTCTGGCACTTACCGGGAATAGTGCAAGTGGACATCTTACATTAAAATCTGAATCACTTAGACGCCCTATCACAAAAGGATATCCTACATAAAGATTGTTTATGCCCTTTTCGTTTCTTTCACGGTTAGTCTCTCGTAGCAAAGTCACAAGGCCTTTATAGGCTTTAATCGCTTTCTCAGAACCATCAGAAGCATCGCATATCATGTACGACTTCTTGTCTGAGCTAAATAAAAAATCAATGATATCTGTACCAGATTCGCTGAATAAGTCATAGTCGCTTTTAGCATATAGCCTAGGCATATATATCATTCTATTGCGCCTATTAATATTTACCAGATTTTCTTCAAGCCCTCTCATTACAGATATTGCATTTTCAGTAAGCTTAAGCTTTTCCTCGCCTTCGGTCTCTTCATATATCTCAATAACCGTCAGAAAATATTGGGCATAGTTTTTAATGAATACATCGCCTACTCCGGGTATTCCCGCAAAGTCTTCTAAGCGTCTAGGTTTATGTTCTGTAATGGTTCTAAGGGTTTCGTCACTGCATACTACTGGTGCTATGCCTGTACGATTCTTGCCATCACGCTTTATATACATTCGTAAGTCTCTTAACTGATTGTATAATTCTACGTCTAATTCCATCTAAACTGATACTTCCTCGGTTTCTATACGCATTTTGCCAATTTATATAGTACATATTTCTTTACAATTGTATCATATTAGAAATCTTTATGCTAAAATTTAGGATAACTGAGGAAAGGGTACATTTATGGCGAACTACATCAAAACATTATATGAAAAGCTTGAAGATATAACTCCGTTAAATGACACTGTCAACATGGCTAAGAAGCCATTTCCCAGTATCGAACGTTTTGTTTTGTTAATATTTCCAGATCTTAACCCAAGCGACGAAACCATGCTTAAAAAATGCATCAAGGAAACCAGACAGCAAAGTGATGTAATAAGATATGATTTTAGACAATGGACTGGGATGAGCTTCCACAACAAGCTTCTAGAAGCATACTGTCCTGACTATTCTAAAACAAAGCCTCATGAAATTGATTCTAAGAAGCAAAAGGAATCTGAAATTGTTGCCGTTTCAAAGCTGACTGAATTTGTAGAAGACTCCATTCGTCGTATCTCAGGCAAAAGAAATGTTACTCAACTTTCTGAAAAGGACATGATTGCATGTGTTCAAAAAGTTGATCAGGCTATCCATGACTCTGTTGCTTCGATATCTGCTGAAACGAATGATTTATTTTTCTTTCACCATCAGAACACATTCTATAAAAAAAATATGAATTCAATACCGGCTGTCGCACATCATCTGTACAGCTACTTAAGGTATGCATTTACACATCAGTTTACCATCGACGCACTGAATATGGGAGTTTTATCATTTTCCGAAGATTTAACGGTTTTCTTCTTAAAGTTAGTTGAGATGAACGCTGTTACTTTTGACGACGTATATTCAATACTTAATTCGATGGCCGACCCATATAAGTACTCAAGCGATTCTAAAAATGTACATCCAAACAGCGTTGTACTTGCAATACTCATTACCTTTGAGCACTGCAAGCTTGGAGTAAAAGGCATCGATATAGTTGCCTCATTTGAATCAATTTTGTTTTACTTAAGAAAACTAGAGCAGTACAACCCTTCTTTCCCTTATGTCTTCTTTTACAGAGGCCTCATTCAATACACATATATTCAAAAGAAGAAGCTTTATCCAGATTTAAAAATCGCTGAATTTGAATACCTACTGAGTAAAGGTCAGGATCAGTACTATCTTGATACTTTAGATAAGCTATCAAAAGCAGCTAAGCTTGGCAATTTAACAGCCAGCTGGATTATTAATTGCATTTTGGAAGATGAGACAGTTCCAAAAACTGTCAAAGAAACATTTTTAGGCATTACAAATGTTAAAGAAAATAAGGAATATCTAATTGAGCAGTATCTGATTAGTTCGTATGAAGAAAATGCTAATAACGGCCATCTGCATTCAACATATAAGGTTGCAGAACGGATGATAAAAGACAACGCACCACTTAATAAAGTTGTTTCCGTCCTCGAAAAAGCGATCAACTTAGGTTCAACCGATGCAGTAATGACTCTAGGAAAAATATATGCTGGGAACTCTAGATATTATGCGCATGATCAGTATAAAGCTGAAGTTCTATTTTCCAAAGCATATTCCATGCTTAAAAACGAGCGAAAACTCGAAGCTGGATTATTGATTTTGGAGCTTTACCGCAAAAACAAAGAGACTACTATTCCAATAGCCAATATGTCTATTCAAAATGAATATACACTCATGAGCGAATTAGCATCATCC
Source organism: Lachnospiraceae bacterium (assembly GCA_045639565.1). Classification (GTDB taxonomy): domain Bacteria; phylum Bacillota; class Clostridia; order Lachnospirales; family Lachnospiraceae; genus UBA1258. The sequence goes on from JAZUDH010000096.1 coordinate 10,407, forward strand.
TTAGCGAGAAAATACGCAGAATGTTATGACTCAACAGAAAAGCGACTAATTGATGCAGATATTCGTCTGTGTAATCAATTATTAGATAATATAAGGGCCAAAATGTAAGCCTTTACATAAAAAACAAGCAGATTTCTGCTTGTTTTTTTGTTGCATTACAATCTCTGTAATTTTTATTCATTTTTTGGCTTTTTTCTTTCCAAATAATTACAAAAATTCTCCAGATTTTTCTCTTTAAAGCTTTATACTTATTTAATAAAATAGTTTTCGTAAAAGAGATTTATGGTTATGTAAAAGGGAAGAGAAAAGAAAGCAGTCTAGTTCATTAGAACAGACCGCTTTTTTTCTTTTGCCTACTTATTATTCTGTTACTTCTAAAGCCTTAGCTAATTCAGCTAAATCAACACCATTTGTAACTACATTGTAAGAGAAATCATATGAGATACTTCCCTCAGCTGTAGATTCAGACTTGCATCCGTTAAGAGTAAGCTTGAAGAAATCGTTGCTCTTATTAGCCTTTGTAGTATGAATTTCGCCAAGGTCAACCTTGTCAGCTACCATAGCGTGATAAACTGTAGTCTTGTCGTCAGAAACAACAACCTTAACAAAGTCTGTGTCAGCAGTCTCATCTGATGCAACTTCAGTCCATGTAACATTACCTACTACATAGTTTACATATGTTTCGTTTTCAACACCGTACTCAGCAAGTAAGCTTGCTACTGCTTCAGCGGTAAGCTCATAGCTTACTGTAGCGTCTTCAACACTAGCCTCTACTGAAACTGATGTTTCAGGTGCTGCTTCAACTTCTGAATTTTTAGCTCCACAAGCAGCAAAACTTAATGTCATAATAGTAGCCATAGCAACTACAGACATCTTTTTAATTAATTTTTTCATCTTTTTATCCTCCTCATGGGAGTTTCTGTCAACTCCCGCAAGTGTCTATTATATCCCTTAAGGAGAAAAAATCAATTAATTTTGTCTTAAAATGATATCTCAACCCCCGTCCCTCAGATATCAAAAAAATTTTGATATCTGAGGGACGGGGGGTGAGATATCATTTTTTATGCAAAGGGCTGTCCCATTATGCCAACTATCTAAGGTTATTTACAATACCTATAGAAACGTAGTTGTTGATGATAGCATGGAAGTCGGTACCTTCCATAGGATTAAAGAAGCGGTCTCCATGCACCATGTATGAAGTTTTGCCGTCAGGAAGTTTAGTCTCGATATATGAATCTTCGAAAAATGAGGCAAAAGAAACTGTTCTTTCGCGTAAGATACCCTTGCATTCACTTGCCTTGCAGCCTGGAAAGTTTACATTCCATATCTGCATGGGCGCTAAGGGCTTATCAAGAAGCTCGGCTATTGTATCGTAAAGATATAAATCTGTTGTTTCGTGCTCGTCACTAAAATCTTCAGAAAACGCAATTGAATGAATCTTTTGGAATGCGCCTTCAAACGCAGCGCCAGCTGTAGCAGAATACTGAAGATCTGTAGCCATATTGTAGCCATAGTTTATGCCAGAAAGAACATGATCTGGCTTACCTGGAACTATATTTCTAACACCAATTCGCACGCAGTCAGCTGGAGTTCCATTGCAGGCATACGCATGCACGCCCTCGATAGAAAAATCCACCTCCCATGCCTCAAATGCATGTCTTAGTGTAATAGAATGAGAAGCAGCGCTTCGCTGGCTTTCGGGAGCCACCACCCATACCTCACCAAATTCTTTGGCAGCCTTAGCTAATCGCACTATTCCATCTGAGTTAATTCCGTCGTCATTAGTAATAAGTATTTTCTTCACTAAAATCCCCTCGCTTATATATTACTAAATATATTATTACATCGTTGCTGTTCTTTGGCGATATGAAATTATGAAATAAATCATGGCCGCAACTCCTGTAATTGTCCACGAAAATACATACAAAAGATACAGCGAGCCGATAGTTTTATAAAACGTGAAAATAGTAAATACCCATATGATGCGGAATACGCATGAGCCCATTATTACAATGAATGTAGGCACAACTGTCTTGCCTAGTCCTCGCGACGCCGCAATGCTTGCGTCCATAAGCGCCGAAATACAGTATGAAAGCGACATTATCTGGAGCCTACGCATACCGGCAAGCACAACCATATCATCTTTAGCAAAAAGATGCAGGAAGGAAGGTCCTACTAGATACAGTGCTACACCCATAATAAGGCCTGCTATAAATGCATAAAGAACACTTATGATATAAGCGTTTCTGATTCTGTCTTTTTTCCTAGCGCCTAAGTTCTGACCTATGAAACTCGCTCCAGCGGTGTAAAACGCTGCCATAACGTCATACACCAATGGGTCAGCATTTTGCGCGGCAGCATTTCCTGCAACCGTAATTGCATCGAAGCTGTTCACGCCATATTGTATAAAAAGATTGGCAATCTGAAATATTCCACACTGAAGTCCGGCAGGTATACCTACGCGAATTAGCGATTTAAGCTTTTCTACGTTTACTTTAAGCTTATTTATTCGAAGCGCGTATTTTTCTTTGGCCTCAAGCATAGTAATAATGATGAGGACCGCTGAAATATACTGGGAAATTACGCTCGCAATAGCGACGCCTTCAACTCCCATTTTAAATCCCACAACAAACGCAAGATTCAAGATTACGTTCATAAGTCCCGCGATGCTTAGAAAGATAAGCGGTCTCTTCGTATCTCCGATTGCGCTCAAAACCGCATTTCCGTAGTTATAAATTGCTAGCGCAGGCATCCCTATCGAATAGACACGCATGTATAGGACAGCATCACCTATTAGCTCTTCCTTGGTCTTTAATATGATTAGTATGTTAGGCGAAAGAAACATTCCAATCGTCATTATGATTATGCCAAGGGCCACACTGAATATAGCAGCCGTATGAATAGTTTCAGACAGTGCCTTGTCTTCCCTGGCACCATAGTATAGAGCAACTAAGACGTTTATTCCACCCGCTGTTCCTATTAAAAATCCTGTAAATAAAGTTACTAATGTTGTAGTTGATCCTACTGCTCCAAGTGCATAAGTTCCCGCAAACCTTCCTACAACTGCCACGTCTGCAATATTAAACAAAACCTGCAGTAGATTAGACAGCACAAGTGGAAGGCTAAAAAGTAGCATATTCTTAGCAAGTGAGCCTTCGGTCATTCTGACCTTCTTCATATACGCGCCTTCTTAAATCATAAAATCATTACCGAAGTCACAATACAACTTTATGATTAACATTGCAATCACACACATAGGCGCGTCAACGCGCTAGCGCATGGCATCTTGGGGACGGGGTTGGAAATGTCATTGCCGCATACGCCACCTGTGTTCTCTTGTATACCATCCCCTAGCTATTCAGCTTGGCATTCATCTCATCTATAGACTTTCTCGTTGCCATGTATACTACCAACCACACAATGAGAAAGCCTCCTAAAAAAGCCAAGGTGAAGATGGCAATAATCAGAGGTTTCATAGGCAGCCATCCGTTTATGGTGTATGCAGTCATATAGACTGCGTAAATTGACACAAATTGCCAGAACATAGCCTTAACCTTGCCCCAGTGCTCAATTTGGGGAAATACGCTTGCTCCTGCATGCACAAAAGCACATATATAGGTAGAAATAATGGCAAGAAAAACACTGAAACCACTCAGCTCAAGTTCACCACCAGATTTATCTATTATGAATAGAATAATTCCTGCAATTATTGGTCCGAAACCTCCGAAGATAAGGCCTCTATGCATATATTCTTTAACGTACCTATTCATTAGTTTAGCCCCATCCTTTCTTTAACATTCTTGACCTCGCGTCTTGCAATGTAATCGACATACCCATTTCTAAATTCAACGAGCATAGAAGCTCCAATTGAAGTTTTAAAGCGTTCAACCATCTTGATGTTGGCGATACAGGACTGATTAATTTTGATAAATCTTTCATCCCCTAACTCTTCAATCTGGTATAATCTCAGCTTTATACGATATCTTTTGTCACTAACCATTGCATAGGTCTTATTATTTTCAGAAATAAAGCAGCATACCTGGCTTAGATCAAGCTTCACAATCTCATCCTCGTATGTTCCAGTAATTTCCGTTTCATCACTAAGAGCGAGAGCCTTGATCTCGCGGATAAGCTCTCGCTCCTCTTTAGCAAATACTATAACTTCTTCGTCTCGGTCCTTGTCGAGTGAAAGAGTAAATTTCATATGCTCCCCCTGGCATCTTAATTATTTGTCCATATTCATCTTGCTGAACACAATTAAGCATAGCACAACTGCAAGCACGAAATAAACTAAAAGTACAATTATATGCTGTATTCCGGCGCCTGCCAAAGAATATGTAACCACATTTCCCATTTCATCCGGAATTGTATGTTCTGCACCGGTAATAACGCGTCCCAACCACACTGAAGGATAGAAAGGTAAATATGATACCCCCTTCTCAAAGCCGCCCATTGCATCAACAGGCATCCATGCTCCGCCCACAACACCACTTCCTGAAATGAAAATTGATGTAATCGCAGGTGCAGACTTATCATTCAAAAGAACACCTAATGTCATACCAAGCATTATATTAATAATCATCATAGGAAGCATCTCAACCATCAATAATAAGGCCTGTCCTACCGAGATAAACTCAGTTTTTGTAATCCATGAAGCTACATATCCAGCTACGATAGATACTACACTCTGTCCCAATCCTACAATAAAGAATGGAATAAAATATCCGGCAATAAACTCAGGTCTCTTTAAGGGCGAAGTAGCTATTCTTTTGAAGAAAGAAGAGGTCTTGTCCTTAGAAACCAGCAATGAGCTCATAAGCATTAAGAGTGAATACGAAAACATCATAATACCTGGGATAAGACTTTTTAACTTAAATACAGGTGTGCTTTCGCCTGAATAGTGCATAATTAGCTGAAACATTGCAAGCATCGCTACAGGAAAGCCTGCGCAGAATATATAGAGAAGAGGATCTCTCACCATCTCTGTTAAATTTCTTTTGGCAAATAAACTAATTTTCTTCATTACTAATATCTCCTCCCACAATCTTTACAAATGCCTCTTCGAATGACTCTTCCTGAGTCTGGGCCTTAATCTCGTCAATTGAACCCATCGCAAGCACCTCGCCCTTACTCATTATTGCAACTTTGTCGCAAAGTGATTCTATTTCCTCAAGATAATGTGATGTTATTACAATTGTTGTCTTTCCCTTAAGCTCTCTAATTATTTTCCAAAGTTCTCTTCTTGCAATGACGTCAAGCCCCAATGTAGGCTCATCTAAGAACAATACCCTTGGTTTAGAAATAATACCAATTGCAATTGATAATCTACGCTGCCAGCCACCCGACAAGGTCTTGGCTCTCCTATTCAAAACTTCTTTTAACGCAAACTTATCGATTACGTACTCAATGTATTCAGAATCATCTACTTCGTATAGTCTACTGAAAAACTCTAAGTTTTCTTTAACCGTCAGATTAGGTGCCACCGATGTTTCCTGAGGAGAAACATCCACAATCTTTTTAACCTTATCGATTTCATCAAGTGACACGCCATCGATATATGCGTTACCGCCACTTCTTTCAATCAGTCCAGTAAGCATCTTAATAATCGTAGTCTTACCGGCACCATTTACGCCTAACATTCCGAAGGTTTCACCCTCATTAATCGAAAAGCTCACTCCCTTAACCGCTTCAACATCCTTGTAGTTTTTCTTTATATTGTCTAATTTTACGATCTCCATTATATCCTCCTAATCGCATAAAATTTTGTATTTCCTCGTGACAATGTCATAATACATCTTTTTAACTACAAATAAATCAATTTGAGGTATTCGGTCATTTTCGCGTTGTATTCGGTACATTTGAACCACAAATGACATCTTGGGGACGGGGTTAGAAATGTCATTTCTGTATGCGACGCGTGCATATAGTGACATCTTGGGGACGGGGTTGTAAACGTCATTTTTGCGCGCTGCGTGCGCAAAAGGCGTTTCCAACCCACGTCCACGTTGTCACTTCGCAAAATGACATTTCTAACCCCGTCCCCAAGATGTCATTGCAGTGCAATGATTCGTACAAAAAAAGAGGACACTGTCGTGTCCTCCTAGTATTCCTAATCTCTTTTAAGTATTTTGTTTTTGATAAGCTTCCTATCTTCAAGCTTGTTGACCTTGCTTCTTATTTTAGCAATTTTAAGGTTAAGATCTGTAATCTGATTTAAGCGCTTTCCTGCTGCAATCAGTTCCTCGTTGCTACGAACTGCACCGTCGCCTGCTCCAGTATTATTCGCCTTTAGTAGTTCATCTACCTGCTCGGTAAGCTTCGCAATCTTAGCTCGCTTTGCTGCTATTCTTGAGTCTAGTGACATATTCTCCCCCTTTATATGATTAACCCACTGATTCGATATATGTTTCGTTTACAGTAAGTGTATCATATTCTTCGTAATCATAGTAGGAGCGCTGCACAATTAGTCTGCCATTTTTATCTTTTCTTGCTACTCGAAGTGTTATATTACGTCCCTGTTCATCTACAAGTCGTAAGTATACTACATTATTATGTGGTTCTTCCTCAACCTCAATTTCTTCAGTTGTATATTCATAAACTGAATCATTATGGATATAAACTACTGTTCCATCGGTTCTAAATTCTAGAAACTGCTGCATTGAATCTGTTTTGTCTAAAAACATTTCTTTGTCCTGCATCCATAGAAGATCCCATGTGCTTCCTTTAAGATCGGCCATAGTTAAAGCTACACTTCCGCCGCCAAGTTCATCTTTTAGTGATTCAAAAGAAATTAATTTGTCCTCATATTTATTAACTTCCAGACCACATTCAACAGAAACATTGAAAACATCCTCATCAAGCTGTTCGCTTGCATCAGCATCCCATTCTCCTGTTGTATTGTGATAGTAATTTACTCCACCCTGATTGTCTGCGTCTGTGAAGTAGAAATCAGCTGTCTTTAAGATGCCATTTTCCCAGGTGCTATACTTATAAGAGTAGCTTGCAGCTCCCGATGAGCCTTCAAGTAGTACAGTTCCTGTTTCGAAGATGCTAAGATGCGATCTGTAACCAGCTGAAGCTAATATGATAATCTTGCCTTCGTCATCATATGTAGCTAAAACGTTAACTACGTCACGCGAACCCACTAATAGCTCCATGCGTCCATTGACGTCGATATCTTCATAGCAATAGCCTATGCTGGCTTTTTCTTCGTCAGAATAGTACACCGTATCAGCATATAAGGCATACAGCTCACTATACATAGGTTCCATCTTGTTAAATACGATGTTATAGCAATCATCTATTAATGGTTTATATATCAGTTCATAATCATCTAAGTCGGCCAAAGAACGGTCACCGCCATTTTTCTCGTCATCTCGAACCGTAGCTTCAATGCTTGAATTTGCTTCTGATTCTCCATTAACAGTTGTATTAGTTATAGGAGTCTCCTCTATACTTTCAGGCTTTTGAACCTCAGAACATGCAACAAGACTTAATGCAGTCACAGCGCTAATAACCACTGCTAAAATTTTCTTTTTCATCCATTACTCCTCCGCGTTATTATCCTACAAGTATAAAGCAAAAGAACCATAGAAATTACTTCTACGGTTCTTAAAGATTTTTTAATTTTCTTCTTTGGCCACAAGCTGCCATTCAGGCTTCTTAAAGAAGTCTACTCTAGGCTCTAAGAATTTAAGCTCGTGCTTACTAAAGTCAGGAATATAGGCTGTTAAAGGCTCAAGAATATAATCCCAGCTCCATAAGCTTTCATCCACATTTAAATACTCTCTAAACATCTCGCATCCATCTGGAGCAACGGGATGTAACAATACAGCCATAACCTTGCAAGAATACCAGGTATCAATAAGTAACTGCTTCCAAGCTTCAATGTCATTGTTCTTGTCAGCTTCACGGCTCTTAGCTGCCCAGTTTTTGTTAATCTCTCGGATATATTCGTCAAGTACATATGAGATTCTGTGGAACTCATGATTGTACATGTGTCTTTCATATTCATAAGCTTTGCTTTCAGCAAACTCTCTGATTGCGGGAGTAACTTCACCAGCAGGAAGCTTTCCGTCGAACATGTTCTGAGTAGTATAGAAGCATGAACGGATAAGTCTGTTGTATACGTTAGTAAGTAAGTTTCCTTCCTTGACTACCATATCAACGCCTACTCTCTCTTCTTCAGGCATATAAACCTGAGGCTTAAAGCCTGTAGACTTACTAGATAATCCCAAAGAAATGAAATGCATTCTAAGCTGCTCAGCTGAATAATGGTTCAACAATTCATCAGCCATAGGAGGCTTAATCTCTGAGCTTGAGCTAGCCTTGGTATCCATAAATAAGATGTGACGGTTAGGTACAATGTGAGGAGTCTTTAAGTTTCCTAAAGTCTTAAACATACCCATTTCAGCGATACCGTAGAAGTAAATGTTATCTTCACCGATAAACTGGAAAACCTGAGCATCTTCACTATTCCACCACTTTAACCACTCATCATCAGGCTTGCCCTGTCTCTTAAGAAGTGTACGAGTAAACGAAATAGGAGCCCACAATGATTCAGGCCATACCCAGAAGGTCAAATCCTTAGTTTCATCTGTATCAGGAACCGGAACACCCCATTCGCAGTTACCAGTAAGACGGAAAGGAACTAATGTCTTACCAGCTGTGTAGTGAATGTTCTTGCTCTCTAAAATCTTACGAGCAACATCTCTATCATCAAGTGTCTTAAATCTAAGTAATAAAGATTTTCTCTTTTCTTCATCAACTAATTCGTGTTCAGGGAATTCCTTTAAGAACGCATCAACATCAATTTCTTCGAGATACTTCTTAGGAATATGAACACAAGGATAATCAAGGAACTCATCAATAACTGTAAGAGAATATTTACGAGTGTTAGTCTCTCTCTTAAGCTCTTCAACATATTCCTTCATGTATTCGATATCATCTTCAAGCTTGTAATACCAGTTGGTAACATTCTTAAATGAAGGCTTCTTACCACTAAGCACTGATACTGGATCAATAAGCTCACTAGGCATATACTGGTGGCCCAAAGAACATTCGTCGGCATAAGCCTTGTCTGACTGACAGCCTGCTATAGGACATTTACCGATAACCTGACGTCCATTTAAGAAAACGCCTACCTCATCATCGAAGAACTGAGGTGTAGATAGCATCTCAAGTCCACCCTTTTCCATAAGTCCATTGAAAACTTCAGCAGAGACCTTGTTGTGCATCTCACAGCAGTCATCAAGTCCTGAAGCTCCGAAGATATCAAGGCTTATTCCAAACTTCTGTAAAGTTTCCCACTGTTTATCATGATTGCCACGTACATAATCCTGGATTGACTTATCATATCCAGCTTCAACCAATTTACGATGGCTCTCTAAAGCAGGTGAGCCATAACAGTCTGTACCTGAAACAAAAAGAACATTTTCCTTGCCGATTCTGTCTCTCATGAATCTAGCAAAAACGTCAGCGTGTACAAACATTCCACCTACATGTCCAAAATGCAGTTCCTTGTTACCATAAGGCATACCACCTGTGATTAGTGCTCTCTTAGGAAACACTGGTCTTTCATCAGGTCTAATTCGCTTAACCATATAAAATCTTCCTCATATAAAATATAAATCGTTATCTTTTACGGATTATATCGCTTTGCGAGCCTTTTTTCAAGAAGGATAGTCGCTATGATTACTCAATCAATTTGTATTAAATCATTCAGCTAAGTACAACTGCACTCTGCTTTGAACGATTTTAGCAACCTCCTTTTCACTCTTAATTCCAGCAAAATAATCTTCTGCTTCCTCTAGAATGATATCTCGAATGACGGTCTGAACTGTCAACGGCTTACCCTCATCCATCAATTCCATATACTCATCTAGATAGGACGTACCATCCTTCTTCCCATCTAAAGGTACGATTGTCCTATGGTTTAGCTCAAAATAAGGAGTTTCTAGACCTTCTACTCCTTTCTCGCCATTCTTAACATGCTGAGCCAGCACATCCTTTCGTACCCAATTTTGTGAATATCGAACCTGATTCTCTTCGCTTACTAAGGACATCAAGAAATCTGCAGCTACCTCTTTATTGTTGGAAAGACAATTTAATGCCACTCCCCTGTAACAATGTACAAAAGATTTAACTCCGTCTGACATTGGATAACCTACTATATGTGCATCTTCTCCTAAAGACTTACGCGCAGTTGAAAAAACGCTTAATCCTCCACCCACATAATAAGTGAATATCCTATCCATAGCGAAATCGCTCACCAACTCCGCATTCGAATAATATGTTCCTCCACTATTTTTGTCGCACTGTTCTTTACAGAATCTAAGCAATTTGTAGAAATTTTCATTGGTAAAATCACATGTATTATTCTCCAAATTCACAAACTCACAGTACTCCGTACCTTGAATAAGAAAATCATACAACAATTGCGATGAGCTTACAGGAAAGTATATAGCCTCAACCCTTTCACCAGAAGGATTCGCCGCTTTCCAAGATTCAAATGCTCCTAGCATTTCGTCCAGATTCCAATGATTTTCCTTCCAGTATTTATCCTTAACCATCAAAGTGCCAACAGATGCCTCATAAGGAATTGCATACAATCCATCCGTATATTCGCCAAATTGCAAAGCTCCTGCAAAAATATTATTTCGAAGATCACTCACCAAATACGAATCTAGAGGGCTAAGAATGTCTGCTTCTTGTAACAGAGTCAATTGTTTGCGATTAAGCAATAGTAAATCCGGCCCTTCTCCGCTTTTCATGTTTTCTACAAGTTTCGTCCAATTATACTCCTGACTTTGATCTATCACATCCACTATAACCTTTACCCCTGGATGTGTACGATTATACTCAGCAGCGCACGTTGCTGTATATCTATCTTCTACATTCTGTAGTAGCACTAATTCAATCTGCTCCGAGTGTTGTCCCTCCCGCAAATGATATATAAATGAATTCTCTCCATCCGAAAAGCATAAATATATCATCCTCTCTGAGGTCCTGATAATATCTGTGCAAGTATAGATTTCCAATCCCTCAAAATGATATATATCGCTTAATGATCCCTTTTCCACATCCCACATTAGGAGACGATTCCCCTGCAAGATTACAACGTTTCCAAAAGTATCCGTCCTTTTTGTTCCATTCAATTGACTACCTTGAAAAAAAGCGTTTATACAGTTATCTCCAAGGATAAAAATATCTCCTCCTGCACCCCTTCTCTCAGCACAAAATATTGGAGTCTTGTTTGAATTTTTACCAATCATGTTTAGTGTAGAGCTTACTGCATCATCTATGCAAACTGTAGATTCAACCTTATTTTCCTGATTGACCTTGCAGATTACGTTGGTTTCTTCGTTATAAAAATATATTTTCCCCTTTTCACCGTGGACTGCCCTCGGTACATAAAACATGCCTGCTGTGCGCGATTCTACAGGCCACAGACTTTCACTATAATCATTTACTTCCAATAGCTCTCCTTTCAAATCGAGAGCAATATCATAATAATGATTTATTGTCCATGTAGAGTCCCAAACAGGCACAAAAAGGTGTAGTTTCTCTTCATCTACATCAGCAGAAATAACATACGCCCTTCTACTCATCAAGCTTTCTGCCAGTTCATCAGCTAAAACCTTTTCCAGTTTTCCTTGAAAATCTATTTGTGAAAGGTTTGGAATCAGAATACTTTGCTCCCCTGATGACAAATCTACAACATCCAGTTCAAATCTATATTTTCCTTCTAGATCATAATATCCTTCCCACTCTACAATCTCGTATAAAGTATTCCCACTAAAGAAACTCATCTTTTCTCTAACCAAATATGTTTCATCAATAGCCGATTGTTCTACAGGTATATATTGTTCAATTTCCCATCCTTTTACCGCTTTACTCTCCTCATCAATAAGTTTCCATTTACATGATAAAATGTCCTTAGTTTCTAAAGGCATAGAAGAATTATTTGAATCAATTTCTGATTGTTTTTGTGCTCCGCATCCTGAAATTACAACCATCAAGGTTATGATCACAGCCAGTATTGTTTTGGCATTTCTTTTCATTTATCCCATCCCTTTTCTTGCTTCACTTCCAAGGTAAGCATTGTATGTATCTATTCGTTTATTAATATATTTACGCGGCTTTGTATTATTATTAGTCTACAAGTATAAAAAAATATTTACTATAAAATACCCGTTTTCCACAATCGCTGAAAACTCTCCTTCCTGTTTTTCAACAATTCTTCTAACGTTATTGATTCCAAATCCATGATTGGCTTTATCGGTTTTATTGCTGCGAATTATTCCATCTGTTATTACTATTTCTCCTTCATATGAATTGGTTATCTTTATAAGCAATGCCCCCTTTTCTGTAGCTATTCTTATGTCCAATAACTTTTCTTTAGATTTCTCTGAAGCGAATATTGCATTTTCAAGGAGATTCCCAATAATAACATTGAAGTCATATTTATCAAGTTTAATATCATTTGGAATTGCTATTTTAACGTTTACGTTTGACAGTTTCCGATATGCATCTTCAAGAAGATAGTTTAATAGACTATCTACTTCATAACGTCCAGTGAAAATCTCTTTCCCACTCGTTATCTCGGATTGCATACTATGAGTGTAGTTTATTATCCCTTCCATGTCGCATTCTCTTGCCATGCTTTCTATCGCAATAAGATGATGTTTTAAGTCATGACGCAGGCCCTGTATTCGCTGTTGAGAATTTTCAATGGTATTTAATTCATGCTTATAGCTTTTTATCTGGCGAATTAAGTTTTCATTATTTGCTTTATTTTCAATATTCCTTAATTCAATATACTCGAAATAGAATGTAACAAAACAGATGCCCAGAATACTAATCCCCGTTAGAGGCATATATTTCGCTTCTAAATTACCATATGTAATGCTATATAAAAGGGTAGCACTAAACAAGGGAATAAACAAAAGCATTACTGGGCTTTTGGAATTCATTGAAAATTCTCTTTTTTTACTATATAAAAACAATATAACCTTCGATGAAATCCAAAAGAGTAAAACTGTATAAATGTACCCAACTGAATAGTCATCTGGCTTATTCATTCCTTCAGTTACAACAATGTAAGAAAAAAAATCACATGCAGCAGCCAGAGCTGTTAGCATCACAGTCATTACTATTTTGGTTGACATATGCCCATAATATACAGACACTATTAAGATAAGAAGGCCTGTATTTACTATAAAATTTACAAGTGGCCATCTTGTATTAAATCCACATAACGTTGTAAATATGAGCCATATCATGCACAGCACAATATGGAGGACTTTTCTATTTCTAGGATACTCAAGAAAACATGAAGCAACATTGTTGTATAAAATTAACATACATGCATTACATAGCAATGTAATAATAATCCTTATTATCATAACAAGTTCTCCTAAATCATCTTTGACATGGTTTTTGTTCTTAATATGCTTTTATATTTTCTGCTAACAGGTATATGTTCCCCATTTATCATAATAACTTCGTTAACCTTAATCGATGTTACCTTATACAGGTTAATCACGTAAGACTGATGAATTTGGACGAAGCAATCTGGCAATTCATCTTTCAATGTGGCTATCCTTGAGTAAAACACCTCTTCTCCTCTTATCGTAACAACAATTACCGTTCTTCGTTCACTTTTGAAATACAAAATATCAGAGCAATGAATCCTCTTTGTTTCTTTTTGAAATTGATAAGTAAAGAACTGATCTGAATTTCCTAGATATTTCATCCCCTTATTTACTGCAGTAAACACACTTTTCTCACTAATTGGTTTAACAATGAAATCTAATGGTTGTACTGCAAACAATTCCATTGCATAACTGGTTTTTGAGGAGATAAAGACAATTTGAGTGTCAATATTGTTTTG
>JAZUDH010000097.1:0-4792 GCA_045639565.1 Lachnospiraceae bacterium
TTTTTGTTCATAGGGACTCCTTTCCAAGCGGACAGATAACCAACAATATCATATTTAAACAAAATGACTGTGTGCAAGAGTAATTTCCAACAAATGGCATTATGTAAACCAATTGCTAGAATTTAAAAATTCACTTTACGACAGTAATAAAAACGTTACTGTATACTAACGACATCAACAGTAACAATTTTATTACTGATTCCGAATATTCCACGAAAATATGAGAGAGGAGACGCAGATTATGGAAAAGAAGAAATCAATGTATGTAGGAGTAAAAGAAGTTATGGAAGACTGGGGCTGTGGCAAGTCCAAGGGATATGACATCATCAATCAGCTCTCTAAGCAGATGCATGAAGAAAATCCTAAGCTACTCATTATGAGAGGAAAGATTAACAGAATCAGCACCACTTACATTACTTACCTTTACAGGTATTGCACTACTTACAATCATTCCATTTACAGGATTCGGAGCAATGCTTGGCTTTGTAGCACTTCCTGCGTCATATTTTGCATATTTGATTCCATGTATTCTTCTTTACATGTGTCTTGCAACAAGCTTAAAGAAGGCCTATGTAAAGCATTATGGTGAATTATTATAGGAGGTAGTTTCAGATGAAAGTTAATTGGATAGCACTTTGGATGAAAATTTTTGGGACAACAGAATTCCTTGGACTAAATATGGGATTTTGGGTTTCTATGGCAGTTGTTGCCCTTATAGTTATTATTATGAATGTGATATTTTGGAGTATGAAGCCACTTAATACAGCGAAATAGAGATTACACAATGCGATTTGAGAAAAAATCTCAAATATATGTTTACAAACCTCCGGTCTGGGAATATACTATTCTTAGATTGGAGGTTTTTTGCTATGTTAAGTCAATTTACAGTGAAAAATTACAAAAGTATAAGAGATGAAATGACCTTTGATATGCAGGCTACTGCTATATCAGAGCATACTGACCGTTTGATAAAGGCAAGTAATAATGAATTGTTGTTACCTGTGTCAGCTATATATGGACCAAATGGAGGAGGAAAGTCTAATGTGTTGCAGGCGCTTCATACATTGGAGCTAAAGGTTTTACGCCCTTTATATGCTACAGAAGCAGATATGAACAGCAGATTGCGCATGAAGAATCTTGAAATTGTTCCATTTGCATTTGATGAGGAAAGTAAAAATAGCCCTACAGAGTTTGAGATTTTCTTCCAAACGACTAAAGCAGAGTATCGCTATATTCTTCATGTTTTAAGAGAAAAAATAGTGTATGAAAGCCTTTCTATGCGCAAGGTGGAAACCAATCGTACTACAGATATTTTTGAAAGAGAAGATGGAAAAATATCTATGGGAGACGGATTTAGCAAACTAAAGGTAAGTGAAGATATTTCAGAGACACTTCCTCTTTTATCATATCTTGGAATCACATACCGTAAGAATGAGGTGGTAGGTGATTGTATAAGCTGGTTTGAAGATGGAATTGAATTTTTGAACTATGGTAGTCCGATTCAGGAATTGCAGCTTGCAATAGCTAACTCTGCGGACATCAAGGAACTGATTCTTAATATGATTCGTGAGATGGATTTAGATATTGAGGATTTCAGAGTGGAAAAGCGTGAAGCCGGAGATATTCAGGTATTCACAAAGCACAATGTAGATGGAAATGCTTATGAAATAAATCTTTCAGAAGAATCAAGCGGTACCAAGAAGCTCTTTGGCTTATTGCCATTTATTGCAGAAAGTCTTACTAAGGGTACAACACTTGTTATTGATGAATTGGATGCAAAGATCCATCCAGTTCTGCTTAAGCATATCATAATGCTTTACAACAATTTGGAGATAAATAAGCATGGAGCACAGCTTATATTTACTTCACATGATTTATCTACCATGAACAGTGAAGTATTCAGACGAGATGAAATCTGGTTTGTTGCAAAGGGAAATGAACAGAATTCTAAGCTGTATTCATTAGTTGAATTTAAGAACCCGGATGGGTCCTCTGTGCGTAAGGACGCTAAGTTTGATAAGCAGTATCTTGAAGGAAAATATGGCGCTGATCCAAGCTTAAAAGCAATCATAAATTGGAATAATATATAGTGATTGGATGAAATAAAAAATTATGTTATAAGTTTTATATGGTGATAAAAAATATTGGGAATAATATTATATCTAGAAGGGTGATAATTAATGAGCGATTTGTTAAATATAAGCAAGGAGTATAAGGAACTCCTTGGAGAAATTGGACTGAAATTTAAAAATAGTCAGATTAAGGCAGCTACGAAAGTAAACGAAGAAATGCTGGAATTTTACTATTGGCTTGGCAGTGAAATTTATGCACTGAAAGAATCCATGGATGTAGGGAATAGCATATATCAGAAATTAAGTAAAGATTTGGTAGAAACGTTTCCTGATGTTAAGTCATTTTCTGTTACTAATTTGAAATATATGCAATATTTTTATGAATTATATAGCAGTCCCCAAGTTGAGGACTCAGGCATAAATCAAATAAGTCCCCAAGCTGGGGACTTGCAGAAAATAGGGATTTTCAGTATTCCTTGGGGCCACAATAAGCTTATTATTGACAAATGTAAAGGCGATATAAATAAGGCTATATTTTATGTTGGAAAAACATTAGAAAACAATTGGTCTAGAGCTGTATTAATGAACTTTCTTGATACAGATTTATATGAAAGACAGGGAAAAGCAATTACTAATTTTGCGCAGACTTTACCGGCCGTTGAAAGTGATTTGGCACAGGCAATTACCAAAGATCCATATAATTTTGATTTTCTTACAATCAGAGAAAAATATGATGAAAAAGAACTAAAAGATGCTCTTATGGATAATATTGAAAAGTTTCTGCTAGAGCTAGGAAATGGATTTGCGTTTGTCGGTCGTGAAGTAAGATTAGAAATTGGTAATACTGAGAATTTTATTGACATGCTATTCTACAACCTTAAATTACATTGCTATGTAGTTGTGGAAGTAAAAGTAGAAGAATTTAATTCGAGAGATATGGGACAGTTAGGTACCTACATGGTAGCTGTAAATCATCAATTAAAAACAGATATTGATGCACCAACATTAGGACTTATTGTATGTAAATCAAAGGATAATGTGAAAGCGCAATATGCCCTTGAAGCAAGCAATCAGCCTATGGGAATATCAGAATATGATATTAGCAAATTCCTGCCAGAAGGATATGAAAGCTCATTGCCGACAATTGAAGCAATCGAGGCAGAACTAGGTGACATTGAATAGTAATTTCATGGTCAAGTTCTTGGCCAAATGACCAAGAAAGAGGATATGTATGGTCGCAAAATGGTCGCAAAAAATCTTAAAAAAATTTGGAATGAGTGGAATACATGGAAAAATCATACCAAATATGGAGGAAACGGAATGACCGAAATACAACATACAGTATCTTCAGTCGAGATGGAGTAATAACCGGTGGCTTGCAAGGACAGTATAAGCCAAATTAAATAAATGTGGACAAATAAGTGCAGTATGGGATAATTATTCATTATTCATACTGCATTTTCTGTATAATGTAATTGTGTTGATAACAGGCAAATGATAACATTTTGATAAAAAAATATTTTGGGTACAATCTGGGTACAAATAAATTGAAGAAGGGTGACTATGTACGAGATTTTAAAAAGCGATTGGAAGAAATATAGAGAAAAAATCGGTGTCTGGCAAGAAAACTATATGGGGAGATTATTAACGGAATATGTTGCTCTTCTGCAAACGGATGAGCCAGCTTCGAAAAGATTTTGGGAACTTGAAAAAAGAATAAAGCAGGATAAAAAGAATCCGGGGGTACTTATAACGGATATGCGTAAATCTTCTGCTATATATGATATTGCTACATTAGTGAGAAAAGAAATTATTAGTATAAAGGAACTGGATGATTTTTCTGATGATTTACGGGAGGCAGTGAATAGTATTGTAAATCATTAATAATAGGGAGATAATTTATTATGGGACTAATAGAAACAGCCAGCGGTAATTCTGTTTGGAGAGGCATGGATTATTATGAAAACAAAAAAGTTGTTTCCTTCAAAAAACTAGATGATGGCATATATGAGGGTGTAGTTTCGGGAAGTGAAGGCAGAGCATATAACGTTCATGTTGAAACGATGCATCCAAGAAAATCAATATGTAATTGTCCTTTTGCAGAAGGTAGGCGAGTTGTTTGTAAACATATGATTGCTCTTTATTTTACAGCAGAACCCAAAGCCGCAGAGGATTTTTTGAAACAGGTAGAAGAATGGGAAAAAGAGGAAGAAGAGCAAGAACGACAACATTATGTTGAATTGCGAAGATATGTGAACAGCTTGACTAAGGCAGAACTGCAAGATAGATTGTATGATGCGCTGGTTGAGTTAGAAGATATACACGATAGATATTGGTAAGTATTCTATTTATGAGACCATTATTAATTGATTAACAAGGTCTTACCTAGCTATGAAATAAAAAGTTGGGTAAGACCTCTTTTGTTACAATGCAAAATTTGTGGAGAGAAACTTCTAATTTTTGTGGCTACTAGATTCGATTTCTGACATTTTATTTGCATAAGCAAGAAGTCGTTCCAATTGAGCCTCATTAAAATTTTTACATGTTTCAGCAAGCAAAAATAAGGAAGGTGTTTTATCCTTTTCGATGATTGTTCTATCTATAGTAGCTTCACTTGTCTTTCCAATAAGATAATCTGCTGATGTTGAAAACACTTCGGCTATTTTTTCAATAGTTTGTACAGAAGGTTGGCGCGTTCCTGCTTCGTATCGCAGATAAGC
>JAZUDH010000098.1:0-104683 GCA_045639565.1 Lachnospiraceae bacterium
CATTAAGTCTGGTATCACCATGTACACGACTATATGAAAGATAACCATTCATACGGTCAATCTTAGTAAGATTAGAGCTTCCGCATTTTGGACACACATCCATTTCAAGCTCCTGATGTCAGCAATCATCGCAATAAGCTAATGACATATTAACGCCTTCATAGAAGCCCATATCCATAGCTCTGTGGATAAGTGTCTTTACAGCGTCAATATTATAGTCAATGGGATATTTAACATACTGAATCTTTCCGCCGTTTGAAAGATCCCAGAAACGGTTTTCAAGATCCTGTTTCTGAATAGGGGTAATATCCTCTGTTACATGGCAGTGGAAGGAATTTGAAACGTATTCTTTGTCACTGACACCTTCGATAATTCCGTATTTCTTTCTAAACTGCTGAACCTGAAGACCACAAAGGTTTTCAGCAGGAGTTCCGTATATAGCATAAAGATTTCCATCAATTTCCTTAAATTCGGTAATCTTTTTATTTATATACTCTAAAACTTCGACAGCAAAAGCACCATCTTCAACTAAAGATTTGCCATTATATAATTCCTGAAGCTCATTCAAAGCAGTAATACCAAAGCTTGCTGTTGCACTCTTTAAAATAGGCTTTATCTTATCTGTAAGTTTTAAATGGCCTCCTAAGAATCCGCCTTCACAATATGCCAAAGGATTTGTAGAGGCACGCATTTCTCCTAAATAGGCATATGTTCTTATATGTAGCTGTCTAATAAGTTCAAGATAATAGTCTAAAACTTCATAGAAATCTCTACTTTCCTTTCTTGCTTTTGCAAGAATCATTGGAAGATGAAGTGAAACTGCACCAATATTGAAACGTCCCACAAAAATAGGTGTATCTGAATCATCTGCAGGGTGCATACCTCCCCTTTCATACCAAGGACTTAAGAAGGCTCTACAGCCCATGGGCGAAACAATCTTTCCATACTGCTTATAAATACCAGCAACATAGCCTTTACCAGTAAGTGAAAGCCAGTCAGGATACATAGTTTTAGCAGAACACTGAACACCGGCTTCAAATACATCTTCAAGCTCCTTGCCAGGTCCATGTAAATTTTCATCATATAAAAATACAATCTTAGGGAAAAGAACTGGTTTTTTACATTCCTTTTTTCCTTGTCCACGTCTACGCACATTTAGCATAGAAATTGTTGCTAACTTAGCAAAACGTCCTGTTCCAGTACCTGCAGTAACTGTGATAAATGGATAGTCTCCTCTTGAAGAAGCAACAGTGTTAAATTTGTATTCCCAGCCCTGAAAGCCTTGCTCAAATTCTCTTGTAACATCAGCGTAAGCTTCCCCTTCAGCTGTGGTATCATCTATACCTAATCTTCGATATTTTTCAATAGCTTTTTCATACGATTTTTCAGCATAGGGTTCAAGTATAAGGTCAACGCTTGGTACAGTAAAACCACCATACTGCTGGCTAGCAGCGCTAAGAACAATATCACCTATAACGTCAAAAGCAACATCTAACGACTTAGGCTCATTGTACCAGATATTACCCATTTCAAAACCGCCTCTTAACACTGATTCAACATCAAATAAGCAGCAGTTCATGGTATCTCGACGTGCAGACATATCATGTACATAAATATAACCATCACGGCATGCCTGAATCTCTTCAGTAGTCATAAAGAATTTCTGATAGAGTTCCTTGTTTAACTGATTAAAAATAAGGCTTCTTTTTGTAGAAACAAGTGCAGAGTCAGTATTTGCATTTTCTTTATCACCAACGTACATAATAGACTGGCTCTTTTTATATACATCATCAAGCATACGAACAAAATCCTGCTTGTAGTTTCTATAATCTCTATAGCTTTTTGCAACAATAGGTTTAACTTCTTCAAGGGCTGATTCTACAATATTATGCATTACTGGAATAGGTATTTCTGTTGCACCCATCTCATCTACTCTGTTTATAACAAAGCGACAGATTTTTTCGTTATCTGCTTTAGTAAACTTAGTTAACGCACGATATGCACTTTTTGATACAGCATTTACAACTTTTTGTACATTAAATAACTCTTTACTTCCGTCCTTTTTTACAACAAAAACTTCTAATGCAGGTTTAAATTTTTCTCCATAATTAACTGAATCCTGTGAAGCAGCCACCCTAGTATCCTCCTAAAAATACAATATATATTTAAACAATATATCGGTTCTTTTTGTACAATCTTTAGGCCAAAAGTAAAAAAGAGGCACAATATATTGTGTCTCTTTCAGTATAGCATCTATCTAGTAATTTGCAATCTCTCTTTTTAGATAATCCAAATATTTTTCTTTAATTTCTGTAGGACCATCAATCCTAATATCACCGTTTAATCCAGCAATCCAGCCGAAAAATTGTGGGCTAACAGATACTAAAACTCTAGCCACGCACTCATCATCATTCAATTTTCTGACAGAAATGTCTTTTCCAAATCTGTCAATCAAAAGACCTATCTGACCAGGCTTAAAGTTTAGCTCTACATAAGCTGTATCTCCACCAAACATACCGAAAAATTTCCGGCCATAAGACGCGATGTCAAAATTTCTATAATCATCAAGCTTAACTTTTTCTTCTGTTATATTAACATTTTTAATTTTATCAACTCGGTAGTGCCTTATTTCATTTACTGACTCATCTACAGCTACAAGGTAATACTTTTCATCCTCCCAGATAAGTGATAATGGCGATACCTTATATATTTTACCATTATGTCTTGGTACTAAAACCTTATCAATATTCCATTCACAATAATTAAATGTAATTGAAAAACCCTTCGCTATGGCATTATGAATATCATCAACAGTATAATAAATGCTTTCGTTGTCTTGTTTGATACGATTATTTACATATACTTCTCTATCTAATTCTGAAGCATCGTATTTACTAAGTAATGCTTCAAGCTTTTTAATAAGTTCACGAGATTTTTTGTGCGTAATAAACATAGACGACGATATCGCATCAACAAGCAATACCATTTCGTGCTTTTCTATGGGTCTACTAGCCATATAGTATCCCCCGTTTTTGCTTTTGTTAAGTTCTATATCATAACCAAGATCACATAAGGTTTCAATATCCGAGTAAATACTTTTTCGTTCAGCAGAAATATCATATTTTTCTAATTCACTAATCAATTCCGCTGTGGTTATCTGATGATTTATATCAGTTTTTTCTTGCAAAATCATAAGTATTCTTAATAGCTTTTGCTTCTGATTTATCCCCTTAGCCATATCTTACTCCATATCTTCTTCATACCATGTATCAACCAATAAGTTATCACTATCGGCGCTCATTGTTGCTAACTCATCGCATCTTTCATTTTCAGGATGTCCTGCATGTCCTTTTACCCAGTTAAATGTTACATTATGAGGATTTCTAGCTTCTAACAGTCGTTTCCACAAATCAGGATTTTTGACGCCTTTAAAGTTCTTTTTTATCCATCCATCGACCCAATGCTGATTAAAAGCATCAATAACATATTTAGAATCAGATGTAACAACAACGTCGCATGGACGATTTAGCGCTTCGAGACCTTTTATAACGCCTAGAAGTTCCATGCGATTATTAGTAGTCTTCCTAAATCCTTCAGTCAATTCCAGAACATGTAGTTCTCCTTTTGGATCAGTATAATGTAAAACCGTACCATATCCACCTGGTCCTGGGTTTCCTCTGCTAGAACCATCTGAATAAATATAAACTGCCATAAATCCTCCGCTAATTACTCCAAATTCCACTTTGTATAAATCTATCAGCTATTACTTTGGCATTATCTACTACATGTTCATCAAATCCCATTACAGTAAGCAATTTAATAGCATTTTTTGAAGTAGCTTTTCCTTCTTTAATCTTATAATTAAATACAACATCGTTTTCAACAAAGTCTTCATCAAAATGATAATTTTCATATTTACCATTTAATAATTCTGTAAGCTCGATGTCATGTGTTGCAGAAAATACTAGCGTATCGCTAGAAGAAAGATTTCTAAGAATTGAGTTGCAAGCAGCAATTCTTTCTATTGTGTTAGTTCCTCGTAACAATTCATCAGTAAATGCTATTACTTTTTCACCTCTATGATTATCAACATAATCAACTATTCGTTTAAAAGATTTAATTTCAGCCATAAAATAACTATCACCTTTAGTTATATCATCTCTTAACGACATTGATGAAAATACAGTATATCTAGGCGATTTGAAAGAATCTGCGCATACCGTGTTAATAGTTTCAGCCAAAAGAACACTAATCGCAATAGACTTTAAAAAAGTAGATTTACCAGAAGCATTTGAACCAGTTATCAGCACACTCTTATCAGTGGAAATTGAATTTTTAACCGGATTATCAAGCAAGGGATGATAAACCTCTAAGGCTTCAATACCACATAAAGAATCGTCAAGATTAGGAATTGAATAGCCAGGTAAAGCTTTTCTAAAAGAAGCTATCGAAATATATGACTCTAATTTACCAGTAAGATAATATAATTTATAAACATCATCTATATGAGCCTTAAGCTCCTTAATTAGCTTATTAAACCTTATAATATCAATATGCAAGATCATCTTAAGATAATCAGCAAAAATATCTAGGGGATTACCTGCACCGGTTTGTCTGTAAGTAGTAGCAATAAAAGAATAAGATTTTGTTATTTTAGATAATTCTTTGCAAAGACTTTGTAAAATAACTGTATCTTCTTCAAGTGGTGAATCTTTAAATGAATCAAGCTTTTTTACATTAGCAAGCAGGCTCATGATGTATGCACAGCCAATAGTATATGCTTCCATCTCGCCGCGTTTTTTATAATACGAAATGATATTATAAGCCATTACAAAAACTAAAGCAGCTATACCTAAAGGAGCATTAAAGAAAATGAATACAATACTTAAAATTAAAAGTAATATTCCTAAATAATCTGGAATAACGGAACTAAAACTAGCATCCTCTATTACATCTATAAAATCGGTAAAGCTGATTCTGCGCATTCTTCCAATACCCAGAAAATATCTTAACAAATTTTCTCGCACTTCTTTATTAGATGACACATACTCTATTTTTTGTTCATCCTTCAAAAGTTGTTCATAATCTTTTCTAGGAGTTCTAAGTCTATAATATAGATAGTCATCCCCTGCAGCAGATACAGAATAATTATATGCCATATATATTTTATCTATATCCAAATCATTAGCTGTTATTTCATCAATAGAATTATCTTCTTTAAATCTAAAAAAATAATTCTTAATTCCCTGAAATTCTTCAAGCTTATATTCTCTTTTCTGTCTTTTTCCAAAACTATTATTAATATTCTTAGCTTTTTCTTTATTAGCTTTATCAGACATTATCTTTTCATAGATAAAGAAAATCAAAAACAAAAAAACACAGGTTAACCCTATAACCAAATACTGCATTTACAAATCCTCCGGACCAAAACCATCTGGTAACAATTCAATTAGTTTTTTCTTGACATACTTATTTTCATCAATAGCTACAATTACTTCAAATGTTTGAGGGTTACAAAATTCTCGCATAACCTGTCTACATACACCACATGGAAAAGCATATTTTTCAACTGGTTTAGTTGAGTCTCCACCCACAATGGCAATCCTTTTAAATTTGTTACTACCTTCACTTATAGCCTTAAAAAACGCTGTTCTTTCAGCACATACCGTGGGAGTATATGAAGCGTTTTCTATGTTACAGCCTTTAAAAACTTTACCATCTTCTGTCAATAGCGCTGCTCCTACTGCAAAATGTGAATATGGTGAATAAGAAGATTCTCTAGCAAGTAAAGCCTCTTTTATTAACAGTTTGTCATCCATAAAAATACTCTCCTGATTTCTTTTTTTATATCTTATCACAAAAAAAGAAGCCGTGGCGAAATTCCACGGCTTTAATAAAAATATAAGAAAATGAATATTATTTAACAATTATCTTTTTGAAATTTTTCTTTCCACGCTTAACGACAAAGTCAGCTTCAGTAATATCTGCTTTTGTAAATGTCTTTTTAAGATCCTCTACCTTAGCATCATTTACAGAAACACCACCCTGTTCAATCGCTCTACGTCCTTCATTACGTGTAGGTACTAATCCAGCCTTAACTAAAATGCTAATAATATCAATGGCTCCGTCGACAAAATCTGCATCTACAAGCTCTGCTGTTGGCATATTAGAAATATCTCCACCACCAGCAAATAAAGCCTTTGCTGATTCCTGAGCCTTTTTAGCTTCTTCTGTACCATGTACCATTTCAGTAAGTTCAAATGCAAGAATTTCTTTGGCCTTATTAAGTTCACTACCTTCCCACTTATCCATTTCATCAAGCTGCTCTAAAGGAAGGAAAGTGAGCATTCTTAAACACTTAAGTACATCTGCATCACCAACATTTCTCCAGTACTGGTAGAATTCATAAGGAGAAGTCTTTAAAGGATCAAGCCATACTGCATTACCTGCAGTTTTACCCATTTTCTTGCCCTGTGAATCAGTAAGTAATGTAATTGTCATACAGTGAGCGTCTTTACCAAGTTTTTTACGAATAAGTTCGGTTCCACCTAACATATTAGACCACTGATCATCGCCACCAAACTGCATATTACAATTGTATTCCTGGAACATGTGATAGAAGTCGTATGACTGCATAATCATATAGTTAAATTCAAGGAATGATAAGCCTTTTTCCATACGCTGCTTGTAACACTCTGCTCTAAGCATATTGTTTACAGAAAAACAAGGACCTACTTCACGTAATAAATCAACATAGTTAAGCTTTAATAACCAGTCAGCATTATTAACCATTAATGCTTTGCCATCAGAAAAATCAATAAAGTTTTCCATCTGCTTTTTAAAACAAGCTGCATTATGATTGATATCATCGATTGTAAGCATCTTACGCATATCAGTTCTACCAGAAGGATCACCAATCATAGTAGTTCCGCCACCAATTAATGCAATAGGCTTATTTCCAGCCATCTGAAGTCTCTTCATAAGTGTTAATGCCATAAAATGGCCTGCTGTTAAGCTGTCAGCAGTACAGTCGAATCCGATATAGAAAGTGGCCTTTCCATTATTTATCATTTCTCGGATTTCATCTTCGTTTGTAACCTGTGCAAGTAATCCTCTTGCAATAAGTTCTTCATAAATCTTCATCTAAAAATTCTCCTTATTTTGTAATAAAAAAAGCCCGTCCTAATCAAAGGACGGGCCTACCGTGTTACCACCTTAGTTCATAGTATACTCACATATACTACCTTTACCAGTACTATCATACTGTCACATTTAACGCATGCTTTACGTTACAGCCTACTTATTTCGGTGTACAGCTCCAAGAGGTATTCAAGTATATCAACTTTCCGCGCCTCTCATCGTCCGGCAACTTTCTGTGGCGTTTAATACACTCTACTTATTCTTTTCATAGCCTTTATCTTTTGTCATAATAGCAAAACAATTATCAACTGTCAATTAATTGTTTTCTATTAATTTTTTAAGTATAGCCTTTACTATGTGGAAATCGAATCTTTCATATGCAGCCTTCATCTGTCCTATCTGCTCATTGATTTCTCTTCCATAATTCTTACTGGAAATAATTTCAATCATACTATCTGAATTTTTTAAATCCATCTTGTCTATATATGTTTTAAATTCAGTAAGCGTATCTAAAGAAAGAACTTCTTCCTCACCTTCTTTTTCTTCAATGATATCAGGTTCTTTATAGGTAAAGCTGTTCTTATCAATTAAGTAGTTCTTTACATCCTCAAGTATTTTTACAAATGCTTCAGAATAAGGTTTATAATATTTCTTAATACTATCCATATCCTTATCTTTTCCATAGCCTTCCAGTTCTTTAAACATTTCAGAGACAACGAGTGCTCCAATACTTAAGCTTGAAGACTTGATTCCATGAACATGGGTTGTAAATAATGATATATTACCAGCTTCTAGTAATTCTGGGAGTTCCTTAACCTTTACTATTCCTTCGGCATAATAGGTATTTAAAATAGCATAATATGATTCTTCATTGTTTCCAATGTTCAATAAACCGGTACTGGTAACAAGACAGTTATCAAGCTCAGTAAGATTTGTTTTACCTATAATCTTTTTAGGCTTATCTGATACTCTCTTAAATACATCCTCTGACAAAAAGTCTAATAAAAGCTGAGTCAAATATCTTTGCTTTATGGGCTTAGCAAGATATTCCTGGAATCCCATGGCTAGTACTTCATCCCTAATATTTCCACCAACGCTTGCAGTCAAGGCGATAACAGGAACATTTTTCATATTTGGATTGTCAGACCTTCTAATTTCTCTAAGAGTTTCTTCTCCACTCATTTCTGGCATTATCATATCCATTAACACAAGATCATAATCAGAAGCCTCCATCTTTCTAAGTGCTTCATCTCCTGATTTTGCAATATCAACATTAATCTTATAGAATTTGAAAATACCCGAAGCTACTCTTAAATTGACTCCATTATCATCTACTACTAATATTTTAGCCTTGCTACCATCATATGAATTTTCATCTTTATTATTAGCGTAATCTTTAACCTGCCACCTGTTATTAAAAATATCATCAATTGCTAACGTAGTAACTGGTACACGAAGAATCTTACACTTGTCAAAGTCCCCAAAAGCTCTATCTGGATTAGAAATAACATATGTCTTTTCTTCGATACCATATGTACTTATTACATTTGAAATACTTTCATAAACGTATGCAGGAACAAAAATGTAATCATATACAGAATTTTGGATGGCCTTGCTAAACGAAAAATAAGTTTTTACATAATCAGGCCTTAGTCCAAAGCCCTCTGTAATAAGTTTACTATCATTTAAAACCTGATTATCATCAGCATATACTAATAAACGTTTTGAAATTGCATCATCAATTTTAAGCATAGGAGTTTCATCGACAATATCACAGTAAAAGTCAAAGCGAGACTCAAGACCCACACCTTCAATACTATCAATTTCAAGATGACCGCCCATCAACTCTAAAAGTTCTTTACAAACATTAAATTTAAGACCTATACCTTTTAAGTTTGAATTTTGCTTAGAATCATATGTATTATATGCTCCATGAATAGCATTTAAGTCAGCAACCGACAAACCAACACCAGTGTCAGATACCTTACACTCAAAGTGAACTAATTTATTCGAAATATCTCTTTTACATTTAATAGATATCATCAAACGTCCATTTTCGGTAAGTGATAGTGATATAAAGAAAAGTCTTAAAATAATCTGTTTTATCTTAATACCGTCTCCGAACACAACTTTGGGAATGTTTTGGTCAATATCAATTTTTAAGCTTAATTTCTTTTCATTAGCCGCTTCACTAACCGAATCGATAACCTGCTTGAGTATATCTCTTACTTCAAAATTTACCTTAATAAGATTCATTTTTTTAGAATCAAGCTTTGAGAAAATCAATACATCATCAATAATTTCTAAAAGATCATATGCCGATTCTTTTATAAGAGAAACCTCGTTATTTAAAGTTGCATCCATATCCTCTTTAAGCATTAACTCAGAAAGACCTATAATCGCATTCATAGGTGTACGAATTTCATGAGTCATATTAGCAAGAAATCTTGCTTTGGCAGCAGCTATATTACGCTTTACGGTTTCACTGTTTTCAATCATAGCCTTGGCTTGATTAATATGTTTTTCTTGATTATTTATAACCGCGAACACACATATTGCAATAGACAAAAAGGCAAAGCAAAAACCAAGGAAATATATGTATTTTGAATATACAACTATATTTCCTGGTTCAAAAATATAAGTTCTGGCAAACAAATATGTCTGAACAAAAAATGATGTAAAAAACATAACCACAAATTCTTTAACATCAAGTACAAAGAACATAACCATGATGCTTGCACATACCCATAATGGAGTACTTGCATTTGAAGCGTCTCCATGAATAATAAAAAATGGAACAACGACAAATTCAATGAAACCAGCAGTAAAAATAGCAAAGAATCTATTTTTATTAAAAAAACGGGTAATTCCTAATAACGAAATACCCAGGGCAGCACTAAGGCATAAAAATATTATATTTCTTACTGGTCTTTTTAATACAAAAATCTCCATTAATACGCCTAGTAAAGACAAAACTGAGACAATGCGCAAGATTAATGAATATGATTCTCTTTTAATGTTAGACATATAATATTCAATTGATTTGTTATCTTTCGTCTTGTACATCAAACACCTCAAAGAATAAGCTTCAGTTTCTCGTTAGGAATGAATTCTAATAAAGCTCTTTCTAACTGATCAATTTCAAGTGGTTTCGATAAATATTCATTAAACCCTTCATTTATAAACATTTGTCTAGCCCCACTAACAACATTAGCGCTAAAACATATGACAGGTAATTTCTGATAATCTTCTCCTAGCGCTCTTATAGCTTTTAATGTATCTATACCATCCATTTCTGGCATCATATAATCTAACAAAACCAAATCAAACTTCTCGTGTTTTAAGCAAGTCAATCCTTCTTTTCCGCTTGCAGCTTTTACTACTGCACAATCATATCTTGCTAACAATTCTCCAGTAACATCAAGATTTATTATGTTGTCATCAATAATTAAAACTTTAGCGTTTTCAAGTTTGAATTTTCCGTTGTAAGTTTGCTTTCTTATTGTATAGTTTTTAGTTTCGTTGATTAAATCTGCAATATTTAAACAGCTTATTGGTTTAGTAAGAACATATTCAAATGGTTCTCCAGCATATGAGTAGTTATAACCGCTTATAACAACTACCTTCTTCCAATCAATACCAATGCTATTAATCTTATCTTTTATTCGTTCATACGAAATTGAATCAAGTAAATAGTAATCGTATGCATCCTCTCTACATGCATCTAGATATTCATTATCAGAAAAAACCTCTCGATAATTAAGCTTCATACTATCAAGAGTATTGCCAAGCTCATGAATTTCTTTATTTTTGTTAGCATAAAATACAATTTTGACTACTTTATTTATCTCTCCAACATAAGCTCCATAATACGGAACTTCATATTCCTGTGGAACTATAAAAGTGAATTTTGAGCCCTTTTCATACTTGGATTCAACATGAAGTTCACCATCTAACGCGGTGGCAATCTTTTTGCACAAAACTAAACCCAAACCATTTCCTTCGTATATTGGATCCCTTTCATCAGTGCTTCTATTAAATGGCTCAAATATATTATCAATATTGCTTTCTTTAATACCAATTCCTGTGTCAATAACTTCAATAACTAAATCTATTATTCCTTCCTGCTTTTCTTCAAAGTCTACACTTAGATCAACATGCCCAGCATTTGTATACTTAATGGCATTAGACAAAAGATTAATTATGACTTGTCTAACTTTTCCACTATCGCCATACAAGCGTTTAGGTAAAGAAGGGTTTACTCTGACATTTAATATAAGATTAGAATCTAACAATCTTGCAGACATCAGATTCACAATGTCATTTAACATAATTGAAATATCATAATTGTCTTTGTTTATGACAATTTCCTCAGAACTAATTCGCGAAAAATCTAATAAATCGGATGTTATTGATAGTAATGCATGACTTGAATTTGAAATGTTATATGCCATCTCAATAACATGATTATTAGCGTCTGAATCTAGCAAAATATCAGTTATTCCAATAATCGCATTTAAAGGAGTTCTAATCTCATGAGATACATTTACTAAAAACATGTCCTTAGAAAAACCAACTGCCTCAGCATCCTCATCGGCTTTTAATTGTTCGATTAGCTCATTGTGAATTACGACGTTTCGATAGTATATTAAGACTCCGCATAAAATACCTGTCGACAAAATAGCAAAATCCAATCTCATATAGTCAGTTGAGCCTAGATTTGCAAAAGAAATAACTTTATCAGCTCTAAAGATAAAGAAATAATAGAAAGAAATAATTACAACAAATATATGTGATATAAAATGAAAAATACGGGCTTTACCTTCCATTAGGGTAAGTGAAAAAGTTAATCCTATAATTCCATATATTGGAATTTCTACAGAACTAGTACTTTCAGTATATAAAGCCAAAGGAAAAATAACTATGTTACATGAAAATAAAAAAAAGTGGCTAAGTAGTATTGTTTTATGCCACTTTGATTCAGCAAAAAAACATACTACTCCCACAACACACACAGAGAAAAATATAATATTTGTTGAAGGCTTAATTCTAAAAATTAAACCAAAGCACGAAACCACCAAACTGGTAACTGAGCATAAAAAGGTAACTATATATAAATACCTTTCTTTTACCGGAACATTATGACCTAAATATTTCTCTATTGCTCTATTCATTACTATGGATTACTCTTCTTAATCTTCTTGTCCACTAGTAAGAATTCATTAACTACATCAGGATCAAACATTTTTCCACTGTTATCCCTAATAATGCTTAAAGCTTCTTCGTGAGAATGTTCCTTACCAGTTATACTCATGTATCTAAGTTCATCATAGTACGATGCAACAGCTAAAATACGCGCTTCTAACGGGATCTTATCCTTTTTTACATTTTTAGGATATCCTGTACCATCGTAATTTTCATGATGATATTTACACATATTGTACAAATAGTCAGTAAACATATTATTATCACTAAGCAACGGACCGATGCCTTTTAACAATTCGACCCCAAGATTAGGATGAGTTTTATAAACATTTATTCCAAACTTACTTCCTTTTGTAGGATTTAGTCCTGCCTCAATATAATCAACCTTTATATTTAAAAAACCTACATCAAAATATCTGGAAGCCTCAACAATGAGCTCATAATCTTCTCTATCTAGGGATTCGAAGCACTCTTTATCACAATTCATGATTCTATCTAGCAAAATTGAGAAAGTAGAAACTGTTCTTTTGACATGTTCAGCTATAGTATTATCTTTTTTATCAAGCATAGATAAAAGCATGTCACCTACACCTAAACGTAACGAGTCTAAAACAAAAGTCTTTTGGGTAAGTTCAGCAAATGCCAGTTGAATTTCAATTCTTTTTTTCAAAAGATCAATAGTAAATGGCTTTTTAATATAATCAGCTGCACCTAAATTAAATCCTTCAAGCTCAGTAATGTCATCATCCTGAGCAGTAAGAAAAATAATAGGAATATTTTCAAGTCTTTCATGCGTTTTCATTTCTGAAATTACCTGAAAACCATTTACATTAGGCATATCAACATCAAGAAGAACAACATCTGGCAAATCTGGCATATCTGCTAAGCATTCAAGCGCAGAAATGCCACTTGAAACAGGAATAATCTCATAAGTATCCTCAAGTGCCTTGCGAGCCATGATAAGATTAGCCATATTGTCGTCAACAATCATAATCCTGTTCATGAATTGATAAAGTCTCCATTTCAGTAAAGTTATTTAGTCATAAGCTTAACCATAGCCTCATTTAACCCCTCTACTGTTAGTTTATACATTGGAAACATAGTTTTTATTAACGTCTCCGCCTCACGCCATGGTGCATTACCTGGTGCCATCTTAGGATTAAGCCAAACAACTTTTTTGTAATGCTGTTTAACCAACTGCAGCCACTGTTCTCCAGAAAGACCACCATTAGGCCCTCTATAGTTTCCAGTAGTAGAATACAATTCCTCAGGTGCCATAGCTGCGTCGCCAACAATAATAACTTTATAGTCAGAGTCTATGTTTCTAAACATCCACTCTGTATCAACCCAATCTCCGTTCTCACATTCTGGTGTTTTATACATTTTAGCATAAATACAATTATGGAAATAATAACATTTTACATCTTTATAGTGGTTCGATTTATTAACAGCCTGAAATAATTCATTAAGAAGCTTTGTAAATGGAATCATTGTGCCACCCGAATCCATCAAAAGAAGAAGCTTTACAGCATTTTTACGAGGCCTCTCCATCTCTATTTTTAAATAACCACCATTATTACAGGTTGCGTCAATCGTTCCATTAATGTCTAACTCAGTTTTGGGAATATCCAGTTTAGATGAAAATTGGCGTAGCTTTCTAAATGCCATTTGAAACTGTCTATTATCAAGCATTTTATCATCACGAAAATCCTTGTATTTTCTGGCGCCAACAACTGAAAATGCTGATTGATAACCAGTTGTACCGCCTACTCTGATACCTCCGACATTACCCCCCAAATTACCAAACGAGGTTTTTCCCATTGTACCAATCCAATAGTTTCCTCCATTATGTTCGCTGTCTTGGTCTTTTAGTCTGTCCTTATACTTTGTTTCAACATCATCTTTATCAACATGTAAATCTTCGCTTTGATTCATCCAATGACGCTCTTCTTCATGCAAAAGCTCCATCATATCAGATTTATCCAGCCATTCAAGCATCTTACTTGTAATCTGGTTTTCAGATTTAATACCTTTAAAGCATTCTTCAAAGGCCATATCAAATTTATCAAAATCTGTTTCACTTTTAACCAAAATCGCACGGGCAGTATAATAAAAGCCTGTAAGAGATGAACCCTCAAGGCCTTTATCCATTGCTTCAAATAAAGCCAACCATTCAGTTAGTGAAGTATCTATACCCTTAGCTTTAAGCGTATAGAAAAAATTAGAGAACATATTTAGTCAACCCTTCTTCTTACAATTTCAAGATCTTCATCCTTTTTAATTAATACACCTACAAACGGAAGCTCTTTCTTTATTGTTTCAGGATCTACACCGGCTATCATCATAGCATTAAGCCAGTCAATAAGTTCGCTAGTAGCAGGCTTCTTACGAAGCTGTGACATTGTACGTATATCATAAAATGTCTGCATAGCGTTTTTAAGCATATTCTCTTCAACATTAGGGAAGTGAGTTTTTACAATATCCTCCATCAGTTCTTTAGAAGGGAAATCAATATAATGGAAAATACAACGTCTTAAAAATGCGTCAGGCAATTCCTTTTCAGCATTAGAAGTAATGATTACTATAGGACGCTTCTTAGCCTTAATGGTCTTTTTGGTTTCATAAATAAAAAATTCCATCTGATCAAGCTCCCATAATAAGTCATTAGGGAATTCAAGATCAGCCTTATCAATTTCGTCAATCAGTAATACAACCTGCTCATCAGAATCAAATGCTTCACCAAGCTTTCCAAGTTTTATATAGTGAGCAATATCATCTACTCCTTCTGTACCAAACTGACTGTCATACAGACGTTGAATAGTATCGTATGTATAAAGGCCTTCTTGAGCCTTTGTTGTTGATTTAATATTCCAAACTAAAAGCTTCATTCCTAAGGACTTGGCCACAGCTTTAGCAAGCATAGTCTTTCCTGTACCAGGTTCACCCTTAATTAATAAAGGCTTTTCAAGAGCTACTGCAATATTAACACTACTCATCAATTCTTCTGAAGCAATATACTCGCCAGTAGATTTAAAATTATTTTCCAAAGTTTTCTCCTATCTCGATTTTCTTATCTCGAATCATTAAGTCTCTTACAGCATCCTTGGCAGGTTTGTTCTCAAAAAGAACAAGATTAATCTGCTCTATAATAGGCATTTCAACGTTATATTTTTTAGCAAGCTTAAGGGCAGCCTTAGCAGAATAAACGCCTTCAACAACCATCTTTACTTCGTCCATAGCTTCTTTTGCACTCATGCCCTGTCCTATCAAAATACCAGCTCGCCTGTTTCTTGAATGCATACTAGCGCAGGTCACTATTAGGTCTCCCATACCAGTTAATCCAGCAAAGGTTTCAGCTTTTCCTCCCATAGCAGTTCCAAGTCTGCTTATTTCAGCTATACCTCTAGTTATAAGTGCAGCCTTTGTATTATCACCATATCCTAACCCGTCTGCGCAACCAGCAGCTAAAGCTATAACGTTTTTTAGAGCAGAACCAATCTCCATTCCTAAAACATCGGGTGAGCTATAAACTCTAAATACTTCATTCATAAACAAATTTTGAAGCATTTCAGCGGTCTCTCTTTCATGTGCACCTACAACAATTGTTGTGGGAATTCCTCGACCAACCTCTTCAGCGTGGGACGGACCGCACATAACAGCAACTTTACCATTAGGAATTTCTTGCTCTATTACTTCAGACAAGGTCATAAGTGTATCTTCTTCGATTCCCTTTGAAACATTTACTATTACCTGTCCGTCTTTTACAAACTTAGCCATATCATGTGCAGTACTACGTATATATGGACTAGGAACGCCTAATATGATTACATCATTTTCTGTAATAACTTCTTCTAAGTTATTTGTTATTTTTATAGATTCATTAAGTATAACACCGGGAAGCTTAGTTTTATGCTCATGCTCATTTTGAAGCATCTCAATAACGCTAGGTGTATGAGACCATACCGTAGCCTCATGTCCGTTTCTGTCAACAAGGACAGAAAGAGCTATTCCCCATGAACCAGCACCAACAATACCAACTTTCATTCTTTATTCAGCCTTCTTATCAGATTTCTTAAATAAATAAGTTTTTCTTTCTTCATGATGAATAAGCCTAGAGATATTTCCTCTATGCTTTACAAATGCCATAATCGTCATGATTAGCACAATTATATACATCTCAATAAGACTAGCCTGTGACATATGAAAAATGCCAAGCTGTCCCATAATAACTGTTTGTATAAAGAAACCAGCATACATAACAAGGGATCCTAGTGACACATAGTGTGTAGCCAGGAAATTAGCAAAGAAAAGGATTAATCCAACAGGAAAATAAGCTGGATGCGACGCAATCATTATTCCTCCTGTAGAAGCTATACCCTTTCCCCCTCTAAACTGGATAAAGCATGGATAGTCATGGCCTAAAATGCATCCAAAACCAGCATAGATAACTAACAATTGTTTCATATCTTCATATCTTCCCATGAAGATTAATTTAGTTATAACGACGGCAAGAACGGCTTTAAGTAAGTCTCCTGCAAAAACAATCAAACCAGCTTTGGTTCCTAGAACTCTTAAAGTGTTTGTTGTTCCAGCGTTACCACTACCATGTTCACGAATATCGATTCCATGAAGCTTACCATAGATAAAGGCAGTCTGGAAATTACCCAGAAGATAGCCTATAAGCAAGGCAAGTATTCTTTGAAACATAGATTAGTCTTCCTTTCTTTCTCTAATGATAAAATGAAGTGGTGTACCTTTAAATCCAAAGGTATCACGAATTTGATTTTCAATATATCTAGTATAAGAGAAATGCATAAGCTCTTTGTCGTTAACAAAGATAACAAATGTAGGTGGTTTAACTGATGCCTGAGTAATGTAGAAAAGCTTAAGTCTCTTACCCTTATCAGTAGGAGGCTGCTGCATTGCTACAGCTCTAGTCATAATCTCATTTAATACACCTGTACCAACTCTCATACAATGGTTTTCGTAAACTGCATCTATTGTTTCAAATAATTTAGGAATTCTAAGTCCTGTTTGAGCAGAAATGAATACCATTTCAGCGTACTGCATAAATGACAATGTATTACGAACACTTTCTTCGAATTTGTAAATGGTCTTGTCATCCTTTTCAATAGCATCCCATTTATTAACTACGATAATAATTGCTTTACCATTATCATGAGCTATACCTGCTATTTTAGCATCCTGCTCTGTTACGCCTTCAGTAGCATCAATCAACATCAGCACAACATCTGCTCTGTCAACTGCAGCAACAGTTCTAACTATCATGTAATGCTCAAGGTCTTCATGAATACGACTTTTTCTACGAACACCAGCCGTATCAATAAAGACGTACTCCTTGCCATTATATTCAACATCGGTATCTACAGCATCTCTAGTAGTACCTGCAATGTCAGATACAATGAGTCGATTTTCCCCTAAAATTTTGTTAATCAAGGAGCTCTTACCAACATTAGGTTTTCCTACTACTGCAACCTTAACGCGTTCATCTTCCTCTTCTTCAACAAGTAAATCGCCAAAGTGTTTGATAACTTCATCAAGTAAATCACCAAATCCTAATCTGTTTACAGATGATACCGGGAAAGGATCACCAATACCTAAATTGTAAAACTCATAAACATCAGCCATATACTTATTAAAGTCATCGACCTTGTTTACAACCAAAAGAACAGGCTTCTTAGATCTTCTAAGCATATCACAGACTTTAGAATCAGCGTCCTGCAGCCCTTGCTTAACATCAACCATGAATAAGATCACATCAGCAGTAGAAATAGCTATTTCAGCCTGCTCACGCATCTGTTTTAAAATAATGTCACTACTGTCAGGTTCGATACCCCCTGTGTCAATTAACGTAAAAGCGTAGTTTAGCCAGGTTACGTCCACATAAATACGGTCTCTTGTAACACCAGGTGTATCCTTTACTATAGAAATCTTTTCGCCAGCCATTGCATTAAAAAATGTTGATTTTCCAACGTTAGGTCTACCAACTACTGCAACTATAGGTTTTCTTTTTTTACTCATTAAATAATCTCCTCAGGGTTTCTTCCTGTCATATGTAAAAACAAATCATATCCGCTTGATTTTACAATTTTTGCCTTAACTTGTAAAGCAGACTCAAGTTCAGACAGTTTCATATCATCAAGAAAAATAGGATCATCTGCCTTAAGAACACATTGGGGCAAAAGAATGGTGTCGTGATGTCCTAGCTCAGTTAATTGTTTTAATATATCCTGACCTGTTAATAGTCCTGCTACTGTTATCATTTCTCCAAAGAAATCGTTACGAATTGCCACAACTTGTATATCTGCTTTAGGATATTGTGTCATAACTTTATCAGCATATTCTTTCATATAAGGATATGCCAGACGCCCTGTAACAAGTGTTAGTTTTACCTTTTTCATAAAGACTTTCTTTAAGCCCTTGATTTTATATACATCCAGTGCATCATAAAACTCATCTTTCATGCTCCTTACCATACCTACACCATTTTCTAGTTGCAGATATCCATCATATCTTTCCTCTTCCGGAACATCTCTTCCAGAAAGTATGTACCATTCATCAGATGCATGAATAAAATGAAGACCATATTTTTCATACGCAATTTTTTGATATGATTCAATCATATCAATAACCTTACATGCGTCTTCTTTATTAAATGGTTCAAGTGGATATAATCCATCTCTATATTTTGAAAGACCTACAGGAACTACAGAAACACTTTCCAAAACAGGCAGATATTTCATAAGATCTTCGATAGATCGACGCAATTCATCGCCATCATTTACGCCCTTGCAAAGCACTATCTGTCCATTCATTATTATTCCAGCTTCATAAAATCTATCAGCAACCTTTAATGCATCTCCTGCAAAACGATTATTAAGCATCTTACAGCGTAGCTCAGGATTTGTAGTCTGAAACGAAATATTTATAGGTTCCATCTTGAACTTAATTATTCGATTAATGTCGTGTTCCGAAAGATTTGTAAGTGTAACATAATTTCCTTGAAGAAAAGAAAGCCTTGAATCATCATCCTTAAAATATAAAGTAGGACGCATTCCAGGTGGCATCTGATCGATGAAACAGAAAATACATTTATTATGGCAGCTTCTGTAGTCATCCATAAGTCCATTCTTAAAATCAAGTCCAGGGTCTTCATCTTCTTCCTTATGAATATCATATGTAATCTCATTACCATCTCTTATAACGGTAAGCTTTAAGTTTGTGGACAATATATTATATCGATAATCAAAAATATCAATAACATCTTCATCATTTACTTTTATTAGTTCATCCCCAGCTTTAAGACCAGCTATAGCTGCAGGTGAACCTTCAAGCACACTATTGATAATGTGGCTTGTCTTTTGCTTGCAGTTCATTTTTATTACTCCATTAAAAACTATTTCTTTTATATTTTAATCGAATTTCCTTGACGTGTCACTAACTGAATGATTAAAATAATCTCGGTAAAAAAACTTACAGGAAGGTAATGACATGCCTAATTTAACTTTGCTTGAACAGTCTATGCCGGTTGCACCATTAAAGGTTGTAGCTCTTAATTCAGCTGCTAAGCTTGGTCACAGTGTTGATCACTACTTAGTAGATTTTAGAAAAAATCTTACAAGTTCTTTAAAAGAAGATCCTGCATTCCAAGGATACAAGGAACCCTCATATTTACTCGATGCCACATGCCCTAGATTTGGAAGTGGTGAAGGTAAAGCTGTGTTCCATGAATCCGTACGAGGAAAGGATCTTTTTATTTTACTAGATGTCTGCAATTCTAGTATAACCTACAAAATTAACGGATATACCAACAGAATGTCTCCAGATGATCACTATCAGGATTTAAAACGTGTTATTTCAGCAGCTAACGGAAAGGCTCACCGAATAAATGTCATTATGCCTTATCTTTACGAAGGCCGTCAGCATAAAAGAAATGGTCGTGAATCTTTAGACTGTGCTTATGCTTTAGAAGAATTAGAAGCAATGGGAGTATCAAACATAATTACCTTTGATGCACATGATCCAAGAGTTCAGAATGCTACTCCTCTATGTGGTTTTGATAATTTCAGTGCAAATTACCAGTTTTTAAAAACCTTACTCGAATCCGAAGATGATTTGATTATTGATAAAGAACATACTGTTGTCATAAGCCCGGATGAAGGTGCTCTTGACAGAGCTGTTTATTTTGCCAGTGTATTAGGAGTAGATGCAGGTATGTTTTATAAGCGTCGTGATTACTCTAAGATGGTCAATGGCAAAAATCCAATTGTTGCTCATGAATTCCTAGGAGATAACATTGACGGAAAAGATGTAATCATTATCGATGATATTATTTCATCAGGTGAGAGCATGATTGACACAGCTAGACAGATTAAAGCCAAAAATGCAAAACGTATTTTCATTCTTGCAACCTTCGGTCAGTTTACAAACGGAACCGAAATATTTGATAAAGCTTATGAAGATTGTATAATCGACAAAATCATCACTACAAATCTTATTTATACAAGGCCTGAGCTTAAGAGTAAACCTTATTATGTTGAGGCAGATGTTAGTAAATTTATTGCACAGATTATTGACTTCATGAATCATGACTTATCTGTAGCTAATGTAATTACATCTACAGAAAAAATTCACGAAGTTCTTGAAAAATACAATAACAGACAAAGATTTGAACTTACATAAAAAGATAGCCCATACAAAAATGTATGGGCTATCTTTTTAAATCTCTTCTTCGCTTTTTGAAACGTTCTCTTCCTTTAAAATATCAAAAGTAAGTGTAACCTTAAATAAATCTCCATCAAGATATATATCGAATTTACCATGATGAGCTTCCGTCAGTGACTTAGCAATCGAAAGACCCAGTCCTGATCCTTCAGTACTACGAGAAACATCTCCTCTAATAAATCTTTCTGTCAGTTCATCAGCAGGTATATTTAGTTCATTCTTAGAAACATTCTTAATCGAAACTGCCATAGTCTGATTATCATTAGCATCTTTAGAAACAACTAAGTCTACGTATACCCTTGTATTTTCAAGCGCGTATTTGAATATATTGTTAAATAGATTTTCAATTATTCGCCACATGCGCCTAGGGTCAGCATATATGTATACCGGTTCACTAGGAAGGTTGGTAATAACAGTAAGCCCATGATCATTAAACTTTTCTTCGAACTCACCAATTGTCTGAAGTAATAACTCAACAAAATTAATCTTCATTAGCTCTAGAGTAATATTGCCTGAGGTTATCTTAGACGCCTCAACTAAATCCAGAGTAAGCTGCTTTAGTCTGCTTGATTTTTCTTCCAAAATATCAAGGTATTTTATTGCATTAGGATTATCAATATTTTCATTCTTAAGTAGGTTAACGTAGTTAATAATTGATGTTAATGGTGTCTTAATATCGTGTGATACATTTGTAATAAGATCCGCCTTTAGCTTTTCATCCTTAATGTTGATTTCAACAGCACTCTTTATACTGCTTCCAATATGATTAACTTCGGCTGCAATTCTTTTATTATCGCCATGCATTTTATTAGCATCAATTACATAAGTATATTCACCATCATTAATACGCTTGATACCCTGTACTATTTTTTTACGCTCAATATTTAACCTAAATATCATAATTCCAACTGTAAAATCAAATATTATTAGCAATAAAACAAATAAACCAGCATGACGGCTCCAGATTACCTGACTCATAAAAAACACATTTACGATTAAAAACACAATATATCCAAAGCCAATTTTTAGTACTATTTCAGAGTCATCATATAAATCCTGTGATGTTCTCCTGAATTTATTAACAACTTTTTCTATTTTAGGCATCATTATTGAAGTAATGCTGCCATCGAAAACATTTTTGCAGACGATTCGTCTTACAAAACCATAAAAGAAAGTCATGGCAACATATACGTCAATGCCAAGCAATGCTGAAACAGGAATGAAATATAAATTCTTTTCCTTTATTGAAGTTATATCAATACTCTTTATAATTAAGGATTCTCCTATAAGCAGTATCAATATAAGCAGTAAAAAGAACAATACACTGATTTCAATAGGCAACCTGTCAAAGTCGCTAAGTTTTTCTTTGGCTCCTTCATATGATAAGGTTCGTTTCTCATACATTACAAGCCACGAGCCAAGTGCAATAAACAATATGACTGAAATGGCACATAATAAAACCATCCAGGGAATTGCTCTACAAACCTTGTAAAAATTCTGATAGTTTTCATAAAACTGGTCTTTTACAGGGTAAGTTGAGTCGATTGCCACATAAACCTTAGCATTATACGGATATGAATAACCATATACCTCAGTAATAAGTCGTTTTATTTCTTCAGTGTCAATATCTGCTTCAGAATCAACATATTCACCACCGCGAGTAATATATGCAAAATGGCCAAAATTACGCATGGTGGAATCCACTTTACTTTCCGAAGAACTAAATGAAAGATCGTCTACGTTAGTAAAAAGTTTATACGAACGTCCTTGAGGAATAATAACTGCATACCTGACATTAGAATATTTATCATTAAATTTACGGTTAAACTTTTTATATTCAGTGTAATTAGTATTTAAATCTTCAATCGTGTCTCTTAATGATTCTGCTAATTCATTATATTCTTCACTATTATCCACATAATCTTCAAGACGTTTCATATCTGCTGATAAAAACAAATTCTTAATTGTATCAAGCTGAGCAACTGATCTATTATCATTAATAATAAGCTCAGATTCTCCATTTTGCGAAATAGTCTCCGAAAATGTAAAATAAGTATTTTCGTCATTTGGGACATATATACTAGTTATCTCAACAGAATCTTCCTCGCTATCACTGCCCTCACTAATCTCATCTTCGACAACATTTTCCGTTAATGGCTCAAGCTCATTTGAAGTTGATTCAATAGAATGAGAATCTATATTATTAGCTTCTAAATCTGCTTCTGGCAAAGTAGTAATGTTAGTTCCTATAAAGTCATAGTAATCTTCCCATGAGAAAAATACTTTATAGTCTCGTTCAATTCCTCGCTCTCCCCATTTAATCAAATCACTCAGATAATATGGAGCATCAGGTCCACTATATGCCACAGAATCATTTCTATGAGAAAAAGAACCAACTTTTATGATTTTTGCAGGTTCATACTCGCCGTTTTCTTCTAACTGTTGACGTATAACTGAATATCTTAATATGTCAGAAATCGCATATTCAAAATTTATGCTAAAGATATCAGAATCATAGTAATCGCCTCTAAACTGATTAATTGATGGATTATATGAATAATGCTTAGAAAAACTAGAAACAGACATTGTCGACATTATAGAGTACGTGAATAGAACGCCCACGATCAATGCCCCCGACAACGCCTGTAAAGCTATATAAATAGATTTTTTAAGCCTGCCATTTTTCCTGACAGGCTTATTCTTATTTTTTTTGCTCATATAAGCTCCAACTACATTTTATCAACTTTATATCCTACGCCCCATACAACCTTCAAATATCTAGGCTCACGAGGGTTAATCTCAATCTTTTCACGAATATGTCTGATATGAACGGCGACAGTATTGTCAGCTCCAATCGCTTGCTCATTCCATATTCTTTCATAAATCTGATCAATAGAGAATACTCTACCCTGATTCTTTACAAGTAAAAGTAAAATATTATACTCAATAGGAGTAAGCTTTACGGGTTCATCATCAACAATAACTTCTTTTGTATCGTCATTAATGATAAGTCCACCAACTGAATAAATTGTACTAGATTCAGCAGGCATGTTACCAAGCTTTGTATATCTTCTAAGCTGAGACTTCACTCTTGCAACAAGTTCAAGAGGATTAAATGGTTTAGAAAGATAATCATCTGCACCTACATTTAAACCTAAAATTTTATCAGGATCTTCTGTTTTAGCCGAAAGAATAATAATAGGAATACTTGAATTCTCTCTAATCTTAAGTACAGCATGGATTCCATCGAGTCTAGGCATCATAACGTCAATGATAAGTAGTTGAATATCACCTTTATTAAGTATTTCAATGGCTTCTATACCATCATAGGCTTTATAAACCTTATGTCCTTCCTGCAATAAATAAATCTCAATTGCATCCACAATTTCGTGATCATCATCACAAACTAAAATATTGGCCATGTTTTTACCCTCCGTATTAACCACTATTCTATGTTAATATTTTTAACCCCTATAAAGAATATTCTTAATATTTTTTGAACTTAGCAACGCTTATTCGCTAAATGCATCTTTTATCCACTGAATCTTGCCATCCAATATTCCGATAACGTCAAATCTTACTGGAGTGTTATCCGGATAATGATTTTTGTATAAATAGTATTTCGAAGCCTTTATTAATCTTTTGATCTTACTATAGTTCACCGCATCAAAAGGATCCCCAAAACGAGTATTTACTCTATATTTTACTTCACCAAATACAAGATAACCCTCATCTTTAAATATAACATCAATTTCACCGCCGTGTGCAGAAAAATTTCTTTCAAGCACAATAACGCCTTTTGACTCTAGAAAATTTACAGCTAACTTCTCTCCCTCATCACCTATAAATTTCTTATTCAATCTTTACCTTTTTCCTTTCAACTTATCCATAGCATCAACAAATACTAATATTTCAGCAACAATCTCATATAGTTCTGGCGGTATAGCATCTCCTACATCGAGTAAAGATAATG
Source organism: Lachnospiraceae bacterium (assembly GCA_045639565.1). GTDB lineage: Bacteria > Bacillota > Clostridia > Lachnospirales > Lachnospiraceae > UBA1258. The sequence continues at coordinate 25,064 of JAZUDH010000098.1, forward strand.
TTTTCGCAAGCTTCTCATCTTTGTGAATGGGAATTTTATCTTTGATTGCTTCATTGACAATTCTGTCAGCAAGCTCACCTTTTCCAGTAGCAATTACTCTAGGAGCAATATCTTCTGGATCATATTCTAATGCAATTGCCTGATTTATTTTCTTCTTTTCATCACTCATATATCAGACCCTCGCATCAAAGGAATTTTTAGATAAAATAAGATGATTTTCACTTTCAAAAAGCATCTGGTGTAATGAAGGCTTGCTTTTATCATTAACCGACATTTCGCATTTTAGCGAATATCCCTTATCCTGAAGACGCTTATCTAAAAAAGAAATGTTGTCATTTATAAGACTTAAAGCTTCTTCATTCGCCAGTTTAAAATTAGTAGATACATTATTATATTTTAAACTTACATAAATATCTGTAGGACCCAAATTTTCCATGTCTAGATGTAAAAAAGCGGTCAACTCAGAATCATTTTCGGTAAGCTTTTTTCGATTTCTATATACATAAAGTTCGCCGGTATGTGAACCATTAGTTGAGTTAAATGGAATTTGTACATATGGAATATAGTGATTAATTTGTTCCATAAAATCCAAATTTCTATTGAGATTATCAATCATTCCAGAAGTAGTACTATTCTTAGGCATCGAGTTATTAATAGTGTCTAAAAGATTATGAGAATCTTTATATAATCTATTAATAAGTTCTTTTATCTCTTGCTTACCTATATCCTTGTCGTTAATTGTCCACGAAGATATAAGGGTCTTTGAGAATAAATTTTTTAAAGAATCGTCTTTAAAAAGATTCTCAAAATCCGGAGTTTTACTAGTAGTATCATCTTCTATTTCTTCAAAGGGCTTTAAAATAGTCGTTCTTATATCATTTAAATAAGCTTTTAAAACATCCTTAGTAGGTACATTGCTTTCATTTTGTAAAAGTAATTCCATTCTACCTGGTTCAATTTCAGATTCAGATAATCTTTCAAAAAGAACTTTAATCTCATCCGCAGAATACACTAAGGCATTTTCATTGGCAGAAAGCGAGTCGACAAAATTGATCATTCCATCGATAGATTTTAATGCCCCTTCAAAATTTTTCAAAGATAATCCATTGCTTAATATTGAATCATTAGCTACGTTAATATCATTAGAAATGAAGCTGCTTCTTAAATCTGATACGAGGCTTTTTGAAATATCATCAAAAGAATCAGTTATCAGATGTTTCATATTCATATAATTTTCAAAGCCTTCAATATTATATGAATTTACTTCAAGTCCCATTTGCTTTAAATCCACTAAATACTTGACAGGAGCGTCAGGAAATTCAAGTACATCCTTGTATGCTATCAAAAGAGAATTTCTATCTATCGGATTACCATATTCCATGCTTCTAGCAACAAGCTCTAATGCTCTTGGATTTTCAGATATTCCAGCCTGACTTAAAGCTGTTTTAGCAGTTTCTTCATAGCTAGTATTAAGGTATAGAGGTCTTAATGAAATTTTACTATCAGAAAACTTATTAACTTCCAAAAGAACTGTTGAACCTGGAGTAAGTTCAACTCCATTTTCAGATTTCGCATTGATTATTATATTATTCTCAGTTGAAATTTGAAAAGAACCATCCGAAACTGATAGTACCTTAGCTAAAAGGGTTTCACCATTTGAAAGATTAGAAAAGAGCTCGCGGATAGCTCTGTCATTCTTCGGAAAGACAGATGCCAATGTAGTATTCTGAGTTATTACTTGTGACAATCTGTCTGCAAGATTCGAAAGATTGAAAGAAGCCATCCTTAACCCTCAATAAAGTTTTTAATAAATGAGTTTCTATGAATCGGAGTTTTTCCGTATTTTTTTAAGGCCGCTATATGCTCAGCACTTCCGTAGCCTTTATTTTTAGCAAAACCATATTCTGGATATACTTTGTCATACTCAACCATCATTCTATCTCTGGTAACTTTAGCAACAATACTTGCCGCAGCGATAGAAATACTTTTGGCATCACCCTTTATAATAGGAACCTGCTTAATGGGAATGCCTGGAATCGTAACTGCATCATTTAATAGCACGTCAGGACAAACGTTTAGTTCAAGTACACTATTTCGCATAGCCTCTAAGGTAGCTTGTAAAATATTGATTTCATCTATTCTTTCAGGAGAATTATATCCTAAGCTTACACTTACCGCTTCCTTCATGATAACATCATATAATTCTTCTCGTTTCTTTTCAGACAACTGCTTAGAATCATTTAGGTATAAAATCTTACAATCTTTTGGTAAGATAACAGCTGCAGTCACAACTGGCCCAGCAAGCGGGCCTCTTCCGACCTCGTCTATACCGCAAACAAAGCCCAAATGTTCATACTCTCGCTCGTAAGCTTTCATAGCCTCTATACGAAGTATTTCCTTTTCATAGGCTGCAATACGCTTATTAGCTGATTCTATTATTTTTTTAACAGAAGATCTCTCATCATCACGATAAATCTCAATTAATTCTTGCAACCCATCAATATCGCTAAGTGCAAAAAGTTCTTTAATCTTCGAAGCATTAGTTTCCATTATTTTGTACCAATCTTTTTGACTAATCCCCATTTATGAATAGGGAATACCCTCAACCATGCTCGACCTAATATCTCGCTTCTGCTGACTTTACCAACCTCCGAAAATCTTGAATCCTCGGAATGATTTCTATTATCTCCCATTACAAAATACTCATCATCACCTAATGTAATAGGTTCATATGCAAGTCCTGGATTATTAATAACCTCTCTTCCATATGATTCTTGTAATATCTCACCATTAATAAAAATATTACCATCAAAGTCAATCTGAATAGTTTCTCCAGGAAGACCAATAATTCTTTTAATATAAGTCTTTTTTTCTCCGTTTCTAAACGGAAAAACAATAACATCAAAGCGTTCAGGATCATGAAATCTGTAAGAAATTTTATCTAGAATAAGATTATCGTTGTCGGAAAGAGTAGTTTCCATAGAAGAACCTATTACGAGTGATCTCTGACCTACAAATTTAATAACTAAAAAGCATAATACAACTACAACTAGCAAATATAAGCTTGTACTTAATAATTCCTTCAATGTATTTTTCATGGTTTCTCCAAAGTGATTTTTCCAATTCGACCGCTTCTAAAATCATCTAAAACCTGTACGGCAGTTTTGAAATAATCTGTTTCTGCTCCCTTCTTTAGGCAGCCCCTCAGCTTACCTATTCTATCTAACATTAATGACTGTCTTGTCACAAACATACCATCATAATTATCTGGCTCACAATTTTCCGACGTTATTCCATATCTTTCTTCTAAAAGTTCAGGATACTCTTTAAGCAAAAGAAGAAGCAAGTCACCCGCAAGCTCTTCATGAACCAGAATTTCATCATTAATTGAACCAAGATAAGCTAACTTCTTACCTACGTTCTGATCATCAAATTTAGGCCACAAAATACCCGGAGTATCAAGTAGCTCAAGCTCACTATTTAATCTGATCCATTGCTTGCCTTTTGTAACACCAGGTTTATTTCCTGTCTTGGCCATGTTTTTGCCGGAAAAAGCATTTATAAAGGTAGACTTACCAACATTAGGAATGCCTACAACCATCGCTCTAATAGCTTGATTTTTTATGCCTCTTGCTTCATTACGCTTAATCTTTTCAGCACAAGTTTCCTTAACAGCAGGCATAACATTTCTAATTCCTTCTTTATCTTTAGAATTAAGAAATACTGTCTTTATTCCATGTTCTTCAAAATATACTCGCCACTTATCACTAATATTTTTGTCGGCCAAATCTGACTTATTCATTATAACCATTCTTGATTTATTTTTAGCCATTTTATCTATATCAGGATTACGGCTTGAAAGAGGCGCTCTTGCATCAACGATCTCAATCACAAGATCGATTAGCTTCATATCTTCTTCCATCATTTTGCGGGCCTTATTCATATGCCCTGGATACCACTGTACTATCATTTCACAAATCCTATCTTATCTAACTGATCACTTACTTTGAACCAAACCTTACCGATCATATACTGCTTGTAAACAACTCCAATGTTACCAGATCTGGAATCCTCACTAAAATTACGATTGTCTCCAAGTACAAAAAATTCATCATCGTTTAAGTAAATTGGATTAATTGCAATTCCAGGATCAGCAATCTTGTCATAGCTATTATTTTCTTCAAGCTGTACATTGTTTATATACACTCGACCATTGATAATCTGAACTGTATCCCCGGGGACACCAATAACTCTTTTTACATAATAATGAGATTTTTCGTTTCCGTTTGGTAAAAATGCGACAACATCGCCTTTTTTAGGAGATGATACAGAGTAAACTAGTCTATTAATCAAAATGTGCTGACCAGAATACAAATTAGGTTCCATTGAATTACCTATAATATTAGTTCGTAAACCGAATACAATCATTAACACAACAGCTAAAAATACAGAAACTAGTATCCAAAAGAACCAGCTAAATATTTCCTTAACAACAGTTATGCTAATTTTTTTTCGTCTTTTCTTTCTAAAGTTTAATCCACTATTTTTCATACGCTTTATTATATCACATACATAAGGATTTGCACCTTTAGGAATAAAAAAAGGAGTAATGAAATCATTACTCCTTTACCGTCATTATTATCTAACAACTTCTTTAACCTTAGCAGCTTTACCAACACGCTGTCTTAAGTAGTTAAGTTTAGCTCTACGAACTTTACCCTTACGAACTACTTCAATCTTATCAACATTAGGTGAGTGTAAAGGCCATGTCTTTTCAACTCCAACGCCGTTAGAAGACTTTCTAACTGTGAAAGTTTCACGAGCACCGCCGCCCTGTCTCTTAAGTACAGTTCCCTCGAATACCTGGATTCTTTCCTTTTCACCTTCTTTAATCTTAGCGTATACCTTAATAGTATCACCTACGTTAAATTCAGTTACGTTTTCCTTGAGCTGAGCAGCTTCAATGTTCTTAATAATGTCGTTCATTGTGTTCCTCCTTATATCGCGGATGTTCTTAATACACTTCGTAACAGAGGACCATCCCATATTTTTGACAACATTAGCATTCTATCATGCGTCTATGTTTATTGCAACAACTTTTTTCTTTTTTCGTCTATTCTTTTTAGGAGGCTCTGGATGTTCTTCCATGTACTTATCGTAAAGTTCCGGTCTAAACTTTTTAGTTTGAATCAAAGATTGTTCCAAACGCCACTTTTCTACATTAGCATGATGTCCGCTTAACAAAACGGCAGGAACCTTTTTCCCATGCCATTCTTCTGGTCTGGAGTACTGCGGATACTCTAACAAACCATTAGAAAATGATTCTATTTCTGAAGATTCCTTATTGTTAAGCACTCCTTCGACCAATCTTGAGATACAGTCTATCATTACCATCGCAGGAAGCTCTCCGCCGGTAAGTACATAATCTCCTATCGAAACATAGTCAGTAACTACTTCCTCTAAAACTCTTTCATCTATGCCTTCATAATGACCGCATAGGAATATAAGATCTTCTTCTTTGGCAAAATCTTCAGCCATTTGCTGGTTAAAAGTATAGCCTCTTGGTGTTACAAAAATTACACGTGCCCTTTTCCTACCAGCTTCAGTTATTTTATTTTGAACAGCTTCACAGGCATCATATACAGGTTGAGCCTGCATAAGCATTCCAGCACCGCCACCATATGTATAATCATCAACCTTGTTATGCTTATCAAGCGTATAATCTCTAATCTGATAAGCATCAACATGAATCAGTTCTTTGGCGCTTGCGCGACCTATAATGCTATTATTTAATCCATCAATTACCATTTCTGGAAACAAAGTAAGTACGTGATAATTCATTACATCAAGCCATCCATTACATGAATCTTCATAGTTTCGTTTTCGATATCTATATCTAAAATACATTCTTTAATCGCAGGGATTAAAAATGTAGACTTATCTTCTCTTTCAACCTCATATACATCATTAGCCCCCGTCTGATATACATTTGAAATAATGCCAAGGGATTTTCCCTCTTCATCAAATACTTTTAGATTATATAAATCAGCAATGAAGTATTCGTCTTTTGCGCATTTTACTGCATTCTCTCTTGTAACAAATAATTCATTATTCTTTAATGTTAATGCGGTATCCATATCATCAATGCCATCAAACTTAATTATAACAAATTGTTTAAAAAACTTAACTTGCGAAAGTCTTACAGTTTTAATTTCTTTTCCAGTGTCTAATAATAATTCTTTGGCCTTTTTAAAACGTTTTACATCATCAGTTGTAGGAAATACTTTTACTTCACCATGAACACCATGTGCTGTTGTTATTACTCCTACTTTAAATAAATCATCTTTTTGCAATATAATTACCTCAGGTTTTAAAAACAAAGGGTACCCAACAAAAACGTGGATACCCTACATAATCTTAAAAGATTTCTACATCAACTCTTGAATTATCTTTTGAGCTAGCTGCTTTAACAACAGCACGTATAGCCTTAGCAATACGACCATGCTTTCCGATAACTTTACCCATGTCAGACTGAGCAACGTGAAGTTCAACAATCACGTTTTTGCCCTCTGTACGTTCGTTAACAACAACTTCATCGGGGTTTTCAACAAGAGCTTTTGCGATTACTTCTACCAATTCTCTCATAAAACAACCTCCATAAGTTTTTAGCTTCAAAAATTATCGAAATAAATTACTTTGTAATTCCTGCATTCTTGAAAAGTCTGCTAACAACTTCTGTAGGCTGAGCACCATTTGCAAGCCACTTCTTAGCTTCTTCTTCATCAACCTTAACTGAAGCGGGTTCAACTGTAGGATCATATGTTCCGATTTCAGCGATGAACTTTCCATCTCTAGGTGATCTAGAATCTGCTACGATAATTCTATAGAAAGGAGCTTTCTTCTGACCCATTCTTCTTAATCTAATCTTTACTGCCATTTGTTTTTACCTCCAAGTAAAATGTTACATAAATAATTGTTTATATAAAAAGGAACCCTAAAATGGAAATCTTCCTTTTTTACCAAATTTACCCATCATCGATGGTAGTTGCTTCATCATTTTCTGAGACTGCTCAAACTGTTTGATGAATCGGTTTACCTCAGCAATATCAAGTCCTGCACCTTTTGCAATTCTATTTTTACGTCTAGGATTCATAAGCTTAGGATTAGCTCGTTCCTCAGGTGTCATACTAAGGACAATTGCCTCTGTTCTTTTCAATTTCTTTTCAGCGTCATCCGAATCAATATCGTCCATCTTGACCCCCATACCAGGCATCATAGACATGATAGAACCTAAGCCTCCAAGCTTACGCATCTGAACCATTGACTCAAGATAATCATTAAAATCAAATTTACCCTTTTTGAGACGGCCTACCATCTCTTTATCTTTTTTCTCATCTCTTTCAAGATTAGCAGCCTGAACCTTATCAATGAGCGAAAGAACATCACCCATTCCTAAAATTCTATTAGCCATTCTATCTGGATAAAAAGGTTCGATTTGATCTAACTTTTCACCGTTTGATACAAATAAAATGGGTTTTCCAGTTACAGCTTTTACCGATAAAGCCGCACCACCTCTGGTATCGCCATCGGCCTTAGAAAGAACAACTCCATCTAGACCAATCTTTTCGTTGAATTCATTAGCAACATTTACTGCATCCTGACCGGTCATCGCATCAACTACAAGTAATGTTTCGTGAACATCAACTACAGATTTTATCTCAACAAGCTCATTCATCATGTCTTCATCAACATGTAAACGACCTGCAGTATCCAAAATAACAACGTTGAAATTGTTTTTAACAGCATAATCATATGCCTGTCTTGCAATTTCAGCTGGCTTTATGTCAGTTCCAAGCGCAAATACTTCGGTTCCGACCTTTTCACCATTTCTCTTTAACTGTTCAATAGCAGCTGGTCTATATACGTCACATGCAACAAGCAACGTTTTCTTGCTCTTAAGCTTCAATCTATTTGCAAGTTTAGCAGCTGCGGTAGTTTTACCAGCACCCTGAAGACCGCATAACATAAATACGGTTACTTCTTTACCTGGTCTGAAAGTTAATTCAGTAACATCACTTCCCATTAAAGAAGTCATTTCTTCATTAACAATCTTTACAATCATCTGGCCCGGATTAAGACCTTCCATAACATCCTGACCGATTGCTCTTTCTGTAACACTATTTATAAATTGTTTAACTACCTTAAAGTTTACATCGGCTTCTAAAAGAGCCATCTTGACATCCTTTAGGGCAAGCTTCACATCTTCCTCAGTAAGGCGACCCTTACCTCTTAGTGCCTTGAAAACATTTTGAAGTTTTTCAGTTAAACTTTCAAAAGCCATTTATCTATAATTCCTCAACTATGTGATGTAATCTTTCCTTTATTGCCTGCTTAGATGTTTCATCAGTAAGATTTTCAGAATCAATCATCTTTTCAATCTTTAAAACATCAGCTTTGATAGCCTGAAACTTAGCGACAAGTCCAAGTTTCTCTTCATATTGAAGTAACTGTTTATCACATCTTTTAATAAGATCGTGAATACCCTGTCTTGAAATCCCTGCTTCATCAGATAACTCCTGAAGAGACAAATCATTAAAAACTGCTTCACTATAAATTTGTTGTTGATGTGTTGTGAGAAGTTCTCCATAAAAATCAAATAACAACCCACGTTCAATTATTTTATCCATAGCTACCCTCGGCACCTTTAGTATAATACATAATCAAACAGGGGTTGTCAAGTATTTTTACTTTACACTTTATTAATTTTATTCATGTTCTTTACGAAGCTTATTTCTTTTGCTTGCTCTTAGATACGTTGAATAATCATTAAAGCCAGCTTCGATACATGCAACAGTCACTTTCATGCCATCATTTACCAGTTGATTAGTATACTGAATACGCTTTTCAATAATATACTGATGCACAGGAATTCCTGTCTGCATTTTAAACTGACGCATAAAATAGTATTTACTCGTATAAAATTTTTCAGAAAGCATATCAACCGATAAATCAGATGCCAAATTGTTATTTATATATTCGCATGCCTCACTTATTTTAGCATTGTACTGAACCTTTCCATCATAATCAAAACCTTTGATAGCAATCGTTTCGCTAAGCCTCAATATTATTTCATATACCATCAGCCTAGCATATATATCATTAGCGAATCCATCTGATTTCAACCGATTATATGCTCCCTGTAAAAGTTCAATCACTTTTCCATTATCAGAAGCATTTAGTCTAAGTACATTTTCATGTTTATTAAACGCTTCCTTAAATCCTAAGAACAAGCGCTCATCTTCCTTAAGTAAATCATCAGACAGATAAATAACATATCTTTCGTATTCGCATAGACCACTAATCATAGGTCTATGAAGCTGATTCTTTCCAACAAAAACAATATCATATGGGCTCAGTTCATAATTCTTTCCTTCTATATTGTAGGTAACGTTACCTTTTATAAAGAAAACGATTTTATAAAAATCATGATAGTGGAAAGAATAGTTTTTTTCAGACTGATCACACAAATGAAACAACTTAAACTTTTCTTTTAAATAACCTTGTTTTTTATACATAGCTACATTGCAGTTCGCTTAAGCTTGGGCTTATAGCCTTCATCTTCTAAAGCCTTAATAATCTGATTCTTGTGCTCAGTTCCAAAAGCTTCAAGAGTAATTATTAGTTCTACTGCTGCGTTTCTGTTTATTGATACAAACTGGTTATGCTCAAGCTTAATAACATTACCACTTTCCTTAGCAATAACAGATGAAACCTTAGATAATTCCCCTGGTTTATCAGGAAGTAATACAGAAACAGTAAAAATTCTATCGCGAAGTATCAGTCCTTGCTGAACGACAGATGACATTGTAATAACATCCATGTTTCCGCCACTTAATAAACATACTATTTTTTTATCTTTAACATCTAATTGTCTTAACGCAGCAACTGTAAGTAATCCAGAATTTTCAACTACCATTTTATGATTTTCAACCATATCAAGGAATGAAACTACTAAATCAGCATCTGGAACAGTTATTACTGAATCAAGATTCTTTTGAAGGTAAGGGAATAGCTTAGCTCCTGGTGTTTTAACTGCTGTACCATCAGCAATTGTACTAACACTTTCAAGCGTAACAACCTTGCCAGCCTTTAATGATTCCTGCAGACAGTTAGCGTTTTCTGGTTCAACACCAATGACTTTAATCTTGGGATTAAGCATCTTAGCAAGTGTAGATACACCAGTAGCCAGACCGCCTCCGCCAACTGGAACCAAAATATAATCAACTAGAGGTAATTCCTTTATTATTTCCATCGCAATAGAGCCTTGACCCGTAGCAACGCCATAATCATCAAATGGATGAATAAATGTATATCCATGTTCATCGGCTAGCTCATATGCTTTCTTGCAGGCTTCGTCATATACATCGCCATATAGTACAACTTGCGCACCATACCCTTTTGTACGATTAACCTTAATTAGAGGAGTTGTAGTAGGCATTACAATTGTAGCCTTTACCCCATAGCATTTTGCAGCATAAGCAACTCCCTGTGCATGGTTTCCAGCAGAGGCAGTTATAATACCTTTAGCTCTGTCTTCATCAGAAAGAGTACTCATTTTATAATAAGCACCTCTTACCTTATATGCTCCTGTAAACTGCATATTCTCAGGTTTAAGATATACTTTATTGCCTGTCTTGGCACTAAAATAATCACTGTATATTAGCTTAGTATCTAAAGTAACCTCTTTAACCTTCTCAGAGGCTTCCTCAAATTTATCTAAAGATAATTCTTCCATATTTTACCCCTTCACTTTATTCTTCTACAGAATCTTTAGCAAACAATGCATCGATGAATTCAGTTGGATTAAATTTCTGCAAATCATCGATGCCTTCACCAACCCCTATATATTTAACAGGAATGTGAAGCTCATTGCAGATGGCAATCGCAATACCACCCTTAGCAGTGCCATCCATTTTTGTCAAAACTATCCCATTTAAATTAGCCACTTCGTTGAATTCTCTTGCCTGATTTACTGCATTTTGTCCTGTAGTAGCATCTAAGACAACCCATGTCTCACGTAGGCAGTCCGGATACTCACGATCAACGATTTTGTTCATCTTGCGAAGCTCTTCCATTAGATTTTTCTTATTATGAAGTCTTCCAGCTGTATCACATAACAAAACATCAACATTTCTTGCTTTCGAGGCAGTAACAGCATCATATACTACAGAAGCAGGATCTGTTCCCTCTACTGAAGAAACAATATCTACTCCAGCCCTTTTAGCCCATTCAACAAGCTGCTCGTTAGCCGCAGCTCTAAATGTATCAGCAGCAGCAACCAATACTTTCTTATGATTTTCTTTCATACGACCAGCAAGCTTTCCAACGGTTGTTGTTTTACCAACACCATTTACTCCTACCACCATAATTACTGCTTTCTTATTTTCAAAATCATAAGCATCGTCTGGAACTATAACAATTTCACGCAAAATATCTATAAGCTGCTCACGACATTCATCTGGCTGCTTTATACGATTTTCTTTTACCTTTTCTTTAAGCTTTTCAATTATTAGGTTAGTTGTATTTACTCCAACATCACCCATAATAAGCATTTCTTCAAGCTCCTCATAAAAATCCTCATCAATCTGAGAAAAACCATGAAACACTGAATCAATGCCAGATACAAAGCCATTTCTGGTCTTAGTTAATCCAGATTTTAGTTTGGCAAAAAAACCTGATTTCTTTTTAGGCGATTCTTCTATTAATTTGTTTTGAACTACTTCTTCCATTTATATCCTCTAATTATCTAACTGATTATCAATTAAGTTTACGCTTACTAAAGCTGATACACCCTTTTCCTGCATTGTAATACCATAAAGTCTATCTGCTCGCTCCATAGTACCTCTTCTATGAGTAATAACAATAAACTGGGTATGCTTTGTTAACTTATGAAGATACTTAGCAAATCTGTCAACGTTAGACTCATCAAGAGCTGCCTCAATTTCGTCAAGAAGACAGAATGGTGAGGGCTTAAGGTTCTGAATAGCAAATAGTAATGCAATTGCAGTTAAAGCCTTTTCACCACCGGAAAGTTGCATCATATTCTGCAATTTTTTTCCGGGTGGCTGAGCAATGATTCTAATGCCTGCTTCAAGAATATCCTCATCCTCAATAAGTTCAAGAGAACCCTTTCCACCGCCAAATAACTCTTTAAATACTTTATCAAATTCTGAATTGATTTCTTTAAAGCTTTCGGCAAACTGCTTACGCATAGCTGCATCAAGTTCTTTAATAATATCTTCAAGAGTAGCTTTAGCTGAAACTAAATCTTCATGTTGAGTCTTTAAGAAGGTATAACGCTCCATCAATTCTTTGTACTGCTCAATTGCATTAACGTTAACGTCACCTAGCTTCTTAATCTGATCTTTAATCTGTGAAATCTGCTTCTTCATTGAAGATAAATCTGTCATCTCTTCATCACGTAATGAAGCTGCATCACTTAATGTTATCTCATATTCATCCCACATATAGTTAATGAGATTTTCAATCAAAGTCTCAACCTTTTCCTTCTGAGAGCTTAATCGATATATTTCTTTATCAAGATCATTTATCTTCTTAGATATTTCTTCTCTTGTGTCAAAGAATTTCTTCTGCTTTTCATTTAAGTCATCGCGAGTCTTAATATCATCAGAAAGCTCAGTTTGTTTAGCATCCTGAGAGTTATGACTTTCAAAAATAGTCTTTTCAATTTCAGAAATATTATTCTCTTTAACTATAATTTCTTCGCTACATTCTGAAATTTTATTGTTTAAATCATCTGCATCAATTTCGAAGCGCTTAATTTCATCTTCTATACGATGAATATTCTGATTAACAAAATCCTGCTTCTGAAGTAATTTATTAACTTCAAGATCCCATCTGGAAACTTCAACTGAAAATTCATTTTCTTTGGCTCTTGTAAGCTCAAGCTCCTCACTGGAGGTATTAATTTTTTCTGTAATATCTTTTTCAAGATTTTCAGAGTCTGCAAGCGTCTTAATAATGTCATTTTTACGCTTTTCAATTTCTCTAAGCTGATTTTCAATTTCCGAGCCTTCATTTTCAAGGTCTCTAGAACTTAAAATAACTTCATCCTTTTTAGAAATAGCCGCTTCAACGTTAAGCTTTGCAGTGTTTTGTTCAATATATTTACGTTGAATGTCTGCTTTTAAGCCCTCAACTTCCATACGAAGCTTATTACGTAGAGACTTACATTCTTCGATTTCTTTAAGAAGCTCGTCCATTTTATTCTTAGCGTCTTTAGTCTTCTTTTCTAAGGCTTCAATTTCTCGTCTACGACCTAAAAGATTTGAATTATTTCTAAAAGCACCACCACTAATAGCACCGCCAGGTACAAATAATTCGCCTTCGATTGTAACCATACGGATGCCGTACTGGTATTTTTTAGCAATCAAAATAGCATTATCAACATTATCTACCACAACAATACGACCTAACATTGCTTTAGCTACGTTACTATATTTTTTATCAGTAGTAACGATTTCATCGGCCATACCTATTACACCCTTTTCGTCTAAAACTTCCGGAGTTTTAAATTCCTGAGGATTAGTAATGCTAGTAAGTGGTAGGAATGTTGCACGGCCAAGCTGATTCTTCTTCAAGAATCCAATCATCTTTTTAGCAGTGTTCTCATCATCAGTAACGATATTTTGAATATTACCGCCAAGAGCTGTTTCAATAGCAGTCTCGTACTTTTCTTCAACCTTAATAATATCTGCAACTACACCAATAATACCCTTATTAGCGTCTTTTTGTTCCATTACCTTTTTGACAGAGCCGCCATACCCTTCGTAACGTTCTGTAAGGTTAGATAAAGCCTCTAACTTAGATTTGTCTTGATGATAGGTTACCTGCAAATCTCTTAGTTCTTTATCTTTATCAGCGATTTCTCCTCTGACCTTTTCAACCTTAGCTTCTGAGGTTTCAAGATCATTATTCATTTTACCTATTTCAACATCTATTTTTACAAACTCCTCACGAAGGCGCTTAATATCTTCGTCTTGCTTTTCTTCATCAGACTTAGCTCTTAAAATCTTAGAGTTTAGTTCAGCCTTTCTGATATTAATCTGTTCCTTCATGGTGTCATAACGACCCATTTCAGTCTTTATGGTAGCCCTGTGATTAAGTTCGTTGATAATTGAGTTCTTACCACCTTCAATAATATCAGTAAGCTCATTTATCTTAAGTTGAACATTAGCTAATAAATCTTCAGCTTCTTTCTTGCTTTCATTTAAGCTAGAAAGCTTATTAAGATTTTCGCCTTTTTCAAGCATAACAGCTTCAAGCGATTTCTTACGTAAATCAATATCGCCTAATACAATATCAACTCGTTCCTTTAGGTTATCTTCATTAATCTTTGTTGCTTTAATCTGCTCTTTAAGAACTTTAATTTCACCCTCTAATTTTTCACGCATAATGCTTGTATTAGAAAGATCAGTTCTTGCTGACTCTATTTTTTCATTTAATTCAGTAACTCTAGACTCTATTTCTTCATATTCGTTACGAATATTTTCATACTGTGCATTAGTATCTTCAAATTCATTGTTTGAAATCTCTAATTTAGAATTAACCTGATCAAGCTGCTCTTTTAATGACTTATTTTCAAGTAAGAAAACATTTACATCTAAAGACTTCAGTTCTTCCTTCTTCTTTAAGTAAATTTTAGCTACTTCAGCCTGTTTTTCTAAAGGTCCAACCTGCTTTTCAAGTTCTGACAAAATATCGGTAACTCGGAGTAAATTAGCCTCTTCAGACTCAAGCTTTTTCTCGGCTGCTTCTTTACGTCTTTTATATTTAACTATACCAGCTGCTTCATCAAATAATTCACGACGCTCCTCAGGCTTACCTGAAAGGATTTTATCAATCTGACCCTGACCGATAATAGAATAGCCTTCTTTACCAATACCAGTGTCATAAAAGAGTTCGTTTACATCCTTTAAACGGCAAGAAGTTCCATTAATTAGATATTCAGATTCACCTGATCTATACAACCTACGGGCAACAGTGACTTCATCATAATCAATTGCAAGCTGATGATCAGAATTATCAAGAGTAATAGCAACATAAGCATAACTAAGTGGCTTTCTCATTTCTGTACCAGAAAAAATAACATCCTGCATAGAAGCACCACGAAGCTGTTTAATACGCTGCTCACCTAGTACCCATCTAACCGCATCTGCAACATTACTCTTTCCAGAACCATTAGGGCCTACAATACCAGTAATACCCTCTTCAAACTTAAAGAAAATTTTATTAGCAAAGGACTTAAATCCCTGAACCTCAATACTTTTTAAATACATTTTTTTACCATTCCATCGTTATTTTTTAGTAACAATATTGCTTTATATGCTGCATCCTGCTGCGCAAGTTTCTTAGACTTTCCTGTTCCTGTTGCTAAAACTTTTCCGGCAAAAGAAACTTCAACAGTGAATTCCTTGCTATGTTCAGGACCAGATTCTTTGATAACCTGATAAACAAGGTCACCTCTTTCGTTAAAATGTTGAGTCATCTCCTGGAGAGCTGTCTTAGAATCTACAAAAAGTTCATTTTCCTGAAGGAAATTAAGAACATGCTTATATACATACTCCCTGGCGTTTTCTATACCACCATCAAGATAGATAGCTCCTAAAACAGCTTCTGTAACATCTGCAAGAATTGAATCACGCTCTCTTCCTCCAGCAAGCTCTTCACCCTTGCCAAAGAAAATGTATTTCCCAAGATTCATGCTTCTTGCACATATTGCAAGTGAAGGTTCGCATACCATCGAAGCTCTTTTTTTAGACAAACCACCCTCTGGAACATGTGGATACTTATCATACAAAAACTCACTAGAAATAAGTTCTAAGACCGCATCTCCTAAAAATTCAAGTCTTTCATAGTGAGGTCTTTTATTAACCTTCATCTCGTTAGAATATGAACTATGCGTAATTGCTTCTAGCAAAAGCTCGGAATTATTAAATGAATACCCAACCATGCTTTCTACTGCATTTATAATTTCACTATTATTCATAATAACTCTCACATTCCACATTTGTATTTTGACACTACACACCACATCATTGTGTAATGTTGCCGTGTGACACAAAGTTTCGCGTGACAGATATTTTATTTGCCACGCTAAGAACATTTATTTTAATAGTTATAGCCCCTTATGGGGCTATATATCTTTCTTACTTAATCAAATTTAAAACATCATTCACTGTTTCAATCTGGCTTATGGATTTTTTATCAATAATCAAGCCAAATTTTTCTTCAATATTCATAAGTATTCTCATGATATCCAGCGAATCAGCGCCCAAATCAAGTACTAATGTAGTCTCCTCAGATATTTCACGAACATCAACCTTTAATACCTCGGCGATGATCTGTTTAACAATATTTAATTCCATATCAAGTACTTCCTATTCAGCAGTTTTTAATTTCTCTACGATTTTTCCATTAATGTTCTGTTCTTTGCACGAAATAACCTGTAAAACAGAATTTTTAATTTCTATCGCCTTAGAACTTCCATGTGTTTTTATTACCAATCCGTTAAGTCCTAAAAGAGGCGCTCCGCCATAATCAGCTGTAGAAAAGCCCTTTAACACCTTCTTCATAGAAGGTTTCACGAGCAATCCACCAATCTTTCCACGAAGTGTTTCCATCATACCCTTTTTTATAACCTTTACTAAAGCTGCGGCAACGCCTTCATACATCTTGAGAACAACGTTTCCTACAAAAGCCTCACATACGATTACATCTGCATCGCCATTAGGTATATCTCTAGCTTCAATGCTTCCTACGAAATTGATATCAGGACATGCTTTCAATAAAGGATATGTCTCTTTAACCAAAGCATTTCCTTTCTCTTCTTCAGCTCCGATATTAACTATTGCAACTCTAGGATTTTCTACACCCATAATGCTTTCCATATAAATAGAACCCATTTTAGCAAACTGAACAAGATGGCTGGGTCTAGCATCAACATTAGCTCCACAATCAATAAGCAAAGAAACACCATTAAGATTAGGAATCAATGGAGCAAGCGGAGGTCTTTCAACTCCTTTTAATCGTCCTACAATTACCTGTCCACCAACAAGTACAGCACCTGTACTTCCCGCAGATACAAAGGCATCACAAGTATTATTCTTAACTAATTCCAAACCTTTAACAATTGACGAATCTTTCTTTTTGCGAATTGCCATTACAGGAGGTTCGTTAGGATCAATAACCTCTTCAGCATTAACGATTTCAATTCTATCTAAAGGATAAGTATATTTACAAAGCTCACCTTTAATTGCGGCTTCCTGACCAGTTAAATAAACTTTTATTTTATCTGACTCATTAACTGCCTCTACAACACCCTTTACAATTTCAAAAGGTGCATTATCGCCACCCATGGCATCAACACAAACATTAATCAATTCGCTCATTACCAAAATCCCCTAATAATTATAGTAAAAGAGTTTATAATCACTCCTATTTACTATACAAAAACAAGGTAAAAATTGCAAGAAAAAAGGACCTCCGATAACTCGAAAGTCCTTCTCATTTCCATTTTAAAATTAGTCTACAGCAACGATTTCTTTTTTATTGTAAGAACCACATGCCTTGCAGACTCTGTGAGGCATCATTAATGCGCCACACTTTGAGCACTTAACTAATGTAGGTGCGCTCATTTTCCAGTTTGCTCTTCTCTTATCTCTTCTACCTTTTGAAGATTTATTCTTGGGACAAATAGACATCGTTACACCTCCTTATTTGCGTTAAAGATATCTTTTATAGCTGCCATTCGGGGGTCAGGGACAAAAGTGTCACACCCGCAATCACCGTCGTTTCGGTTCTTTCCACAAACGGGACACAGTCCCTTACATGTCTCTTTACACAAAACTTTCATCGGCAGACTCATAAGCAATTCATTGTATATAAGAATTTCCGTATCTAACTCATATCCATCCATAAAACCCTGTTCGTCATCTTCATCAAGCTCATGATAACCATCAGGTTTTACAACTGTATATGTGAATTCAATCGGGACTTCAATTTTAACACTTTTTAGGCATCTATCGCAAGACCCTTCAAGAGAAAAATTGGTACTACCATCAATAACAAGTTTACCATCCCCAGTTAAACCGAAGTGGAACTTAAGCTCATCCTTAGAAAGAACAGGATATTTTATACCGTCACTTTCTATCTCATTAAGCTCGATGGGTACTGAAATATCTGATTGTTTATGCTTAACTTCAAAATATTCGGTTAAGTTAATTAGCATACTTCAACTCCTATCCACACCTAAGCAATTATATAGGTGCGAGCATTGTTTGTCAAGCATAAATTATGTCTACTTAAAACAATAGATTAGTCTTTTAGTTCATCTGTGCCTGAACTGCAGTAAGTGCAACAACACCTACGATATCTTCCCATGAACAACCACGTGAAAGATCATTTACAGGCTTAGCAATACCTTGAAGCATAGGACCGTATGCCTCTGCCTTACCAAGTCTTTGTACAAGCTTGTAACCAATATTTCCAGCGTCAAGATTAGGGAATATTAAAACATTAGCATGTCCAGCAACTTCACTGCCAGGGGCCTTAGATTTTCCAACCTGAGGAACAATTGCAGCGTCTAACTGTAATTCTCCATCAAGAGTAAGTCCTGGATACTGTTCATGTGCAATTCTAGTAGCTTCTACTACTTTATCTACCAATGCGTGTTTAGCGCTTCCCTTAGTTGAATGCGAAAGCATAGCAATAATTGGTTTAGCGTCAACAAGTGTTTTAAAGCTCTTAGCACTTGTATCAGCAATTGCTGCAAGCTCTTCAGCTGAAGGATCCTGATTAAGACCACAGTCAGCAAAAAGGAATGTACCGTTTTCACCAAACTGACAGTTTGGTACATCCATAATAAAGAAACCAGAAACAAGCTTTACTCCAGGAGCGGTTCTTAAAATCTGAAGTGAAGGACGAAGTGTATCTGCAGTAGCATGACAGCATCCAGCTACCATTCCATCTGCATCATTGGCCTTAACCATGATTACACCAAATGTTAGATAATCTGACAAAAGAATTTCTCTTGCCTTCTCTTCTGTCATACCTTTAGCTTTTCTTGTTTCATATAAAAGCTTTACGTAATCTTCAAATTTTTCACATTTAGCAGGATTTACTACTTTTATTCCAGAAAGATCAACTTCGAGCCAGTTAGCTCCGTCCATAATCTTTTCTTCATTACCTACCATAATAATATTAGCTATACCTTCCTCAACTATATGAGAAGCAGCAATAAGTACTCTCTTATCATTAGATTCAGGTAAAACAATTGTCTTCTTGTCTGTTCTAGCCTTTTCTTTAATACGATCAATATAAGCCATATTTCAAATCCTTTCCTCTATATAAACAATCCATAGAATTGTTTAATAATTAACAATGCCCTAGCCACAAAAAAAGAACGTGCGTCACCAGTGACCCGTTCTCATTCTCTTAGTTAATTGCATTATATATGAATATTCTAGCTTTCTCAACACTATTTCATTAAAAACAATGTACAAAATCAAGTACAATTTCTAGGTTAAACGCGTATAAAAGAATTGTTAAATATATAACAACGTGTTACTATTTATTAGTGAGCATTAAAAGGGGGACATTAATTTATGAAAATCGCAGCCATTATTTCAGAATACAATCCTTTTCACAACGGTCACAAATACCTGATTGATAAAGTCAGAAATGATTTACGTGCTGACAAAATAATTGTAATTATGAGTGGTGATTTCACCCAACGCGGCGAGCCTAGTATTCTATCCAAGGAGCTTCGAACCAGACATGCACTTACAAACGGTGCCGATCTTGTTCTTTTGCTCCCTAATCCCTATGCAACTGGCAGCGCAGATTTATTCGCATACGGAGCTGTCTCGATATTAAATAATTTGAACTGTGTTGATTATCTGGTTTTTGGTAGCGAATGCGGCGATATTGATAAGCTTAGAAAATGCGCAATTGCTTCTATTGAAAAAGACAGTGAAATCTCAAAACTTATTCAAGAAGGTTATACCTATGCTAAGGCTAGAGCTTCTCTCTTTGGTTCTGATGATCCTACTGTATCTTCACCCAACAATGTACTAGGCATTGAATATATTCGTTCATTAATTCTTTTAAATAGTAGCATTGAGCCTGTTACCTATACTAGAGAAGGCCAGTCCTATGATGAGTGTTCAATGATATCTGATTCATTTTTAAGTGCAAAAAGCGTAAGAAAGGCTGCACTAAGCAAAGATTTAGATGAGGTAGCTGATTTTATACCTGGAAATGTCTATAAATCCTTACTCGAAAATACTTTAGTAGCAAAAGAAATGTTCTACGACGAACTTTTCTATGCTTGCCTCTTAAACAAAGATCACTTGAATGATTATCTTGATGTATCAGACCATCTTGCTAACAGAATCAATAATAATTTGTTTGAATCCAAGAATTGGAATGATTTAATTAATAAACTAAATGCTAAAAATTATACCGAAACAAGACTGAATCGTGCGCTTTTACATATATTACTTAATGTAAGGGGAACAAATTCCTATTATAAAGAAAAAATTAGTAACCTATCTCATATACGAATGTTAGGCTTTAGGAAAAGTGCTGAAGATCTATTAAAGGAAATAGATTCAAAGTCCATGCTAAAAATATATTCTAAAGTGCCTGACATATATGACAAAGTATCAATCGACACAAAAGATTTAATTGACCAGGAGCTTTTTGCTTCAACCTTTTATACAAAAATATCTAAGGGAAATATCAAAGAATATTCTAAGCCCATTACAATTATCGACTTGTAATTAACCTATCATTGTGCTAAGTTAATGTCTGCATATAAATTTTATTAGAAAGGGTACAAAAATGAAAAAAAATCTGAAATCTTTATCTATCTTACTATCAGCAATATTAGTTGCTGCATCATTAACTGCTTGTGGAAAAAATAACGCTTCAGTTGAAACTTCTGTTTCTGAAGTAGTTGAATCTATCGAAGCATCTGTTGAAGCATCTGTTGAAGATGCAGTTGATGAAGCAGAATCTTCTGTTGAAGAAGCTAACGAAGAAGTTGAGGCTGAAAGCGCTTCAGAATCTAAGGTCTTTGAAGAAGGCGAACTTGGTGAGGGTGAAACTCAGTTCACATTTGTAGTTGCTGATATTGACGGCAACGAAAAAACATTCACAATTAACACAAATGAAACTACTGTTGGTGCTGCGCTTGTTAATATCGGAATTATTGCTGGCGATGATTCAGAATATGGTCTTTACGTTAAGAGTGTTAACGGCGTAACAGCTGACTGGGATGTGGACCAGACATACTGGGCATTTTACATTAATGACGAATATGCTATGACTGGTGTAGATGCTACAGAAGTAGTTGCTGGAAGCACATATAAATTCGCTATTTCTAAATAAAAATGAAACTTACTATCAATGAAATCGCAAAATTCGGCATGCTTGGTGGCGTAATGTATGTTTCAAAGCTTGCAATGGAATTTATGCCTAATGTACATTTGCTGGCAATGTTTATTGTCGCACTTACAATTGTATATAGATGGAAAGCCTTGTATCCCTTATATGTATTTATACTATTATGTGGAATGTTTAATGGTTTTGCCACCTGGTGGATTCCATATTTATATATATGGACTATCCTATGGGCTGTGACAATGTTATTGCCTAAAAAGTTAAATAAAAAGGCTGAACCATTTATATATATGATAATCGCTGGATTACATGGATATTTGTTTGGAACGCTTTATGCTCCCGCTCAGGCCATACTATTTCATCTGAATTTTAAGCAGATGATAGCCTGGATAATTGCAGGACTTCCTTGGGATTTCGTCCATGGAACCAGTAATCTTATATGTGGAATTTTGATTGTTCCATTGATTAAAGTTCTAAGATTAGCTGAAAAAAGCGCCTCTACTGAATAGAGGCGCTTGATTTTTACGATTTTAGTTTTTAAAGCTATGAATGGGTGCTGGAATTCTACCCTGTCTATTAACAAATGCATCACATGAAAACTGGTTAACAGGCATAATAGGTGCATATCCTAACAATCCACCAAATTCAACTACTTCTCCTACTCCCTTTCCTATAACAGGGATTATACGTACAGCAGTAGTCTTCTGATTTACCATGCCGATTGCCATTTCGTCAGCAATAATACCAGAAATAGTAGTATCCTTTGTATCTCCTGGAATAGCAATCATATCAAGACCTACAGAGCACACACATGTCATAGCCTCAAGCTTTTCTAAGGTTAATGCTCCAGCGTTAACAGCATCAATCATACCTTGATCTTCACTTACTGGAATAAATGCTCCACTTAATCCACCGACATATGAAGAAGCCATGACTCCACCCTTCTTTACTTGATCATTAAGTAAAGCAAGAGCTGCAGTTGTACCAGGTGCACCTGCATATTCAAGTCCGATTTCACATAATATATCTGCAACTGAATCTCCGATTGCAGGTGTAGGCGCTAATGATAAATCAATTATACCAAAAGGTACATTTAATCGTTTAGATGCTTCTTTAGCAACTAATTGACCTACTCTTGTAACCTTAAACGCAGTTTTCTTTATAGTCTCACATAAAACTTCGAAGCTCTCTCCTCTAACTTTCTCAAGAGCATTCTTTACTACGCCAGGACCGCTAACACCTACGTTAATGATGGCATCAGCTTCTGTAACACCATGGAACGCACCTGCCATAAATGGATTATCATCTGGCGCATTACAAAATACTACTAATTTAGCACAGCCTAATGAATCCTGTTCTTTGGTAAGCTCTGCTGTTTCCTTAATTATCTGCCCCATCAATCTTACGGCATCCATATTAATACCTGTTTTTGTAGAGCCCAGGTTAACTGAAGAGCATACAACATTTGTAGACGCTAAAGCTTCTGGAATAGAACGAATAAGCATTTCATCAGCCTTTGTCATTCCTTTGGAAACAAGCGCACTGTAGCCGCCTAAGAAATTAACACCAACCTTAGAAGCTGCTTTATCCAGTGTTTTAGCAATCTTCACAAAATCAGAAGGCGATTTGCAGGCCGCTCCACCAATTAATGCAATTGGTGTAACTGAAATTCTTTTATTTACAATGGGAATCCCATATTCATGAGAAATTTCTTCACCTGTTTCTACAAGATGCTCGGCCATTGTTGTAATTTTTGTGTATACTTTATCACATAATCTGTCTAAATCAGAATCTATGCAATCAAGAAGGCTTATACCAAGCGTAATAGTTCTAACATCAAGATTATCCTTCTCAATCATTTCATTGGTCTCGCGGACCTCAAACATATTTATCATATTTATGGCCCCTTACTAAATTCTATGCATTGAGTTAAAAATGTCTTCTTGCTGGCATTTAATGATAACACCTATCTCTTCACCTAGAGATTGAAGTTCATCAGAAATTACACCAAATTTCTTGGTAATGTTGTTCATATCAACAATCATCATCATATTGAAATAGTCCTGAACAATAGTCTGTGAAATATCCAGGATATTTACATTATTATCTGCAAGATAAGTACATACTTTTGCAATAATACCAACTGTATCTTTTCCAACAACTGTAATAATAGTCTTGTTCATATAGTCTTCTCCTAAAGTTTAATACATATAAAATACACTTTATCACGTTAAATTTCAACTATGTTAAAAACAAATTTCATCAATTGGGCAATCTCTTTTAGCTACTATAATAGGGAAATCACCGGAATGGTATTTATTATCTGAAGCTTCGATTTCTAGTCTTACTGTTTCATATGCAAGCTCAGGAAGATTATTCTCATGGCTTAAATGCCCTAAAATAATACTTTTAATATTGTCATGCAATAGTTCTGAAATCATTCTTCCACTAACTTCATTAGATAAATGCCCATGATCAGATAAAATTCGTTGTTTAAGATAGTAAGGATATGGACCTACCTGTAGCATTCTAATATCATGATTAGCTTCGCATAACAATACATCTGAGTTTCTAAAGCAATCAACAATATATGGATTGTAATTTCCAAGGTCAGTAACAATTCCTACTTTCTTGCCATCTGAGCGAAGCCTATATGCAACTGGATCATTCGCATCATGAGAAATCGTAACTGGATTAATCATAATATCTTTAACAGTTATTTCATTGTCAGCTTTGATTTCATGAAATAAAGAGGCATCTATTGCACCTAAAGAAGAACAGTTTTTAATCCCTGCTATGGTACCCTTAGTTGCATAAATGGGAATCCCGTGTTTTCTAGCAAGCACGCCGATTCCCTTTATATGATCGATATGTTCATGGGTTATAAAAATTGCATCAAGCATCGATGCACTAAGACCTATCCCATTTAATCCTTCTTCAACCTTTTTAGCACTAATACCTGCATCAACAAGTACATTTGTGCAGTCTGAACCAACGAAAGTACAATTACCACTACTTCCGCTGGCAATACTACATAACCTCATTAACCATTATTCCTTCCAATATACTTCGATATTGTCACCCTCAAAAATGGGATCCATATAACCGGCTTCTTTACCATTATGGAGTGTAACAACATCTTTTCCATTCGGCTTAGATAAGTCAAAATCAATGTAATCGAATACATCCACAAATACAAATTCATCCTTGCCAGTTAAGAAAATCGGTTTCTTATTTACAATTACTGTAACTCCGATCTTATTAGGTCTTAAAACACTTTCTTTTGCCGGTTCTTCTATAGTATCTTTAACCGCTTCAGATTCTTCCTTTAAGTCAAAAGAAAGCGACTCTTCAATACCCACAATATTTACTGAGAATTTCTCATAAATCTTTGTATCAGAATCAGCCTTTTTACCATTTACTAAGATTACCTTATCTTCAGATAAATCAAGAGTAGCTCTAAGCTGATCAAGCATACAGTAATCAGCGATTTCAACTACGTCATCATCCATTATTTCATAATCTGAACCGGTAAGTGCTCCATTAACAAAAACTGGTCTTGGTAGCTTTAAATCTTTACCTTCAATATTTAATGTGATGTCTTTTACAAATTCAGGAAGCGAGCTTATACGAATTCTTGCACGTACTCCTTTTGTGGACTCCTGAATAGATATCTTGTCATTACAGTTAATCTTTCTTGTGATATCAGCAGATTCACCATTGACTGTAATAACTGCAGCTTCACCGACCTCACCTTTTGCAATCTTAGATTTACCATTTACGCTGTAAGTAACAGCTTTTCCTCTTTTAGGAAACAGTCCATCGTTAGGGAATCCAGCAGCAACAGCAACATCAATAACATTAATGTGTCCATTATCATACATCTTAATACGTTTTCCATTAAACGAAACGTACATAAGGTTATTTGTTGATTCAAAATAATTCAAACATATTCCTATAGGAGTAACCATAAGTGAAGTTTTAAGCGAATCAGGTTCAATGAAGGTTATTTTACTCATAACTTCGCCACCACGTAGTGCTACACGCTCCTTAGGAATAGAAAGCTTAGTGGCAAGTTTTTCGGTAAATCCAGTAATAATACCTCCGCCGCCTACAACAAAAACTGCACTAACTGGCTTTCCACCATTTAATCTCATTATTTCATCTGCGACCTTACCTGTTATTTCTTCAAGCTTGCCTTCAACTACTTCAGATACTTCAGTGGCTGTTATAGTTTGAGTAAGCCCCATAATATCTTCATACTGAATTGTATCCATTACAGTGCTGTCACGTTTAATTTTTTCAGCCATGTCAAAATCAACCAGGCAATGAAGAGCAATTTCTTCTGTAAAAGCATCTCCTGCCATGGGAATCATACCATAAGCTATAATACTTCCATCCTTTGTGATAGAAATATCGGAAGTACCTGCGCCTACATCAACAAGGCCTATATTAAGCATTCTAAACTTTTCTGGAATTGCAACAGTGATGGCTGCGATAGGCTCTAATGTAAGATTGCTTACTTCTAAGCCTGCAAGTTCTACAGCCCTATATAAACCATCTACAACATCATCTGGGAGGAATGTTGCGATAATATCAGCTGAAATCTGCTTAGCTTTGTGGCCCACAAGATTACCTATCTGATATTTATTTAGATAATATCTTACTACAGAATATCCTACACAATAGAACTTAACATCTGTATTTGTATTAGGCACAAACTCTCTATATGCCTTTTCAACACCTAAAGACATTAAATTAGTAACATCTTCCTGCGTAGTTTCTCTCTCATCCTCAAATACCATATCAATATGTGTATCTAAAGTTTGAAGAACACGACCAGCAGCTGCAATACATACCTGCTTTAATGGTTGACCTATAGCTTCCTCGCACTGTTCTTTTACTATCTTAATTGTTTCAGCGACACGACCTATATCATGAATCTGTCCATCCAGCATAGATCTTGTTTCATGCTCCATTACTCGCTGACATATAACAATGAATCTGTCTTTTTCTTTGTAGCCTACGGTACCTACTATACTTCTGGTTCCGATATCAAGACCGAAAACATAGTTTGATTTTTGTGTGGCTGGCATTATTCTCTCATCCTTTCACGAATCATTTGAAAACTGTCATCTACACTCCCCGAATTGTCGATGACAAAATCAGCATTCTCCCTAAATTCAGATTCTGAAAGCTGACTCTTGAAAATGTTATCAATTTTCTCGTCAGAATATCCTCTAGACTCCCTTAATCTATTACGACGAACATCCTCACTAGCGTAAATGTACCATAACTCGTCAACTATTTTTTTATACCCACATTCAATCAGCAAAGCAGCCTCGATAAAAAAGTAATCTACAGTTTCAAGTGCCTTTAACTGATCTATTTTCTCTAATATAAAATTTAACACAGCCGGATGTATAATACTATTAACAAGTTCTCTAAGCTCAGGCTTTTCAAATATCATATCAGCCATGACACGTCTGTCAATTTCGCCATTTTCGCTTATGACAGACGAACCCAGTAAATTAATCAACGGCTCATAACATCTTTGTCCTTTAAGACATAAATCTTTAGCTAAGTCATCAGCAAGAATAATATAACTATTATAATTATCCTTTATAAAATCCAATATGCGTGACTTTCCTGCTCCTACGCCTCCAGTAATACCAATAATCTTCATTCTTCTCCATTAATGAGCATCATACCAGTTAGCACCAACATTAGCTTCAGCTTCAAGAGGTACTAAAAGTTCAGCAGCTTTGCTCATCTCTTCACTTACCAATTTAATTACAGTTTCTATCTCTTCATTTTTAGTTTCAATAAGCACTTCATCATGAACCTGCAATAATAATTTAGATTCTAAATTTTCACTATTAATTCTATTAAAGATATTAATCATTGCAATCTTCATTATATCTGCCGCTGTTCCCTGAATAGGTGCGTTCATTGCAACTCTCTCTCCAAAACTTCTAGTCATAAAATTAGGAGCCTTAATCTCTGGAATAGGCCTAATACGACCGTAAAGAGTTTTTGTGAAGCCATCTTCTTTGGCCTTAGCGACAGTATCGTCAAGATATTTTTTAATATCTGTATATGTATTAAAATAGTCCTCAATATATTTTTTGGCAGTAGAATTACTACATCCTATGTCATTGGCAAGTCCATAGGAACTAATTCCATATATAATACCAAAATTTACTGCCTTGGCATTTCTACGAAGTTCGCTGGTAACTTCATCAAAGGGAACATTAAATACTAAAGATGCTGTTGTTCTATGAATATCTTTATTATCCCTGTATGCAGATATGAGCTTCTCATCTCCTGACATATGCGCCATAAGTCTAAGCTCAATCTGAGAATAGTCTGCATCAACAAACGAATAACCTTCTTTAGGCACAAAAATCTTTCTAAATTCTCTTCCCATTTCAGTTCGAATAGGAATATTTTGAAGATTAGGGTCAGTAGAGCTAATACGCCCAGTTGCTGTTATAGTCTGGTTGAAGTGAGTATGAATACGACCATCTTTAGCTATACAGCTTTTTAATCCTTCAGCATACGTTGAATTTAACTTAGATAAAGCTCTATATTCAAGCACATCTCTTACTATTTCATTATCTGGTGCTAATTTTTCTAAAACATCAGCAGCAGTTGAATAGCCGGATTTAGTTTTCTTTCCGCCTGTAAGACCCATTTTTTCGAACAGTACCTCACCTAACTGTTTAGGCGAATTGATGTTAAAAATCATACCGGCTTCTTCATGAATTTTCTTTTCTAAGGAATCAATGCCAGCTTTAAGTTTAGTTCCATACTCAGACAAAGCTGATTCATTAACTAAAACACCTTCTCGCTCCATTGAATAAAGAACATAAGAAAGTGGCATTTCGATTTCTTCATATAATTTAAGCATACCAAGCTCTGTAACCTTATCTTTTAAAACTTTCAAAAGCTCAAGGCTTAGTCTAGAAACGGTCGATGCATAGACTTCACTATTTGCAAGAAGTTCTTTTGTCTCTCCATAAAACGCATTCATATAATCGACAGCAATGCTATTAACTGGATAATCTCCCTTTGTGGGATCAGTCAGGTAAGCAAGTATTTCAATATCGTCAAAAGAAGTTCTATACTTTCCTAAGAGTTTATAGCTATCTTTAATTTTGTATGTAGCGACACATAAGCCTTTATCAAGCAAAGGCTTTAAAGCATTAATAAGATAATCTTCATTGATAAATCCATAGTATTTTACATAAAAAGTTTCGTTCTTGAATGAAAAAGCTACACCATTATCGCCGTCACAATAAATAGCCACTGTTTTTTCTTTGGCCAAATTCGAAATTAAGAGATTAGTTTCATCAAAATCTTCGATAACTTTATAATCTACTCTTCTAGTCTCATTTTCTGTAACATCATCATTAGATAGATTAAGAGACTCAAGCTTGGTAATGATAGATTTCATTGAGTAATACAAGAATACTTTCATTGAATCTTCATTAAGCATGCCCTCAGCAAGGCAGTTCATATAATCAATGCTTACAGGAGACGAAACATTGATTCTAGCTAAATCTCGGCTAAGATAAGCCTGATCTTTAAATTCAGTGAGGTTTGTATAAAGCCCTTTCTTAGTGATCTCATCAATATGCTCGTATAAATTTTCAAGATTATGATATTTAGCGATCAATTCTGACGCGGTTTTAGGTCCAACCTTAGGAACGCCTGGAATATTGTCACTAGTATCACCCTGAAGTGCTTTTACCTCGATGAATTCAAGCGGAGTTACGCCATATTCCTCTATTACATCTTTAGTATAATAAGAATAAGTTTCTGTTTTATCTCCCTTTGTCTTAGGAATCGCTATTTTTATATTATCTGTTGCAATCTGAAGCAAATCTCGATCACCAGAAAGCAAAGTTACAGTGTGACCATCTGCTTCTGCTTTCTTAGCAAGTGTTCCCAAAAGATCATCTGCTTCATAGCCTTCAAGTTCAACAATATTGATTTTCATAGAGTTTAATACTTCTCGAATAATAGGAAGCTGAACCTTCAATTCTTCAGGCATAGGTTTTCTGGTCCCTTTATACTCAGGAAACATTTTATGTCTAAATGTAGGAGCTTTTAGATCAAATGCTACAGTTAAATAGTCCGGCTTTTCTTCAGTCATAACGCGCAAAAGAATATTCAAAAAGCCAACTATCGCATTTGTATAAATACCATGTGAATCTGTTAGAAGAGGAATACCATAAAATCCTCTGTTCAAGATAGAATTTCCATCAACAAGTAATAATTTTCCCATAACAATCCTGTCTATATACTCAAACCAATAATTGCAATCACAACCACACTCAAAATTACACCAAGTAAAACTGCGGTTACCATCCTAGATACCCTTGCTCTTTTAAGAAGAGCCTCAGTCTCTTCAAATTTAGTTTTGAGGCTTTTCACTAGGTTGTAGTTATCAGATTTGTCTACAGCCTCAATACCCTCAGTAACTAAAAACTGTATAGTTAGTTCTTCCATACAGCCTGGACAGTTTTTTATGTGATTATAAATGATTTCGACATCATTTACACTTAATGAATTATCCAAAAACGGATAAATCATCTTCTCACATTCACTACATGAAATTGGTTTGATTTTCCTTCTTTTTTCCATGGGAATATTGTATCACATAAATAAAGGCAAGGGAATTTTCCCTTGCCTTATTTTAGAAATTTTATAAAGTTGCTGCAAATCCTAAAATAGTAAACTGTTTGTCTAAATCCTCTGTTACTGGACGAATTTCAATCTCATGTTCTAACGCCTCGTCACCCTTAATAATTACTAATGGATTACAGTGTGTCCATCCATTAATACGAGGATTCATAAGGAAAGTATCTTTACCGTCTACAATAGCTTCAGCCTTACCTGCATATACTTCAGCTGAATCCTTATATACAATCATAAGTGAACGACACTTAATCTTCATCTTAAATGATTTAGCAGCATTTCCATTTCCTATAAACATCCAGTTATTAGGAAATTCTGGTGTGCCCTTTGTGTTAAGATCCATTTCTACGCACTGTAATACAGTATCTACATTTGTAAAATCACCAGTATCAATTGAAACCAGATCAAGATTATCCTTAGAGTCAATAAGTACGCAGTCTTCAAAAGTCTTTCCTTTAACAGGAGCCTTTTTAAGTAGATTTTCAGTATCATCTACGCCTTCTTCATCCTTAATTTCTTTTAAAAGATTAGTAAGACAGTCAGCCATAATAGTGTGTCCGATGTTAGTAGGATGGAAACAGTCATAGAAGAAGCTGTTCTTAGATACTACTCTTCCAGTCTCAGGCTTTAACATAAATTGAGGAGTTACAGCATCTAATACACTAACCATAGGCACATCAAGATTGATTCCTATTGGAGCCAAACGATCCTGAAGGTTCCAGTCATTAGCAAATACTGCAAAAAGCAAAATGACTGCAGGCTTATTAGGATAGCTTAATACCTTTCTGACTAAGCTTTCATAACAGTCACCCTTTGTTTCATCACCTTCATCATTTACGGCAAATTCTATAATTACAACATCTGGTGCAGTTTCTCTTACAACATCTCTCTCATATCTAATAACACCAAGCTGTGAAGGAGTTCCACCAACACCTGCCTTTACAAAATGAAGATTATCTCCAGCTTTTGTAAGCTCTTTAAAACCTAAAAATGACTTATACGCGTAACATTCTGTATTAATAGGAGTTGCACCTGCACCCTGAGTAATTGATCCACCAATATATGCAACAGTTACTTCCTCTCCATTTTCAGCACGCTTCATTGCATCGCGAAGTCTTGCTGAATTACCTTTATTTATAAGTGATTTTTTAATCATCTCTTTGTAATTTGCAGAGCTTGTATCTACAGGCGTATCTACTACTGGTTCTGGAGCAGTAAATCCATCATTTAAATATAGTCTTACGCTAACCTTAGCTAGCTGTCCTTTTTTTGCAAAAGAAAATCTAATCTGCCCAGGCTGGCATTCATCATCAAGCTTTGGAAAATCACTTAAATATATTCTAGTTTCTGGTCCATTACAAGCAATATCACCTGTAAAAGTAGCACCACCACCATAAACATTATTCTTTCCATACATTTGAAAAGCAAAACCTATAGTAGCATCCTTTTCATCAATTTCAGCAGAAACACCAATACTATGAACTAATTTTCTAAATCCGTCTGAAGTTTTAAGTAACTCGAGGATTTCTTCATCTTCAATATTTCCTGATATTTTAGCAGCACTAATTAGTCTTCCGTTATCTTCGTAAATTGGATGAAAAAATTTGTCTCCAAAATCCTGTCCGAAAACTTCTTTTCCCTGCATAATAAAAAATGAAGGTCTTTGTTTTTCAGCATCCTTAGGTGCGGTAGGTCCCATGTCTATATCCTCCAATATGTTTCTTTATACACTAAAGTTAACATTTTAGAGCAATATCTACCTACCACTTATTGCCAGCCTTTTTCCACTAATTGCCGGCAGTAAGTGTATTAAGAAGCAATTTATTACTATTTACTCTTCATTTTATATGTGATATTATCTGTTTTGTACCAAAAGGTTATAAATTTTCAAAGAACTCGGAGCAAGAAATGATGAATTCTGAAGAAAGCTATTATCATCCTATAAACCAAACAATCACTCCTATGAATATAAATAAGCCCGAAGCTCGCCACAAAATGTATCAGCAGAATGAGGACTTTTCGGGAGATCGTAGAGTTACTAACAGACAGGAAATAGTTAGTTATCAGAAAAACTCAACAGTTAGAATTTGGTTTAATGATATGCCAGTTTCATACGATTCTCACTCTCATCCATCAATGGAAATTATCATGCCTATCGAAAACTGGTATGAAATCACAACACCAAATGGAATATTTAAAGTTGAGCCTGGCGAGATTTTAATAATACCACCTTCTGAACTTCATAAGATTGTTGCCCCTGTTTCTGGTTCAAGATTCATATTCTTAATAGATGTTTCATTCATGACTAGTCTTCAGGGATTTACTGGTATAAGCCCTTTACTAAAAGAGTGTATACATATAACTCCTTCTGAATATGGACCAATTTATAATGAAATATATCAACTTTTAGTTCAGATGCGTACAGAATATTTTCAGGCTACACACTATTATGAGCTAACCATTCATCAGCATTTATTGAATCTATTTGTATTACTTGGTGAGGACCACCTAAATAAGGTAGATATGTATTCTGGCCTTAACTCTTTAATGCAAAAAGAATACATGCAGCGATTCAATAATGTATTGAATTATATTAATGAACATTTTGCTGAAGAACTAACACTTGAAGTAGTAGCTGAATGTAGTGGTTTTTCAAAATTCCACTTTACAAGGCTCTTTAAGAAATATACAGATTCAACATTTTATGAATATCTTGTATATAGACGTATACAGGAAGCTGAAAAACTTTTAGCAGATGCAGATATGACTATCACTGACGTTGCCTTGTATTCAGGTTTTGCTAGTATCTCTACATTTAACAGAACCTTTAAGCAAAAGAAAAACTGCACACCACGCGAATATCGCGCAATGTGCAGATCTAGAAAAACTGTCAAGCCTAAAGACTAAACTGTGGATCAAAAAATGTTACTTCGCCTCCGATTCGCTTTGTTGAATACA
This sequence comes from Lachnospiraceae bacterium, assembly GCA_045639565.1. GTDB lineage: Bacteria > Bacillota > Clostridia > Lachnospirales > Lachnospiraceae > UBA1258. The sequence continues at coordinate 58,214 of JAZUDH010000098.1, forward strand.
TAAACAATCCGAATCGGTCGCCGGTAAAGAAATCTAACGCGAAATATGTTTCGTGTCCAAACACTTTAACCCACTTCTTATTTTTTCTGTAGAAAAATTCAATATAATCCTTTTTATCAGTAAAATCAGCTGTGATTTTAAATTCACATACATTACCATCAATAGGAAATCTGATCTCTTCGATTGCAGGAAGATAATATACCATTTCTTTTCTAACTGCTTTAGGATCTTTTGTATTTACTACAACAAAATATCTTCCTATTTCCTTAGAAATACCTATCATTGCATAATTTCCAATGAAAGACGCTATACCTGCAACGTCGCCTTCTTTTAGCTTAGAAGCATCAACACTAACCGACATTGAACATTTAGGCCCTACCATTCTCTGCGTAAGAATATTTTTAGCCTGTGAAATGTTAGCAGAAATCTTGTTTGTGGTAATAGTAAAACCATCTTCAGTTCTATCCCACAATGAATTATCGGGAACATGGTTCCACTCCCACTGAAGATTAAGTGTTTTATCTGTTATATCATTTTTATTTCTAAAAATGTCAGAGGTATAAATTTTATTATAAATATAATCAGGTCTTGTAGACTTAATTGAAACTGGATATTCATTAGGATTATGTAATACTGGCAAATCCCCATCCCAAGTCATAGGAATTAAGTAAGGAGAACGACCTATTGCTCCTCTATCCTGGAATAAAATTGCATACCAGTCTCCGTCAGGTGTATCAACAATACCACCCTGAGCAACCCCCTGGTTAAAGTATCCACAGCTATCATTGAAAATGATGTGCTTTTTAAATTCACCATCTAGACTATCAGAAATAAATACTAATTCCTGTCTGCGACCAGGGCCTTCGAATGGCCAGTCAATCATAAAAATGTAGTATTTTCCATTAATCTTGTAAAAGTGCGCGCCTTCAGCAGCAAGACCATTTTCAACATTATCTACTGCAACAATTCTATCAATACCTTTTTCATTGAATCCAGAAAAATCAGGAAGAAGCTCTTTTAAATGAATCTCACGATTACCCCATACTAGATAAAAATGTCCATCATCAATAAGGAGTGAAGCATCATGATATATTCCATCAAAAGTATACTTTTCCCATGGTCCTAAGATATCACTTGATACATAAAGAAACGATTTACCTGTTTCGTATGCAGTAAAGAAAACATAAAATTTTCCTGCGTTATATCTTAAGGAAGCTGCCCACATTCCTCTACCATAGCAGTTGCTCTCACCCTGAAGCTTTTGTGCTGGAATATCTTCTAATTCATCATAAAGATGAGTATAGATTTCCCAGTTTACAAGATCAAAAGATCTTAATATAACCGCACCAGGAAAGAAATGCATAGTAGTACTAATCATATAATATGTATCATCCACACGTATAACGTCTGGATCCGGAAAATCGGCATCAATTATTGGATTCTTGATAAATTCTTTTTCCATTTAATTCCTCTTTATCAAGGCCACTTAGATGGTCTTGGTTTATTAACTGTAATAATACCCGACTTAGTCAGATTATTTAATAACAATAGTCTTGTCTCTCCTACCCATTCAGGCTTTAGCATGAAGAAGCAGTATGTGTCAATAAGTGAGAATAGATTAGCTGTTCTTCCTTCAATCTTAAAGTTGTTAATTCCTGCAGGTATGTATTTCTCCCAAATATCTTCAGGTGAAATGAATGTAGGATAATCCTGAATTGTATGAATACAATTCTTATCTCCGTATTCACAATACCATTCCTCAATAGGAATCTTTTTATCAGCAGGAAGAGAACGGTTCTTCAATACTATTCTCTGATTTTTACCAATATGCTCATAATGTGCACCGCGTCTCTTGCAACCAGGCTGACAAAGAGTGTTTACTAATACTTCAAGCTTTTCTTTGTGCTCAACCTTATCAAGGAATTCCCAATTGTTATTTAAGTTATAATCAAGAACTACATACTTATAAGGTCTATTAATCTCAGCATTTAACTGATCAACATCTTTAATTTCCTTACAAGTTGAAGAGTTATACTGATATGAAGGATACTTTTCACGCAAATACTTCTCAAGAATAGGTGACATGATCATTACCTCATTCATGCCATTATCTCCTACTTCCATACAGAAGTTGCAGAAAGGATCATCCAAATCGTGTTCATTAAGTAAAGGATTTGTAAATGTATATCTTACAGGAATCCCCTTGGCATTGATGCTTTTAACTACATTCTGTATAAATGCAGCATCACACTGATCATGAGCAATTAATCTTCCACCGTTCCATAATGCAACAGGGAAAGAACCAAAAAACGAACCTATCTCAACACCATCTCTAAAACGTTCAGGATATGTTTCTAACAAACTAACCCAAAACATATTAAGTGGATAATTAAAACGTAACCCAGGTAAATGAAATCTTGCTTTTAAATCTGCCATAATAAAAATACTTCCTTACAAATTATTCATTATCATTATTTTCAAGTCTTACATAAGAGAATGAAGTAAATCTAGCATATACAGGTTCTTCTCTATCTTCACCATCTGTTGCGAACATACCAAGAGTACATCCTACAAAGCCTCCGGCTACTTCAGTAGATAAATCAGAAATATCAACATCACGAACAATAGGGTTCATACCCTTTTCATTAAATGTATAGAGATTCAATTTGTTTCCATTAACTCTAATAACTAAAGTTGCTGGACTATCTAATAAGTTCTCTGATGCGAGCACTTCCTCTATATTGTTTCTTACAAAAATGACTCTTACTCGGCATTCTGAAATCTCGAATCTTACATGGTAAGCACTGTTTTGGAATAAACAGATACCTGCTCTAGCACCCATATAAAGATTATCAGTATACAAAGATACTCTTGCTTCAAAGTTAAGTGTATCCTGCCTTACACATAAGTAAGATGGAGTTTTATATTCAGTAAGATTATCTGTACCACACTTAAGTAACAAGCCTTCCTTAGTAAGCTTTGCAGCATCATATAAAGGCTTTCTAAGTGACATAAATTCGGGTCCAAATTCTTTCATGCTAGTAAAATCGTACTCTTTACTAACATTAGGAAGTGAAGTAACAGGTAATTCTGATTTAAATTCATCTAAAGAAATGTTAAGTTCATCAGATAAAATACCAAGACCTGGATTTACAACAGGCCAATCATTTTCCCAGATTACTCTTGCAAGGAATGTTTCACGTCCCATTGTTGTATACCCATTTACAGGTCTTACTGCAAGCATAACCATATACCAGTCACCGTTAGCAGCCTGGAATAAATCTGCATGTCCTACGTACTTAACAGGATACTTAACACCTAGATGTCTATGTGTAAAAATAGGATTGCAGAAATTATTTTCATAAGGACCAAATACATCCTTGCTACGTGCAACTGAAACTGCATGTTCTGGGCCAGTACCACCTTCTGCATGAATGATGTAATAATAATCACCAATCTTGTAAAGGTGAGGTCCTTCAGGCCAGTGAACACCTCTCATTGCACCATTCCATGCTTCAACACGCTTACCTACAAGCTTAAATTCCTTATAATCAAATTCCTGAATATAAATATAATAATCGCCAAAGAACTCACATCCATTTACATTAGGATGAGTTCCGATATAATAGCATTTCCCATCTTCATCGAAAAATAATGAAGGATCAATACCATCGGCACCCTCAATATAATGAGGCTCGCTCCAAGGGCCAGCTGGGTTTTCAGCAGTTACAACAAAATTGCCTCCAAAAGAGACGTTTGTACAAATAACATAAAACAGACCATCATAGTATCTAATAGTAGGTGCGAATAAACCTCTTGATACTTCTGAATCAGGTAAAGGCAACTGAGATTCACGATCTAACACATTACCAATCTGTTCCCAGTGAGCAAGATCTTTACTATGCATAACTGGTAATCCAGGGAAATATGTAAATGAAGAGTTTACCAAATAGTAATCATCATTAACTGCACAAATTGATGGATCAGGATAAAATCCTGATAATATAGGGTTTTTAGCTGTAACCATATGTAACCTCCTATGGCTTAGAAATAATTATTTCGTTGTTCTTATATGCAATCTTAACTTTATTACTGTCAAGATTAAGTTCATGCATTAATTCAGCAGGAATCTGAACACGACCTGCACGGTCTAATATAGCGTATTCTTCCTGTGTATCCTCAGCACGCCAGTCAATGCTTGTTTCTCGTACACGATCAGCATATTCTTCTTTAAGTACACGTTCTGAACTAATCTTTCCATCACGAATTGCAATAACTCGTTTAACCTTTTTAGAAAGAGCCATATCATGTGTAACAATCAAAATGGTCTGTCCATTATTGTTTAGCTCTGAAAAAACATCAAATATATAATTAGCCGTCTTGTAATCGACACTACCTGTTGGTTCATCAGCAAGTAACAACTTAGGCGAATTAGCAAGTGCTATAGCAATTGCGATACGCTGCTGTTCACCACCAGACAACATATTCATACGACTATACTTTTTGTGGCTCATTCCTACCATTTCAAGTAATTCTAAAGCCTTATCATGCTTTTTCTTTGTACTAGATAAACTCATAGGTAGCATGACATTTTCAATAGCACTTAAAAATGGAAGCATGTTTCGTCCGTTATTCTGCCATACAAAACCGACAGTGTCTCTCTTATATAAAACCAGTTCCTTTTCAGACATTGTAAAGAGGTTATTCCCATCTACAAACAAAGAACCAGCGCTAGGCTTGTCTAGACCACCAATCATATTAAGGAAAGTTGATTTACCAGAACCAGAATTTCCAATTATAGCAGTAAGCTCACCCTTTTCAACGGTAAGATCAAGTCCCTGAAGAGCAAGTACTTCAGTTTCTTTAGTCTTATAAATCTTTACGAGACTATCGGCTCTAATCATTTCATCAGCCATTTATACGCTCTCCATTCTCTAATTCTATTATCATATCAGCTGCACCCATAAGTCCCACATCATGTGTGGTCATAAGGATTGTGATACCTTCTTTTCTAGTCATTTCTTTAAATAATTCAGTAACTTTAGCTGCCATCTGTGAATCAAGCTCAGCAGTAGGTTCATCAGCTAAAATAAGCTTAGGTTTATGAGCAAAAGAACGTGCAATAGCAACTCTTTGCTGCTCACCACCTGACATTTCAGATGGCATATGGTTCATACGACTGCCTAATCCTACAAGCTTTAAACACTCTTCAACTCGTCTTTCAGTTTCTTTTGTAGGCTTAATTCCAGCCATACGCATTGAAAATTCAACATTTTGAAAAGCATTTAACGAAGGAATAAGTGAAACAGCCTGAAATACAAATCCCATATCTCTTCTTCTAAGATTCTCACGATCCTTTTCAGTCATATCCTTTATAGGAACATCATTAATATACACAGCTCCACTGGTGGGATTATCTAATGTTCCGATAATATTCATAAGAGTAGTTTTACCAGAACCAGAACGTCCCTTTAAAATAGCGAATGTTCCGGCTGGAACTACAGCGTCAATTCCTTTTAGAGCTGTAAACTCTCCTCCAGGTACCGAAAAGGTCCTTACAACCTTCTCAGCCCTAATTACATTCTTATTTTCCATTATTCTTCACCCATCTTTAACGCCTTAGTAACGTTCATCTTAAACAATAAAACTACTAAAACTGCTAAGGCTATAATCATTACAGTTCCAATTACAGCGTATAATCTGTATAAATCAGATGCTACTGTAATAAGCTTCATAGGCAATGCCTGTTTTTCAGATGCATACGCCTGCTGTAATATAGGAACGAATAATTTAGAAGTCAACTTACCAATACCTATACCAGCGAGTACTGAGAAAATGCCAGAGAAAATCTGTTCATTTAAAAGTACATGGAATATTTCACTCTTGTGGAAACCAGTAGCACGTAATACACCAAATACTAATTCTCGTTCTCTAATAGACATAATCCAGTAAATTAGGTAACCAACACCACATAAAAGGATAGTAACAACGAATCCCATTGTTAACACACCATTTGTACCTTGAAGTAGGGGATCTTCCATTGTTGACTGTACATCAAGGTTTGAATTTACATACTTAGTAACAGAAAGCTTATTAGTCAAAACCCAGTCATACACGTCTGTAGCAGTAGTGTCTGCTTTGGCTTTAACCCAAACTTCGTAAGGATATGTACCGTACTTACTTGTAAGGTAATCAAAATGAGCTACGATTAAATAATTATCCTTAGTTGCAGCTGATCCATCTGGATTGATCTCGGTTTCTGTTGGTACATATCCAGGGAAATAATCAACAAAATCAACAATCTTGCCAGCGACATGCTTACCTTTAGTATTGTAGAAGGAAAGTGTATCTCCGATTTTCATTCCCTGTTTAGTTTCAAAGTTTCTCGATACAAGCAGACCATCTTCAACTACAGCAAGTTCATTTAAGTATTCATAATAATGCTTAGAAATGATACTACTGTCTACCATTGTTATGCTACCAAAATCCTTGGTATGAATACCCATAACTGTTGCTTCTGTTCTGTCGTTCTTACCACTGTTAAAGTAACCAGTCTTATCATTGATTACTCTTGTAAACTTTTCAGCAAACTCCATGCTGTTATATTTAGCATAATCAGGAGCTATATACTGTCCTGTGGAAGCACCATACTCATTAGTAATTTCAGTCCACTTTTCTTTTAAAATAATATCTGTTCCATCAATGTACTCAGTATTTTCAATTGCATTATCAAGAATTGTTCTAGCTACTGTAGCATGGAACATTCCTAATGAAATTGTCATGATAAGGAACAGCATAATTAACTGCTGCTTACGTCCATTCTTTATATTTTCCATAAAGGAAACATATGCTGCAGGTCCCCATTTTTTCTTGCCCACAAGATAAATAAGCTTAACAATCTGAGGCTGTAAACGTAAGAATAATAATCCCGCGCCTACTATAAAAAGTGAAGAGCTAATATATAGTAAAGGATCTAAACTTTCACCTGACAAAACAGAAGTTGACAGGTTAGCTGAGTTCTTGTGGAAGCTATAATATCCATATAGAGAAACTCCTAATAAAATTATGTCAATATATAGCTTTTCCCATAAAGCCTTCTTACGAAGAGCTTTAGACTGTTTCAGATTTACAATTGTAACTCTACTATGTTTAAGAGAAGGTATAGAAATACTCATTAAACATATAAGTATAGCTGCCAATCCGTATATAAAGGTTTCTTTAGTATACGCTACTTCTAAAGCCTGACTAAAGTCAAATTCCAAGAAATTTCTAGTAGATCCTAACATTCTTGCAAATAGCGCACCAAGCGGTAACCCTGCCAAAGCTCCAGTTATTGTAATGACTAAGCCCTGATAAATGTAAAGCTTAATAATCTGGAATCCTGAACTACCACGACTCTTAATAACAGAAATTTCGTTTTTCTCCATTTCATACATCTGTCCAGAAATCATAAATAAGAATGCCGCGAGCATTACTAGAACTGGAACCTGTAAGATAAGAAGTGTCGCTGAAATACGACTAAGCTTTCTGTTGTAAGTTTCAAAAATATTAATATATTCCGGAGCCTTAACTACACGCTTAAAAGAGCCCTCTTCTGTAAAGTATGCGGATCTATCAAGAATATAATCAACCTGGTCAGCAGTAATCTTTTCATAATCAAACATAGCGGTATAGTTAATGTTTAATGAATACTTTCCGATTGATTCTGATGCAAACAATTCATCAAAAAGTTCACTCTTCATGAATACATTGTCATAAAGATTGTCTGATGATCCCTGCCAAAAATAAGGTTCCTGTGATTCCTTATCAAATACACCCTTAATATAAATTCTGATAGGTTTTCCATCAGGAAGATTAAGTCTATCAAATTTGAAGGTTTCACCAATCAGTAAGCCCTTACCAACCAAGCAGTCCTGAGATACTAAGACTTCTATAGCTCCATCTTCTGTCATACCAGCCTCAGAAAGCGGTTCACCAGAAATGATAGTTGAGTACTTATCCAAGTCCTTAATACAAGATAATTTAACAGCCAGCTCCTTGGCATCTGGACGATTCATCTCAGATGACATTGTTACTGAGAGGAGGTTATACATTACAAATGTATATTTTTCCTCAACACCAAGTTCGTTATAAAATTTCTGAGGAAATGATTCCATACTCTTAAAGGTTCCACCAGTTGCATCCTTTTTAGAAGTTGCACTGGCTTTAATCATAGTAGGCCATTTACCTTCATTAGAAATATAATTTCTAAATTCATCTCCTAGCATTCGATTGTATGCTGCACTTCTGTAAATAGGGAAACTAACTACAGTAGCTATAAGCAAAATACAACCCAAAAGCAGACATATATTCATCCACTTTTTATGCCACATTTTCTGTAACATTATTCCAAACATATTTCAGTACCTTCTGTTAACCCTTCTGCAACCCAATAATAAGAATTATCATAACCACCAGCTACAAAACTCTTATATGTAGGTTCTCCATTACTATCTAATGTAATAACATATGTAGCATCCCCTTGCTTTTCTACAGCACTTTTAGGAATCAAAACTACGTTATTAGTTGATCTAGTATAAACAGAAATACTAAATCTGTTTCTGTTCCACCAGCCTTCATAACCCATAGAGCTACCAGCCATATTCTCAAGGTCTTCAGGAGAAACCTTAATCAATGCATAACCTGTCTTTAATGCCTTACTTAATGCATAATGTGATACGGTTATAACATCTCCAACAACTTCTCTCTTGCTTCCGCTAGCATCATCATATGTAATCCTTGCCTGGTTACCATAGCTAAGCTGTCCTGCGGAATCTTCGACTACAACATAAGAATTTGTCTCATCGGCAATTTCGGCTATTGTTTCACCATTTCTAAGTATATTACCCTCTTCCCATCTAAATGTGCCGGTAATAATACCTGTAAACGGAGCTCTTATAACAGTCGTAGCAGCATCTCTTTTCATATCATTGATAAGCTTAGTCATTTCATCAATTGATTCTTTTTTCATCTTAATAAGCTTATCGTTAGAACCTTCTTTATTATCCTTTTCAAGCTTAGCTAATTCTTCATTAGCTCGTAAAAGATACCTTTCCTGTCGTTCAATTTCAAGATTGTCGGGTGAAACTGTAACCTTAGCGATTACGTCGCCTTTTTCTACAAGCTGATAATTTGAAACACATAACTCCTGGATATAGGTAACTCCGTATTCTACCGGATTCTTAATCTTCTCTCTCTTAGGGTAGAAAAGATATCCAGTTCCGTTAAACTCATGCAGGAAATCACCTTTTTCAACCTTGGCAGTCTTTTTCTTAGTTGTTATCTTCATCTGTGATACAACCTTATCACCTGCTTCAATACCACTTGTGATTTCTGTATAGTAACCAAATGTAATACCTGTCTTAACAGGAGTATAAGTGGTCTTTTCACCTTCAAGCTTATATACAAAGTAACCTTCTTCATCCTTGTTAACTGCGTCCTTAGGAACAGTTACTACCTGAGGTTTAGATGATTTAACTAAAACTATAGTTGCAAAATCCCCTGCCTTAACTTCCTTATCAGGATCATTTAGATAAAATGTTGAATATACAACATCGTTCTTTTCAAGCAAACGATTGTATTCATCTGCTTCAAGCTCAAGATATGTTACTTCATATCTCTTTCCGTTAACAATCGCATAAATATCTGTAGCTCTTCTAACATCGCTCTTAATAACAAACTCTGTTCTAACACATAATTTGTCTAAATCAGCGACACCTGCAACAGGAGCTTCCTTTTCAATCCAGTTGTCTCTGTCATAATAGTTAATAGCCACTACAGTTCCATCAATAGGAGCTGTTGCAAGCAGATTCTTACGACTTCTTGTAAGCTCATTCAATTTAGTCTGATTATAAGAAGAATCAAGAGCATATAATTCATTAGTCTCTTTCAAATTCTCTTCTAATCGCTGTAGTCTAGCACTAGCCTGCATCAATAAAAGTCTATATTTACTGTATTCAATCTCGTATCCACCAGGATAAGCATTTTGTTCATCCTCGTTCATGCTAGCAAAATTCTTGTTTATCTGCTCATAATTAGCGACGTCAGATTTAGCCTTAGAAATCTCATCTTCTATGTCTTTTACTGAATCGAAATTGTTATCTCGATTATTGCTCATAGAATCTTTCAAATTTTTAATCTGTTCATCCAATTTTTCGGTGGAAGCTAACACTATGGCATCACCCTTTTTGACATAGTCACCTGGCAAAGCTCCATAGCCTAAGAAAGCTTGCGCAGAATTGAATCCTAGTTCTGCAACTTCAGGAAGAACAATTCCACCATAAACAGAAGATACTGTCATATCTCTAAGCTCAGCAACCGCATATTCCGTTGATATACCTACAGGATCAATTAACTCTATACTATTATCCGTATCAGCATTATTGTTGCCACAGCCACACAAAGAAGTAATCATTGCAATGGCAAGAAGCAGACACAGAATCTTTGATTTTTGTTTCATCATTTCTTAATTACCTTCTCTCCCTCGGCTAAACCACCAGTTATTTCAATGTTGGTATCACCAACGAGACCAATCTCAATCCATTTTATATCACGATTACCATTCTCATTGACAACATAGACATATGCCTTATCTTCAGCCATATGTATTACGTTTTTAGGAAGCGATAGAACTCTCTCCTTAGTCTTTACAGGTGCGGTAATTGTTCCTCTTGTTCCCACTTCTATCGCTGCGTTATCAGGGCCGGTAAAAACGCTAAAGAGTAATGAATCTTCCCATGATTCAATATCCTTGGGCATTAATTCATAATCACCTGCAGCGCTTGTATACATTACTGTCATAGGAACTGTAACACCTTCTGTAAATAAATCTTTATATTCAGGTTTATTTACAGTAAATAGGCAATCTGTATTGTCAACAATAGTCATGATGACTGTTCCTGCTTTAGTAGTAGAACCTTCTAAGTGATCCTTAAGCTTATACACAATACCATCCATTGATGCATAGAGACGGCTTCTGCTAAGTTCTGACTTTTTATTAGCCAAAGCTTTTCTGTCAAACTCAAGAGTATCATTATATCTGATACGTGAATCCTTGTACCGCTCTTTCAAAGCAACAACGTCTTCATCCTTTTCAGACTGGCTAGCACCAAATTTGTACTTATTAATAGCCGAATCCTGAATATCCAATGCTTCATTAGTGTCTAAATAGCTTAGTAACAATTCATTTCTAGCGATTGAATACTCAAGTCTTGCAATCTCATTCTCTAAAGCTTCAGAAGACAACTCGCAGAGCAAATCACCCTTCTTTACTACATCACCCTGTCTTACAAATACTTTGTCAACATATTTGCCAGTCATGTCAAAAGAAACTTCTTGCTCCTTAGTCTGAGCATATGTACATTCAACTTTTTGAGTAAGGATAACATCATCGATTGTGACAGGAACAAGACTATATGATACAACGTCTTCCGAATCATTTACTTTAATGAAAGGAGTCTCATCTTTCTTGCCGCAAGCAGAACTAAAGAAAAGTATAGATGTAATACTTAGCAATATAAAACTTTTGGTTAATCTTCTTTTCATATATATCTCCAATATCTTAAATACACATATATATTAAAAGAATACCTAAAAAAGTACTTATTATATTTTGCTATTTTCTTACACCTAATTGCTTAATTAACGAAAAATTAGCACTATTTTTGTGCAAAATAAAAGAGATGGTGCCCGGAAAACACCATCTCCATTATTAATATTTGATAATCGAATTACTGGTTAGCTTCGTTTACGTAAGCTTTGTACTTATCGCGAACGCCGTCGATTACAGATGAAACATCTGCGCCAGGTCCAATTGCCCAAAGGAATCCTTCACCTAAATCCATGTTAGGTACAACGCCGTGGTAAGCGATACCACCGTGTGTAGAAATCATAGGAACTGTTTCAGAACATGTTCTTTCATCACGGTTACCAGAAGCAGCTGTAACTTCCCAGTTATTGTAATCTTCGTAACCAGGAACAGGATCGCTGTATATGTTCCAAGCGAATGCGATCTTCCAAGCTCTGTCTGCATCATAGCAAGCAGGGATTGCGTGAGGGTTATCTGTAGAGATCTGAACTAATGAACCATTAGGTCCCTTAGGGAACATTACCCAACCAAGATCAAATGATGTTTCGAATAATTCACCATTAGAGTTTGCCATATAATAGTCATCAGGTAAGAATGCAGCACCACCGTTAAGGAACTGTTCCTTGTAGTAATCCCACTGAGCACCTTCAGGACCATTCCAGTCATACTCTGTGAAAATCTTAGCTGCGAATTCAAGACCAGCAATTGTGTTAGGGTTTTCAACTTCGTATGTGTAGTTTCCATCAGCGTCCATACCAACGTAAAGACCATTGTTAGAGAATACAGCAGCTGTTGTCATAACGCCTTCGTTAGCTGTCATACCCCAAATGTCCTGCTCACCATCGTTGTTTGTATCGCCGTACTTCTGAACCTTAGCAAGCATATCTTCCCATGCTTCCCATGTCCATTCATCCTTAGCCTGTAAATCGTAAGGAAGTTCAGGATCAATACCAGCTGCAGCAAGGATATCCTTGTTGAAGTATACACCTGTACGAGGTTCTGTGTAACCTGCGAAGCAAGCGTAAACGTGTGATCCCTTTGAATATAATTCATGACACTTGTTGTTTGTGAACTTAGCTTCAGAGAAGTCAAGACAATCAAGTGTTGCAAGATCGTACATTAAGTTGTTGTTCATAGCTGATGTAACAGCTGCATCGCCACGAAGAACGAATACATAGTTGTTATCATCTCCGCCAGATGTAACGTAATCTACAAAGTCTGCAGGTGTTGATGCCCAGTCAGAAATTGCAAGTGATCTAATCTTGAAGTTGTATGTTTCCTGAGCCCATTCACGATATGCTAACTGAGCTTCGTCGAAATCGTTTTCAGGAGCAGCGGGTTCTTCGGGTGACCACCAGTCACGTACGATAACTTCGATACCACCTAAATCGTATACGTTTCCGTTTTCGTCCTTTAATACTGTGTAAGGACTGGGTTCTTCTTCTTCAACTGAAGCAGATACTTCAGGTTCTGTTGAAGCAACAGGTTCTGTTGATGTTGAAGCTGCGGGAGCCTTTTCTCCACAAGCTGCAACTGACATTGTCATAGCAGCTGCTAAAGATGCTGCTAAAACTTTCTTTGCCATAGGCTTTCTCATAGTAATTTCCTCCATTTTATATATAGTTGCTAATTGAACAGATATTTTCCGGAAATCTGAACAATTTGCATTGACTACAATTTGTCTGTAGCACTATACGTATGCTATTTTACCAAAAACTTTTCAAAAAGTGAAGTCTTTTTATAAAAATATTACATTTTTTGAAAAATTACATCTTAATACCAGTACTTGAAATAGATTCAACAAATGCCTTTTGAGCGAACAGGTAAACAATAATTAAAGGGAATACAATTAATAATGTTCCTGTTGCAAGGATACAGTTTGAATATGCAACTGAAACTGATCCAACTGAACCCTGGGCTCTTAAAATGAAAGCACCTAATGAGTCTACTATTCTTGCAAGTCCTACGCTGACTAAGGCCTTTCCACCTAAGAATAACTTAGAGTAGAATCCATCAGTCCACTGCCATACAAGGGCAAATAAGAAACATGATGTAATAATAGGCTTAGCTTCAGGAAGCATGATTCTTACGAAAGTTTTCATCATACCACATCCATCCACATATGCAGCTTCTTCAAGATCGACAGGAATATTTCTAAAGAACTGTCTGATCATGAAAATATATAGACCATTTTTAAGACCCATACATGTACCACTTAACAAGTAATAAGGCAATACATTATCTCTTAAGTTAATAGGATTAAGGCCTAACAATCTTAAGATTCCGAAAATATCAAAGTATCTAAAGTGTAAATACAGTGATGATGATACTGCCTGAGGTGTAATAACAATTGTTAATAATACGAATGTGAAGCAAAGCTTCTTAAGAGGGAACTCAAATCTTGCAAATCCATATCCTACAATTACACATACAGCAATCTGTAATAATGCAATTGTCAATGAAATGATGATTGAGTTCTTAAGAGCATTGCCATAATCCATAAGGTATGCAGCCATCTTATAGTTTTCATTTGTAAAATGAACTGGAATAGATACAACTATAGGGTTGTATAAGTCTCTTTCTTCCATGAAACTTACAGATATCTTATTTAAGATAGGCTGTAAAATAAGGAAGCACATACCAAATAAAAGTATAAATCTACAAATCTTTCCGAAGAAATCGGTCAATGTTTTTCTAAGAAGATATCCATTTGATTTTTTGTTTCTTTCCCAGAAACCTTCACTCTTTTTAATCTTTACTTTAGTCATAATAATATACCGCCTTCGAAATAATTAAGGAAGTGATTCCTATAAATGCCGCAACTATGAGGAAGTACGTCCACGACATAGCCGAAGCAGGACCATAATGAAGGTTTGTAATCATTTCTTTGTCAATCTTCTTAATAACTTCATTATCTGTTCTCATACAGAAATCGACGATTGTATACACCCAGTTTACTAAGAACAATGAACTGATCATAGGGAATGTAATTTTCCAAAGACTTTCCCATTTTGTACATCCTTCGATATCAGCAGCTTCATACATACTCTTTGAAATAGTCTGAAGTCCAGATAAGAAGATGATAATCTGAATACCTGAAGCAATTGCAATATCATAAATGTTATCGATAATCTTAAATACTTCTTCGAATGCTCTAGTACCGATACCAGCTGTTCTTAAAATATTCTCCAATGCTACCGTAACACTGATATTCTCGGTTGTAGCTTCAACTGTATTAGCAATCTGAGCCATCAACTGGTTGTTTGATTCAAGGCCAATAATTACACCAGATGAAAGAATAACAGGAAGGAAGAAAATCGCTCTTACTAATCCTCTGCCCTTAAATTCCTGGTTAAGTAATAAAGCTACGAAAAAGCTGAATACTATGATACCAAGAGAATAAGGAACCATACGAGAGAACTCTTCTGTTAACAATCTTGCATAATCTGTATCAACTCTGAATGCATCATAAAAATTCTTAATGCCTACGAAAGTAGGTTCTACAACTGCAGGACCAAGCTTTACATCACAGAAACTCATCCATGCTGACTGAACTAACGGTTTTACCATGAATAATAGGAAACCTATTAAAAATGGAGCTATGAACAAATATCCGGCTAGTGCTTTACGCTTTTGAAGGCCTGCTAATCTATTTTTTTGTTTCTTCATAATACATTTGCCCTTTCAAATTTTTTACTCTAGCGAACTACTTTATAATCTCTACCAGGAACGTTTACTCCATCTGCCTGATAATCATAATATCCATAGTTTACATATACCTTAGTTCCGTCAGCGTATTCAGTCATAGAAACTGTATCGCTAATGTTTTTGTGATTAACCATTTCCTGGTTATAAATATGACCTAACTCATTATTGAAACGATTACAAATAACACTTAAGTCTCCCCAAATAGCATCAAAGTCAGCACCATAATACTGTGTATATAAGGTCTTTTGTAAGCTAAATGGTGACTCCTTCATGAATGTAAATGAAAGACCAGCACCGTACTCAGCTGCTGTTAATACAGCCTCCTCAATATTACCTGAAAGGTTAACGGGCTTACCCATATAATCTACATATCCATGAATAGCAATCTGATAGAAAGGTACGATTTCATCAATAATTGTATATTCACTACCCTTTAAGTCCATATCAGTAATTATATCTACGAAAGGTACTGCATAAACATTACCTGCGGGAATCAAAATCTTCTTTCCAGCTGTATCCATGTTAGAAAGCTTCTCAATCTGGCTTGCAACTGCGCTTTCACGAGAAACATAGCCCTTCTTGTAGAAGTCTGATGATACGTCATAACCAACATCTTCAAAGGCAATATTAGCATTATACTTGTCAGTTGCTTTATCAAGGTTATCAATCATTTCATTGATCAAATCACCGTGAAGTAAGTAATAATTCTTGAAGCCTTCTCGTGCAGCATATGTAATGGCACTATACTTATGAAGCTCTGCTCTCTTCTTACTTAAGAATTTAGCAGCATCAGTATACGAGAAGAATCCATCAAATATATTCGACTGATATGCGTAGTTTGTAACACCATTTAAATAAACATCTACGCCCTTAGCAGAAGCATCATCGATAAATCTTTGTAAATCTTTCTTTCCGCCAAGTTCTCTTAATACTTTTACTTTCTTTAATATCTTCTGGTTAACACCACCGTTAGCCCATCCAACATAGTTAACTGATAAGTTATCAATTCCTGATTCTAATAATTCATCAACCATTTCTGTTGCTTCATCAAACTCAGTAATAGGTAAAGGCTTAGAAACAGGAACACCCATAATCTGCTTAACCTTATCTACTGCACCAAGAACATTAACAGTAACAGGAGTTGAAGCATCATCGTTTAAAACGAAAGATTCTGGATATTTTTCTTTTAAGTAATCACCATAATTCTTGGCCATATCTACATATGAACCGGAATTAATAAATCTATATCTTTGAACTAATGATTCGTCTGGCAAGTTTTCGATATATACGAATACATCGGAGTTTGCAATTTCACCTACTTCATACTGTTCTCGGCTTTTAACTGTATAAACAGCATTTACATAGTTATAAGATGCTTCCTTACCAGCTATATCAGCTCTAACCATCGCATATGATGCACCATCTTCAAGCACACATATAAATGAATCTTTACCGTCAGATGCTCCGTATACGTTGAATACAGACTCTGTTTCATGAACGATTGCATCTCTTGAAATAGCCTTATCTCTACCAAATAAATCGGCAGCGTACATACTCTGAGCAGTCTTGCCATTGTTTACATTAATAATTGATCCACCACCTTCGGGAACAAACATAAATCCGTCAGTAGCTTCAGTTCCAACTGCACCAAAATATGGTAAAATACAGATGTTATAGATAGGTAATTTTTCTCTACCCTCTAACTCATTGAAAGGCACTTCAACAACAAGTTCATCACCTTCAAGTCTGTAAATAACGCTTACATTGAAAATGGGCTTATCATTTGTACTTTCAAAATCAGCTAATTCCTTGTCCTCGACATATTTCTCATAAGTATAACCTACTTCTTCGAAATACTTCTGCATGGTCTTTTTGTTACTTTCTTTTGCACTATCTCTCAAAATATAGATAGTTTCAGTTTCAAGAATAGGATACTTTTCAAGGTATTCTTCCTTTTCATCCTTTTTCAGCTTACTTAATTCAAGCTTCTTATAGAACTGCTTTGAATAATCAGCCTTTTTCTTTTCCATCTGGCCTAAGAAGCCTTCAAGTTCGTTGGCTCTAATAGCCAAAGGAATCGTGTACTCTTTTTCAACCTTACCAAGTGAGTATAATACTTTAACGTAATCCTCACCGGTTTCTATTTCATAAATACCATTCTCAACACTGTATGACTTTGTATCATATGTGGTAATCAAACCTTCTTCTTTAGAGAAAGTAAGTAACAAAGGAGACTGAAGTCTATTCTTGATTTCTTTAGTTGCTAAAGGATCATTTTCAGCGTCCAATGCCTGTGAATACCATACCTTACCACTTTTCTTTACCGTAACAGTAAACTGTGTGGTAAGAGGATCCATTTCAAATTTAACAGCTTTGTTTTCAAGAACGATAGGTTTGTCGTCCCCTGCATACGCTCTTACAGGAATAATCTCTTCTACATCACCTTTAGCCTGATATGTCATTACAAAGGCAACCATGGCAGCAATGATTAAAAGGATGACTGTGGGAAAAATCAAAGACTTAAGTTCTTTGATAACCGCATCTCTTCGTTCTTTTTTTCTTTCTTCGCTTATAGGATTTAATCTACTCATAACAGCTCCAATTTTTTATTTTGCTTCCCTGCCCAGTTAGACTCGATACAGGAATTCCTTACCTAAGGAAATGAAGTAAGCAACACCCTGAGAAATCATACTGAAGAACAACATCAGAATGAATACCATAACCAGCATTGCAAATACTGTAGCAATCATAAACAAAAAGTTCTTACCAAATGAATAATCGTGAACCTGGCTCATTCCAAAGATGCCGATAAATAAAACCCAGATCAATGAAATGACGCTTAAAGCTGAATAGAAAGCAGCTTCATCTACGGTTACAAAGTTACTAATAATCATAAGAGGTAACTGAATTAATGGATAAGGTGTAATTGCATAGCAAGTAGCTATATACACGTTTCGAAGATTACCCTTACCATCAAACAATGTTGTAAGTGCCCAGTTACCAATTACAAAAAGTAAAAATGGAAACAATATACTTGAAATATAAGTAAGTATGTTTAATTCTTCCCAATATACAGTTACAAATAAGAAGCTTGTATATCTTAATTTAAGAATACGTAAAAATATTGATACAATTAAAATTGTATTGGCAGCTGCAAGAGTACCTCTCTTTTCATGGGTAAGATCCCAAAATCCATCAAGTGGATGAGTTGTACAATATAAAGCAAACTTTAGACTTTTTAAATAACGCTGCCAATTTTCTCGATTAGTTAATGAAGCAAACATGTTATTTTCTCCAATTTATTTATTTAAAGATATCTGCAGTAGCAATTTCGTGCTTTAATTTTTTAACCTTATTGATTCCACCAGGAATTAAGAATAAAGCAAGAAGAACGATAACGATCTTAACAATATTCTCTTCTACCCAAATCTTACGGTATTGTTTAAATGCTTTAGAATAGTTGTCAGCATCATACTTAACCTTGAAGTATTCCATTGCTTCCTTATATTCTTTCTGTCTAAGTAAAGCACGACCAAGTCCAATGTATGCTAAATCGTAGTTACCGTTTAATGTCATTACTTCTTTCCAGTAATTCTCAGACTGTTCATATAATCCTTCATCAAAGGTTGTCATAGCCGAGAATACCTTCTCACCAAAATCAGTTAATGAGAATAATGTAATGGCACAGTCAATCTGGTCAACTACCAACAAGTCATATCCCATATGATCAATTGATGTACATTTACGGAAGTAACCATCCATGTTACCGTTACCACCACAAACGAAAATCAATTCACCCTGATCAGTATAGCCGAACAAACGTCCACGGTTTCTATCAAGACAGATGTAAGAGTCATTTTCAAATGCTGTAACATCTGCGAAAAGTGAAGGACCTTCATATCCACCACCGTTACCCATGTATAAGTCACCATATACAGGGAACTCACCATCATAGTAAACACCATTCTTTACAAGAATGTCTGTACCTAAAAGGTTAAGTCTACGAACCGCATCAGCACTACCAGATCTTAAGTCATCTGAAGTAACAGATGTTGTACATGCGTATATGAATCCGTCATGATCCATGTAAATATTTTCATATTCTGTAGGAACAAATGAATTCATTTTAGCTAACTGTTCCTGAGAAGCTATCTTCTTCCAGATATAGTCTGTGAAGTTGTAAATAGCTCTTGTAGCTCCTACGAAGCCTGAGAAGGTTCCGTCAGCTTCGTACTTAATCAAACCTTTGTTAATACCAGAAGCGATACAGTATACACGTTCAGCGGTATCAACAACTATCTTACTGGGCGAGAATACAAGTTCAGGATCAAGTGTCGAATCCTGTGGCTTGCTAAACTCTGAAATATACTTGTAATCAGGAGAAAGCTTCAAAATTCTTGAATTACCCATATCAGCTACAAAGATATTTCCATCTTCAGAAACGGAAACATCAGTAGGTGATGAGAAAGTGCTATTACTGTTTCCAGTAAACGAATCAATGATTTCAAGTACTTCAATTGTTTCTCTTGATGTTCTCTTCATCTTAATGATACGGTTGTTACCTGTATCACATAAATAAACCAAATCACCAGAAACTGTTAGGCCCTGAGGGTTCTTGAGTCCTTTTTCAAGGCCAAGTTCAGATGATGTGAAAACCTTACTAGGTGTGTAAATGTCAGGTGAGTACTGAACATCACCCCAGAAATCGTAATTGTACGTATAACTTCTATCTTCGGCAAATGTATCTACTGAAGTAGTTACAAGGATTAATGCTGCTAAAAGCACCGCTCCTATTCTCGAAAATGTTTTTTTCATATTCAACCTCATATATATTAGTCTTTTAAACCTGAACTTGCCATTGTTTCAAGAATCTGGCTTTCTGAGAATACAAAGATAATGATAGGAACAACCATGAGTACAACTAATACTGCCATACCCTGACCGGTTCTTGCGATACCACCACTCTGTACCTGCTGAAGAGCATAAGGAAGAGTCTTCTTCTCTTCTGAATAGATATATAATGAAGCAGTGTTTTTCCATAAGCCCTGTACTGAGAAGATGATAAGTGTCATCCACGCAGGTTTTACGTTAGGCATTACAATTCCAGAGAATACTCTCCATTCAGAAGCACCATCGATTTTAGCTGCTTCAATAAGTGACATTGGTAATCCTTCCATGAACTGCTTCATAAGGAAAAGACCCATAGGCGATGCAAATGCTGGAATAATGATAGCCCAGTATGTATCAATCCATCCTAATTTACTTAAAATCAAGTAGTTAGGAATCATTGTTACATAACCATTGAACATAAGTGCTACTGTAGCAAGCTTGAAGAATCCTTTTCCACCAGGGAACTCGTACTTAGCAAGTACGAATGCCGCCATTGAAGCAATCATCAAATGTCCAAATGTACCAACAGCTGTAAGGAATACAGTGTTAAATAAGTATCTTGAGAATGAAACCCAAGATTTTCCCATTGTTACGAATAAGTCAGCGAAGTTATCCATTGTAGGATGCTGAGCAAAGATTCTAGGAGGGAATTTAAATAATTCATCCAAAGGTTTTAAAGCATTACTTACGGCAAAGATAATAGGGAATGCCATTATGTAAGCTACTAAAGCAAGCATGATATAAAGGAAAATATCACCTGCAATAGATCTGTTAGGTTTTCTCTTCTTTATAAGAGGTTTCTTGTATTCTTTTTCAACGTTTTTCTTTTCTTTTTTACTCATATCATCAGGTTCCTACTCTTCTTAATAGACTCTGAACTGCTTTATTACATAAAATCATCATCAAGAACAAAATTGTTGCGATGGCACATGCATAACCCATTTCGTATCTTTGTGAACCGTAGTCAATAAGGTGAGTTACGATTGTACGTGCAGCATAGTCAGTACTAGGGTTACCGCAAAGAGCGATAGTAACATCGGCAACACCAAATGATGTTGTGATTGTCATTACGGCACCGAATAAAAGCATAGGCTTCATATTAGGAAGTGTAATGAACCAAAGTTCCTGCCATCTGTTCTTGATACCATCCATATAACCAGCTTCGTACTGAGATTTATCAATACCCTGGAGACCAGCAACGAAGGAAAGGAATCCGGTACCTAAGCTCATCCAAAGGATAACGCCCATACAAATAGGAAGCATGTAAGAAGGATTGATAAGCCAAAGAATAGGTGTGTCAATTACACCAATCTTCATTAAGAACGCATTTACATATCCATATGCATCACCTCTAAAGAATACTGAGAAGATAACGAAACAGTTACCTGCAATTGATGGTGCATAGAAAATGATAACGGCTACTGATCTAATCCATCTTGGAAGTTCATTGATTAACCATGCAAAAAGGAACGAAAGGATATAACCAAGTGGTCCTGTGAAGATTGCTATCATCAATGTGTTCTTTAAACCAATCAGGAAGATATCATCCTGTAAAATCAAACTTACGTAGTTTGATACGCCTAAGAATCTAGGACTTTCAAGTATGTTGTAGTATGTAAAACCAAAATAAATTGAAGCTACAACAGGAAATACGAAAAACATTGTGAAAATGATTGCATATGGTGCAAGGAAAAGGTAGCAGTTTTTGCTACGCTTTGCCTTTTTCCAAGCAACCGATATATTGTGTTTTCGTAAGGTAAAATATTTACTGAAAAATTCTTTCATCTTTACTCTCCCACTGTTAATCAATGCTCATGCCGAACTCTTTACGCTTTTTAGCGATTTCTTCGTCAATCTTGATTGAATAATCAATGATTGTCTCACGAGTATCGTCTTTGTCGTTGATAACCTTTTTAATGGCGTTAGAAATATGACGACCGGTGAAGTATCCACCAGGAACTTCTCTAATACCTACTGTCTGATTCCACTGATCATTCAAAACTTTAATGTCTTCAACACTCCATGAAAGGTTCGAGAACGCATCTCTATTGGCTGTTGCATATCGAGCAGAAGAACCAAGTAATGCTTCGATTTCTCTACCAAATCTTACCTGTGTATCAGGTGATGCCCACCACTTCATGAATTCCCATGAGTTCTGCTTCAGCTCTTCATCTTCTGTTCTAATCATCATTGTAGCATTTCCTGTAATAAATACAGTTCTATCTATATAAGAAGTACCATTCTCATCAACTTTTTCAGTACCAGGAATTAATGTGAAGTCCCATAAACCTCTAATTTCAGGTGCTGATACCATTAAGGTATTATAAGTAGAATATGCTGCAATGATAATAGGCATTTCACCAGAACGGAAACGGCTGACCGCATCGTAAATGGTAGGAAGTCCATAGTCATTAAAGTATCTTAAATAATCATCGAAAGCCTTGATACCAGCTTCTGTATCAACAGTAGTATGTGTACCAGCTTCGTTATACATATCTCCACCATACTGGTAAAGGAGTGTAAAATACATTGATAAGTCAGGATAAGTTGACTGCATAGCTGTTGAAGCCTGACCAGTTGCACTTGAACCTGCTGCAGTAGGAATACCTACTGATAAGTTGTTACCCTGAATTGTAGGTAACATTTCAATTAATTCTTTCCATGTATTAGGAACTTCAAGTCCTAATTCTTCAAGTACGTCCTTACGATAGAACATTACGTTGAATGTCTGTGTTTCGGGAATACCATAAATTGCATCATCTAATCTGTACTGTTCATATGAACTCTTTGAATAGTGAGCAAATACGTCTTCCCAACCATCAAACTGAGTTAAATCTTCTGATGCATGTCTTAATGCATAGTTTACAGGCTGATCAGGACCAACTGATAAAACTACGTTAGGTCCACGTCCTGCAAGAACGGCATTAAGTAACGCACCTGCATCAATAATTTCTACGTTAGCTTTAATTCCTGTGTTAGGAATAAAATCATCATCCATCATAGCCTTAAGGATTGTACCCTGATCACGACCGGTTAATACCCAAACCTTAACGACCTTATCTGAACCACCTTCGTAAACGTCACCAACTGAGTTGTAATCAACGAAGAATGAAGCAACGAATGATTTGATTTCATGCCATGACTTAGAAGCAAAATTAGCTTTGTCATGTTTATACTTTGTACCAGCCGCTGAAACTGCTACATAATCGATATCAAGCTTAGTTTCGCTCATATTTAACTGTGCAGTACCAAGAGCTGTAATATTATCTTTAAAGTTAACAAATTCTACTGTAATCTTCTGAGGTTTCTTGCAGAAACGTTCGATCTGCTGAGCAACTGTCTGAGCACTAGCGATCTGATCTGCTTTCTGACCAGAGAATGTTGTCATTTCATCTACGATTGAATAAAGTCTCTTATATTCAATGTCCATAGCATCCATGATTTCAGGATAGTTTGTATTAATTCTGTAATCACGATACTTATCAGGGTTAACACCAGTATAAACAAGAAGCTTTCTGTATATCTGATTTAATCTGTAAGTAGAATTTTCAAGGCTTGAAAGGATAGGTCCTACACCACCAAGTGTGGCCTCAAGTCTTATAGTATGTTTACCTTTTTCAAGATAGAACTCATAAGGATTTCCTTCATCATCAGCAAGGTCCTTGCTTTCCCAGTCATTGCTGTATCCAAATGAAACTTCTTTAAGCTCTTCAAAAGGAATCTTTCCATCAATATAAACGATACGGCTTGAAACGCTACCTCTCTGGTAGTTCTGTCGTCCCTTAATCATGATGTTATAATAACCATCTTCAGGAACTTCAAAATCCATATCAATCCACTGTCCCGCTGTCTTCCAAGCTTCGCCACCAACATAGTTCAATACAGTAGTTGTAACCGAATTAGGAACAGTTGTAGGAGAAGATCTGTCAAACTTAGCATAAAGAGATGATTCTGAACGATAAGTAGATGCTTCACCCTGTGAATAAACTACAAATCCATCTAAGCTTGAAGGATTTGTAATATTGGGCTGTGCAGCACGATAGTCAGCGTATGTAATTTTGTCTTCAATCGCTTTTAGCTGAAGAGCCTTGATGTACATAGGTTCATTGGTAGCTTCGATTGAAATAGAGTTTTCACCCTTTTCAAAATAGAACTTGTATGGTTCGAGTTCATATCCAAGCTTATCCTTAAAATAGCTTTCCTGCCAGATAAACTCTTCTACCTGTGAGGGACGAATTTCATTTCCCTGGTTATCAACTCTAACTGCCCCGCCGTCTTTCCAAACACGAGCAAACGAATTGCTTAACGCATCATCGAAAGGAAGTTCTCCATTGATTCTAATTGCTCTTTCAGCAGCAACACCACGTGACTGAGGAATTAAATATTCCATATATACGTTATAGAAACCTGCTTCTGGAACATTCACTGTGAAGGTGACATTAGATTCGGTGTCTGTAAATAAAGACTTGGCAACACCTTCATAGTTTGATGACACTTGAACGTTGCCTTCTGCTTCATAAGCAAAGATGTCAACATCAACTGTCTTTTTAGGTGCATTAGCACCTTCGTGTGCAGATAAATAACCAGAGTATGTACCTGTTCTCTCAAGACCTAATACTTCCTTGGTTAAATCTGTTCCCTCGTACTTGTCTGAGAAATCTTTTACTTCTCTAGCATTCAAAAGAACACAGAGTAGTACAATAGCTCCCACGAATCCTAATACGATTAAAAAAGTTTTAAGGTTTTTGTTCATAACTTCCTCCGAAAAGGTTATTAATTTTTTTCTTTTGTTAACTATTCGTTCACACAATAATAATTTAAACGTTTTAGTCAATATTTTCTTGTAACATTGTGCTTTTTAATGCTCAAAATTTGCTAATACATTGTTAACAATTACTTCACATTAGAAAAAACATCGAAACAAGGCTTGGGTTCATAGTTCTCATCAAACAGCAATGGCATCTGCGGAAGTCCTGTTGTATTACCGCCTCCAACATTCGACCTTGACTGTAGCCAAGAGTAATGATCTACAGTACCCCAGAACGTAATACCCGTTACATTCACATCAGGATTAGCTGCAGCAGACTTGATGCCATAGTAAATCATATTGTAACGTTTCTTAAGCTTAGCATTTTCGTCTTCTTTTTTCTCTTCGCTTCCGTCATAGTCGGAACTAGCCGAAACATCCATCTCAGTAATTTGAACATTTCCTACAACCTTGGCATATTCCTTGATTGAGACTTCAATGCTATTGAAGTCCGGGGTATCCATACCGTAGTGTCCCTGCATACCCATTCCGGATATTCTGGTTCCTACGCCAGGTTCACCTTCCTCACTCTTAATATGCTCAAGAAGCTTAATGATTCCGTTTTTCTTGACTGTTCCCGTTTCATTGTAGTCGTTGTAATAAAGTTCGAGACTTGCTGGTGCATATTTATTAGCATATTTAAATGCATTGATAATAAATTCATCATCACCATAAATGTGATACCAGCTTGAATTGCTTCCATGTCTATCTTCTAATAAAGACTCTTCATTTTCATGATCGGTTCTGATTCCACCGTCTCTATCAGAAATTGCTTCGTTTACAACATCCCATCCATAAAACAGATCTTTATACTCGCTATCTTCACCAGTATAATAAGTAAGAACCGTTTTTATGTACCATTCAAGTCGCTTATTCATTTCCTCTTTAGATACATAAGGCTTTGTTTTGTCATAGTCTTCGTGAAAGAACCATTCAGGCGTCTGCGAATGCCATACCAAAACGTGTCCGCGGATTTGAATCTTTCTATCCGGATTAGCTTCATTCCATTTTAAAAATCTTTTTAAGATTTTGTCTGCTCTGGAGTAATCTAAAACTGGAACTACCATTTTTTCATCATTAAAGTCAACTGTTTCTAATTTAGAAGGTTTTGTACAGCTATAACCCACTAAAGCATCAGGCTTTAATTCATTACCAAGGGTAACAGCGTTAAAATGACTAGTTATGATATTCCAAACTTTAACATCATCAATTTCAGCTCCTGTAACTGCACAACCAATTCGACATCCAAGCTTCATATCAACACAGTCTCTTAATGAAGGAACTCCATCAAAATATGTGATACCTGGAATTTCATTAGATTCAGGTTCGGTAGCTGCAACCGATGATTCTGTAACAGTTTCTGCTACCTCAACCACATCCTCTTTAACCGAAGCTTCAACACTGGCTAAAGCTTCAGGCTCTTTAACTTCTTTAGCCCCACAGGCTGCCAAAGAAAGCGATGCGGCAATTATTAGTCCAACTATATATTTTCTCTTTTTCATAACCCAAAACCTTTATTAATAAATTCTGTAATTACCACTAAGAGCAATAAATGCAAAAAGATATAAACAATTATCATAATATCTTCTATCACCTGTTCTAAGAGGCATTTCAAAGAATTTAGTAACCCATTCTTTAGCCACATCATCTAGTTTTGTTGCCAGAACAGATTCAGCAACGGTTGCTGTAATTCCAAAAGGATGAAGAGCTTTTTCACCAGGAATCTTTGTTCCGTCGATTTCGTATATTCCATAAGAATCATTTCTCATGTCAGCAAGAAGTGCTCTCTGAATATTAAATGCGGCTTTAGTCTGACCTGCATCTACTCCAAACCATGAATAATCAAGACCTATATTTGCAGCTGTACGATATGCATCTGAGTAAAACCAGTCGTGTCTATCTTTAGTCCAAGGAATAGGTCTAGACATAGGTGATCCATCAAATTCAGCATATTCAGCAGAAAAGCCTGTCTCAGGATGACAAGCAACCTTTAAATAGTCGCGGCTTGCTTTGACTGCTTCCTTCCAAAATTCTTTATCTTCTTCAGGTCCCCACTCAGCAAATAATTCATAAAAATGAGGAAGGTGATATGAAGGATCGGTGTAGTCAATTCCAGGAACAAATAAAATCTGATGATTATCAAGATTCCACATAGGTGTTCCAACTCTTCCATTTTGTCCCTTATGAACAACCGCTCTTAAAATATCCTTGGCTTGTTCTGAATAATTGAAAATGCCTTCTCCATCGCCCCATCTATGCGAAGCAAAAAGTAAAGCCATTGCAAAATACTCTTCACCATCAGGAGCAGGACCATCTGCATTTTTAGAACCATCTAATGCACATGACCAAGCGAAATAACCTTCATTATAACCTTTGTCCATCCACATGTATGTTTTAGACCATTTCCAAATACGGTCAAATTCTTCTTTCATATTAAGCTGAACACATATCATCATACCGTACGACATGCCTTCAGTTCTTGCATCGTTATTTCCTGTGTCAACAATATATCCCATATCATCACCAACTGCATGATACACACAATCTGGTCCATAGAAATAACTTTCCTTTATTTCTTCTAAACGTTTGCTAATTAAATCATCTGAAATGCCGACTTCAGCGAATACATTTCTGTATGTTTTGTCAGAAAAATGCATAAATTCCTCCATCCATTAACGATATATTAACAATATAACAATAAAACCTTAATTTATCTTGTTAGTCGTTGGCAAGTAATTGTCATATTTTGCTATATAGCACAAAAAAAACCGGCAACTTTTGGCAAGTTGTCGGTCCTAATATACTGATTATTCTATGAATTTATGGAGTTTACGATAGCTGTAACTGTTTCTTCAACATTCAAATTGTCCTCATCGATAACAATATCTGCATAGCGTTCATACAAAGGTACTCTTTCATTATAAAGATCAGAAAGTGTCTGTCCATCACGTAATACAACACCTCTACCCTTTATGTTATTTAATCTAGAGTCTATCGTATCATAAGACAGTTTTAAATAAACTACCGTACTTATTGATTTAAGATGTTCCATTGCTTTTGCCCCATATACTACGCTTCCACCTGTGGCAATTACAGTTTTTTCCAGATTAAGCGAAGCATTAACTCTCTCTTCTACCGCAATAAATCCGTCTACTCCTTTAGAAGCGATAATATCCTTTAAAAGTGCGCCCTCTTCCTTTTGTATCACAAGATCAGAGTCAACAAATTCGTATCCTAATATTTTAGCAAGTATTACTCCCACTGTGCTTTTGCCAGCTCCTGGCATACCAATTAAACATACATTACTCATAGCAATAACTAATAGATTATTTTACTAATCATTTCTTCCTTTAGATTTTCTCCGATGATGATTATAACACTTTGTCCTGCATTTACATCATTTATTTTAGTTTCACTCTTTGTCGCATTTATCTCATGCCAGCCAGCTTCATAAATAAAGCCTTTTACTCTAAAAATTCTTCCAAACATTTCATCTTGAAAAAGAACAGATATTTTATGCTTAAGCTCGGCTAACGATATTTTAGTATCCATAAAGTAACACGAAGTAAACCCAGATTCGTCTACATTAAACTTAAGATAATCATTTCTTTTGTATGAAGCGTTCGTAATAACGAAAAAGTCATCTACAGTCAAATCATTCAGACTTCTATAAAGTGAAAATTCTTCAATATTTCGGAAAACCTTATTAGAATTAAGTACGCCATTAATATAAGAAGAAACAGCTTCTTTCTTTTCGCTAGAAGCCAAATCGCTCTTTGAAAAAATCACAAGACCAGAATTAGCAATTTCTGAAGCAAGACATTTTTCAGAAGCCTCAGATAATGGAACATCAAGATTAGCTTCTACTAATGTTATTACACTTCCAATCTCATACCAGCTATCAAGAGGCTCGTCATATAAACTATCAAAAAATTCATCTACATCAAATAAGCCCGATGGTTCAACAATAACTCTGTCATATCCTTTCATTCCCATGGTAATGAGCTTAGTTTTGAACCTACGCTTATGGCAGTCTGAATCGCATCCACCCGCAACGCTTTCTAACTCAATATTTTCGTTTATCAAATCAGCTAGCAGCATTGTATCAACATTGACCGCGCCATAATCATTTTCTAATATGCAGACCTTTTGCCCAAGCTTTTGTAAATAATCAACATATTTTCTAATAAAAGTTGTCTTTCCAGCACCTAAAAAGCCTGTCACCAAATCAATTTTTGTCATTACATTTTCTTTCTATTTTCAAAACAAAATCTTTTAATATTTTTTCGTAAGTTTCCACCGCTGAAGCCATCGATAAAGCATGGTCTGCACCTTCAAAAAGATGAATCTCGCTTAAAGGATTCTTGCATGCTTTGTATAACATTTCCGAATGTTTATAGTCAATGAGCGAATCGGCGTTACCATGCATAAAGCATATAGGAACATCTGAAATCTTAACTGATTCAATCGGTTTAACCTTTGTAAAATCAAATCCACATCTTTTTAAACCAAGCTTTCTAGCACTCTTCATTCCGATAGGAGCAAGGAATTTAGCCTGTCTCCACGCAAGGTCATGTATTAAAAGTTCAAGATCTGCAAAGGGACAATCCGCTATCATAAAATCAGGCTTTTCAGTATCCAGTAGTATTAGTTCACTTGCTGCCCCCATTGATTCGCCATGCATTCCATAGAACATGTCCTCTCCAAATACAGATTTGGCAAAAGAAATTACCTTTTTTATATCCAGATTTTCTTTCCATCCAAGTGTACAATAATCGCCCGTGGATGCCCCATGATATCTTTCATCAAAAAACACAAGGTTATAACCTAAATCATAAAGGATTGCGCCGTACTTACAGTCTGATATTCGCTCTGCGGTCTGCCCATGGCATATGATAGCGACTTTCTTTCTGACACCTGTATCATTAGGATTGATTATGTACTCACCCTTAATCACAACATCATCACTATCTACACTAAACTCTACTCTTTTCCATTCGTTATTAAAAAGTTCAATACCACGGCCCACACCATGTTCAATATCAAACTTTGCAAGTTGCTCTCTTGTCTGCCTAGGACAACACATAATGTTGTCAGCTATCATTTTATCTATCATTAGTCGACTCCTTACTATACTTACTTGCAATAAATAATGGCACAAATGTCACAAGCGAAATTATTGCGGCCACTTTAAAAAGTACTCCCGTTGGAAGGTACTCAACAAATCCATATTCATTAACAAACTCACCGCTCTTTTTAATAATAGGATTAGAAATAAGCGGCGCAACTATCATAGGAATAAGTACAAAGAAAATAATACGAATTCCTTCAAACTGCCCTTTGGCTTCTTGGGGATAAAGACCCTTAGCCCATACCGATATAGTCTGTAGGAAAATAACATAGCCACACCCTATTAAGAATACACCTAGTAACATAACAGGATTAAAAATTGTGTTTGTATTTACCGTTTCTTTAGAAACAAAGAATCCTAAAATCAGCAATCCTACAATATTAAAAACAATAGAAACATATGTAATAGGAACCTGCTTACCGTTATTAATAAATCTAGAAGCAGGAATAACCATCAGCATAGCAAGAACCAATGCTACCCCTTCAATATAACCCATGAAATCGGCTGTAAAGCCTAGATAATAAATCATGTAGTTTCCTAAATGAGTAAAGTACATATTAAAAGCAATGAAATATGTAGCAAGTGTGAAGTTTACCCATACCAATTCCTTTAATTTAAAATACTTTTTAAAATTAAAAATATCAGTAAACTGTTTAGCAAAAGAACCTGTTACAGATGGTTGCAAATCATCTGCATCTTTTAAAAATAATAACGCCAACAATCCACATAATATAACGAAAATACCCATAGTAAGGAATAATCTCATATAATTATTTTCACTTCCCACAAGCATTCCACCCACAACAGTTCCAACTATTGTTCCTATAATAGGCTGTGTAGCAAGTGCTGCGCCAATCTGTCCTTTGTTAGTTTCATTCATATGGTCATTCATCCAGGCATTGAATCCAGAATCATTACCCATTGAGCCAAAGAAACTCATGATTGCATCAGAGGCTACTACAGCTACCGAAACACTCATCATGACACTAGCGCCATTTCCAGCAGAACCTTTTACAAGGTATTGAGTTAATCCATAGCAAATAGTAAATACTCCCCATAAAATATAACCGATGGCAATAGCATTTTTACGACGTCCTTTTCTATCAACCATTGTACCAGTAAGGAAAGTCGACAACGCTGTTGCTATCGCAGAAATAGCTACCATCCAAGAAATAATAGTGGGATCTTTCGCTATTTTTTCATAGACAAATGTGTTAAACCATTGATTCTCCATGTTCCAACACAGTTGCCCGGCAAGGCCAAGCCCCCAGCATAATGTCCAAAATTGAAATGGCCTCATCTTAGAATTAGATAGCTTAGTTTTCATATACTACTCCCCCTGATTAGTATTTTCTTTTGATTGATTATTTTTAGAATACTTATTATAAATAATGGCTCCAATAATATAGAGAATGAATGTAACAGACCACATAATGATAGCAATTTTGTATTTCTTCTCACCAAGTGCACTTCCACTTATTACTGTAAGTAAGATTCCTGGAATTCTTCCAATTACGTTTACAAAAATCCAATTTTTGAAAGGTATCTTTGTAAAGCCAGCAGCATAAGTAATCACATCCTTAGGCGAACCTGGTATTAGAAAAATGAGCAATAACACAAGTGTCAGTTTCTTGACATCTTGCAAAAATTTCACTTCCTGCAATTTGTTAAATGAAATAAGAAATGATGTAAATTTAGTGCCTAGCTTCCTAACCATAATAAAAACAAATATACTTCCTATGGTAACTGCTATATCACATATTATTGTACCCCTTACGATACCAAATGCATAGCCTGCAACAATCTCAAATGGTCCAGCTGGGATAATTGCAAATATAACTTGAACAATATTCAATGCACTAAATATTATAACTCCGGCTATTTTCTTACTACTAATATATTCAGCAAAAGCTTCGTGATCCCCTACAATTTTCAATAGTGGTCTAGATACTATTATTGCGAGCAAAAGAAATACTGTAATAGCTATTACAGTAGTGATGATTTGTTTTTTAGAGTTTTTCAAATAATTACCTTCTTTCATATTGATTCTGTTAAACTATAACAAATCAATATTAGGATTATTTTAACATATAGCCCTTAAAATATTAATTCACGAATTGTATACAAGTATTATTGTATGGTAATTTTACTAGTTTTCGGTGTATTTATATGCCGAATTTAGTTGTATTTCCGAAAAGTGCTCAAAGCTCTTTTCTTTTTATTATAAACTAGCTATTCTAATATAGAAAACTTATAAGAAAGGGATCCTTGTAGGTAGCAAAAATGAAAAAATATACCGAAATGACCAAAGACGAGTTGTTGACAGCAAAAGCTGCTCTGCTCGAAGAATTTAAAACGGAAGAAGCAAAAGGCTTAAAATTAAATATGGCTCGTGGAAAGCCAGGAAAAGCTCAGCTTGAGCTTGCAATGCCTATGCTAGATATTTTAAACAGTTCATCAGATATGAACACAGTACTCGGTAATGATACCAGAAACTACGGAGACCTTGATGGTATCGGCGAATGTCGTAGACTTATCGCTGCTATGATGGAAGTGGAAAAAGATAACGTTATCGTGTGTGGCAATTCAAGCCTTAATATCATGTATGACATGGTTGCACGTTCGATGACTTTTGGGGTTAACGGTTCTACTCCATGGTGCAAATTAGATAAAGTAAAATTTTTATGTCCTGTACCCGGATATGATCGTCATTTTAAGATTACTGAATTATTTGGTATCGAGATGATAAATATTCCACTTAACGAAAACGGTCCAGACATGGATTTAGTCGAAAAATACGTTAATAGTGATCCTTCCGTTAAAGGAATTTGGTGTGTTCCCAAATACTCTAATCCAACTGGTATTTCATATTCAGATGAAACCGTTAAAAGATTTGCAAATCTTAAACCTGCGGCTGAAGATTTTAGAATCTATTGGGACAATGCATATTGCATCCATCATCTATATGATGACAAGCATGATGTTATCTTAAACATCCTTACTGAATGTGAGAAGGCTGGCAATCCTGATATAGTATATATCTTCTCTTCAACATCTAAGATTAGTTTTCCTGGCTCAGGTGTTGCAGCGATTGCATCCTCTATTAATAATATCGAACATATCTTAAAGCTTATGACAGTTCAGACAATCGGTCATGACAAGATTAATCAGCTTCGCCATGTAAGATTCTTTAAAGATATCGACGGACTTAATGCTCATATGAAGCTTCATAGTGACATTCTTCGTCCTAAATTTGAAGCAGTTTTGGATACACTTGATGCAGAACTTGGCGAGTTAGGAATAGGTTCATGGATTAAACCTCGTGGAGGTTACTTCATTTCATTTAATTCTCTTCCTGGATGTGCCAAGAGAATCGTAGCTCTTTGTAAAGAATTAGGTGTTGTATTAACAGGAGCTGGTGCTACTTATCCATATGGAAAAGACCCTGAAGATTCAAATATTAGAATTGCACCTTCCTTCCCTAGTCCCGAAGAAATGCAGATGGCATCTAAAGTATTTGTTTTATGTGTAAAGCTTGCAAGTGTCGAGAAGCTTTTGGGAGAAATCTAAAAATTATATCACCTCGATTATTCGGGGTGATATTTTTTTGCAAAAGAAAAGACATAGGATTAATTCCTATGTCTATACAAACTGCCGGCGGCGGGACTTGAACCCGCACGTGGTTACCCACAACAGATTTTGAGTCTGCATCGTCTGCCATTCCGACACGCCGGCTGAACAAAAAATATATTAGCATAATTTATAAAATGTGTCTATACTTTAATGCATTATAATGTAATTTATGATATTATTCCTTTGTAATTTTGATGTAGAGGTATAGTATGAAATTTGATATGCACTGTCATACTAAAGAAGGCTCTCCTGATTCTAGGGTTTCTGTCTTAGAGTATGCATATAAATTAAAAGAAATGGGCTTTAGTGGTATGCTGATTACAGACCACGACTCCTACAATGGTTTTAGAGCATGGAAACACGAATATAGAGATAAAGGACCTGAAAAGTTTTATGTTTTAAAGGGAATTGAGTATGATACCATTGATGCAGGACATTTCTTAGTCATCATGCCTAACAATGTATCTTTAAAAATACTTGAACTAAGAGGTCTTCCTGTCTATATATTAATTGATCTAGTTCATAAACATGGTGGTATTTTAGGACCTGCACATCCTTATGGTGAAAAGTTTCTAAGCATATTTAACACCGGACACTTTAAATATATCCAAAATATCGCAAAACATTTTGACTTCATCGAAGGTTTTAATGCCTGCGAGGATTTTGAAAACAACGAAGCTGCTATGGATGTAGCTTATGAATATAATCTACCAACCTTTGGCGGTAGTGATGCTCACAAAATGGAAAGCGTGGGATTAGGATATACTGAATTTCCTGATGATGTAAGAATTCGTACAAACGATGATTTGATTTCTTATATTAAAAATGGTGGACAGCTAGAGTGTAATGGCAATAGATACTATGGCACCACAAAAGATAAGTTAGGAAAGTTTAATAAAGTTTTAGTACATAGTTTCTGGTTCTACAATAAAGGTTTAGGCCTTGCTAAATCAAGAAAACGTAAGCACGAACTTAAGTCAGTTTTTGACAAACGTGAAGAAATATAATAAAATTACTAACTTGATGGCTATTAAATAATAATGGTCATCATTTTTTAAGATTAAGGAGATAAAATGGAACATCAGGAAAACAAAATGGGTGTTATGCCCGTAAACAAATTATTGCTTTCG
Organism: Lachnospiraceae bacterium; assembly: GCA_045639565.1. Taxonomy (GTDB): domain Bacteria; phylum Bacillota; class Clostridia; order Lachnospirales; family Lachnospiraceae; genus UBA1258. The sequence goes on from JAZUDH010000098.1 coordinate 93,139, forward strand.
ATGTCACTACCTATGATGGCATCAATGCTGGTTCAAGCCCTATATAATATTGTAGACAGTATCTTCGTATCTAAGATTTCTGAAGATGCCCTCACTGCAGTATCAATGGCTTTCCCACTACAATCATTAATGATAGGCGTATCTGTCGGTACTGCGGTTGGTATAAATGCTATTCTTTCTAAAAGCCTAGGTGCCAAGGATTATGACAGAGCTAATAAAACTGCAGTAAACGGTATTTTTCTTGCAGCAGTAAGCTATATCATATTCTTAATTATCGGCTTAACAGCTGTAGTTCCTTTCTACAAAAGCCAGACAACAGACTCTACTATTATCCAGTATGGTACAGATTATCTTACATTAGTATTAGTACTCAGCTTTGGTTTATTTGCTCAGGTAACATATGAAAGATTATTAACATCAACAGGAAGAACCTTCCTAACTATGATTACACAAGGTGTGGGAGCTATAATTAACATCATCTTAGACCCCATCTTCATTTTCGGTTTGCTTGGTGCTCCTAGACTTGGTGTAAAGGGTGCTGCTTTAGCAACTGTTATCGGTCAGATTATCGCAGCATGTCTTGCAATTTATATGAATCATGCTAAAAATCCAGATATCACAATAAGCTTCAAGGGATTTAAGCCTGATATTAAGTTAATCGGTGAAATATACGTAATAGGTATTCCTTCTATAATAATGCAGTCTATCGGCTCATTAATGACTTATACAATGAACAAGATCCTTATAGGCTTTACATCTACTGCAGTTGCCGTTTTTGGTGTTTATTTCAAGCTTCAGAGCTTCATCTTCATGCCAATCTTTGGTTTAAATGGAGGAGCTGTTCCTATCATTGCTTTCAACTTTGGTGCTAAGAATAAAGAACGACTAATGAAGACCTGGAAGCTTGCTTGGTGCTATGCTACAGCAATTATGGTATTAGGTACTATTGCATTTGAAGCATTTCCCAAACTATTATTTATGCCCTTCAATCCATCAGAGCAGATGCTATCTATCGGCATCCCTGCACTTAGAATAATTGGTGTACATTTCCCCGTTGCTGCATTTTGTATCGTAACTGGTACTTTGTTCCAGGCATTAGGAAAGAGTGTTTACAGCATGATTACTTCTATCATGAGACAGTTAGTTGTACTCATTCCTGCAGCACTTTTATTAAGCCTTTTAGGAAATGTAAATTATGTATGGCTTTCATTCCCTATCGCAGAGGTTATGTCATGTGCCGTTACACTTATCTTCTTCTTTATGATAAAGAAAAAGGTCATTGATAATATTTAGTTCTATGATATTTAATTTTTAAATATTTAAACTATAAGTAGAAAGGCTATCACACTAATATGTGATAGCCTTTTTTTCATATTCATAACTATTATATAACATCCTTAAACTGGGCCATATAGAGATTGTAATATGCACCCTGCTTAGCCATCAGTTCTTTAGGTGTACCCTGTTCTTCGATTCCACCATTATTAATAACAAAGATGCGGTCAGCATTCTGAATTGTTGATAAACGGTGTGCTATTACAAAGCTTGTACGACCCTTAAGAAGCGCTTCAATACCTTTTTGAACTAATATTTCTGTATGAGTGTCGATACTTGAAGTTGCTTCATCAAGAATAAGTACTCTAGGTTTAGATACCATTGTTCTGGCAAAAGCAATAAGCTGTCGTTGACCAATCGATAATCCTGCACCCTGTTCTTTGAGCTCTGTGTCATAGCCTTTTTCCATAGCCATGATAAAATCATGAGCATTAACTGCTTTAGCTGCTGCAATAATCTCTTCATCAGTAGCATCAAGCTTTCCATAAGCAATGTTCTCACGAACTGTTCCATGGAATATGAAGTTATCCTGAGTCATTACTCCCATCTGCTTTCGAAGAGAATTCATAGATACCTTTGTAAGATCATATCCATCAATTGCAATGATACCACTCTGAATATCGTAGAAACGACTTATAAGGTTAACGATTGTTGATTTACCAGCACCAGTAGGTCCTACAAGTGCAATTGTTTCTCCTGGTTTAACCTTAAAGCTTACATTATCTAATACCTTAGTTTCGTTATCAGTTCCTACATCATATGTAAAGGATACGTTTTTAAACTCAACTTTTCCTTCGATTTCAGGTAATTCAATAGCATCATCACTATCAGTTATTTCAGGCTTGGTATCAAGTAAGTCAAATACTCTTTCAGCTGCTGAAAGGTTAGTAATAAGCTGATTAATAAATCCGCTTAAGTTAATAATTGGATTCCAGAACATACCAATGTATGAGCCAAATGCAACTAAAATACCAAGAGTAATCTCAGGAGCACCTATGAGCTTGACACCTACAAAATAAAGCATCATTCCGCCTAGTCCCCATGAAATATCAGCTATAGGCATGAATAAATCTGCTGTTCTACAAGCATGAATAAAACTGTCTCTATGCTCGTTAGCTAAATCTTTAAATGTGTCCTTGGTCTCATTTTCAGCGCATAAGCTTTGAACTACACGAATTCCTGCAACATCCTCATGAACATATGCGTTTAAGTTTGAAGATTTCTTACGTACAATTCCCCAACGGATGTGATTCTGCCTTCTAATATATCCGTATCCTAAAATCATAATAGGAAGGGTACATAATGAAGCAATTGCAAGCTTCCAGTTTTTAATAAACATAATGACCATTACACCGATAATTGTTAATGTCTCAGGAATAAGGGTCGTTACAGATCTCATTAAAACACCTTTAAGTGATTCAACGTCACCTGTTATTCTGGCTAATATCTTACCACTTGGAATACCGTCGAAATAAGTAAATGATAATGTCTGTAAATGTTCGTACATCTCCTGACGAATTCTAAGTAATATTTTATTAGCAATCTTGGTCATCATATAAATTCTGATTCTAACCATAAAGAAATATACAACGCACATAGCTACTACGATTAGTCCTAATTTAATGAGACCATTTACATCACCAATTGCCACATGATCATCAATCATACTTGCAACTGCCAGCGGTATTGTAAGAGTAACCGCTACAGCTGTAAGCATTGAGAAAAGTACTAAGAGAATTCCTGGTATATACTCTTTTAAGTAACCAAAGAGTCTCTTGAATATCTTTTTGGCATCGGTGCTATTGATTTTCTCATCTTCACGGAATGAGTTAACTCCCATTTAGCACACCTCCCCGTACTGACATACGTAAGTATTGTAGTAAAGACCTTTTTTAGCTAAAAGTTCTTCGTGTGTTCCACGCTCTGCAATCTTACCGTTTTCTAAGTATATGATTTCATCTGCTCGTCTTACTGCCGAAATTCTATGAGCAATAATAATCTTAGATGAATCCTTAATCTGATTTAATTCTTTTTGTATTTCATGTTCTGTTTCCATATCAAGAGCTGATGTGGAATCATCAAAAACTAATACTGGCGCATGTTTTGAAATTGCTCTCGCAATGCTTATACGCTGGCGCTGTCCACCGGAAAGACCTACACCTCGTTCACCGATGACAGTCTCATATTCTTCATCAAGCTTTTCAATGAAATCTTTAGCCTGAGCGATTCTGGCAGACTCTCTAATCTCACTGTCTGATATGTTTTCTTTGGCTCCCATCTTAATATTTTCAGCGATGGTATCAGAAAACAAGAATACATCCTGCAAAACAACTGCACTAGTTCCACGAACCTGTGAAAGTTCCATATCCTTAATGTCTACACCGTCGATTTTAACTGAGCCCTCTTTAGGGTCGTAAAAACGTTGCAACATATTGATAAGCGAACTTTTGCCTGAACCAGTTGCTCCCATTACGCCAAGGGTCTTGCCCTGTTCAAGTTTGAAGCTGATATCTTCAAGTATCTTAACGTCACCAATCTTAAATGTGACATTATCAAATTCCACGTTGCCTTTTACTTCGTCTAAGTGTGTGGCATCTTCTTTCTCGGTAATTGTAGCCTCTTCGTCTGAGATAGCTTTAAGCTTTTTGTAAGAAGCTATTGCTGATGAAAGCTGATTTGCAAGCTCTCCAATCATATCAAGAGGCCATGTGCAGTTACGTGAATATTCAACGTAAGCTACAAGTGAACCTAAATCCATTTTTTCGTTTATAACCATTACACCGCCTATTGTCGCACATACAAGTGGGAGCAATAATCCTATGAACTGATAAACAGGGAAGAAGGTTGACATGAGGCCAGCTTCTTTCATCTGAATTTCATAATACTTTTTGTTATGACTTAAAAACTTATTTATCTCAAACTTTTCTCTTGCAAACGCCTTAACAGTACGTACACCCGCAAGATTTTCTTCAGCTACAGAAGTAAGTTCTGCATTAGCCTCTGATAAGTCACCGTATACCTTGTCAAATTTCTTTTCAAGCAAAAAGCCAAGTGAAATACCCACAGCCATAAATGCTAAAGGAATAAATGTAAGCTTCCAGCTTAATCTAAACATACAGAAAAGAACCATCGATAGATGTACAACACATTCGATTAATAACATGGCACACATGCCGACTCCGTTCCAAACCTTATCAACGTCATCCTTTACACGAGCCATTATCTCACCTGTATTGCTGTCGTCAAAGTATCCCATAGACAGCGTCTGGATGTGGTTAAATATATCCTTACGAATTTCAGTTCCGATACTGATACAGTTTCTATCAAAGTTAAACTCCTTGTAATATGAGAAAACCGCTCTCAGTAATCCTATACCTAACAGACCTGTTAGTAACAAACTAAAGTTTGTAAAATTACCTCCCACGAAGACATCGTTTACAATGATTTTAACGATCTGTGGTGATAGCATATCTAATCCGATAGCAAGCAATAAACATGCAATCGCAATTAAATACCTTGGTAAAAATTTCTTAATGTAAAAAGTTAATTTTTTCAATGTTAATCTTCATCTCCCCTCTGGTTTATTGGATTCCCATCTGCGCAAAAAAGCCTAGGCATATTATGCTAGATGCTTCTTCTCTTCTTCACAGGCAAAAGAAAAGAAGCCTAACATCATCATGCCTAGGCTTCTATTAATTCATAGTATAGATAAAGCTTACTACAACTTAGCAGATAATATCCGAGGCAAAACTATATGATAATACAATATGCTGATTCATTTTGAAGCTTCTCACTTCCGCTAATCTAATCATTAGTTTTTCCTCGCTTTCCTTTAAATTTGATTAATTGATTAACTGTTTAATGTTTTAACACCATATCTTGTGTCTGTCAACACATAATTTCATATTTTTTTAATAATAATAATTTCTTAAATATTTTCTATCTGCCAGTCAATTGGTGAAAGACCGTTCTTTTGCAAGAATTCATTAGCCATTTTAAAGTGTCCGCAGCCAAAGAAACCATTATAAGCAGATAAAGGACTAGGATGCACACTCTCAAGCACAAGATGCTTAGGATTGTTAATTAATGCCTTTTTACTACGGGCATTTGAGCCCCATAAAAAATACACGACTGGCCTATCCTGTTCATTTACAGTTTTAATAATTGCATCAGTAAATTGTTCCCAGCCTTTACCTTTATGAGAATTAGCTGCGCCTTCTCTTACAGTCAGGCATGTGTTTAATAACAGTACACCCTGATCGGCCCATTTCTCCAAATATCCATTATTAGGGATATAACAACCTAACTCATCCTTTAATTCCTTGTACATATTCTGAAGTGAAGGTGGAGTTTTTATTCCAGGCTTAACAGAAAAGCTCATGCCATGAGCCTGCCCAATCTCATGATAAGGATCCTGTCCCAGTAATACTATTTTTACCTTGTCAATTGGAGTACGCTCTAGTGCACTAAAAATCTCATCTGATGGAGGATAAATTACCTTTTCAGAGTATTCTTTCTTTACAAACTCATATAATTTTCTATAGTAATCTTTGGAAAATTCCTGTTTTAAGTAGGGAAGCCATGCATTATCTATCATCAGACAGTTCTCCTTACAGGAATACCTTTATCATTAAGGTAGTTTTTTAAATCAGGAATAGATAATTCCCTGAAGTGAAATAGGCTTGCAGCAAGGCACGCATCAGCATGACCTTTAACAAAACCATCATAAAAATGCTCCATACTTCCTGCTCCACCAGAAGCAATAACAGGAATATTTACAGAATCAGATATCAATCTGGTAAGATCGTTATCAAATCCTGCTTTTGTGCCATCACAATCCATGCTTGTAAGTAAAATCTCACCAGCACCTAAACTTGCAGCTTTTTTAGCCCATTCAATGGCATCAATGCCCATATCAACACGGCCACCATTCTTATATATGTTCCAGCCTGTTCCATCAGCTCTTCTTTTGGCGTCAATAGCCACTACTACACACTGACTACCAAACTTATCAGCAGCTTCAGATATAAGATTAGGATTCATAATTGCTGCACTATTAACTGCGACTTTATCGGCGCCTTCTCTTAATATCTTTCTAAAATCTTCAACCGTTCTGATACCACCGCCTACAGTAAAAGGAATAAAAAGCTTTCTTGCAACTTTTCTAACCATCTCTACAGTAGTCTCTCTGTTATCTGACGAAGCTGTAATATCTAAGAAAACAAGCTCATCAGCACCTTCTTTATCATATATAACGGCCTGTTCAACAGCATCACCTGCGTCAACAAGATTTACGAAATTAACACCCTTTACAACACGTCCATCCTTAACATCAAGGCAAGGAATTATTCTTTTTGTGTACATGTACTATCCTCCGGAAAGATTAATCTAGATTCACAAAGTTCTTAATTATCTGTAGGCCCACATCAGAGCTCTTTTCGGGGTGAAACTGGCATGCATAAACGTTGCCATGTTCAACAGCAGCATGGATACGTACACCATATTCACAAGTCGCTGCTACATCCTCTTCATGCTCAGCAATAAGATAGTATGAATGGACAAAATAGACATAAGAACCATTCTTGATTCCCTTAAATAACTTTGAATCTGGATTAATATCTAAAGAGTTCCATCCTATTTCCGGAACCTTAAGCCCATTTGTATCAGGAATTTTAACAATTTTTCCAGGAAGTATAGAAAGACCTTTTACTCCCACGCTCTCTTCACTAGAATCAAACAAAAGTTGTAATCCTAAACAGATACCTAAGAAAGGCTTTCCACTTTCTATAAATCTATGAATAACATCATATAGACCGTATTTGTGAAGATTATCTATGGCATCCTTAAAGCATCCAACCCCTGGCAATATTGCCTTATCAGCATTTAGAATAGTATCTTTGTCTCTAGTTAAAACAAATTCCTGCCCTAAATATTCTAAAGCCTTTTCTACACTTTTAATATTCCCCGCATCATAATCAATAATGGCTATCATTCTCTTACATTCCTTCTTCCCTAAGCACATCTTGCATAGCTGGAGTAGTAGTTTCTTCCTCACTTGGAGTATATTCGCCTGGTAACGGAGCATTGGGATCAATATATGGAGTTCCCTTTACAACAGATTCGACCATAAGTGAATATTCTAAATTAGTAGGAAGAACAATAATCTCTCTTGCAGCGCTCTCTGATAAATTATAATATTTCATGAGTGCATCAAGTAACTTAGCATACTCTTCATTAAACTGAGCTTCTGCACCACATGTAATTGCAAACTGCAACCAGGCATCGTGGTCTTCAATTCCTTGTAACAATTGATCAAGTGCTTCTACTTCCATTCCAATTTTGCGATAAGCTTCAAATGCTTCATACTTATGCCGTATTTTTAGGATAATAGAAGATCGATCAAATAAAACCTGATCAGCTTCTTTTAATTTCTTTTCACCAAAGAACGTTGTATATGTTGTTTCATACTCGCCTCTAAAGAACGCGTCTCTTGCTTCTTTTTTAGCCATCATAGGAGGCACAAGCTTTACAAAGATAATAATGCAAGCCATCACGCTTAATGATAAGACAAATATTAATATTACATTCTTTTTGTTTAATGGTTTACCAGTGTCAATATCAAGCTCTAAAGGTTTACGTGGTTTTTTCTCTTTCTTAGCCTTTTTGCCCTTTTTACCATCGCCCTCTTCTGAATCTCCATCTTCAGATTCATCAGAATCACCTTCTGCGTCACCTTTACCTTTCTTACCCTTCTTGCCCTTTTTATCTTTTTTCTTTTTACCCTTTTTGCCGCCTTTATTCTCTTCTTCAGAGTCAATTTCATTCAAAATATCTTTGTTCTCGCCATCTGGGACATTTTCATTTCCTTCAACGGCATCGGCATCAACAGCATTAATCAAGCTTTCTTCTTCATCTTCATCAGATGCAGTAATATATTCAAAAAATTTAGCAAACTTGGACTTTTCTTTTAATTCCTCATCTACTGCTCCGGATTTTTCCTTTTTCTTCCTTTTCTTTTTGTTTTTCTTCTTGCCGCCAGCTTCGGCCTCGGATTCAGCCTCAGCTTCTTCATTTTCGCTTTTTAAGACCGCTTCAAGCTCATCCTCTTCAACAGATTTGGCAACAGCCTCATTGAGAAGATTAAGCATCTCATCGTCATTATCTTGTACAACTTCATTGCTATCAATAGAATCTAATAAGCTGGATATCTCCTGTAGCTCTCCAGACTCATCTGCTTCTCCCTGAGAAATGTCATTCTTTTCAAAAATGCCAAACTCATTTTCCAAAGAGGCCATATCTTCTAAATCAATTGCAACTTCTCCATCTTGGTTAGCTTCATCAATTGAGCTGGCAGCATCGAGCATCTTACTAATGTCTTCTTCAGACATATCTGTAACCGAATCTGAAGATTCATCTAATGTCTCAATACTATTCTCTTCACTAATTAAGGATTCGATTTCACTCATATTGAAATCTGCACCAACGTCTTCATCCAGCAAGTCTGCACTCTCTGTAAGTGCGTCCGAAGAAATTGTTTCTGAACCATTTTCTAAAGCAAGTGCATCTTCTTCAGAAAGCTCAATTTCACCTGAAAAGTCACTACTCAATAGACTGTCTATATCTATATTTTCAGAATTTGTCTCTTCGATAGATTCTACGTTTTCACTTATATTACTTACAGCATTTAATTCATCATCGCTTGGGAAATCGCTCACTACTCCTGGATCATCTGATAATAAAGAATCAATATCGACTTCCTCTACTTCAACTGAATTGTCAGAAGAAGCTTCCAAAGGCTCAATAGAATCATTTTGCTCTTCAATATCTAGTAATGCACTAATATCCTCTGAAGAAATAGTATCGTCTTTGTTTACAATATCAGTACTATTATCTACATTAAGATTAGTTACAGAATCTAATTCAGGCTCATTTTGTACTGTATTCGACGAAAAATCTCCTAATTCTGTTCCTAAATCCGATTCTTCAGCTTGCTCTATAGGTTCAGCAATAGCCTCATATGAATCAGTACTCTCTCTAGACGACAATAAATCCGCAAGGTCTGAACTATTTTCATCAGACACTCCCGAATTAATATCAGCTACTTCAGGTTCTTCTTTGACAGCTACATTTTTACTGATTTCTCTGACTCGGCTAATAGCAGAATCAGGGTTGTCATTATTAGCTGCAGCCTTGAGCAGGCTCTCTAAGTAATCCTCATTCTCGTTCATAAAGACCCCTTAATAAGTATTATTATCTCTCCAAATAAAGTTTATCATACAGTATTTTAAATCACAATGATTTAAGCCATTCAACAGAGTCTTGGTGGATACTCTCACCCTTATCCTTTAACTCAGCATTAAGTTGAGGAAGCTTAGCATTGACTCTTACAAAATGAGCTTTATTATTTAGTAATGCAATTCTTTCAAATGGCCACCTTACAATCTGCGGAAACTTCATAGATACACCTAGTTCTAATACCAAAATAGATTTGTTTAATGTACCTACCAGCCATTTTTTGTGCTTTTCCCACATAGGAAGGTACCCTTCTTCAACATAGTTTTCAGCTAAAATGTTATTATATACAAGTTCTTTTCCACAGTAAGGACAAATTTCAAAAGAAGGATCATAAAGTTCAGTTGTGCATGCATCAATACACTGCTTAAATCTTTTACCACCCAGAACCGATACAATCCTGTCAGACTTTAACTCACTTTTATATATTTCATCATCCATGCATAGTGAAACAATAAAATAATTCTTCCCCGCTAAGATACGAGCAAGATTATTATATGAGGATAGAACATCATTACTATTGTCAAACTCCTCACCTATTCCTATTAGCACCATTTCGTAATCATTAATATCAAAAGCCATAATTCCCAATTCCAGTCATAATATTTTAAAAGGCGGGTCTTACTGACCCGCCTGCAGGTTACTATTTATTTATAATAGTTATTTCATTACTAGTTTGTCAACTTCCTGAACAAGTCTTGCGATTTCAGGTTTAGAAAGCTGAGCATCAGCACCAAGAGATTCTCCTTTTCTCTTCATTTCTTCGTTAACTAATGATGAGAAAATAATGATAGGAATGTGCTTTGTTGCATCATCACTCTTAACTAGCTTTGTAAGTCTATGTCCATCCATAAGTGGCATTTCGATATCAGTAATAATACACTGAACATGCTCTTCAAGAGATCCCTTCTCCTTACAATCACAGATAATATCGTAAGCTTCCTGACCATTTTCTGTGTGAATAAGATTAACATATCCGGCTTTCTTAAGTGAATCTACTATTAACTTATTAAGAAGAACAGAGTCTTCTGCGATAAGGATAGGAACTTCACTACGTTCACGAGGTCCTAATGAGTCAATTTCCTGAATCTTCAAACCTGTATCAGGATTAATATCTGAAACTATCTTTTCAAAGTCAAGAATGATAATCAGCTTTTCATCAATCTTTATGATACCTGTAGAAATACCTTCTTCAGATGTAGAGATGGTTGAACCAGGTTTAATAATATCTTTCCATGAAACTCTATGAATACCGATAACAGAATCAACATGGAAAGCTATATCAAGCTTATTAAAATTAGTAATGATAAAAAGACCGCCAGGTTCGGATTTACCTCTCTGAAGGCAATTTTTTAAATCAATTGCAGTGATCATAACATCACGTGGCATGAATATACCTTCAATACTAGGATGTGAATTGGGAACTGGTGTTACTTCAGCGTAAGGTATAATTTCTCGAATCTTGGCTACGTTTATGCCATATGAATTTCCGTCGAGAACGAATTCAAGAACCTCAAGCTCGTTCGTACCATTCTCAAGAAGAATTTTTGTATCCATTTATTACTCCTATCCGTGCTTGGCACAATACTATTCATTAAACTCTTGGTAAAATTATATCAAATTGTACCAAAAAATCAATTAATGAGGCGTTAATTTTGAAATATTAGCCGAATATTAACCATATAATAAACAACTAATTAACCGCCATACGATTTGAGTTAATTCTAGCATATAGGAATTAACAATAAAAAAAAGGACATCTAAATGATGTCCTTAAATCAATGAATCTTGACAACTGAACACAGAAAGAATTTTTCAATCCTAGGATAACACCTTTTTGGTTAAGCTCTCGACCTATTAGTAACCATCAGCTGAATACATTACTGTACTTACACCTTGGCCCTATCTACCTCGTCGT